>NZ_CP107942.1:3554166-4172500 GCF_036053395.1 Actinoplanes sp. NBC_00393 | reverse complement strand
ACCGGAGTGTTCGCCGTCGCGGTGGACGGCCTCGCCGCCGCCGTCCCGTTGCGGTTCCTCACCGGTGTCTTCCTGGCCGGGGTCTACCCGGTCGGCATGAAACTGACCGCGTCCTGGGCGCCGCCGGCCCGGCGCGGTCTGGCGTTCGGCGTCATGATCGGCGCGCTCACCCTCGGCTCGGCCCTGCCGCACTTGATCGGCGGACTGGGCGACCTGCCGTGGCGGGCCGTGATGGCCGCCGCAGCCGGCTGCACGGCGGCCGGCGCGCTGGTGTCGGTCGCACTGGTCCGCGAGGGCCCGCAGTTCGCCCACGCGGCGCCGGCGGCGCCGCATCCGGGGTACGCCCTGACGATGTTCGGCCAGCGCGGTCCCCGGCTGGTCAACCTGGGCTACTTCGGGCACATGTGGGAGCTGTACGCGTTGTGGACGTGGCTGCCCAGCTTCCTGATCGCGGGAGCCGCGGCCCGCACCGGCCGCGAGGACGCCGACGTCAGCCTGGTCGCGTTCCTGGCGATCGGCGTCGCCGGGCTGGCCGGGTGCCTGGGTGGCGGCTGGGCGGCGGACCGGTTCGGGCGGTCCCGGGCCGGGGTCGCCGCCCTGGTGGTCAGCGGCGCCTGCTGCCTGCTGTCCCCGTTGTTCTTCACCGCCCCGCCGGCCGCCGTGGTGGCGCTCGGCGTGATCTGGGGCGCCGCGGCGGTCGCTGACTCCGGCGTCTTCTCCACGTCGCTGAGCGAGGTCGCCGACGAACGCTACGTCGGAACCGCCCTGACCGCGCAGACGGCCATCGGCTTCGCGCTGACCGTGATCACCATCCAGTTGGTTCCGGTGGTGGCCGGGGCGGTCGGCTGGCGCTGGGCGTTCTGGCTGCTCGTGCCGGGCCCGCTGGTCGGTGCGACGGCGATGCGGGCGTTCGGCCGCCGTCCGGTCCGCGCCTGATTGCTGCGCTGTCGGGTATGTGCGCCGGCGCAGAGCCGCGGCCACCGCCCTCCACCCGTAGCCACACCCTCGCCCCGCGCGAGCCCGGACGCCTCGCCCGGCGCCACGGTGGGCCGGCTGGTCGCGGCATGCTGCGGGACCGCCCCGCCGGCACCGAGCAGGTGATGACGAACTCGGCGCGATGGTGGCAGGCCCGGCTGGGGCGACCGTAGGTTCAGCCCGGCGGCCGCCGGACGGCCTCGAGCCGTGCGGCGGCCGCGGGACGCTCGGGGAAGAGCGCGTAGCCCGTATCGAAACGGGTCTAAATGAGGCGCCAGAGGTTGTCGGCGCTGCCGTTGTCTGCCTCCTGGACCACCTGCGTGCCTCGGGCGGTGCCGCCGCCCAGGACGGCCAGGAGTTTGCCGCTGTGCACGTTGCGGATCTTGAAGAGGCCGCCGCCCTGGTCGAGGAGGGTCCAGCGGTGGTCGGCAGTGCCGTTGTCGTCCCATTGCAGGACGCGGGCGTTGTCGGCGGTGGACATGTTCTCGACGCCGAGGACCTTGCCGCTGTTGAGGTTGCGGAAGCGCACGGCGGTGCCGTCGGTGATGCGCACCCAGCGGTGGTCGAGGGTGCCGGTGTCGTCCCAGGTCAGGGCCAGGCCACCGTTGACGAGCGACATGTCCTTGATGCCGAGGACCAGGCCGGTGGCGTTGTTGACCAGTTTCACGGTGGGGGTGGTCTGCCAGTAGACGGTGTAGTTGAAGCCGTGCGCGTCGTAGAACGGGACCAGGTTGACGGTCGCCCCGTTCGCGGTGGCGGTGGTCCGGGTGACCGAGGAGACGGTCAACGTGGGCGGGGCGCTGAGCGTGGTGTTGCCGTAGTTGCCGGCCAGGACCGCCGGGCCGTAGGTGATGGCCTGGATGTCGGGGTTGTCGTTGGCGGGCCGCATGACCACCCGCATCGGCAGGCGCACGGTGATGGTGTCGCCGGCGGCCCAGGTGCGAGTCACGGTGGCGTAGCTTCCCGGCGTGACCGCGACGCTCTGCACGGCGCCGTTGACGGCGATGGTGGCGCCGCTGGTCCAGGCCGGGATGCGGACGCGGATGCTCCAGGAGCCGCTCATCGTGCCGGACAGGGTCAGCGTGGTGGTGTCGCTCGCCGGGAAGGTGGTGGCCTGGGTGACCGTGATGCCGCGCTGCGACCAGGTGAGCACGGACGGGGTGAACAGGTTCACGGTCAGCGTGGTGCCGTTGTAGAAGTAGATCGACTCCATCAGCCGGGTGTTGACCTCGACGCCGGTGCCCTGGCAGCACCAGAAGGTGGTGTAGTCGGTGCTCCAGGTGCCGCCGCCCCAGGCCGGGCCGACGCCGCGCCGCCCGCCCGGCTTCAGCGGGGTGAAGTAGGTGACGTGCCCGTTCGCCGACGCCGGGTTCTGCGCGCCGATCACGTGGTTGAGCAGGGCCTGCTCGTAGAAGTCGAAGTAGGCGGCCCGGTTCGGGTCGGTCACCCACAGTTCCCGGGTCAGGCGCAGCATGTTGACCGTGTTGCAGTGTTCACAGGTGTCGTCGGTGAGGTAGCCGGCGATCGCGTTCGGGGCGCGGAAGTGCTCGGCCTGGCTGTTGCCGCCGATGGCATAGGTGTGCGCGCCGACCGTGATGTTCCAGGCGTTGCGGGCGATGTCGAGGTAGCGGCCGGTGCCGGTGGCCTTGTACTCGCGGGCCGCGCCGATCCACTTGGGCACCTGCGTGTTGGCGTGCAGGCCGTTCAGCTGATCCGTGTTCGCAGCCAGCGGGTTGAAGACCGCGGCGTGGTCGAAGCGCTGCGCGACGGTCAGCCAGCGGGCGTCGCCGGTCTGCTGGTAGATATCGGTGAGCACGGCGTTCATGCCGCCGAACTCGGTGCCCAGCATGGCCTGCATCTGGGCGCTGGTCAGCCGGGCCGTGCGGGTGTCGACCCAGCCGGCGAGCGCCAGCAGCACGGTACGGGCCTGGGTGTTGCCGATGTAGCGCCACACGTCCAGCAGGCCCACGAGGGTCTTGTGGATGCAGTAGTAGGGCACGTTGCCGTTGGTCAGCGTGCGGTTCTCGACCGCGGTGATGTCCGACTCGGGGAACCCGGACAGGTAACCGTTCGAAGCCTGGCATTTGGCCAGCTCAGCGACCATGTAGTTGGCCTTGTCCCGGCAGGTCGTGTCGCCCAGCACGGCCCACGCCTGCGCCCACGCGGTGAGGAAGTGCCCCTGCACGTGGCTGCGGAACGGGAAGGTCGGCGCGTCCCAGCCGCCGTTCGCGGCCGCACCGCCGGTGGACACGCCGTGGTTGGCGCGGAACACGTAGAGCAGCCGGTTCGCGTCGACGGACCGCAGATAGTTCAGGGTGCGGTTCTGGTTGTCCATCAGCCGCCCGGCGGTCAGGCGCACCTGGCCGAGCGGGAACGCAAACGCCGAGACGCCGAGGTCGGCACGGGCGGGTGGCAGCTCGGCGGCCGCGGCCGGGGCGCCGCGGAGGAGAGTGGAGCCGGCTGCCGAGGCGAGAGCGACGCCCAGCAGGCTGCGGCGGGTGGGGGACATGCGGTCTCCTTCGGGGAAAGGATCAGAGGGTGGGGACGACCGGTGCGATCGTGCCGTCGGCGTTGAACCGCAGGGGATCGACGGTGACCTCGCGGTTGGTGCCGTCACCGGCGGGGATGGCGAAGCGGTGGTAGGCGATGTGCCAGTCGCCGCCCGGCGCCTGGACGATGGAGTGGTGGCCGGGTCCCTTGACGCCGAGGGCGAGGTTCTTCGACAGGATCGTGCCGCGATGCGTCCACGGGCCGAGCGGTGAGGTGCTGGTGGCGTACTCGACGTGGTAGTTCTCCGAGCGGGTGTCGTCCACCGAGTAGGACAGGTAGTAGACGCCGTTGCGCTTGACGACGAACGGGGCCTCCCGGAAGTTCGGCAGGCCGAACGTGGAGACCCGGGCAGGATCGAACGAGGACATGTCGGCATTGAGGGGTACGGCGTACGCGGACCCGTTGCCCCAGTAGAGATAGGACTGCCCGTCGTCGTCGGTGAACACCGCCGGGTCGATCATCTGGCCGCTGCGGAATCCTGCGGCGACCAGCGGCTTGCCGAGCGGATCGGTGAACGGGCCGGTCGGGCTGGTGGACGTCACCACGCCGATGTTGGTGTCGGCGCAGAAGTAGAAGTAGTACCGCCCGTTGCGGTAGGCGATCGTCGGCGCCCAGGCCCGGCCGGACGCCCAGCTGATCTGCGGCCCGACGTCGAGGATCGTGCCGTGGTCGGTCCAGTTCACCAGGTCGGCCGAGGAGAACGCCTTGAACCGGGTGCCACTCCAGCTGGCGTAACCGTCGGTGGTCGGATACAGGTAGTACCGGCCGTTGAAGTAGGCGATGTTCGGGTCGGCGTACAGGCCCTTGAGGACCGGGCTGCGGCGGCCGGGCGTCCACGGGGCGGTGACACGGAACGAGCTGTCGGCGGCGAACGTGCCCGGGTTGGTGGTCGACGGGTCGAGCCACACCTGGTGGTCGCGGTGGCGCAGGAACCGGCCGGGGTAGTTGACCGACTCCAGGCGTACCGATCCGGCCACCGAGCCGTCGCGCACGCAGAACGTGGCGTCGGCGAGGAAGGTGGCGGTCCCGTTGTTGGCTTCGAGGCGCAGCCGGTAGTCGCGGTGGCGCAGCCACATGCCGTTCGCGGCCTGGAACGACACGCAGCCGGTCCCACCGGCGAGACCCGGGGTGACGGTGAAGGTGGCGTCGCTCTTGGCCTGCGCGGAACTGGCCGAGGTCACTGCGGCCACGCCGGCCAGGTAGTCGGCGTGGCGCAGGTACTGCCCGGTGAGGTTGACGGATTGCAGGGATCGGGCGCCGGAGGGGATCTCCGCGGCGTGCGCGGGCTGCCCGGCGACGACGGTCAGCAGGGCGGCGGTCAAAAGGACGGCGAGGGCGCGGCTCGGTGCGGGGTGGGGCATGGGGAACCTCCGCCTGCGGCGACGTTAAGCCATTGTTAACGGCCGATGTTATCGATAACAAAGTCAGAGTCAAGACTTGATACCGCAGGCGTTCGGTGCTGAATGTGATCGCTCCCGTTACGACATGGTGCAGGCCGTGCCGTTGAGCGTGAACGAGGTGGGACGCGGGTTGCTGCCCGAGGATGCGCCGTTGAATCCGAAGCTCAGCGACGCGCCGGCCGCCAGCGTGGCGTTCCACGGCTCGCCGACCGCGGTGACCGTGGCGCCGGACTGGGTGACCCGCGCCGACCAGGCCTGGGTCACGGTCTGCCCGGCGGTGAACGTCCACCGCAGCGTCCACGGGTTCAGCGCGGCCGCGCCGGTGTTGGCCACCGTGACCGTGCCGGTGAAGCCGGTGCTCCAGTCGTTGGTGGTCCAGGTGACCCGGCATCCGCCGTTTTCGCCCGGTCCGGCCGGGGTGGTCACGGTCAGCGGACCGGACGCGGCGGAGCGGTTGCCGGCCTTGTCCCGGGCGCGCACGGTGAAGACGTAGCTGGTGGCTGCGGTCAGCCCGGACACCGTGTAGCCGGCGCCGGCGGTGGAGGCGATCAGCGTCCCGTCGCGGTAGACGTCGTAACCGTCCAGCCCGCTGCCGCCGGTGTCGGTCGAGGCGGCCCAGCTCAGCGTGGCGCCGGTCGCGGTCACCGCGGACGCGACCGGGGTGCCGGGCACGCTGGGCGCGGCGGTGTCGGCCGGCTGGTCGGCATAGGACAGGCCATATCCGTACGCGAAAAGCCCGGTCTTCCCGTCGCCCTGGTTGATCGGCTCCTGGCCGGCCGACGCGGGCCAGGTCACCGGCAGCCGCCCGGTCGGCGCGTAGTCGCCGAACAGCACATCGGCGACGCCGGCCCCCTCGGAACCGGGCAGCCAGGCGGCGAGCAGCGCGTCCCAGTTCCCGATCTGCCCGGCGATGTCGAGCGGGCGGCCGGAGACCAGCACCACGATCACCGGCACCCCGGCCGCGCGCAGACGGGTCAGCACGGCCTGGTCGGCGCTGTCCAGCCCGAACCCGTTCGGCCGGTCGCCCTCGCCCTCGGCGTACGGGGTCTCGCCGATCACCGCGACCGCCGCCCGGTAGGTGCCGTCGATGCCGCTGCCGTCCCGGCTGTAGGTGACGGTGCTGCCGCTGCCGGCCGCGGCGCGGATGCCCTGCAGGATCGTCGTGCCGGGGACGGTGTTGCCGCTGGCGCCCTGCCAGCTCAGCGTCCAGCCGCCGCTCTGGTTGCCGATGTCGTCGGCGTTCTTACCGGCCACGAAGATCTTGCCGCCGGTCTTGGCAAGGGGCAGCACGTTGCCGCTGTTCTTGAGCAGGACCTGCGACTTGCGTACCGCCTCGCGGGCCAGGGCGCGGTGGGTGGTGCTGCCGACGGTGGTGGCGTACGAGCGATCGGCGTACGGGTTCTCGAAGAGCCCGTACTCGAACTTCTTGGTCAGGATGCGCCGGTTCGCGTCGTCGATGCGCGAGATCGGGATCTGGCCGGCGCTCGCCGCCGCGCGCAGGTGACCGAGGAAGGTCTGCCAGTCCTCGGGGACCATCAGCATGTCCAGGCCGGCGTTGACCGCGGTGACCACCTCGGCCTGGGTGAAGCCGGGCCGCCCGTCGATCTGGTCGACCGCGGCCCAGTCCGACACGGTGAACCCGGTGAAGCCCAGCTCGCCCTTGAGCACGTCGGTGATCAGGTACTGGTGGGCGTGCAGCTTGAGCCCGTTCCAGCTGCTGAACGAGATCATCACCGAGCCGACACCACGCTCGACCGCGGCCCGGAACGGCGGCAGGTGGATCGCCCGCAGCTCGGCCTCGCTGAGCTGGGTGTTGCCCTGGTCCACCCCGCCGGTGGTGCCGCCGTCGCCGAGGTAGTGCTTGGCGGTGGCGAGCACCGGGGCCGGACCGTCCTGCAGCCCGTCGATCACGCTGGTCATCGTGGTGACCAGCGCCGGGTCCTCGCCGAACGACTCGTAGGTGCGGCCCCAGCGGTCGTCGCGGGCGACGCAGACGCAGGGCGCGAAGGTCCAGTCCAGACCGGAGCCGGTGACCTCGTCGGCGGTGGCTCGGCCGATTCGTTCTGCGAGCCCGGCATCGCGGGTGGCGCCCAGGCCGATGTTGTGCGGAAAGATCGTCGAGCCGTACACGTTGTTGTTGCCGTGCACCGCGTCGATGCCGTAGATCATCGGGATCTGTAGCGGGGTGGCGAGGGCGGCGCGCTGGTACGCGTCGTACATGTCGGCCCAGCCGGCCGGGGTGTTCGGGGAGGGCGCCGAGCCGCCGCCGGAGAGCACCGAACCCAGCCGGGACTGGGTGAGCTGGGCGGGGGAGACCTTGGCCCGCTCCGCCTGGAGCATCTGGCCGAGCTTGTCGTCGAGCGTCATCCGGCCGAGCAGGTCGGTGACCCGGTCGGCGACCGGGAGCGACGGGTCCTGGTAGGGCAGGACGGCGGCGGCCGACGGCGCGGGGGCTGCGACGGCGCCGGCCGCGACGGCGACGATGAGGGCGGCGATCACGCGCATCTTTCGCATGTGGCCATCGTCACATGGGAGCGCTCCCATGGCAATGCAGGTATTCCGCCAGTGCCGGCACGGTGTCCACGATGGCGTCGTCGTCCGGCTCCACGACGACGCCGTAGCGGCGCTCGACCGCCTGGATCAGCCGCACGTAGCCCAGCGACGTGAGACCGAGCTGGCCCAGCGACTCCTGCTCGGCCAGGGCCTCCGATGGGCTGATCTGGCCGTCGCTGGCCTCGGCGACCAGGTCGGCGAGGTCCCGGTGAAGGTCGGTCATGCGGATTCCTCCTGCAGCAGCTCCTCGACCGAGCTGACCACCCCGTCGATGGTCGGCGTGTCGAAGAAGACGTCGAACGGCACCTCCACGCCGAGGGCGTTCCGGATCCGGGCGGTGATCTGCATGATCGTCAGCGAGTGCCCGCCCAGGTCGAAGAGCGTGTCGTGCGGGGCGATCCGGTCGACCCGCAGCACCTCGCGCCAGATGCCGGTGACGGTGTGCGTCAGGTCCGTGGTCACTGGCTCGATCGCGGGTTCCGGCGCCGCAGTGGGTTCCGGCAGGGCCGCCCGGTCGAGCTTGCCGTTGGGTGTGTGCGTGAGCCGGTCCAGCCGGACGTAGCCGCTGGGGAGCATGTAGCGCGGCAGGCCGGCCGCGAGGTGCGCCCGGATCGGCGCGATCTCACCGGCCCCGACCAGGTACGCCACCAGCTCCCCGCCCCGGACCGCCACCGCGGCCTGCGCCACCCCGGGCGCGCCCAGCAGCGCCTGCTCGATCTCGCCGAGTTCGATCCGGTGCCCGCGCAGCTTGATCTGGTCGTCGGCGCGGCCCAGGAACTCGATCTGCCCGTCCGCGCCGAGCCGCACCCGGTCACCGGTCCGGTAGAGCCGCTCGCCGCCCGGCCCGGTCACGAACCGTTCCGCGGTGAGCTCCGGCCGACCCCGATAGGCGCGGGCCAGCCCGGCGCCGCCGATGCACAGCTCGCCGGGCACGTCGACGGGTACCGCACGCAGCCGGCCGTCGAGCACGTGCAGCGTGGTGTTGGCGATCGGGCCGCCGATGGTGACCCGGCCGGGATCCTCCGGGATCTCGGCGGCGGTCGACCAGATGGTGGTCTCGGTCGGGCCGTAGACGTTGAACAGCCGGTCGACGAGCGGGCGCAACCGCTGGGCGAGCGGCAACGGGAGCGCTTCACCGCCGCACAGCGCGATGATCGGGGCGCCGGTCCAGCCGGCGTCGAGCAGCATCTGCCAGCTCGTCGGCGTGGCCTGCACGTGGGTGATCCCGGCGTCGCGGATGAGCCGGCCCAGCGCGCCGCCCTCACGGACTGCCGTGTCGCCGGCCACCACTACCCGGCCGCCGGTGGTGAGCGGCGCGAACAGTTCGAGTCCGCTGATGTCGAAGGACAGGGTGGTCAGGTTGAGCCAGCGGTCGGCCGGGTCGGCGCCGATCAGCTCGTGCATCGCGGTGACCAGGTTCAGCAGGGCGGCGTGGCCGATCTCCACACCCTTGGGGCGTCCGGTCGAGCCGGAGGTGTAGATGACGTACGCGAGTCCGTCCGGGTCGACGGCGACCGGTGGGGTGTCCGGTCCGTCTCTCTCGGAGAGCGAAGCGTCCAGGATCACCTTGGCTCCGGCGTCGGCGGTGATGAACTCCAGCCGGTCCGCCGGGTAGGTGGGGTCCAGCGGCAGGTAGGCGGCCCCGGAGGCGAGGATGCCGAGTACGCCGGTGACCAGACTGACGCCGCGGTGGGCGTGGAGCCCGACCAGGTCGCCGGAGGACACGCCGCGGCGGCGCAGCGCGTGGCCGATGCGGTGGGCGGCGGTGACCAGTTCGGCGTAGGTCAGGGTGCCGTCGTCGCCGGACACCGCGACCGCATCCGGGTTGACTTGCGTGGCTGCCCGGACCAGGTCCAGCACGGTGGTGGCGGGCCGGGACCGGGTCGTTGCGTTCATCCGCTCGATCAAGGCGAGCTCCGCGGGGGCCAGCAGATCCAGGTCGCCTACCGGCCGATGGGGGTCGGCCAGGGCAGCGGCGAGCAGCGTACGCAAGTGGCCGGCAACGCGTTCGGCGGAGGGCCGGCGGCGGGCCGGCACCTGCAGCCGGCCGATCAGGCCTTCCGGGGTGTCGACGAGCCGCAGGTGCAGCGCGCCGCGGATGGTCGCGGGCAACAGCAGCCAGTCCACGTCGGCCGACGTTCCGGTCAGCCGCCGGTAGCTGACCGACACCGGGGCCAGGGCCGGTCGCGGTGGGAGGCCCGGTAGGGCGCGGCCGAGCGGGACGTCGCGGTGCTGGTAGACGGCTCGGGCCTCGGTGCGCACCTGACGCACCAGCTCGGCGAAGGAGGCCTCCGGATCGACGTCGACGGTCACGGGCAGTTCGTTGACCCACATGCCGATCTCGCCGGCGGCTTCCGGTGGCCGGGTGGACAGGTCGACCGCGACCGAGGTGGTGGCGTTGCCGTAGCGGGCGAGCAGCGCGTGCACGGCGGCGAGCAGCACCTCGAAGCGGGTCGCCCCGAGCGACGCAGCCTGGGCCGTCAGCGCGGCGTCCAGGTCGGCGGTGCCGTTGACGGCCACCTCGGCGGCGGGTTCAACGCTCGTGGAGGCGTCCGCAGACCCGGGCAGGGTCACCTGGTCGGCCGGTGCCGTGCGGCCGGACCAGAAGGCCCTGGCTGCGGCGATGCGGTCCGCACGATCCGGTGCGGGCTCGCCTGGCACGGATTCGCCTGGCACGGATTCGCCTGGCACGGGCTCGTTCCGAACGGGCTCGCTCGATGCGGTGCGCGACCGGACGCCGAGCGGCTGGCCGGCGATCGCCTTGGCCAGGTCGGCGACCAGGACATCCTTGCTGCCGCCGTCGAAGACCAGGTGGTGGGCGACCACCAGCACGACGGTGCGGCCGTCGTCGGCGCGCAGCGCCACACACCGGGCGAGCGGCCCGGCGGTCAGGTCGAAGCCGACGGTGAGTTCAGCGGCCACAGCATCCTGCAGAGCCTCCGCCGCAACGGTCCGGTGAGCGACCGGCCGCGGTTCGGCCGGCACCAGCGCCGGCACACCGTCCGCCTCCCGCACCGCCACAGCGAGCAGCGGATGCCGCCCGGTGACCGCGGCCCACGCCGCATCCAGCACCGCCGGTGCCACCGGGTCCGGGACCGTCAACGTCACCGCCAGCAGGTACGCCGTCGAGGCGTCCCCGGCCCGCTCGGTGAACCAGACGCCCTGCTGGGCGAGGGACATCGGCCGGCTCATCGGTCTCCCCTTTCGTCGGGCTGGTCGAACAGCGCTCGCAGCCGGTGTTTGACGACCTTGCCGCCCGCGTTGCGGGGCAGCTCCTCGACGAGGACGATCCGGCTGGGCTGCCCGTGCCCGGCCACCCGGTCGGCGAGGAACCGGCGCACCTCGCCGAGGCGCAGTTCGCGGGTGGCCACGAGCGCGGCCGCCGGCGCCATGCCGAGCACCGGGTCGGGCAGGCCGAACACGGCGGCCTCGATGATGTCGGGATGTTCGTGCAGGGCTGCCTCGACCGCGACCGTGGACACCTTGTCCGCGCCGCTCTTGATCACGTCGCTCTCCCGGTCGACGAGGTAGAGGTAGCCGTCGGCGTCCAGGTAGCCGAGGTCGCCCATCCGGGTCCAGCCGTCGCGGAACACCTGCCCGGTCGCGTCCGGGTCACCGTGGTAGGACCGGGCGGCGCCGGCGCTGCGCAACCACACCTCCCCGGTCACCCCGGCGGGGCAGGCCCGGCCGTGTTCGTCGGTCACCCGCAGTGCGCCACCGGCGACCACCTTGCCGAGCGCGGCGGGGCGGCGCGGATCGAAGACCACGCTGGACTGGGCCGGCGCGGCCTCGGTCGAGGTGTAGTAGTTGACGATCGTGGCGCCGGGCAGCGCGGACGCCAGCCCGGCCGCCACCGCGGGCGGCAGGACCGCGGCGGTCGAACCGAGCAGCTGCACACTCGTGGTGTCGTGGCGCCGTAGCGCGTCGGAGCGCAGCAGTTCGATCGCCATCGCCGGCACCACGAAGACGCTGCCCACCGCGTGGGTCTCGATCAGCCGGGCGAACCGGTCGGGGACGAAGCGGGCGGTCACGAGCATGCCGGCGTGCGCGTACACCGCGTTGAACAGCATGGTCTGCGCAGCGTTGGTGCCGATCGGGAAGGCGTGCAGGAACTGCCGCGAGTGGGCCAGCGGCCGCAGCGGCGGGTGCAGCCGCATGCCGTGCGCCAGGTTGGCGTGCGCCGCGGCGACGCCCTTGGGCCGTCCGGTCGTGCCGGAGGTGTAGAGGATCTGCGCCGGATCGCCCGGCCGTGGTCCGGGCACCGGGTCGGCGTCGGGCAGGTCCGCGACGGCCGCCGGATCCCAGACCAATCGCATCGGTACGCCCGGCAGCGTCGCGGACGGCCCGTGCAGCACCGCCGTCGCGCCGCTGTGCTCGAGCATGTATCCCAACTCGGCCGCGGCGTTGCGGGTGGACAGCGGCACCGCGACGGCACCGGCGGCGAGCACCCCGGTGTACGCGACGACATAGGCGATCCAGTCCTGAGCGCCGTAGAGAAGCCCGACCCGGTCGCCGGGGCGTACCCCCGCGGCCCGCAACCCGGCGGCGATCGCCCTGGTCCGCGCCTGCCATGTGCCCAGATCCAGGCTCCCCATGCCCTGACTGACCGCGACGTGCCCCGGCTCGGCGGCAGCCCGCGCGGCGAGCACCTGCGGCACAGTGACGGCCGCGACCGGGCTCATCGCGGCGCCTCCACCGGCGTGCCGCGGCGGCGCAGGGTCTCCAGCCCGACCTGATCGTCCGGTGGCGCGTCGGGCACCTCGTCGTCGAAGCGGGCGATCCGCGGCCGCCGCATCGCCACCAGCACCACGGCCGCGATGGCGACCGCGAGCAGCAGGTAGAGCAGGCCGATCCCACGGCCCTGACCCACTCCGATGACCCGCCCGACCGTCCCGGCGAGCGGCCCGCCGTCGGCCATCAGCGGTTCGAGCAGGCGGGACCCGGCCGGGCCGATCAGCGTCCAGCCGAGCGGCAGCGTCGACCAGGCGATGACGGTGTTGATGGCGAACACCCGGCCGTGGAACCGCTGCGGCACCTTGACCTGCACGATCGTGGTGTAGACGCCGTTGAGCAGCACCAGCCACATGGAGATGCCGAACGCGCCGATCCCGATCAGCCACAGCTCCGGCCGCAACCCGATGACCAGGCAGAACCCGGCGAGGACCAGCGTGCAGCAGAGGACCGTGAACAGCCGCCGGTGCCGCGGCCCGCCCCAGATGCTCATCGCCAGGCCGCCGAGGAACGCCCCGGCGCCGCCGGCCACCGAGACCTGGGCGACCTGGTCGAGCCCGGCGAACGCCAGCACCAGCGCGGTCAGCATCAGGAACAGCGGCGACAGGAACACGTTGAGACTCATGAAGAACAGCAGCATCGACCGCAGGCCGCGGTGCCCCCAGGCGAACCGGAAGCCCTCGCGGATCTCGGCGGTCAGACTCTCCTTGCGGCGCCAGGCGAGGGTCGGCGGGAACTTCACCAGCAGCACGATGAGGATGGCGACGGCGTAGCTGAGCACGTCGATGACGAGGATGCCGCCGAGGTCGATGACGGCGAGCAGGGCGACCGACAGCAGCGGCATCATGATCGTGGCGACCCCGCCGATCATCTGGACGACACCGTTGGCGTGGCCCAGGTACTGCTTGGGCACCAGCTGCGGGACCGCCGAGCTGTAGGCGAGGCGCTGGAACGTCAGCGACACCGACAGCAGCATGATCAGTGGGTAGATGTGCCAGGTCTGCAGCGAGCCGGTCCACAGCAGGACGCCGAGCAACAGCTGGGTGCCGCCCGCGCCGACGTCGCCGCCGAGCATGACGGCACGTCTGCTGTGCCGGTCGACGATCGCACCGGCCACCGGCATCACCAGCAGGCCGGGGACCAGTCCGGCGACGGCGAGCAGCGCGAAGTTGAGCAGCGAGCCGGTCTCCTTGAGCACCCACAGCGGCAGTGCCACGTCGGTGAGCGTGGACCCGAGCACCGAGATCAGCTGGGCGATCGCGATGGCCAGGAAGCGGCCCATGCTGGGCCGGGGCCCGGTGGACGTGGCAGGGTCACCGGCGCGTGCGGTGTCGTGCAGCCACCAGGTCGCCCGTTTCAAGGATTCGGTCTGTTCAGAGACCACTGCCCGGTCGACCGTGGTGACGATCTCGGCGAGTTCGGCGGCCCGCCACTTGAGGTAGAAGTGGCCGGCCTCGTCGAGCACCACGACGGCCGTACGGTCGGTGAGGAAGTGCCATTCGGTGAAGCGCTCGGCGTAGAACTCGGTCGCCGGGTCACGCGTGCCCGCCACCGAGATGACCGGCGCCCGCAGACGTTCGGTGCCGGTGTGCATGAGCTGCGTGAAGTACGCCTCGGCACTGTCCGAGTCGTGGCGCATGTTGCGGATGATCTGCCGCGCCTGGCCGGGCTCGATGTCGCTCATGTCGACGCCCATCGAGGTGAGCCAGTTGGCGTACGTCTTGTCGGAGCGCAGCGACTCCATCCGGGTCAGCCGGGACAGCGCGCTCCACACCGCGCTGCGCGGCCGGGCGAACGGGAAGATCGCCCCGATGTAGACGGCGTCCAGCTCGCGTCCGTGCCGCTCCAGCCGCCGGGCGATCTCGACGGTGAGCGCGGAGCCGACGCCGCAGTGGCCGTAGAGCGCGATCGGCCCCTCGACCTTCTCCAGGATCTCGGCGGTGCAGCGGGCGGCCAGCTCGTCCAGGGGCAGCGCCGCCTCGTCCAGCCCGATGTCGTGGCCGGGGATGGCGACGGAGAACAGCCGGTGCCCGGCCGGCAGGGCGTCGGCGAGCGGCTGGTACACCACCGCGCTGCCACCGCCGTACGGCACGCACACCAGGCTGCGCACCCGCTGCCCGGCCGGTACGGGCCGGGTCAGCTCGTGCAGCAGCCCCCGCGGACCGCGCTCGGCGAGTGGCACGTCGATCAGCCCGGCCAGCTCCCGGACCGTGCGGTTCTGGAACAGGTCCATGACTGACACGCCCGCACCGGCCGCCTGGCGCAGTTTCGCGACCACTTGCAGGGCCAGCAGCGAGTGCCCGCCGAGGTCGAAGAAGTCGTCGTCGAGGCCGACCCGGGGCAGCTGCAGCACGTCCGCCCACACCCCGGCGACCATGACCTCGGTTTCGGTGCCGGGTGCCTCGTACGATGCCGCGGTGTCCCGGACCCGCTGCGGCGCCGGCAGCCGCCGCCTGTCGAGTTTGCCGCTCGGGCTCAGCGGCAGTTCGGTGATCTCGGTGAAGCTGGCCGGCACCATGTAGTCCGGCAGCCGCCGCTTGAGGGCGGCCCGCAGCCCGGCGGCGTCCGTCGCCCCGGCCCCGACCAGGTACGCCGCCAGCCGCTTGTCGCCCGGCGAGTCCTCGCGAACGACCACCGCGGCCTCGCGTATCCCGGGCTGTTCGCGCAGCACCACCTCGATCTCGCCCAGCTCGATCCGCAGGCCGCGCAGCTTCACCTGGCTGTCGATGCGGCCGAGGAAGTCGAGCGTGCCGTCGGGCCGCCAGCGGGCCAGGTCGCCGGTGCGGTAGAGGCGCTGCCCGTCACGGCCGGTGACGAACCTCTCGGCGGTCAGCTCGGGCCGGTTGAGGTAGCCGAGCGCCAGACCCACTCCGGCCAGGTGCAGCTCGCCGGGCACGCCAACCGGCAGCGGTTCGCCGTGCTCGTCCAGGACGTGCACCCGCATGTTGTCGATCGGGGCGCCGATCGGCACCCGGGCGGCGCCGGTCAGCCGGTCGGCGGTGCAGTGGTACGCGGTCACGTCGATGGCGGCCTCGGTCGGCCCGTACAGGTTGTGCAGTTCGGCGTGGGGGAACGCGGCGAGCGTACGCAATGCCAGGTCCACCGGCAGTTCCTCGCCGCTGCAGATGATCCGCCGCAGCGGCGACGGGCCTGGATCGGAGAGGAACATGCCCAGCATCGACGGGACGAAGTGCACGGTGGTGACACCCTCGGCCGCGATGAGGTCGCGCAGATAGGCGGCGTCGCGATGCCCGTCCGGGCGGGCGAGGACCAGCCGGGCGCCGGTGAGCAGCGGCCAGAAGAACTCCCAGACCGAGACGTCGAAGCCGGCCGGTGTCTTCTGCAGCACGGTGTCCGCGCTGGTCAGCCGGTAGCGGCGCTGCATCCAGTGCAGCCGGTTGACGATGCCGCGGTGCCCGTTGAGCACGCCCTTCGGCTGCCCGGTCGACCCGGACGTGTAGATCGCATAGGCCGGGTCGTCGGGCCCCGCGAGTGGCTCGGGCGCGGTCGTGGCGGCGCTCGCCCAGACGGCCGGGTCGTCCAGGGCCAGCACGGGACGACCGGTCGGCGGCGGTGTCGTCCCGGCGGTCAGCACGGCGACCGGGTCGGCGTCGGCCAGCATGAACTCGAGCCGCTCCGCCGGGTAGTCCGGGTCGAGCGGCACGTAAGCCGCACCGGAGAGCAGCACACCGAGCAGCGCGGGGACCAGCTCCGGGCCGCGGTGCGCGCGCACCGCGACGAGCCGCCCGGGCCCGGCGCCGTGCTCGCGCAGCCGGTGGGCGATCCGGTTCGCCCGGGCGGACAGTTCGGCGTAGCTGAGCGTCACCCCGTCGAAGGTAACCGCGGGCGCGCCCGGGGTGGCCGCGACCGTCGCCTGGATGAGTTCGTGCAGCGTCGCGTCGGCCGGGAAGTCGGCGTCGGTGTCGTTCCATGACGGGTCCGGGCCGGTGGTGCTGAGCAGGCGGCTGAGCGGGCGGTCCGGGTCGCGCACCGCCTCACGGACCAAGTCGGTGAAGGCGGCGGCGATCCGTTCCACGGTCTCGGCGGCGAACAGATCGCGGTTGTAGATGAATGCGCCGGATATCTCGTCGCCGGCCACTAGATCGAGTTCCAGGTCGAAGCGGGTCGCGACTGCCTCGACGACGAAGGGCTCCAGCGCAGGCCCGGTGTAGGTTCGCATCGACAGCGCCACCTGGAAGATCGCCGAGCGGCCCACGTCGCGGGGCAGGTCCAGCTCGGTGACCAGCTGCTCGAACGGCAATTCCTGGTGGGCGTACCCGTCGAGGACGGTTTCGCGGATCCGCCCGAGCAGTTCGGTGAAGGTGGGGTCGCCGGCGGTGTCAACGCGGGTGATCAGCATGTTGACGAACATGCCGATCATCGGTTCGAGCTCGGCGTGGGTGCGTCCGGCCTGCGGTGAGCCGACGGCGAAGTCGTCCTGCCGGGCGTAGCGGGCCAGCACCGCCGCGTACGCGGCCAGCACCACCATGTAGGCGGTCGCGCCGTGCTGGTTCGCCAGGCGGCGCAGCGCCGCGGTGGTCGCAGCGTCCAGGCGGACGCCGGCCGGTGCGCCGCGGAAGGTCAGCTGCGGCGGTCGCGGTCGGTCCGTGGGCAGATCAAGCGGGGGTACGCCGGACAGCCGCTGCCGCCAGAAGGCGATGTCCTGGTCCTGTGTCCCGTCGGCGAGCCGCTGTTGCCGGCGTTCCCGCTGCCAGAGCGCGTAGTCGCCGTATTGGCGCGGCAGCGGTCCCGCCGCACCGCCGAGCAGTTCGCCGACCAGCAGATCAGCCGACCAGCCGTCGCAGACGAGATGGTGGGCGGTGAGCGCGAGCACGTGGTCGTCGGGCGCGAGGGTGTACAGGGCGGCGCGCAGCAGCGGGCCGCCGGCCAGGTCGAACGGTTCGGCCAACCGGGTGCGGATCGCCGCGCGCACCGCGTCCTCGTCGGCCGCTTCGACGACGTCGAGGTGGATCTGGACCGTGTCGTCGACGTGCACCACGGGCCGGCCGTCGGCGGTGGCCTCGAAACGCATCCGCAGACTCTCGTGCCGCGCCACGACCGCATTCAGCGCGGCCTGCAGCGCGGCGACGTCGACCGCGCGGCGCAGCCGGAGCACGACCGGAACCGTGTACGCCGTCGTGCCCGGCGCGAACTGCTCCATGAACCACAGCCGCTCCTGGGCGAGCGACAGCGGAACCGGCGTGCCGGGCTGGCGGGCCGGGATGACCTCGGGCGGGGGAGTGGCCGCCCTGAGCCGAGCGGCAAGCAACAACCGCTTGGTGGCGGACAGCTCCGGGACGGCGGTCACGGCGCTCCTGTCCGGGCGGCGGCCAGTTGCGCCGCCGCCTCGTCCTCGGTGAGCCGGTCGATCTCCTCGATCAGCGCGGATTCCACCGCCTGCGCGAACCCGGCGACGGTCGGATGTTCGAACAGCAACCGGACCGGCAGGTCGAGGCTGACGGCCGCGCGCAGCCGGGCGATCACCCGGATGGCGAGCAGCGAGTGCCCGCCGATCAGGAAGAAGTCGTCGTTCGCACCCACCTGCTCGACCGGCAGCAGGTCGGCGAAGATCCCGGCGACCAGCTCCTCCGCGTCGGTGCGGGGCGCCTCGAAGGCTGCCGTGCCACCGGCCGAGGGCACCGGCAGCGCGGCCGTGTCGACCTTGCCGTGCCGGGTCAGCGGCAGCGCGGCCAGCGGCACGACAACGCTCGGCACCAGCAGCGGAGGAAGGCGATCCGCGGCGTAGGCACGGATTTCGTCGGCGGGTGCGCTGCCGGTCACGTACGCGATCAGGGTCTGCCCGTGCACGGTGACCGCGGCCTGGCCCACGCCGGGGTGCCCGGTCAGCACCGCCTCGATCTCACCCGGTTCGATCCGGACGCCGCGCACCTTGAGCTGCCGGTCGAGGCGGCCGAGGAACTCCAGCACCGGCTCGTCGCGGCGCCAGCGGGCCCGGTCCCCGGTGCGGTAGAGGCGGCCACCGCCGTACGGATCCGGTTGAAATCTCGTAGTAGTGAGCCCCGGATAGCCGTCGGCGAGGCCGGCGCCCGCGAGGCACAGCTCGCCCACCGCACCGCGCGGCACCAGCCGCCCGGCCTGGTCCAGCAGATAGGCCCGGACTCCGCCGATCGGACGTCCGATCGGCGGCCGGCGGCCGGCGTCAGCGGCCCCGAGGTCGATCGCGGTGGCGATGATCGTCGCCTCGGTCGGCCCGTACGTGTTGACCAGCCGAATCCGATCGCCGTGCCGCTCCCGCCAGCGGGCGACCGCGGCAGCGTCGACCTGCTCACCGCCCAGGATGACCAGCCGAAGCGCGGGCGGCCAGGCCGGCGCCAGGTCCAGCAGGGCCTGCCAGTACGCCGTCGGCAGGTCGAGCACGGTGATCGCCGGGTCGGCGGCGAGCACCTCGGGCAGCGACTGCGGCCCGTCCGGCAGCAGCACCAGCGTGCCCCCGCTCGCCAGCGCCGGCCAGATCTCCTCGGCGTGCGTGTCGAAGCTGGTCTCGGCGAACTGCACGACCCGATCCGCCCTGGTCAGCTGGTAGGCGCCGGCCATCCAGCTGACGCGTGCGCCCAGGGCGGCCCGCCCGACGAGCACCGGTTTCGGCGTACCGGTCGAGCCCGAGGTGAACAGGACATAGGCCGGCTCGGCCGCCGACGACGGCCCGCTGCTGCCGGGCTCGATGCCGCCGGTGGTGATGACGGCGGCGACGCCGGCCTGTGCGATGAGCGTGGCCCGGCGTTGCGCCGGCAGCTGCGGGTCGATCGGGACGTAGCCGGCGCCGGCCCGCCAGGCCGCCAGCAGCGCGACGACCAGATCCGGGCCGCGCGGAACGCTCACCCCGGCCAGCTGCCCCGGTACGACTCCGGCGGCGCGCAGGCCATCAGCGAGTCCACCGGCCCGAGCCCACAGTTCGCCGTAGCTGACCTGCTCATCACCGCTGACCAGCGCGATCGCCTCCGGCGCCGCGGTGACCGCCCGCTCGATGCGGTCGAGCAGCGGCGGCCCGTCGGCCAAATCCGGGCCCGTGCCGATCCGCAGCAGTTCGGCCCGGGCGACCTCGTCGACCAGCGGCAGCGCCCGCACCGGCTGTTCCACGTCGGCGAGCAGCGCGTGCAGCACACCGGCGAACCGGTCGGCGAGCTGTTCGGCGGTGGGCCGGTCGAACAGGTCGGCGCTGCAGGTGAGCAGGACGTCCATCCGGCCCGCCCCGGACTGTCTGATCGCGGTGGAGCTGACGAACACGTCCATCGCCACGTCGGTGATGGTGCGGCCGGTGCCCTCGCCGAACGGTTCGACCGTCACGCCGGGGAAGCCGTCGCTGCCGTCGAAACCGGTCGCCGACACGTCCATCGTCGAGTGCAGCGTGAAGGTGGCCTGGAACAGCGGGTTGCGGCTCGGGTCGCGCGGCCGGTCGAGGTCGGCGATGAGCTGCTCGAACGGGATCTCCGGGTGGGCGAAGGCGCCCAGGCAGGCGGCCCGGGTCCGCAGGACCAGGTCGCGCAGGGTGGGGTCCCCGGACAGGTCGGCACGCAGCAGCAGCATCCGGGTGAAGTAGCCGAACACCGACTCGGCGGCCACGTCGTCGCGGCCGGCGACCGGCGTGCCGACGCAGATGTCGTCCTGCCCGCCGGCCTGCGCCAGCGTCACCTGGAAGGCGGTCATCAGCAGCATGAACGGGGTGCATCGCAGCTGCCGCGCGGCACCCTGCACCGACGCCCACAGGTCACCGTCGAACTCCCGCAGCGCCGACACACCCACCGAGGTACGCGCCGCGGGCCGCGCCCGGTCCAGCGGCAGCTCGAGCACCGGCGGCTCGGCCAAGGTCTCCCGCCAGTACGCCAGCGCCGCCTCGTCGGTGCACTGAGCAGCCCGGGCGTGATCGAGGTAGCGCATCCCGGGAGCAGCCGGTTCCACACCCCGGTACGCCTCCGCGACCTGCCGGTACAGCAGGTTCATCGACCAGCCGTCGCCGACGATGTGGTGCACGACGGTGCACAGCACGTGCTCGCGCGGCCCCAGCCGCCACAGCCCGACCCGGATCAGGTGCCCGGCGGCCAGGTCGAACGGCCGCCCGATCAGCTCGTCGACGGCCTGCCGTGCCTCCCGTTCCCCCGGGAGGTCGGCGCGCTGCACCAGCGTCGGGCGCGCGGCCAGAACCTCCTGCACCGGTTCGCCACCGATCTCCACGAACCGGGTGCGCAGACTCTCCTGCCGGGCGATGACCGTGTCGAGGGCCCGGACGAGCCGTTCGGCGTCGAGGTCGCCGCTGAGCCGCACAACCGTCGAGATGTGGTACGCGGGATCGCCCGGTTGCAGCCGGTCGAGGAACCAGAGACGCCGTTGTGCCGGTGCGAGTGGGCCGTCATCCATGGTGGACGCCTCCTCCGAGAAGCAGCGTCGCCAGCCGTGGGTCGTGCCAGCTGTGGAAGACCGCTTCCGGCCCGGCTGCGCCGATCGCGGTCAGGAAGTCCGGGTCGGTCACGGTGGGCATCGCCACGACCGGGCTGCCGGCCGACCGGGCGGCGGTGATGCCGGTGATCGAGTCCTCGAAGACCAGCTGGCGCGCCGGCGGCACGCCGAGCCGTCGCGCGGTCTCCCGGTAGACGTGCGGCGCCGGTTTGAGCTGCGGCACGTCCTGGGCGGTCACGACCCGGCTCTCGCCGAAGAACCCGAGCAGGCCGGCGCGGCGCAGGATGCCCAG
Organism: Actinoplanes sp. NBC_00393; assembly: GCF_036053395.1. Lineage (NCBI taxonomy): Bacteria > Bacillati > Actinomycetota > Actinomycetes > Micromonosporales > Micromonosporaceae > Actinoplanes > Actinoplanes sp. NBC_00393. The sequence goes on along the minus strand of NZ_CP107942.1, from coordinate 4,151,587 downwards.
CGCGGTGGCGCCCTCGGTCACGGTGCCCACGGCCACCGGCACGCCCCGGCTGGTCAACCGGTCGAGTAACTCGACGGCCCCGGCCCGGGCGGCGATGTCATCGACGGACGCGATCAACGCTGCGAAGTAGCGCTGCTTGGCCGCCAGCACCCGGGCCGGCGGGACCCGGTCCGGCGACAGCGCCGCGACCTCCGCGGCCACCCGCGCGTCCGGCCCGCCGATGAAGTGGGGCAGCGTCTGGAACGCCTGCTCCCAGGTGAGCTCGACGCCGGCCTCCCGGGCGGCCCGCAGCAGCGCGCCGTGGTGGAACCGTTCGAGGTCGACCAGGGTGCCGTCGAGGTCGAAGGCGACAGCCTGCCTCAGCATGGGTTGCCGTACCGGGCGAGGCGGACCACCGCGAGTTCGTCGTCGGTGTAGGTGATCGTGGCGTCGTAGCGGGGCCCGACCATGGACAGGAAGTAGTCGAGGTCGTCGATCATGCCGATCCCGTCGCCCGGCTCGCGGCGCAGGTTCTTCGACAGCACCAGCAGCGCCACGTCGGCGATCCGCAGGCTGTCCATGAGCAGGGCGGAGAGGTCGATCGGGGTGAGCATCCGCCACAGGTCGAGGTGCACCACCTGGTCGAAGGCGCGGTCCGGGTAGGGCGTACGCACACCGAACAGGTGCGGGTTGCCCGGACCGAACGGCCGCGCATGGTCGATGGTCGTCGCCGCCGAGTCCACGTCGAACCCGATCCACAGGCTGCCGGCCGCGTCCGGCAGGCCGAGCGCCTTGCGCACCGTGTCGCCGCCGACCCGGCCCGGATGCTCCCGGATGAACTCGCGGCAGTCCTCGTAGAACGGCAGGGTGCGGGCGACCCGGCGGTGATCGCCCGACGGGTGCGTGAAGAACTCGATGTCGTAGTGCCGGTACTTGTCGACCAGGTAGGGCAGGACCGGCTTGGTGTTCTCCCACTCCGTCGCCCAGTCCCGGAAGTGCGGGGTGTGGTAGCAGACCGAGTCCGGGTCGTAGCGGAAGCGCCGGTTGTCGCGGCCGAAGTGGCGGTAGATCCGGTAGGTGAAGTCGGTGTCCTCGTACCCCCACTGGACGAACGCCTCGTCGAACCCGCCGACGTCCAGGTAGAGCTGCCGGGGCAGCGAGAGGTTGTGGGTGAAACCGAACATCCACGCGGTACGCCGGTAGACGTCGAAGTCGCCGCTGCCGCCGGGTCGGGGCAGGTCGCGGTGGTCGCCCTCCATCGGGAGCAGGTCCGCCTCGGTGGGCAGCGCCTGCTGCAGCGCGGTGAAGGTTCCCCAGCTGGGCTCGACCCGTCTGCCGTAGACGACCTCGGGACTCGTGTCGGTGTGCCGTTCGACCAGGTCCGGTGCGGCGTACGAGTCGGCGTCCATCAGCAGCAGCCGGTCGCCGCGGGCGTGCTGTGTCCCGAGGTTGCGGGCGGCCGACCGGCCCCGGTTGACGGTCTGCCGGACGTACTGCACCTGCAGCTGATCTTCGTAGCGGCGGACCACGGACCGCACGTCCTGCACGGAGGCGTCGTCGACCACGACGACCTCGAACCCGTCCCGGCCGATCGTCTGGCCGGCCAGCGACCGCAGGGTCAGCTCCAGGCACTTGACCTGGTTGTACGTGGGCATGATGACGGACAGCACGTCAAACCTCCGGGAGAGTGCGGCCGAGGACGTACCGGTGCGGAGCCATGGTCAGGTGCCCGTCGAGCCGGCTCAGCACGGCGGTGTGCAGCTGTTCGGGCGTCGTCGACGGCGCGGCCACGACGTACGCGACGAGCTCGGCCCGGCCACCCTCCGTGGTCTCGACGACCACCTGCGCGGCGCTGACCTGCGGCAGGCCGGCGAGCAGCTCGTTCACCGCGGGCACGTCGACCCAGCAGTTGTCGACGAGGACGGAGCCGGGCGGGCGGGGGAGCGGCGCGATCCCGACCATGCCGGCCACCCGGTCGACGTCGAGGTCGCCCGCCTCCAGCATCTCGATCAGGACGAGCTCCAGGCCGGTCAACAGCTTCCGTGCGTCGGCGGCGGCGAGCAGGCGGCTGTCACCGAACAATTCGAGTACGGCACGCGAGCGCAGCGCCTTCACGTGCACGTACAGCTTCAGCTTTTCCTCGTCGCGCCCGTCCAGGTCGGACACCTCGGTGGACGCGGTCATCGCCCGCAGTTCGGCGACGGTACGCACGACCGGCGGCAGTGCCGGCCCGCCGGGCTCGGGCACCACGTTCACGGTGCTGGACAGGTCGAAGGCGACGCCCCGCCGGGTCTGCACGGCGTCGATCAGCCGCGCGACGTCCCGCGGGTCGCTCTGCCCGCGCAGGTAGGCGCGCGTCGACGCCTGGTGCGCGTTGCGGATGGTGCCGGCCAGCGAGCCCGGATCCAGCCGGATCAGCGCCGGCGCGCCCTGGTAGAAGCTGCCCACCGAGACGTTGTCCTCCGGGCTGAACCGGTTCGCCGCGGCCAGGAACAGCGGCACGACCTGCGTGCCGGTGCGGATGCTGAGGACGGTCGCGAGGGCCGCCAGCAGGACGGCGGCCGGTCCGGTCCGGTGCCGCGCCGCGAGGGTCTGCGCCGCCGCAGCCAGCGCCACCGAGTGCAGGCCGACACCGGGGAACAGCGGGTTCTCCCCGGCTGTGCGGACGGTGGGGAACGCGGTCTGCGGCGCCGCCTCCAGCACCCGGCGCCAATAGGCCAGGGAGACGTCGTTGGCCCGGCGCCCCGGCTCGGAACTCTCGAACAGGGCACGGGCCCGTGGCTGCCAGCCCGCGACGACCGGCTCGGCGTGCTCGTCGCGCAGCAGGGCGAGGAACTCGCCGCGCAGCACCGAACAGGCCCAGGCGTCGACCGCCAGGTGCGAGAAGACGAACACGACCTGCCGGGGACGCCCACCGGCGACGATGACGCTCACCCGCATCGGCCACTCGTCGTCGTGCCGGAACGGCGTACGCCAGAGCCGCTCCTCGGTTTGTTCGGCGGCTCGGCGTACCCCTCCCGGGTCGGTCTTGCAGATCTCCACCTGGAGCCCGCCGCCCTCGTCGCAGTGCTGCCGGGGTTCGCCGTCCGGGCCGGTGGGAAACCGGGTCCGGAGTGCCTCGTGGCGGTTGACCAGGGTGTTCAGCGCGCCCAGCACCTGCTCGGTGGTGGCGTCGCCCGGGACGTGCACCCGGAACCGGATGTTGAGGTAGTGGTTGGCCGGCGCCAGCGACTCGAGGATGTTCCAGACGAACCGCTGACCCCAGGTGAGCTCGCCGCCGCCCGCCGCCATCACGGCGCCGCCCGCCTGAAAAGCATGAACCAGTCGCCGATGCCGGCCAGCTCCCGCACGTCCGGGTCGGCGATGGTCGGCTCGCGCGCGGCCTCGACATAGCCGTGCCGCTCCAGCACCGGCGTGTAGTCGAACCGCAGGTAGTCGTCCTCCAGGCTGAGCAGCTTGTCGCCCTCGTTGGGCACGATCATGAGCGCGGGCACGCCGGACCGGGCCAGCAGCGCGACCCAGGCCTCGATCGCCGCGATCGGCATCTCGGAGAAGCTGTGGATGTTCACCGCGAGGTCGGGTCGCTCGGCACCGAGCCGGTCGGTCACCTCGTCGAGCCGCAGCACAGCCGTCTTGTGGTCGACCTTGCGGTAGCGCAGGTAGTGCTCGCTGAGGAACGTCGACTCCGGGATGGCGTCGGCGCAGAGATACCGCTTCAGGCCGGGGACCGCCTCCACCATGCGGTGGGCGAGACGGCCGTACCCGGCGCCGATGTCGACGACCGTGAAGTCGACCCGGGAGAGCAGGTCCCAGTGCCGGTCCAGGAAGTAGATCTCGTTGATCGAGTCGAGCAGGTCCCGGCTCGACGTCGGCAGGTTGTGGAAGTCGAACGTCCAGCAGCCGAACGCGCCGTCCTCACCGGTCCGTTCCAGCAGCTTGTGCGTGTCGAGCGCGCTGATGTAGCGGGCGAACAGGAAGAACTTGAGCCGCGCCTGGTCGCCGAGCTGGCGCAGCTGCCAGACGTAGGCGTTGTCGCCGCGGAAGTACCCCAGGTCGAGGTCGCGCAGGCGCCGGCTGCGCCGCCAGAAGCTGCCCGGCTGGAACGGCGAATCGAGGCGGCGGTAGCGTTCGCGCAGCTCGACGAGGCCGGGATTGCGGTCGTCGAGCACCTCCGCCAGGCCGGCCGGCAGCGGCCGCGAGTCGTCGTAGCGGCCGTTGCCCAGGTGGATCCGGTAGCTGGTGAGCTCGGTCGAGGTCCGGGTCAGGGTGAGACCGAACAGGCCGATCAGGTAGCGGATCGACAGGAAGATCCGGGAGCTGTAGTGGTTCACCGGCGATCGCCCATCTGGTCGCGGCCGGCCGGATACCGGCAGGCGTCGCCGCCGCGCAGCACCCGTACGGCCATGTGCCCGAGCGCCACGTGCAGGTCCTCGGTGAGTCCGTAGTCGGCCTGCCCGAAGACGACCGGCCGGTCGGCGAGCAGCGCCAGCTCGCCGGGGTTGCCGAGGGCGGCCAGCACGGTCATCCCCAGCTCACGGCCGGTCCGGGCAGCCCGGACCAGGTTCGCGGAGTGGCCGCTGACACTCAACACCAGCAGCACGTCTCCCGGGCGGGCCCAGCCGCTCAGCTGGCGGGAGAAGATCTCGTCGTACGAGTGGTCGTTGGCGATCGCGGTGACCCGGGCGATGTTCTCGGTCAGGGCCACGACCTGGGGTGCGCTCCCGAGCGTGCCGGAGGCGGCCATCAGGTCGCTCGCGATGTGGATGGCCGCGGTGCTGCTGCCCCCGTTGCCGGCCACGAAGATCCGCCGGCCGTGGTGCAGCGCGTCGACCAGGCTGTCCAGCACGCCGGTCAGCGAACCGGTCTCGATCCGGGCGAGGGCCTCGATCAGGTCGTCGACGTACTGCTTCACCACGGTCTCGGTGCCGGTCGCGGCCCGGCCTGGCTCGGCCTCCGGGCCACCCGGATTTCTGGACCGGTTCATGGGCATGGGATCGAGCGCAGGGGGATCAACACGGCACCTCCTGGACACGTGGCCGAGCACGAGGACATGCCGCTGCGCTGTATCAAACCAGTGAGCCGCCCCCGCGCACTTGACCGGTTAAGCTATGGGCATACATCGACGTTCGCAAGCCCCTTGCTGGGAATCGGCACGAAACACGTTCCACATGAGACGGTCTGTAGCACTTGACCGGTTTTTGCAGTGGGAGCGACGTACGGCGGGCGGGCTCGGCAGCGCGCCGAACCCGCCCGGAAGTGTTTCGTCAGCGCTGCAGGGTAAGCAGGCCCGGCCGGTACGGCAGCAGGCCGTAGTCGCCGCCGGAGCTGGGGGAGCGGCCCTGGTAGAGCAGCCGCAGGTTGCAGGGATCGATGGTCATCGTCTGGTCGGCGTTGCTGCGGATCAGCTCGCCGTGGCTGATGTCGTTGGTCCAGGTGGCGCCGCTGTTGGCCTTGCCGGCGAAGGGGTTGCTCTCGCTGGCGGCCTGCGGGGTCCACGAACTGTTCAGGCTGGTGGCGGTGAACGAGCGGAAGTAGCGGCCGTTCGCGCCGATCGCCTCGACGATCATGAGGTACTGGTTCTGGCCCTGCACCTTGTAGACCTGAACCGCCTCGAACAGGTTGTTCGTGGTGTCACTCATGATCGTGGTGTACGACGAGCCGAAGTTGCCGGGGAAGTTACCGATCGGCATGCTGGCCCGGTAGATCTTGCCGTTGTCGCCGGCGAAGAACAGGTACATGTTCGTGGCGTCACCGATGATCGCCTGGTCGATCGGCCCGGTGCCGGATCCGGTGATGCTGCCGGTGAACAGAGTCTGCGCCGCGGACCAGCCGTTCGGGTTGGTCGGGTCGCTGGACGTGCGGTAGGAGAACGCCGGCCCGCCCCACTGGTAGGTGAGCACCCAGATGTTCTTCGGGGCGAAATAGAACAGCGACGGCGCGACCGCCGAGAAGTTCATCGCGTTCTGGCTCGCCGAACCCATCTCCGACCAGTTGGTGAACAGCCCGAAGTTCATCGAGCCCCAGGAGGTGCCGGTGTCGTGGGTCGTCGCGTAGACCAGTTGCCGCCCGTTGTACGGCGCGTGGGTGAAGTCCTTCAGCGACACCCATCCCGACCGCGGGTTCGCCAGCACACCGGTCGAACTCCACCGGTACGACGACGGCAGAGAACAGGTTCCGCCGCTGGTCGGTGAACTCGTGGGCGTGCCGCCGCCCACCCGGACCAGCTGCCACTGCTGGTTGGCGCCGTTCCAGTCGCTGTACTGCACGATGTTGGCGCCGTCGTTCGTCGCGGCGCCCTGCACCTCGAGGGCCTTGCCGCTGTTGCGATTGATCAGCTGGACGTAGCCGTCGATGTCCTGAATGCTGAACTGCTGGTTGGTCGCATTACGGTCGGTCCACTGCACGACCGACCCGCCGTCCGCGGTCGACCAGTTGTAGACGTCGAGAACCTTGCCGGAATGCCGCGACTTGAGCCGGTAGTAGCCGCCACCGGAGTCGACGAACTGCCACTGTTGCTGCGCCTGGTCGTTGCGCGTCCACTGGGTGATCCGGGCGCCGTCGCTGGTGGCCAGGTTGTAGACGTCCAGGGCTTTGCCGCTGTTGCGGTTGACCAGCACATAAGAGGCGCTGGTGTCGATGGTGGCCGCGGAGGCAGCCGTGGCGGTCGCCGCGACGACTCCGCCGCCGGCCAGCAGGATCAGCGCGGCCAGGCCGCTGCGCAATTTCATGTGGGGCTCCTCGGGGGATGCGCTGGGGCACGCAGAATGAGAACGCTCACATTCTTGGCGCGATATTGCCAGACGGTTATTGCTGTTCACAAGACGGAAATAGCGCGACTCGGGCAGGGTGGCGGGCATAACAATTCCTCGAAAATTCGCGCCCATTAAATGGGTCGAGGATTTCTGTTATACAGCGGCGCGCGGCGAAGTCAGCGGTGCGAGCTCAGCGCCAGGTGGGTCTGTTCGCCCTGCGGGCCGAACAGGCTGAGCAACTCCGCGGGCCGGTTGTCGGCGCTACCGATCCAGTGCGGCACGCGGGTGTCGAACTCGGCGGCCTCACCGGGGCCGAGCCGCAGATCCTGCTCGCCGAGCACGAACCTGATGGTGCCGTTCAGCACGTAGAACCATTCGTACCCCTCATGGGTCTGCATCTTTCTCGTGGTTGCCCGCCCGGCCGGCGGATAGATCACCTTGTAGGCCTGAATGCCGCCGGCTCGTCTGGTCAGCGGCACCACGGTCAACCCGAAACGGCGCAGGGGTTTCATATGAATGCGCGGATCGCCGGTGGGCGGTGCCGCCACAAGATCATCAAGCGGTACGCCGTGCGCCCGCGCCAGCGGCAGCAGCTGCTCCAGCGTCGGGCGCAGCTTGCCGTTCTCCAGGCGCGACAGGGTGCTCGCGGTGAGCCCGGTCTCGGCGGCCAGCTCCGCCAGCGTGGTGCCGCGGGCCCGGCGCAGTGCCCGCAGTCGCGGCCCGACCCCGGCAAGAACGTCTTCCTCGGTGCTGCTGCTCATCCGGCCATGATGCGGATCCGCAATTTTTCTTGCAAGCATGGCGCGGCCCGGACGATCCTGGGCCGCATGCGCACCTTCTGGGAGAACCACTACCGCACGCAGCGCGCTCCGGCCGGGCGGCCCAACCCGCTGCTGGTCGAGATTGCCGAGCCGCTGCCGGCGGGCACCGCGCTGGACCTGGGCTGCGGCCCCGGCGGCGACACCATCTGGCTCGCCCAGCACGGCTGGCAGGTCACCGCCGTGGACATCGCCACCACCGCAATCGAGCGGGTCCGGGCCCGCGCCCACGAACTGGGCATCGGGGAACGGGTGACCGCCGAGCAGCATGATCTGGCCCGTACGTTTCCGGCCGGATCGTTCGACCTGATCTCGGCGCAGTACTTCCACTCCCCGTTCCCGCTGGACCGCAGTCGTGCTCTGCGTGCCGCCGCGCACGCGCTGCGTCCCGGTGGCCTGCTTCTGATCGTCGACCACGGCTCCACCGCCCCCTGGTCCTGGAACCAGGATGCCGACGCGCACTTCGCGACGCCCGGCGAGGTCGCCGCCGAACTCGACCTCGATCCGCAGCGCTGGCCGATCCGGCGCGCCGACATGCCCCGCCGCCGGGCCACCGGCCCCGGCGGCCAGACCGCCACGGTCACCGACAACGTCCTGCTCTTCCAGCGGAGCGCGGCGTGAAGCGCCGCGGTGACGTCGGGCCCCCGCAGACCGGCGCCGACGAGAAGGCCACCCTGCTGGGGATGCTGGACTACCTGCGCCGATCGATCGCGGACAAGTCACCGGTGTGCCGGAGCCACAGGTCCGAGCGGCCGGCGTGCCGTCCGGCACCAACCTGCTGGGGCTGATCAAACATCTGACGTACGTCGAGCGGTTCTACTTCCTCGGCGAACCGATCACCAACCTGCGCCGCACCCTGCGCCCGGCCGCCGCTGAGACGGTCGACGGCCTGCTCGCCGCCTACCGGGAGACGGGCGAGCAGGTGAACCGGGTCGTCGAGGCCTGCACGGACCTGAGCCTGCCCGCCCCGCGCCCGCCCGGCCGCGGACTGGGACCGTCGATGCGGTGGGCGCTGGTGCACATGATCGAGGAGACCGGCCGGCACGCCGGGCACGCCGACATCCTGCGGGAACAGATCGACGGCGCGACCGGCCGCTGAGCCTCAGGCGACCTGCGGGCAGGTCACCATCTCGTACTGCTGGCGTTCCCAATCGTCGAACGGCACGTCGGCGATCGCACCGAAGAGGGTGGCCAGCCCGGATTGCATGGCCTCCGCCGACGACCAGACCGAGATGGCGATGAGCCGGCCACCCTCGGCGTCCTCGAAGCCGCCGAGCTCGTCCAGTCCGGCGACACCGGCGGAGGCGGCGCGCAGCCGACCCATCGCGGCGATCATGTCGTCGCGGTGCTCAGGCTTCGGGTAATGCACCACCTGCGCGAGAACACGCATGTCAAGCTCCTTCAACAGACTTGGCGAAGATGTCGAGAATGTGTTTCCAGCCGGCGGAGTATCCGCCCGGCACGGAGGTCGCGGCGGCGAGCTGCTCCTCGGTGAGGCGCTCCCAGCCGCGGTGTTCCAGGGCGACCCGGGTCAGGGCCGGGGCGAGCACGGTGAACTGCAGTTCGACCTCGGTGACCGCGGGCAGCACGGTCCAGGTCATGGCGAACCGCTCGTGCGGCTGCCAGGTGATGACCTCGCCCCAGTCGACCGTGCTGCCGTCGGCCCAGGTCTCGTAGACGCGCCCGCCGAGCCGGCGCTCGAAGGTCACGTCGACCACCTTGTCGTCGCCCTGGGAGAACGGCCGGGTCGGCCACCAGGCGCCGATGTCGCGGACGAACACTTCGAAGGTGTGCTCCCGGTCGCTGCGGACCAGGGTCGACTGCCGGATCGGGGGACGCTGCAACGGGCGTACGTTGTCGGACACGGGCACGATCATGGCAGGTGGACGGCCAGGCCGGCCGCCGCCGTCAGGCCACGTTCGGAGAATCCTGGGGTACGCCGTCCGCCCGCTCCGCCTCGACCAGGCGCCGCCCGGCGTCCAGCGCGTCACTCCACATCGAGTCGAGGAACTCGCGCAGCCCGGCGAGCCCTTCCGGCCGCGCCCGGTAGAAGCGCCGGGTGCCGGCGCGCCGTTCGCTGACCAGCCCGGCGTCCTTCAGGACGGTCAGATGCTGGCTGATCGCGGTGCGAGTCACGTCGAACGCGGCGGCGATCTCGCCGGCCGCCAGCTCGTCGGTGGCGACCAGGCGCAGGATCGCCCGGCGGCGTGGCTCCGCCAGCGCCCGGAAGGCGTCGTCGACCTCGGACTCGCCCTCGACCATCGCTCACCCCCAGAGGCCCACCGGGTTGCCGTCCGGATCGGCGAACACCGCGAACCGACCGTAGTCGCCGGGCAGGGGAGTCGGTGCGACCAGGGTGGTGCCGCCCAGTTCGCCGGCCCGCTGCAGCGACTGCTCCAGGTCCTCCACCTGCACGTAGATCTTCACACCCGCCTCGCCGGGCGCCTGCGCCGGGCCGATGCCGCCGCCGATCGCGGTCTCGCCGGCGCCGGTGTCGACCAGGGCGTAGCCGTCGTCGGGGTCGGCCGGGGCGGACCAGCCGAACAGGTCGCAGTAGAAGCTCCGCGCCCGATCGGCGTCGTTGCTGGTGATCTCGAAGAACGCTACCGGACGGCCCATGACCGTCTCCCTCCCTCTGAGGTCGTCCGGCCGGTCGACCGGACACCGCATACGTTAGCGTTGGCTAACGTTAGTGTCAACTGACAAAGGGAAACCTGGAAGACTGACGGACGTGCGCACGGTGTGACCGAACCGGGCGCCCACCCAGTCATTACCGGCAGAGGCCCGAAACGGCGTAGTGAGGAGAGCGTTCAGTGCAACGGGATCTGCGGGAACACTTCGAGTTGGCGGTCAGTGACGACCCGGGCGTACCTCCCGGCGAGATGGCGCGTGCAGCCATCAGCGACGGTGGCCGGATGCGCCGCCGTCGCCACCAGTTGGCCGCGGCCGGCATGGTCGCGGTGGTGGGTGCGGTGGCCGGTCTCGGCCTGGCGACCGCGGACCGCGCATCGGAACCGCCGGTGACGATCGCCGCGGCGATGGCGCCGGTGTCGGCTCCGTCCTGCACCGAGCGGCCGGTGGAGAGCGACGCCACCGACGTGATGATCTTCCTGGACAGCGGGCACCGCCAGGTGCTTCAGAACGCGCTCGAGGCTGATGCGCGGGTGGACGCTCTGAGTTTCGAGAGCCGCGAGCAGGCGTACGAGAAATTCCGCTCTCGTTGGGCGCACGAGCCCGACCTGATCGCCGCGGTCTCCGCTGACAGGTTCCCGGAAGCTTTCCGCCTGCGGCTGGTGTCGCCCGCGCAGTACACCGCGTTCCGCGCCGACTTCGCGACGGCGGACGGCGTCGAGCAGATCATCGGCCGCCGGTGCACACCGGACGCCCCGGTCGGAGGGGTTCTGTGACCGACGCCCACGTCAGGGCACCGGCCTTGGCCCGCTGGGGTGCGGCCCGCCGTCGCGCGAAAGCGGCCCGCGACGAGGAGTTCACCGCGTTCGTCGAGTCCGTCAGCACCGGGCTGCGCCGCAGCGCGTACCTGATGTGCCGTGACTGGCATCTCGCCCAGGACCTGACCCAGCAAACGCTCGCCAAGATGTACTCGGTCTGGGGCCGGATCCGCACCGGGACGAACCTCGAGGCGTACAGCAGGCGGGTCCTGATGAACGCCGTGTTCGACCACCATCGGCGCCGCAGCGGATCCGAGGTGGTGCTGGCCGAACTGCCGGACCGGCCGGACCGGGCCGCGGCCGGGGCGCCGGAGCTGCGGCTGGCCCTGACGGATGCGCTGGCCCAGCTGTCGGTGGAGGACCGGGCGGTCCTGGTGCTGCGGCACGCCGAGGATCAGAGCGTCGAGGCGGTGGCCAAGATCCTCGGGCTGTCCGTGTCCGCGGTCAAGATGCGCAACGCCCGCGCCCTGAGCCGGCTGAGGGAGTTGCTCGGCGAGGATTGGTAGTGCTGGGTCTACTACGGACACTCCATCGCGGGGGAATGTGCCCGGTCCATTGCCGCGGTTGGCTGGACGCATGACGACAACGTTCGATATCGCCATGCGGGCCGCTGCCGCTGTTGCTCTTTCCGTCGCATTCGTGGCGCCGGCGCCTGCGATGGCGTCGGCGCCCGCCGCGGTCACTGCCGTGGCCGGGTACGCGACTTCACCGCACTTCGCACTCCCGCAGTCCAGCGGACCGTTCGCCGTCGGCCGTGATGTCCTGCACCTGGTCGACCGGTCCCGCCGCGACCAGTGGGTGCCGGCTAACCACCGCGAGCTCATGGTCTCGATGTTCTACCCGGCGGTCGCCCGTCCCGGCCGGGCCGCGCCCTACCTCACCACCACCGAGGCCCGGCTGTTCCTCGAGGACCGTCAGCTCGCCGGGGTCATCGCGCCGGAAGCGCTCAGCGCCACGCGTACCGATGCGCTCCTGCATGCCCGGCCCCGTGCCGGCCGCTACCCGCTCGTGGTGCTCTCGCCCGGCTTCACCCTGCACCGGCACACCCTCACCCACCTGGCCGAGGAGCTGGCGAGCCGCGGGTACCTCGTCGCCGTCATCGACCACGCCTACGAATCGTCCGGCACGGCCTTTCCCGGCGGCCGGGTTCTAACCTGCACCGCCTGCGAGGCGGCCGAGGTGTACGCCGATGTCGCCACCGGCCGCGCCGACGACGTCACCTTCGTCCTCGACCGTCTGACCGGCGCCCGGCCGGCCTGGCGGCACGCCCGCCTGATCGACCGCACCCGGATCGGCATGGCCGGCCACTCCATCGGCGGCAACGCGGCCGCCGCCGCCATGGCCGCGGACTCCCGCGTCCGGGCCGGGATCAACATGGACGGCACCTTCTTCGCGCCCGTCCCCGAAGACGGCCTCGCGGGTCGCCCGTTCCTCATGCTCGGCGCCCCCTCGCACGTCCCCGGCGCGACCGACGAGAGCTGGGACCGCGACTGGCAGCGCCTGAACGGCTGGAAGCGCTGGCTGACCGTCACCGGCACCGGCCACCTCGACTTCAGCGACACCGCGGTCCTGGCCGACCAGGCCGGCCTGCCCGACGACGGCTCACCGCTACCCGGCGACCGCACCGCGCAGCTGGTCCGGGAGTACGTGAACGCGTTCTTCGACCTGCATCTGCGCGGCATCCCGCAGCCGCTGCTGCACGGCCCGGCCGCCGACAATCCCGAGGTCGTCTTCCACCAGCCCGGAAACGGCTCGCTCCCGGGGTAAGCGGATCGCGGGGCTCGTGCGTAATACCAGGGTGGGACATCAACCGGCGGAGTTCGCCGCCTTCTACGAGAGCGCCCGGGACGACTGCCTGCGGGCGGTCGCCGCCGCCATCGGCAACCGCCAGGCGGCCGAGGACGTCGTCGCCGAGGCATTCGCCCGGGCCTGGGCGTCCTGGCACACGGTTGCGCACCACCCGTCGCCGCGGGCATGGGTGGTGCGTACCGCTCTCAACGCCCACACCTCGTGGTGGCGGCGATGGCGGCGGGAGGTGCCGGCGCCCAGCCGGCACGACCACGAGCGGCCGGGCCACGACGACATGGACGCGACCCTGCCCGACCCGCGGATGATGGCGGCGCTGAAAGCCCTGCCCACCCGGCAGCGTCAGGTGGTCGCCCTGCGCATCTTCCTCGACCTCGACAGCGAGACCACCGCGCGCACGCTCGGCATCGCCGCCGGCACGGTCACCGCCCACCTCGCCCGGGCAACGCGGGCCCTGCGGGCCACCCTGACACCCGTCGCCGAACAGGAGCCGAAGCCGTGATCAAGGACGATGATCTGTACGCGCGGATGCGCTCGGAATTCGAGCCGATGCGATTGGGTGACTCCGTCGCGGACATCACCGCCCGAGGCAGGCGACTGCGCCGGCGGCGGCACACCGTCGGGGCTCTCGGCCTCGCCGCTGCCGCTGCCGCGACCACGCTCGGTCTGGCCCTGGGCTCTCCGGCCCCCGACCGGCCGGCCCCGGCACCGGTGGCGGCTTGGTCCGTCGACACGCAACCGGACGGCAGCGTCCGGCTCACCATCCGCCAGCTGACCGACGCTGATCAGCTGAGTGCGGCGCTGAACCGGGCCGGGGTACCCGCGAAGGTCGAGTTCAAGCAGCTGCGTCCCGGTCAGACGGCCGGCTGCGCCGAGGACGATCAGGCCGAATCGCCCCTGCTCCTGCGCGTCATGCCGATGCAGCCCAGCCCGCCGGACGGCGACGAACAGGTCTTCACCATTCGGCGTGACCGCATGCCGGCCGGAACCAGCCTGCACTTCGTCATCATGGAACAGCCCGGCGACAGCGGCGCACGAAGCCGGTCGGTCCATAGTCGTCTGGTCATCGGCACGCCCCGGCCCTGCAAACTCTACGAGAACTAGCGGGCTTCGAGGTCTCGCTGCCGGTCCGAAGTGGGCGGCCGTCGGTTGCTCGCCTTGATCGCGCCGGCCGATCCTTCGACCCAGCCGGTCCGGCACGGCTGGTGTCGGCGCCGTAGGGCCTGGCTCGCTAGCCGAGTTGGTCGCGGCGGCGGGTCAGGTAGGCGATCTCGGCGGTGTTGCCGGCCAGCTCGATGGCCCTGTCGTAGGCCGCTCGCGAATCCCCACTGCGGCCCAGCCGGCGCAGCAGGACGGCGCGGGTGGCGTGGTAGGCGTGGTAACCGTCCAGCTTGTCGGCGAGGCGGTCGATGGTGGCGAGAGCTACCGCGGGGCCGTCGAGTTCGGCGACGGCTACCGCGCGGTTGAGGGTGACGATCGGGGACGGGTCGAGGTGGGCCAGCTGGTTGTAGAGGGCTACCACCTGCGACCAGTCGGTGTCGCGGGCGTCGCGGGCCGAGGTGTGCACGGCGTTGATCGCGGCGAGGATCTGGTAGCGGCCGGGAGCGACGCCGGCGGCCAGGCGTTCGCGGACCAGCTGGTGGCCCTCGGCGATCAGGGCCGTGTCCCAGGAGCCGCGGTCCTGTTCGTCCATGGTGACCAGTTCACCGGTGGTGGAGACGCGGGCGGTGCGGCGGGCCTCGGTGAGCAGCATCAGCGCGAGCAGGCCGGCCACCTCGCCGTCGTCGGGGAGCAGGGCGCGGATCAGGCGGGTCAGCCGGATCGCCTCGGTGGTCAGGTCGTGGCGGACCGGGTCGGTGCCGGGGCCGGTGGCCAGGTAGCCCTCGTTGAAGACCAGGTAGAGGACGGCGAGCACACCGGAGACCCGGGCGGGGAGGTCTTCCGCGGACGGAACCCGGTACGGGATACGCGCCGCCTTGATCTTGGCTTTGGCGCGGGTGATCCGCTGGCCCATGGCGGTCTCCTGCACCAGGAAGGCGCGGGCGATCTCGGCCGCGGTCAGGCCGCCGACCATGCGCAGGGTGAGCGCCACGCGGGTCTCCATCGCGAGCGCCGGGTGACAGCAGATGAAGATCAGGCGGAGCCGCTCGTCGTCGATGGCGCCGAGAGGCTGCGGTGGGTCGTCGTCGTACAAGATCTGGGCCTCCCTCTGCTTGTCGTCGCGCTTGCTCTCCCGCCGGATGCGGTCGATGGCCTTGCGGTTGGCGGTCATGGTCAGCCAGGCGCCGGGATTGGGGGGTACGCCATCCGCCGGCCACCGCTCGACAGCAGCAGCGAACGCCTCGGCCGCCGCCTCCTCGGCAACGTCGAGGTCACCGAAACGCCTGGTCAGCGAGGCGACTACCCGAGCCCACTCCTCGTGGTGGGCCCGGGTGACCGCGTCGCGCACGTCGATCACGCTCACAGGAACGGCCGCACCTCGACCCTGCGGTTGCAGGCCTTCGACCCCTCCGCGGCGATCTTGAGCGCCACGTCGAGGTCGGGGGCCTCGAAGACCCAGAAGCCGGCCATGTACTCCTTCGTCTCGACGAACGGCCCGTCGGTGAACAGCGCCTGCCCGTCGCGGTTGTCGATGACGGTGGCCGTGCTGGGCGACGCGAGGCCACCGGCGAAGACCCAGTGGCCGTCGGCCTGGACGCGGGCGTTGAACGCGTCGATCGCCAGCATCTCCTCGGCGGTGCCGGAGTTGGACTTGTCGTCGATCACGGAAACCAGGTACTGCATCTCGGATCATCTCCCGTCTGCTCGTGGGAAGCCTTTCACCATTGCTACGAACAGCGCGGCCCCGATCCGACAGTGGCGTAGATCACATAGATGAGAGCTCATGGGCGAACCGTGGTGGGCCCATCGCGCCGTCCATCGGCTTGCTGCCGGGAGAACGCCCCCGCAAGTCCGCAAGACCGAGCATCTGCCCTGGTGGCGAACGCTGCGGCGGCGAGGCCGGTGCGCCGCAGCCATCGGCTGGTTGTGCGCCGGAGCGAAGTGCCGGTGAGATCAACTCATGACTGACACGCTGCAGGCTCGGGCGATCGCGACCGCGGTTCTCGGCCGCGACCCGGGTCCGATGACCGTCGCGGAGAGCATCTCGCATCAGGTCCACGTCGCCGCGGACATCGTCGTGAAGGTCATCGGAGCGGGGGACCACCCGCGCCTGAGCCGCGAGATCGCCCTGGCCCCGGACCTGCCGGCCGGTATCACCGCCGCCCTTCTCGACAGCGGGGTCCATGTCGTCGACGGGCGCCAGGTGCGGTACGCCTGCTACGCCCGGGTGCCCGGCGCGGCCCCCGGCATGGGCCTGCCGGGTGCCGACCGGAAGACCGCGTGCGCACTGGCGAAACAGTCGGTCCAGCGGCTCGGAGCGCTGCACGCCTGGTCGCCGTCCACCCGGGCCGCACAGATCCTGCGGGAGCCGCTGGACCACGGCGGATTCGTCACCCGGGAGGCGTTGCTCGCCGAGATCGACGGCCTGCAAGTGCCGGCCGCCCTGCTGAAGGGACTCCGGGTCATCGCGGTGAACGCACCGGAGCGGGCGAGGGTGAACGTCCCGGTCCACGCGGACTGCCACTGGGGCAACTGGCTCGCGTCGAACGGGACCCTGACCGCGCTCCTCGACTTCGAATGGGCCCGGTTCGGCGAGCCGATGGACGACTGGTTCTTCGTGATCGCGGACAGCGGCCCGCACGCCCCGGCCGTCCTGGACGTGATCACCGCCGAGACAGCGATCCCGCCGGACGTCCTGCGCGCCGAGTGCGAGGTCCGGGAGGCGAACTACCTCGCCTCCGACATCAGGCTCGCGCACGCGAATCCGCGTACCCATGCCCGGTTGCTGGCCCAGCGCATGACCAGATTGACCGAACTGATCACCGAGCGCCCATGGTGGCGCCCGGCGCCCTGCCGAGCGTGCGGATCGGCCGGGCGAGGAGCAGCGCGGCCGCGGTGAGCAGGGCGACCACGGCGCCCACGAGCAGCACGCGGTCGGTGCCGAACGCCGCGACGGCCGGGCCGGCGAGGGCGCTGCCGATCGGGTACATGCCGACCGAGCCGGCGACCTCGTACGCGTGGACGCGGTTGAGCACCTCGCCGGGCACCTGGGTCTGCACGCTGGTGGCCCACATGACGCCCCAGACGCCGATGCCGGCCCCGACCGCGACCTGGGCGACCGCGAGCGCCCAGACCGGCCAGCCCAGCACGATGCCGAGCGGATAGAGCGGGTAGGCCAGGATCGCCACGGCTCCGGCGGCGAGCGGCCGGGCGGGCTTGTAGCGGATCGCCAGCAGGCCGCCGGCCACCGTGCCCGCGCCGAGTGCCGCGTTGAGCAGGCCGAAGGCGGACGCGCCATGCTCGGGGACGATGACGCCGGCGGCCACCGTCAGCTGCGGTCCCCACGACAGCACCGCGAAGACCATCCAGATCACGATCACACCCCAGAGCCAGCTCCGTACGCGGAACTCGTGCCAGCCGACCGCCAGGTTGTGCCACAGGCTCTTGCCCGCCGGCGGGGCGGGGACCGCGCCGAGGCGGAGCGCGAACAGGCAGATCGCACTGGTCCCGTAGGCGACGGCGGCGATCACCATGACCCAGCCGGTGGCGCCTAGGCCGACCAGGACGCCGGCCAGGGCGGGGCCGCCCAGCCCGGTCAACGCCTCGGAGGTGCGCAGTACGCCGTTGGCGCCCTGCACGTCCCGGGACACCAGCGGGACGGTCGAGGAGGCGCCCGGCTGGAACATCGCGTTGGCGGTGCCGGCGATCACGAGCAACGCGTACAGCTGCCAGAGGTGGTCGATGCCGTGCAGGAACAGCAGGGCGAGCAGGACGTGGGCGACGAGGTTGGCCAGGTCGGCGGCGATCATCATGCGCCGGGCGGTGAACCGGTCGGCGAGCACCCCGCCGAACAGCACCAGCCCGGCGAACGGGCCGACCAGGAAGGCCATGGCATAGCCGGCGGTGTGCAGACCGTACCCACCGCTGAGCAGGCCGGCAGCGACCGCGACCGGCAGCATGGCCCAGCTGAGCAGGCCCGCGCTGCGGGCCGTGAAGTAGTAGCGGAAGTTCCGGGACCAGATGGCCGGATCTGCTGGCTGGTGTGGGGCGAGGGCATCGAGGGTCACGATGGCGAATCTATGTGCACATGCATCTAATGCACAAGCATTTAATGTACGCGCATCTAGTGCATCGGCATGTGATAGGTTGCGGAGTCATGGACAGCGCGCAGGCCCTCGTCGACCAGTGGCGTGAGCTGACCGCCCGCCGGGTCCGCATCGGCAACGCCCTGGAGCAGGCCCTCGAGCAGCAGCACGGCCTGAGCTGTCACGAGTTCGAGGTGCTGGACCAGCTGGCCGAGGTGTCCGCGCACGGCAAGCCCCGGGTCCAGGACATCGCGGACGTCGTCCCGATCACGCAGAGCGCCCTGTCCCGGCTGATCGGCCGGCTGGAGAAGCAGGGGCTGATCGAACGCCGGCTCTGCGAGGTCGATCGCCGCGGCATCAACGTCTTCCTGACCGACGCCGGCCGCGCCCGGCATGCCGAGGCGCGGCCGACGTACTGCGAAGTGCTGGCCCGGCAGTTCGCTGCCTGCGACGCGACCGAGGCCGCCGAGCTCAAGCTAGGTCTCGGCGACCTCGTCGAGGAGCGCGGGAAGACAGACCGCGGGCCCGTTATGTGAGTGGCGCCGTCAGCGCGCTGCTGAGCTCGCCGCGGACCATCATGCGGAAGTGGCTGATGTCGTACCCGAGGTCCCTGCGGAAGCAGTCGCCGCTGACGTTGTCCGGGTAGTCGATGTAGCCGCCCGAGCGCGGGTACACCCGCATGAAGACGGTGCTCTGGCTGTCGTTGTCGCAGACGGTGATCTTGCGGATCGATCGGCTGTCGCTCGTGGTGCCGTACATGATGCCGCGGGCGATCACGTTCACGCCGGTCCAGGCCCACATCTGCTGGGAGTACTCCGGGCCGGTGTAGTCCGGCTGCGGGTCCCAATCGAAGGAAGCGGCCTGTGCGGGCGCGGCGGCCAGGAGAACTCCGGCAATGCCGGAGGCGACGACCAGGGCCGGGGACAGAGTACGCATGTGCATCAACTCCTTTGAAAGTCGGCCGGCCCGGTCAGCAGCCGTAGGTCCAGCGGTGCGATCGGCCGCGGTCGCTGGAGGCCGGTTTGCGGGGGAATCCGGTGCCGGCGCGCAGGCAGATTGTCATGGCCCCGACGTGATCCTCCCGGTCGTGGACCTGCACGTAGGTCGGGATGCCGGGGGCGACGATGCCGTTGTTGAACCACGACGAGTCGTTCTCGAGCACGGGCGTCTGGTCCTGGAACTCGTCGTTGGTCCAGCTCCGATCGCGACCGGACGCGTAGTAGACGTAATTGGGGTTGTAGTTGATGTGCTTGTAGATGCAGAAGTAGCCGGGCCGGCAGCCCGCCGGCGCGGCCTGGGCGGGTGATGCGACGGCAACCCCCGCGCCGGCCATGACCGTGGCGATGCCCAGGGCCAGGATTCGATTCATGACACTCTCCTTCGAGGGGTTCATTCGCAGTTGTAGGCCCAGTAGTGCTTTTCGCCGCGATCACTCGAGGCCGGTTTGCGCGGGAATCCGGTGCCGGCGCGCAGGCAGATCGTCATCGACCCACCGCCGAAGACCTGCACGTAGGACGGGATGCCCGGCCCCTCGGCGCCGTTGTTGAACCACGACGAGTCGTTGCGCCGGACCCGCGACCCGTCCTGGAACGTGTTGTTCCCCCAGTTGGCGTCCTGGCCGTACGCGGTGTAGATGCCGCCGTAGTAGTCGTAGTTGATGTGCTTGTAGACGCAGAACGAACCGAACGGACAGCCGGTCGGGGCGGCCTGCGCGGGCGAAGCGACGGCGGCAGTTCCCGCGGTGGCCGCGACGATGGCCACGCCCAGCGCCGCAACGCGTTTCCGGATGCTGTTCCTTCGCGTGTTCATGAGTGCCTGGCTCCATTCGTGAGGTGACGAGGCGACGACCCGGTCAGCAGCCGTAGGTCCAGCGGTGCGACACACCGCGGTCGCTGGAGGCCGGTTTGCGCGGGAATCCGGTGCCGGCACGCAGGCAGATCGTCATCGATCCGAGGCCGAGGACCGCGTCGTAGACCTTGACGTAGGACGGGATGCCCGGGCCGGTGACGCCGTTGTTGAACCACGACGAGTCCTCCCGCGCCACCTTCGACCCGTCCTGCCAGGTGTTGTTGGTCCAGTCGTCGTCGCGGCCGGACGCGGTGTAGACGCCGCCGGGGTAGTCGTAGCCGATGTTCTTGTAGACGCAGAAGTAGCCGGATCGGCAACCGGCCGGGGCGGCCTGCGCCGGAGCCGCGGCGACGACGGCTCCCGTGGTGGCCGCGGCGGCGGCCACAGCCAGCATCAGGATTCGTTTCATGGGTGCTCCTTTCGAGGAGGGGCCGGGACGTGCGTCAGCAGCCGAAGGCCCAGAGGTGTGACCCACCGCGGTCGCTGGAGGCGGGCTTGCGGGGGAATCCGGTGCCGGCGCGCAGGCAAATCGTCATCGCGCCGACGTGCTCCTTGCCTTCGAAAACCTTGGTGTACGAAGGGATGCCGGGCCCGGTGATGCCATTGTTGAACCAGGACGAATCGTGCCGGGCGACGAGCTTCCCGTTCGGGAACCGGTTGTCGTACCAGTCGACGTCCGAGCCGGCCGTCCGGTAGAGCCCGCTGTTGTAGCTGTAGTTGATGTCGTTGTAGACGCAGAAGTAGCCGGATCCGCAGCCGACCGGGGCGGCCTGCGCCGGAGCCGCGGCGACGACGGCTCCCGTGGTGGCCGCGACGGCGGCCACAGCCAGCATCAGGATTCGTTTCATGGGTCTCCTTCGAATCGAGTTCCGGGGTTCCCGGCGTCAGGGTGCGGCGTCGGCGACCAGTTGCCGGGCGTGCGGGAGTGCGGCCTGCTCGCGGCGGCTCAGGTCGTCGAGCAGGGATCCGAGCTCGGCCCGGACCGCACGGACGGCTGTTTCGGTGAGCCGGCGGCCGGCCGCGGAGAGGCCGCCCTGCCGGTTGCACCGGGCGGCGAGCACGGCGGCCCTGCGTTCGAGCCGGCGGCGCTCGCCGGCCACCAGTTCGGCGCCGGCGTCGGCCACCCGGGCGGACAGCTCGGCCTGATCCCCGACCGTCCAGCCGTGACCGGAAATGCAGGCCCGCCATCGGCGTTCAGCGCTGATGAACGCCGGATCGGCGGTCACCCGGGCCCGCGCGATGGTGTTGACGTTGTCGGCGGTGATCCGGCCGCGCAGATAGCCTTCGAGATCGCCGTAGAGGTCCTGCAGCGCCTCTGCGTTGCAGCTCTCCCGGCTCTGCTGGACCTGCTGGCCGTCCGGCAACGTTACGGTGATCAGCGAACCGCCCCGCGGGTCCCCGTTCAGGGCGAGCGAGAACGCCTGCTGGCGTCCCGCGGAAAGCCCGCGGACGTAGGTCTCGAGAGCGGTGGACGGCCGGCTAGCGGGCTCAGCCGGAGCGAGCCCGGCCCGGGCCGCCTTCGCCTCGTCGTCCTCTGGCCAGGAAACGGCCGACGTGCCTGCCGTGGGTGTGGACAGGTCGGCCCGGGCCGCGTTCGCGTCCAGCGGGTAGGAGAAGCCCCGCCGGTTCATGCACTGTGCGATGAGGACGCTCTGGGCCAGCTCGAGCACGGCGCCCGCGTCAGCGGTGCTCGCCATGGCCCGCACGTCCGCGGGCAACAGCGGGCCGGCCGCGGAATGGTCCTGGCCACCGCACGAGGTCACCAGCAACGCGGCGCTCACCAGGCAGAGTCGGGCTTTCATCGTCAGGAGGTGTGCAGGGTGTTGTTCCACCACAGGTACGCCGAGCACCTGCCGGGCTCACCGGACTGGCAGATCCGCACCCGATGGATCGCCACCAGGCCACCCCAGATGCTCGGGTTGTTGGGGCGGGCGACATGGGCCTCGTAGTTGGTGCTGTTCGAGTGGTAGAAGACCTGCAGCGTGCAGCCGAATCTCGTGCTGGTGGTCTTGGTGGTGAACGTCTTGAAACCGCCCAGATTGAAGGTTCCCGGGCTGTCGATCGTCAGGGTGCATTTTCCGTTCGAGCCCTGGGCGGAGAGGGGCTGGTAGCGGTACGCCGCGTGGGCGGCGGATCCCGTCGTCAGTGGTCCGCCCAGACAGACCAGGGCGACGGTGAGCAGTTGAGCGATCCGGCGTCTGTTCATGACGTTCTCCTTCGATGAGAGGTGTGGATCGAGCGTCAGGTGGCGCCAAAGATCGAACAAGCTCTATGTGTCCCTGAGCTGGGAGCGGGGGACAGTTACCACCCGGCCGGGACAGATCAGGGTTTCCTGCGATGCGTGCGCGGCGGTGGGCGAGTAGTCCAGAGCTTGGAGGCCGGCGCCGGCCGGCGGCCCGGTGCAGGGCCGGATTTCGCCGGTGGGGGAGGCGGCGAGCGCCTCGACCCGGCCGGGCCGCAGCCGGTCGAGCAGCCAGCCGGCCTCCTCGCGGTTCAGCCGCCGATCCGGTCGGTCACGGCGGTGTTGCGTACGGCGAACACCACCGCCACCGCGTCGGCAGCGAGACGGCGGGCGGTGCACAGCAGCGCGGTGGTCGGCGGCCGGTGCGACATCAGCGGCAACGAGATCCTGCTCAGCGAGACCGTCGAGCAGGACGGACCGCTGAAGAACCGGACGCCCGGCGTGCTGGCCCAGGTCGGCTTCGGGGACGTTTCATCCCGATCTGCTGGTCTCCGGCAACTGCTGCACCGACCTCGCGCCGTTTTCACTCGGTCCGATAGTCGACCTTTTCGGTTCGGCGCCGACAGTCACCGGTAACCGTATGAGGTGCGGCCTGCTTCCGGCGTTGCAGATCCGGGCGCCGCGCGACACCAGCCCGGTCACCGCGGTGAGCAACGTCAGCAGCAACGGTGCCCTCATCTTCGGAGCGCCGATTCCGCAGCCCTACGACAACTTCAACATCAGGCAGTGATCTGAGGAGGACCCATGGCAGTCAGCGCGTACCAGCGCTTCGTGGATGCGCGCGACGAGCTGCGCAAGCAGCTCGACGTCGCGTTGCCCGAGCAACTCACCCAGGACCGCGAGCCCGCCGCGGCGTCCCGTTCGCGCCGCGCAGCCGTCCCGCCGCAGGTCCGGAATGCTCGCCGCCGGCTCGACACCGCAACAGCCCGCCTCGCCCCTGGGCGGACGCCATGATCGAGCCGGTGCAGGTCTTCTGGGCGCCGGCCGGCGCGAGCATGCCGACGCTCGGCGCACGCGACCTCGTCGACATCACCGACGGCGACACCCCCAACGTGCGGATGCCGATCCGCATGCTCTCGGTCGACACCCCGGAGGTGACCGCCCGGAGCGAGCAGCGGGCCGCCGCGATCGACAAGGAGTTCCTGCAGCTGGCGGAGTGGATCCGGCAGGGCCGGGCACCGATCGACGCCGGCTTGGCCGAGTTCGTGCTGCCGAGACTGGAGACCGGCCACGCCGGCAGCCTGCATTACGAGCAGGGCAAGAAGGCGTCCGCGTTCGGCAAGGACAACGTCGCCAAGCGGCTGAAACGGCCCAACGGCACAAGCCGGAAGATCTTCATCCGGGTGGCGGACAGCCCGTTCGACACGAACCACCGGCTGCTCGCGTACATCGCTCCCGACTACAGCGAGAGGGAACGCCAGGAGATCCCGAAGCGCGACCGTCCCACGTTCAACCTGGACCTGGTGACCGCCGGCTGGGCCACGCCGTTCGTGATCTACCCGTCCATCCCGAGCGCCGAGGACCTCGCCCTGCTGATCCAGGCCGCAGCGAACGCCCGCGCCGCCCAGCTCGGGATCTGGGCCGACCAGCACACCTTGCTCGCCTACGAGTACCGGGCCATGGAGAAGCTGTTCGACATCACTCACAAGAAGGTGAACAACTTGCCGCTGAAGGTCCACGAACGCTCCTGGCGCGAACGCTACTGCGTGGACCTGCGTACCCGCGTCCTGCACGGCCCGGAGGACTATTCCGGCATCAACCCGGAATACCGCCTGTGGCTCTGGCCCCAGGACCTGCGCGACGCGGTCGCCCGGCTCAACCTAACGCCCGCACCCCAGCTGGTAGCCGCCGAATAGCGCCGCCATGGATCCGCTGAGCGTATGTTTCCCGTCCGGCCGGTGTCGGGTATCGCCTGCTTGATCGTCAAACCAGGGGAGAGACATGCGGCAGCAGGAAGTCCGGCAGCGCTGGCTGCCGCCCTTCTTCTTCGGGCTGGCGGTGGCGATGGTCGCCGGTCTCTTCTGGACCGGCGCGACCGGCGGCGACGCCGTGACGCTGGTGATTCTGGCGGTGGCTTCGATCGGGATGGGCGGCTACGTCTGGCGGCGCCAGCGCCGGATCGCCAGATAGCCGCCCGCGGCGGCGTGGTCAGCTCAGTTCGGCGAGCGTACGCGTGAGCCAGTCCCGTTCCGCCTGCGCGGTGGCCCGGGCGATCTCGAACATGCCCTGGCGGAACGGGTCGTCCATGTCAGCGGCGCGGAGCCGTTTCCCGGCGGCCGAGAAGAATGTCGCCGGCGCCTGCAGGAAGTCCAGCCGCCGCTGGAGCACCGCGGCCTGTTCGGCGCGGTCCGGCAGGTGCCGCAGTAAGGCGAGCACGGTGAAGTACCGGTTCCGGTCGCTGATCTCGACGTCCGAGGGTGCGCGGAGCCGCCGGAGCAGTTCGGCCCCGCCGGCGTCGGTGAGGGAGAGGACCTGCCGGGGCGCCGCGGACGTGCCGGGTTCGGTCCGGCGTTCCAGCATTCCGGCAGCTCGGGCTGGCCCTGTGGGCGGCCGGGCTGCGGAAATCTTCTCCGGACCTCAGCACAGGCTCCGGGCGAGTGCCTCAGCCCAGCCCTGCTCCTCGATCGGCGGGATCGCGACGGTCGTCTGCGCCCCGTTGACCAGGATGGTCATCTCGCTGGGAGGCCGTGGACGTCTGCCCGCGCCGGCCCTTGGCACCGAAGCAGGGGTGACAGCGCGGTGTCGCTGTCAGCGGCCGCCAAACCACCTGGACACCGCAACTCCGCAGGAAAGGGGATCGCTGCACAGCCTCGCCCTGTTCCGGCCTTTCGGTCATCCGGCCGGCAGCTTCGTACCCTTCGAAGGACGTTTGGGGCAGCAGCGGCTCCCAGCCGGCCCTCGGGAACCGCCGGTGGGGACCACCCGGCTGGCAGTCGCGGCTGACCCCGTGATCCGTCTGGTTCCGAAAATGCGAGCACATCCGCAGTGGATGTGGGCACACCCATTGCGGATGTGGCCGTCTACCCGGGAGGTCTCGCCGGACGGCGCCAGCCGCCGCACGCAATCGCTTGCCGGCTGCGCGAGGCCGGCGGGATCGAAGTGGCGTCGAGGTGGGCAGCTGTCAATCGCCGGTTTTCGAGAGAGACGGACGACAGCGAGACCCCCGATGCCGGAAGCCCTTCAGCAGTGCCGGTGATCAGAGTCCGGCCGCGTCGTCGTAGCGGCGGCGCAGGTCGGCCATCTCCGAGTCTGACAAGGCCTCCTTCTGGGCCACCTGCGCGTACTTCGGCGGGAACATCTGCTGCAGCCGGTCGACGTACATGACGTCGGCGGTCGCCTCGACCACCTGGATGCCCGGCGGATCGGTGGCCATGTCCAGGATCACCGGGCCGGCCAGCTTGACCGCCACGTCCCACGGGCGCTGCGGTTCGGCGACCCCGCAGAGGTGGAAGCCGTACACCGTCTTCACCTCGGCGAGCGTGGTGACCTGGAAGGGTTCGTAGCCGTACACGCGTACCCCGCAGATGACTGCCGGCTCGCCGGCCGTCGGCTGAACCTGGTGGCCGGCATGGTTGTGCTGGCCCGGGTCAGATCGCTCGAGCGTGGTGCGCATGTGGGCCTGGAGCTGGCCCTGTAGGTCCGCTGGATCCGCCTCGGAGTCGGCCGGATTGTGCAGGACGACCACCGCGGCCGCGGCCAGCAGCAGGATCGCCGCCACCCACACGTAGCGGGCTCGACTCGTACTCATGATCGTTTCTCACCTCGGCGGACTGGAGGGGACGGGGTCTCCGGCCCGGGACGTTTGCCGACGTCCTGGGCCGGAGCGGCCGATCAGGTGAAGTTCACATCGCTGCACCACATGTAGGCCTGGTCGAGGTGCGAGGCCTGCCAGATGACGAACAGGATGTGATGCCCGGTGTATCCCGAGGTGGAGATGTCGAACGAGATGTTCTGCGCCGGCGCGTACCTACCGGTCTGCGTGATGAAGTCGAGGTTCCCCCAGCCGAGACTCTGCGTGGCCGGGTTGAACCCCTGCTTGCTGACGTAGACGCGGAAGTAGTCGGCGCCGTGACTGGCCTGGTCGTACAGCCGGACGGTGAAGCTGCGGCTGACGTTTGTCGTCTTCCAGGCTCCGGGCTGGTTCAGGCTGTTGTTCCTGGTCAGACCGTTGCTGCACAGCTGCCCGTCCGGGGTGCGGGCCTGGAACTGGGCGCCCAGGCCGTCGCGCAGCGCGCTCATCCAGTTCCACATGGTGTCCGGGTTGGCCTGGAAGGCGTTCCAGCACATCGGATCCTGCTGCTGCATGGCCGGGTTCATGTGCTGACTGCCCCAGGTCTGCCAGCACTGGTAGGCGCGGCTGGCCGGGCTGACGATGGTGCCGTGGGCCTGGGCTGCGCCGGTCCACGGCAGCAGGCTCACCATGGTGGCGAGCACGACGACGACCACCTGGAGAGGCCGGCGGAACCGGTGGGATTCGCGTGGGGGCACGGTTTCTCCTCCGTTCTTCGGCGTACGGGGATTGGGAGCGCTCCCAGGCGAATCATTGCACCATTGTTTCCAGATATCAACCGACATCTATCGAAGACTCAGTCGGCGGCCTTGATCGAGACGGCCCAGGAGGCGAGAAGTCGCAGCGCGTCCTCGGTCGGGGAGCCGGGCTCGGCTGCGTACACGGTCATGGTGAGACCGGGGTCGGCGCGCAGGTCCATGCTTTCGTAGGCGAGGGTCAGACCGCCGACGATGTGGTGGTGGAAATTCTTCGACCCGGTGCCGTGGGTGCGGACGTTGTGGGCGCCCCAGCGGTGACGGAATTCGTCGCTGCGGGTCGACAGTTCGCCGACGAGGTCGTGCAGCCCCTTGTCGTGCGGATCCTTGCCGGCCGCGGTGCGCAGATTGGCCACGCACATGTCGGCGGCGAGATCCCACTCGGGATAGAAGCGGTGGGCCGCGCTGTCGAGGAAGATGTACCTCGCGAAGTTCGGCGGGCCGGCCGGATCGGTGTAGTGGTCGGCGTACATGGCCCGGCCGAGCGCGTTGGCGGCCAGCAGATCCATCCGGTTGTTGCCGACGATCGCCGGTGCGGCGGTGATGGCGTCGAGCGACCACTGCAGGCTGGGCCGGACCTGCCACTGCTTCGGCCGGCGCCGCCGCAGGACGGCGTTGCTGCCGTCCGCTTCATGGGCGAGATGTACGAGGTGAGCCCGCTCGGCGTCGTCCAGTTGCAGGGCGCGGGCCAGCGAGTCGAGAACACCGGCCGAGACACCGGCGAGGGTGCCGCGTTCGAGCTTGGCGTAGTACTCCACGCTCATCCCCGCCAGCGCGGCCACCTCACTGCGCCGCAGCCCGGGGACGCGGCGCTGCCCTATGGCCGGCAGGCCGGCCCGCTCCGGCGAGATCTTGGCACGGCGCGAGGTGAGAAACTCGCGCACCGCGGCCCGGTTGTCCATGCCATCGACGGTACGGCGTACGCCCGCCCGCAGCGATGCACTACAAGTACACCCATCGCCAGTGACTTCCTGAGCGTGCCGCCGGGCGAGTTGGCTGAACGCCATGACCAGCCGGATGACTGCCCTTCTGACACCCGTACTCGCCGTGCTCCTCGCCGGATGCTCTGTCACCGCGGGCGGCGGGCATGATCCGGTGCCGAGTACCTTTGCGGGCAAGCCGGTGACGCTGCAGTTCGACGGCGGCGCGGCGACCGCGACGCTGGCGGATACGCCGGAGGCCCGGCAGCTCGCCGCCATGCTGCCGGCGACCCTGGACTTCAAGGACGTGTGGGGACAGGCGAAGTCCGGGCGCCTGCCGAACGCCCTCACCGTCGACGGCGCCGTCCCGGTGCATGATCCAGTCGTGGGCGATATCTACTTCTGGCCGCAGACCGAGGTGATCGCGGTCTACTACGACGACCTCGGCCAATCCGTTCCCGCTCCGGGTCTGATCCGCCTGGGCGCCATCGATGCCGGCTTGGACGATCTTGCCGCGGCGGGCAGGCGCGTCACGATCCGCTGGGATCTGGCGGATGCGGGCTAACGTCAGTCGTCGTGGGGGATTCGTATGACGTGCTGGCCGGTGTGTACGACTGGCTCGTACCCGATCAGCTGCTGACGCCGCAGGGATCGGTCGCCGCGTTCGCCGAGGTCGTCGACACGCTCGGCAGCGGAGCGCGGGTGCTGGACTGCGCGTGCGGGACCGGGCAGTTCGCGGTCGGCCTGGCGCTGTGCGGCTTCGAGGTGGTCGCGTGTGACGCCAGCGAGGCGATGGTGGAGCGGACCCGGCAACTTGCCGGGCAGCACGGCGTCGACCTGGTCGCGTTGCAGTGCGAGTGGGAGCAACTCACCGCGCGGGAGCCGTTCGATGCGGTCTTCTGCATCGGCAACTCGCTCACCCATGCCGCCGGAACCGAGCGCCGGCGCGCCGCGTTGCAGGCGATGGCCGGCGTGCTGCGCCCAGGTGGGCTGCTTGTGGTGACCTCCCGCAACTGGGAGCGCGTCCGGGCGGCCGGCTCCGGCCTGCAGGTCGCCGACCGTCTGGTCGAACGCGGCGGCGAACGCTCACTGGTGATCTACTCGTGGACGCTCGCCGAGGACTGGGACGATCCGCACTTCCTCGACGTCGCGGTGGCGCAGTGGGACAGCGCTGGCGGCGTGACGAGCCAGGGCGAACGCTTGACGTTCTGGCCGTTCCGGGCCGGCCAGCTGGACGAGGATCTGCGCGCCGCCGGCCTCCAGCCGGAATCCACGACGTACGCCGACGAGGCCGACCGCTATCGCGTCACCGCCCGCCGCCGTCCGGGCTAGCCTTCATCTCGATCTCGGCGCTGAGTCCCGGGAACTCAGCCTGGGCCCTGTCGTCCGGTTCGTAGCCGGATGACGATGCCGAGGGCTTCCCTCGTCGGCCCAGCCGCAGATCACCGAGCCGCCTTCCGGGTCGACGAACGTGCCGCACTCGGCGAGACCGCCCAGCGTGCCGGTGCCCGCCGGGGCCAGGCGCGTGAGCTGGGAGCCCGCGCTGAACGCGGCGAACGCAGCTGTCAACTCCTCGCGCGGGTTGAAGATCGTTGCCTCGGTGGACGAGGCGGCAATCATGTTGTCGTCAGTGAGGTCGCCGTACAGGGCGCCGAACGAGTTCTCCGCGCCCAGATGACTGGCCAGACTCTCCTCGATCTCGGTGATGACGGCGCCCACCTCCGCGTCGTCGTCCACCACCAGCTTGAGCCGGCCGCCGAGTGTCTCCGGCTCGACGATGGTCACCGTCGGCTTGGCGTCACCGAGGTACCGACCAATCACGAATTGCGCGACGGTGCCACCGATGCACAGCGTCAAGACAACCGCCACCACGGTCACACCGATCGCCACCGCGGTCGATTCCTTCCGCGGCGGGTAGCCCGGCGCCCATATGCGGGAACGCCATGCTGGGTGAAGCCGTACTGCGGAGGCGGTTGAGTCTGCGAACCGGCCTGAAGCTGTCCGTACGGCTGCGATGCGACGGATGTTCACCCGGGTGTCGCGGGTAGCCCATGCACGGTCCAGGACTTGGATTCCGGTGGATACTATCGATGCCGAGAATCCTGGTCGGCGGTGCACCCTCATGACTCGAGGCTTCGTCACAAGCTCCTGTTGCTACGCATGGTGGACAACGGTGAACTCAAGTTATGACTACGCCTGTCTTCTATGGCTGCCCCGATGCAGTAGGCAGCACGCTTGGCATCGCGCCCGCCCTTGCTAGCTGGGACAAGAGCGGTACACCGGGTCAGGTACGTTTCGCCGCCTTCGTCGCCCAGGTCCGCTTGGCCATCGCAGAGCCGGTGTGTCATACGCCTGACCCGCTCGCGTTGCGCCTTGACGTCGCGCTGCCCGATACCGTGCCGCTACTTGCGTTCAATGACCTTGATAACTACCTCTTTCCACTGGTCCCGCAGTTGGCGAAGGAAACTGGCCGACAGTTCACCTCTGTGTGGGCAACCAAGCGTCATGCGGCGGTATCGTCGGTGGCGATTTGCCAGGCTTCCAGAGTCAACGATCCGGGTGGAACGTACTCATTCGATGTTCGGACCACGGCGTCGGCCACCAGCACCGCCTACAAGCAACAGATTCGCGATCAAATCACGGACGGCTCCTCGCCGTATGGCGGCGTCGCCCTTCAGCTGGCGTTCGTGGTCGGGCCTCGGCGGGCTTGGGCGAATCTCTGGAAAGCCACCATCGACTCTCTCGGCTCGATACTCGGACGTGACCCGGGCGCCCGCGAGTGGAACGTTCGAGACGGTCGCATTACCGACCTCGGACTCCACTGCGTCGTCGACCCGGCTGTGGGGAACGATGTGGTCGTCGCGATCCGAGCCACTCCGCAGGCGGACCAGCGGAGCCGCGAAGGTTGAGCGAGATCGGTTCTGACCTGGCTGCACGGCCTCCGGTTCGCTCGAGTGAGCAGGAATGGGATCCGCTTCTAGAACCCGGTGGGAGTGATCCAGACCTGATTTCTCGGGTCTGTGTTGACCCAGCGGAGCATGTCGTCGGCCAGACGGCGCAGCCGGTGGGGGTCGAACTCGTCGGTGGGCGTGTCGAAGTCGGCGTGGACGATGGCGAGCACCCGCCACAGCAGGCCGGTTCCGGCGGTGCGGACCAGCGCCAGTTCGCCGTCCTCGCCGATGGCCCAGACCGTGCCCGGCGCCTGGGCGATCACCACCTCGCCGACGTACGCGGTGACATGCTCGACCGTGACCCGGTACCACGGATCCCGGGGCGCGGCAGCAGCATTGGTGCCGCCGGCCAGCACGCCGTAGTACGGCATCGCGAGCGTCGGCGCCGCATCGGTGAACTCGGCCTGGAGACGGTCCCGTGACACCCGCAGCCACGCCCAGAGCTCGTCGAGGGACTCGCGCGTCCCGTCCAGGCTCAGGCCGGTGAGGTCGCGCAGCCGGTCGGTGAGCGGCAACGTGCTCGTGTGCCACGCCGTCAGGGTCGCCTCCTGGACGACGCTCAGCCGGGGATCGGTCGCCGTGGTCAGCGCCGGCACGCCGAGCTCGGCGAGGTTCAGCAGCAGGTAGGGGCGGTGCCGCGGCGGGGTCCGGTCGAAGTCGATCTGGTATAGGTCGCGAGCTTCGGCGAGACGGCCACGCGCCACCAGGACGCGGGCGTGCAGCTGGATCTCTGGAAGCCGGTACGTGCCGCGCTCCTCGATCGATCCCTGGTTCTGCCACCGCTCCAGCAGGGCGTCCACCGACGTCAACGGATGCAGCGTGGGCAGCAGCCGGCCGGTGACCACCTCGCGGAGCGACGTGGTGTCGCCGAGGGGACCGTTGTGACGGAGGACGTCGTGGTGGCGGATGTCCGGCAGGTCGAGCCGGACGTACGCCGCGATCGTGACGGAATGATCGCCCGGTTCCCGGCCGGACCAGTGGTCGAGGGTGATGATGTGGCTCAATTCGCTGTCGACGGTCCGGGTCAGCTGCCAGCCGTCCCGCTGGAAGCCGGTGAGCTCCGCCACCATCCGGGCCGCGCGGTCCATCGCGGCCATCCACGGCGGCCGCTGCTTCTTCGCCTTCTCCCACCGGCGCCGCACCGCCGCCGACAGGCGCCCGGTCGGCATGGCCGCAGCCGCGATCACCACGGCCTCCCGGTCCACGTGCTCCACCGCGGTCACGCCCGGCACCGTCCGGAGGAACTCGGCCATCCCGGCCACCAGGTCCTCGCGCTCCCAGGCGACCTCCTCAGCGAAGATCAGCTCGTGCGACCAGTCCTCCCCGAACCCGGTCGCGCTGAGCCGCCACTCATCATCCACGGCGGTCAGTATGGAGGCCGGCGACAGCCATCAGATCACCGACGGGCATCTCCAGCGCTGCAGCCAGGCTGGCCAGACGATCCGGTTGCTCGGGCACCAGGTAGCCGGCCCGCATCTTCGCCACGGTCGACAGGGCGAGGCCGCAGCGGCGAGCCATTTCCTCGCGCGAGATGCCTCGCCGATCCATGAGGGCACTGAAGATCGACCCGAACGGGTGCGGATCGCTGTCCCTGACCGGCGGCCCGATCAGGACATCCCCCACCCGCACCTCGAACCGGTCGAGCCGCGACCCCGCGACGCGCGTGAAGACCGACAACGGCAGCGTCGCCCCCTCGTCGCGGCCGAGCATGCCGACAATGGTTACGGTATGTAGCCGCTCGGCGATCTGCCGGGGGTGAACCTCCTGGATTTCGATGATCCGCCAGGCGCCGTCCCACCACGGCCATTGGCTGATCCGCTCGTGCAGGAGCGCGATCAACACATTACGATCGCCGGTCTCCCGGTTCAGCAGCGCATCGAGCTGCGCCGGAGTCACCGCTTCTCGATGGCGGCGATGTTGCCGGCCTCGTCGGGGTCCGGCTCGGTGGTGTCCAGAAATGCCTGCAGCACTTCGACCGCCACGTCCGGGGCGAGCCGTTTCAGGCTCATGGCCAGCACGTTTGCGTCGTTCCAGAGGCGGGCGCCGCGGGCGATCCACGGGTCCCAGGCGAGGGCAGCCCGCACGCCGGGGACCTTGTTGGCGGCTATCGCTGTGCCGGTGCCGGTCCAGCACATCACCACGCCGTAGTCGGCTCGGCCGTCGACGACGGACTGGCCGACGAAGCGTCCGAGGTCGGGCCAGCTCTCCGGCGCATCCGGGCGGATGATCTCGTGGCCGGCCTCGGTCAGCGACGCGACCACCGCCCGAGTCGTGTCGTTCTCGTCGTCGCTGGCGAACGCTACGCGCATCCCCGTACCCTAAGCGGTTCTCTGCTCGGCGGTATATCTGCCCAGCTCAGGGTAGGCAGAGAGGATGACCGACCTGAGCCTGCCGCTGGCGCCTGCCGCGCCGGCGGCGCCGCACAGCGCCAGCGGCGAAGCGGTGCCGATCCGCGATCTTGATGGGGTGGCGCCGCCGGCACGGCCGTCGCGGCGGTGGGTGCCGAAGCGGGTGGTGGCAACCCCGGCGGCGTACGACCACGCGCACGGAAACCGGATCATGGCGCTGGTCGAGGCGCAGGGCATCGAGGTGGAGCGGCTGCGCGGCAATCGGCTCACCGGCCTGCGTGGGGAGTCGGAGCGGGAGACGTACGCCCGGGCGAAGTCCACCCTGGCGATCGTGGTGAGCCCGCCGTCGCGCCGCAGGCTGCAGCCGATCGCGCCGAGTGCGGATTGGCGGTTCGACCTGGCCGAGGGCTGCCCGGCGCACTGCCAGTACTGCTATCTGGCCGGCTCACTGTCCGGACCGCCGGTGACCAGGGTGTACGCCGATCTCGACGACATCCTTGCCGGGCTGGCCGACTATGTGGGCCGAGGCACGATCACCAGCCGGCGCCAGGCCCGGCGGGACGAGGGCACCACGTTCGAGGCGTCCTGCTACACCGATCCGCTGGCGCTCGAGCATCTGACCGGCAGCTGGCGTCGGGCGGTGGAGCACTTCGGCGCCTGGGACGCCCCGGTGCAGTTGCGCTGGACGACGAAGTTCGACGACGTCGGCGGGTTCGTCGGGCTGGCGCATCACGGGCGTACCCGGGTGCGGTTGAGCGTCAACTGCCACCCGGTGGCCGACCGGGTGGAGGGCGGCACCAGCCGCCTGCCGGACCGGATCGCGGCGCTGCGCCGCCTTGCCCGGGACGGCTATCCGGTGGGTCTGACGATCGCCCCGATCATCGCGGTCCCGGATTGGCGGACCCATTACGGCGAGTTGCTGGACAGTGTCGCGGAGGCGGTTCGTGACGTTCCCGGCCTCGATCTGACGGCCGAGCTGATCACCCACCGGTTCACTCCGGGCAGCAAGGAGGTGCTGCTCGGCTGGTACCCGCGCACGAAGCTGGAGATGGACGAGTCCACTCGCAGCCGCAAGCACGGGAAGTTCGGCGCGGTGAAGTACGTCTACCCGCCGGAGACCATGGCTGAGCTGCGCACCTGGTTCCACGACGAGATCGCCGACCGGCTGCCGGCCTGCCGGGTTCTGTATTGGACCTGACAAAACTGAGCACATGCGCAACATTGCATGGAGTAGTCAGGCGATCACTTTCGGGTCATGATCCTCTTGGTCCCGGCGGGCTCATCGATTACGTTGGGGGAGCCGGGTCGTGGTGGACACGGGAGTGTGATGGCGTCTTACCTGCAACCGCGCGTCGAGGGTGATCTGCGGTCCATCCTGGAGAATCGAGCGCTGCTGCACCAGGTCGCTGATGCGTTGGGCTCCCCGCTGAATGTGGTGCTCCCGGACCAGCTGGCCCGTAACGTCCAGGGTTTCCGCGACGTCTACCGGGCTCACCGTCTCAGCGGCGGCATCTTCTTCGCGCACAAGGCGAACAGATCCCGGGCCCTGGTCCGCGCTCTGGCCGCGACCGACGCGGGCATCGACGTGGCGTCGCTCGGCGAGTTGCAGCACGCCCTCGGGGCCGGGTTCACCCCCGGCCGGATCATGGCCACCGGGCCCAAGAGCCGTGCGTACCTGTGGCTGGCCGCCCGCACCGGGGTGACCGTCAACGCCGACTCCACATCGGAGTTGATCGAGCTCGCGGGCATCGTCTCGGCGTACGGCCTGCCCCGCGTGCCGGTGATGGCCCGGCTGTCCGGGTTCGCCTCGGCCGGCACCAACGTGATGACCCGGACCAGCCGGTTCGGCATCCCGGTGTCGCGTCTGGACACTCTCTGGGCGGTTCTGGACAAGCATCAGGACCAGCTGGACTTCCTCGGCGTCGCCTATCACCTCGACACCGTCGGGCTGCCGGAGAAGGCGACCGCGCTGGACGGCTGCCTGCACGCGATGGACGAGGCCCACCAGCACGGGCTGCGGCCGCGGGCGATCGACCTGGGCGGCGGCTTCGGCGTCAACTATCTGGCCGACGGCAGCCAGTGGGAGGCGTGGACGAGCGAGCTGACCGGGGCGGTGCTCGGCAAGCGGTCCGCGGTGACCTGGAACGGTCACGGGTACGGGCTGCGCAACGAGGGCGGCACGGTGCGCGGGACGCTCGGTGTCTATCCGGCGCACCGGACGACAGCCGGGCCGGCCTATCTGGACAGGCTGCTCAGCACCGAGTCGGTGACCCAGCGCCGCGGTCTCGGGAGCCTGCTGCTCGACAGCCTGTACGACCTGCACGTCGAACCCGGCCGGGCGCTGCTCGACCAGTGCGGCGCGGTGCTGCTGCGGGTCGAGGAGGTGCGCGACGACCTGGTGCGGGTGGCCGGCAACAGCGGGGACGTCGCTCTGGAGCAGCACGGCGTACTGATGGATCCGATCCTCGTCCCGCGCAGTGCGCGAGTGGCGGACGAGCCGGCGGAGGCGTACCTGATGGGCAATCTCTGCCTGGAGGCCGATCTGATCACCCGGCGCAAGGTGCTGCTGCCGGGCGTGCCGCGCCCGGGCGACCTGCTGGCCTTCGCCAACACCGGCGGCTACCTCATGGATTTCAGCGCCGGCCACGCGCTGATGCAGCCCACCGCCCGCACCGTCGCGGCCTACCGCGGCGGCGACGGCTGGCGGTGGTGTCTGGACGAGCAGTACTGGCCCGTGGCGGGCCGGGAGGAGACCGGGTGAGGTACGACAGCGTCACCGACGTCATCGGCGACACGCCCCTGGTGCGCATCGACGCGGCTGTGCACGGCCTTCGCAACATCGACCTGTACGCCAAGATGGAGCTGTTCAACCCGTTCGGATCGGTCAAGGACCGGGCCGCCTGGACCATGGTGCGCCACCGGCTGGCCGGTGCGGCCGAGCGCGGAGAGACCGTGGTGGAGCTGTCCAGCGGCAACACCGCCAAGGCCCTCGCGGTGATCGCCGGCATGCACGGCCTGCCGTTCCGCAGCGTCACCAACCGGATGAAGGTGCCCGAGATCAAGGATCTGTTGCTGCTGCTCGGCGCGCAGATCGACGAGTTGCCCGGGCGGTCGGAGTGCCTGGACCCGACCGACACCGACGACCCGCTGACCCGGATGTATCACACCGTGTCCGCGGACGGCGGCGGCTACCTGCACACCGACCAGTACTTCAACGACCTCAACGTGCAGGCGCACCGGCACGGCACCGGCCCGGAGATCATCGCTGATCTGGACGGCCGGGCGCCGGACTACTTCATCGCCTGCGTCGGCACCGCCGGCTCGTCGACCGGCGTGGCCCGGGTGCTGCGCGAGCATGATCCGGCGGTGACCGTGGTCGGTCTGGTGGCCGGCAAGTCCGACTTCATCCCCGGCATCCGCGACATCGACGAGGTGCACGAGGTCGGGCTGTTCGACCCGGGCGTCTACGACACGATCGAGGCGGTCAGCTCGGACGAGGCGATCGACGGCCTGCTGACCCTGGTGCGCCGCTGCGGCACTCTGGCCGGGCCGACCGGCGGCGGCGCCTATCAGGGGGCGGTGCGCTACCTGCGGCGGCTCGACGCCGGGCTGACCGAGCGGCGTACGGCGGTGTTCATCGTCTGCGACCGGGTCGAGAGTTACATGAGCTACCTGCGCGAACGCCGCCCCGAACTGTTCCAGCAGCCGGCCCGCGCCCACTCGTTGCGCACGCTCACCGGCGGCGACCTCGCCGCGGCGCGCACGCTCGACGTGGCCGACGCCCAGGAGTGGATCGCCAAGGAGAATCCGCTGGTGGTGGACCTGCGCAGCCCGTTCGCGTACCGGGCGCTGCACATCGACCGGTCGATCAACATCGTCGACGACCTGTTCGGCGAGATGCTGCACGGCGGCCTGCCGTTCGGCCGCAGCCAGCCGGTGCTGCTGGTCTGCCCGGTCGGGGAGAAGTCGGCCCGCTACGCCGCGCTGCTGACCCGGATGGGACACCCGGACGTGCGGTCGCTGGACGGCGGAGTGATCGCCTGGCGCGATGCCGGAGCCGACCTGGTGAGGGACTGAGATGTCCTGGCAGAGCCGGCTGCGTGCACAGTTCCCGATCATCACCGGCAACCCCGGCCAGGCGTACCTGGACAGCGCGGCCACCGCGCAGAAGCCGCAGGCCGTGCTGGACGCCGTCACCGAATACCTGACCACGGGCAACGCCAATGCGGGTCGCGGCACCTACCCGTGGGCGAACCGGACGACCGCCCGGATCGAGGCCGCCGAGCAGCGGGTGCGCGCCTTCCTCGGCGACCCGGAACCGGACCGCTCCGGCGTCCATTTCGTCAGCGGCACCACCGAAGGGCTGCGGC
The DNA here is from genome assembly GCF_036053395.1 of Actinoplanes sp. NBC_00393. Classification (NCBI taxonomy): domain Bacteria; kingdom Bacillati; phylum Actinomycetota; class Actinomycetes; order Micromonosporales; family Micromonosporaceae; genus Actinoplanes; species Actinoplanes sp. NBC_00393. The sequence continues at coordinate 4,114,373 of NZ_CP107942.1, read as the reverse complement.
TGATCGCCCGGGACTGGCTGACCGATCACCTTCGTGACGGTGACGAGATCATCGTTCCGTACGCCGATCACACCGCGAACACCCTGCCCTGGCAGGAAGCCGTGGACGTGCTGGCCCGGCAGGGGGTCAAGGTGGGCGTGCGGGCGATGCCGTACGACCCGGCCCGCGACTACGACCACCGGGCGCTGCCGGACCTGGTCAGCGAGCGGACCCGGTTCATCGCCACCACCCACGTGCACCACGTCTACGGCGGCGACATGAACATCGACCGGATCCGCGCGGCGGCCGGGCCCGACGTGGTCATCTGCCTGGACGCGGCGCAGAGCGTCGGGCACATGCCGGTCTCGGTGGCCGCGCTGGACGTCGACTTCGTGGTCTTCTCCGGGCACAAGGCGATGGCCCTGCCGGGCATCGGGGCGGTCTGGGCGGCCAACCGGCGCGGCGCCCGGTTCACTCCCGGTGGCTGGAGCGGCACCCCGAACACCAGTGGCATCGTCAGCCTGGTCGCGGCGCTGGACTGGCTGGAGGAGGCCGGTCTGGACCGGATCGAGCGATGGACGGTGGGGCTGGGCGCACGTCTCACCGACGGTTTGCGGCGGCTTCCCGCGTACGAAATCCTGGGTTGTCAGCGCAGCCTGGCCGCGGACTCGCCGGTGCAGCAGCGGCACGGCATCGTGACCTTCCGCCACCGCGGCATCGGCTCCAACGATCTGGGTTTCATCCTGGCCGCGGAGGGCTTCATGGTCCGGGCCGATGGCCACTGCCAGGCCGCAGGCGGAGAAAACACCACATCGGTACGGGTGAGCACGCACGTCTACAACACGATGGACGAGATCGACCGGCTGATGGACCTGCTGGCCGGTCTCCCCGACTATTGAAAACGGTTCCCGTTAAACTGCGCTCGTGATCTCCCATCAGACTGTCGTCGACCGGTGGCGCCGTACCTGGGACGAGGTGATGTCCGGCTTCCTGCCCGGCGCCGACAGCTGCGAAGCGGCGATGCTGGCGGTGGCCGAGGCGGTCTGCGGCGGCGCGCCCACCCGCGTGCTGGATCTCGGCGGCGGCCCCGGCGTCCTCGCCGAACGGATGGCCACCCGCTGGCCCGGCGCCGACGTCGGCGTCGTCGACCTCGACCCGGTGCTGCTGGCGCTCGCCGCGGCCGGCGCCGGCCCCCGGCTCAGCCTGCACCGCGCCGACCTGGCGGGAGACTGGTCCGCGGCGATCGGCGCCGGCTCGTGCGACCTGGTCACCGCTGTCATGACCATCCACTACCTGGAGGCCGGCCAGGCCCGCGGTCTCTACCGGGCCGCCAGGGCCGTCCTGCGCCCTGGCGGCCTGCTGATCGTCGCCGACCTGATGCCCGAGACCGGCCTGGCCGGCGTCATGGGCCGGCTGCACCCGGACGCCGGCGAGGCGGTCGCCGGCCTGGCCTGGACCCGCTGGTGGGACGACGTGCAAGCCGACGCGTCGTGGCAGCCGATCCTGCGGGAACGGCAGGCGGCCTTCGACGGCCGCGTCCCCGCCGAGTTCAGCCCACCGGTGGACTGGCACCGCGAGGCGGCCCGGCAGGCCGGCTTCACCGAGGCCGGCACGATCTGGCGCTGGGGCGCCCATGCTGCCCTCGCCGCGGTGGCTTGACGAGCGCGTCAGGGGATGAACTCGACTTCCGGGAAGGCCCGGCTCGGGCCCTCCAGCAGCGGCTGACGGCGGTGGCGCAGGTGCAGGTCGAAGAAGGCCAACGGGTACGCCTGCTGAATGCGCACCGCTCGAGCCGGGCTGAGGGTGCCGATCCAGTCGGTCAGCTCCTCGTCGCTCATCCCGGTGATGCGTGCCAGCTGGGGGATCAGCCACTGATGATCGATGTAGGCCGTGTGGGCCGCGCCGGTGGCGTGCAGGTTCAGGTGCCAGCCGTGCAGGTGGTAGTGCCAATAGTCTTCGACGCTCGGCTCGGCGGCCCGGCTGAACTCCGCGGTCATCAGCAGGAACGGGCGGTCGAGGGGCTCGGGCGGCGGATTCGACTGCAGCGGGCCGTCCAGGCTCAGGCCGGCCCGGACGCGCCGGTCGAGGTTCATCACCAGGGCGGTCGCGGTGGCACCCTTCGACCAGCCGGCCATGCCCATGCGGCGGAAGTCGAGGGCTGAGCCCAGGCCCGCCGGCAGAGGGCGGCGCCGGGAGTCCTCCAGGCGGTCCAGGACGGACAGCACGTCGTGGGCGTGGTCCCACGGGGTGAAGCCCTCCACCTCCGACGGAACGGTCACCCGGCCGTCGTGGAACTGGCAGTACGTGTCGTACGTGGAGTCCACGGTGACCACGGCGTACCCGTGGCTGGCCAGCTCCTGGACCATGATGGTGGCCTCGGCCCGGTAACCGTCGTTGCCGTGCGAGTACAGGATCAGCGGCAGCCGGTCGCGGGTCCGCAGCACCGGCGCGCCCTGACGGCCGGCGGTCAGGGGTGAGGTCGCCGAGTCGGCGCCGAAACCGACCGAGTCGAGCAGCGCCCGCAGCGGTGCGGCGGGCATCATCGGGGCGAGCGGATGGCGTACGGCGTCGCGGCCGGCCGGGTACCAGACGCTGGCCATCAGCTCCCGGTGGCCGCCGGTGACCGGGTCCACGCGGGAACGGTCGACCACGTGCAGGTCGACGGTGCCGATCCGGTGCGGCCCGGTCGGGCGGGGCAACGTCAGACGCGGCGGGGCCGCCGCGGCGGGGCGGCCGGGGGTGGCGCCGGCCAGGGGCACGGCTGCCCCGGTGGCGAGGGCGGCGGCGAGCAGGCTGCGGCGGGAGAGTGCGGCGGTCATCGGTCCTCCGGTGTGTCGGTGGTTTCGACCCGTGCGATGAGCAGCTTCAACCGCCCGATCTCCGCGGCGAGCGCGGCGCTGCCGGCGGCGGTGAGCGTGATCCAGGTACGGCCGCGCTTGCCGGCGTACCCCTTCTCGACCTCGACCAGGCCGGCCGTCTCCAGCACGGTGACGTGCTGGGAGAGGTTGCCGGCGGTCAGCTGGAGCTGGCTGCGCAGATATCCGAACTCGACCCGGCGGGCCTCGTGCGCGATGGTCAGGATGCCGAGCCGGACCCGCTGGTGCACCACGTCGTCCAGGCCGGTGACCGGGTGCAGGACCGGGTCGGAGTCGTTGCCTGCCTCGGCGGTCATCGCCGCCGCCGGCGGGCCAGCGCGAAACCGATCGCGCCGAGCAGCAGCAGGGTGCCGTTGATGACCTGTTGCGGCAGGAAGGCCGTTTTGATTCCCCAGTGCGCGCCCCAGCCGAAGTCGATCGGGATCAGCACCACGGCCAGGTAGACGAGGGTGAACGCGAGCAGGGCGAGGTTGCGTTCCAGCCGGGCCAGGACCAGCAGCGCGACGCCGATCGTGCCGGCCGGGGTGATCAGGCGGTCGATCACCATCACCCACTCCGGGAAGGAGACCGGGTTGTCGATCAGGTAGACGCGTGCCAGCAGCCAGGCGACGGTGAACAGGCCGGTCAGGGCGGCGCCGGTGATCGCGTACGGCATCACGCGGGCGCCCAGCCCCCGCGTCCGGGCGACCCGCACGTAGATGTAGGTGATTGCCGCGTATGCCAGCAGCAGGGCGGGCGGCCAGTAGAACATCACGCCCTGCCGGATGAAGTAGCAGGTCTCGCCGTCCGGCGCGGGCTCGCAGCGCTGGACGAGGAAGAAGTAGTCGAAGGGGATGGCCACGAACGTTGCCACGGCCAGCACCAGCAGCGCGACCCAGGTCACCCGCTGGTCGACCCGCACCTGCTGGGCGAGGCCGCGCACGTCCGACAGCAGCCGCCGGGGATCCCCGTCGGCGGACACCGACTCAGTTGTCATGCCAATAGGTTTCCAGAACAAACCTATTGGCGCTAGTGCAGTCCGATACCTAGTTGGCCGATATATAGCGATGATCTATATTGCTGGTCATGACGATGCAGGAACCGACGTTCTTCATCCTGACCGCGTTGGTGCGCGCGCCTCTGCACGGCTACGGGATCATGCAGGCGGTCGCCGAGCTGTCCGGCGGGCGGGTCGAGCTCAAGGCCGGCACGCTCTACACGGCGCTGGACCGGCTCACCGCCGACGGCCTGATCGCCGTCGACCGGGAGGAAGCGGTCGGGGGCCGGTTGCGCCGCTACTACCTGCTGTCCGAGGACGGCCGCGCGGCCCTGGCGGCCGCAGCGGAACGCATGCAGGCCAACGCCACGGTCGCCACGGCCCGGCTGCGAGAAGGATTCGGTACGACGGGAGTGCGGCATGCCTGAGCTGGAGCGCATCTACCGGCGACTGCTGTGGGCGTACCCGCGGTTCTATCGCCGCTCGCGCGGACTGGAGATGCTCACCACCCTCATGGACGCCGCGGAACCCGGGCAGACCCGGCCGTCCCGCAGCGACGTGATCCATCTGCTGCTGATGGGGCTGCGCTACCGCCTCGTGCCGCCGGGGTGGATCGCCGGCGTCGCGGCCGCGATCGTGACGCTCTGGGCCGCGGTCGTGTTCAGCGGCGCCGGCGCCCTGGTCGCCTGGGCTGCCGCCGACCTCTCCGCGCCCGCCCTCGACGACAGTCTGGTCGGGCGGCCGGCCACCTTCACCTCGGAGCTCGGTGGGCGAGGGATCGTCGACGCGGACTACACCTATCAGGTGTCGGGCGAGTTCCAGACCTTCGGCGCGGAGAACTGGGGCAGCCCACGGCCGGCGCCGATCGGGCAGAGCCGGTTCTACGAGGCGGTTCCCGGGGCGGAGGCGGTGCTGGCCGACGCGCACCGGTCGTTGCGGAGCGCGGGATGGGACACCGGCGCGGTGTCGGCCGAGGGCGTGTTCTGGGCGGAGCGTGACGGCGTCCTCGTGCGGATGTCGCAGCAGGAGGGGCACCTGACCGTCAGCGCGTACCCGGTTGAGCCCGGCGGCGTGCTCCCCGCCGCGATCACCGGCTTCGTCGCCGGTCTGATCCTGACCTGGATGGCGACGACCTGGCTGGCGCACCGGACCGTCCGCGCGGACCGGCCGGTCCGTCGCTGGATCATGCTGCTCGGACTGCCGGCCGTGATCGCCGCTGCGGTGAACACCTTCGACAACGTGATGAGCGTGCTCCCCGACCCGGACTCCGCGAGTGTCATGCTCGCCACCGACTGGATCTATCCGTTCGTCAGCCAGATCGCCAATCCGCAGGCCGTCGCGGTCATCGGCGTTGCGCTGGCGGGGAGCCTGATGCTGCTCAGGCGATCGGACCGCGTGCCCGCGCCGGTCGTCGGGCCCGCCGAAGGGTGACGGACTGCTCAAGCCCGGCGGCCGCGCTGCGGCCCGGACGGTGCACTCGGGCCGCGCGGGAAAGCGGGGACCCTGTGTCACTCGTACTGAAAAAGGGTTTCTAAATGAGCGTCCAACTCGGTGATCATCTCGTCGGCGGTGAGATGGCCGGCCAGGACGTGCACGGAGAGGCCGTCGACCACCGCGTGCAGGCGGCGGGCCAGGCTGTGCTGCTGGGCCGCGGTGGCGTGCGGGGCCAGGTGCGGGACCAGGCCGGCGCAGAGCTCGGCCATGCTGGTCAGGTGCAGACGCTGCACGCGGGCCAGCGCCGGGTCACCGAGGCCGAGGGCCAGGAAGGAGAAGGCGATCGATGCCTCGGTACGCCGTTGCTCGTCGGCCGGCATGGTCTCCAGCAGCAGCCGGCGGACCGCCTCACGTGCGCTGCCCTCCGGGCGGATGCGGCTGATCCGGTCGGTGACCTGCTCGATCACCCGCTCACAGGCGAAGGCCAGCAGCTCGTCGCGGGTCGCGAAGTAGTGCCGTAGCGCGCCGGAGGACCACCCGGACTCGGCGGCGACGGTGCGGATCGAGACGTTCGCGACGCCGTCGCGGGCGATCACCCGCCAGACCGCGCCGGCCAGCTCCCTGCGGCGCTCGTCATGGTCGACAACTTTCGGCATGGCGCCATTCTCGCACAGTCGTGTTATAAAAGTTAGCAACACGACTGTGCGAAATAAGGGGGCGTCATGATCGCCGTGATCATCGCGTGCGAGATCGGATTCTGGGTGCTGCTGCTGGCGGGCCTGCTCACCCGCTACGTGCTGCGCCGGCCCGGGCTGGGCGCGGCGCTGCTGATCGCGGTGCCGCTGGTCGACGTGCTGCTGCTCGCGGTCTCCGCGATCGACCTGCGCGGCGGGGGAGAGGCGGGGTTCGCTCATGGCCTCGCCGCGGTCTACCTGGGCGTTTCCGTGGTGTTCGGCCACTCGATGATGCGGTGGGCCGACGAGCGCGTCGCCCACCGCTTCGCCGGCGGGCCGGCGCCCACACCCAAACCCCGCACGGGGCGCGCGCACGCTTCCCTCGAGCGCCGCGGCTGGGTCCGGCATTTTCTTGCGTACGCTCTCGCAGCCGCTTTCCTGGCGCTGTTCACCGTGATCGCGGGCGGGCTGGAACGGGCTCTGCCGATCTGGCACGTGATGGCGCCGTGGGGCATCGTCCTGGTGATCGACTTCGTGATCTCGTTCAGCTACACGGTCGCGCCTCGCCGTTCGGTGTCGCCTTCCCGCTCGGCCTAGCCCTTTCTGCTCGGTCTCGTCTTCCCGCTCGGTCTTCCCCTTCCGCTCGGTCTCGCCTTTCCGCTCGGTGATCGGCTGGGGCAGGATCGGGGCATGAACGAATTGGGGCGGTATGGGGTCTGGGCGCCCGAGCGGATCTGGCCGGACGACCCGAATGCGATCGCGTCGGCCGCTCGGGAGATCGAGGAACTCGGGTTCGGGGCGATGTGGATCGGCGGCAGCCCGGGTGACGATCTGGGGCTTGCCGAGGCGATCCTGGCGGCGACCAGCACACTCGTGGTGGGCACCAGCATTGTGGACATCTGGACCAGCGACGGCAAACGGCTGGCGGCCTCGGATGCGCGGATCCGGCACGATTTCCCGGGGCGGTTCTATCTCGGGGTCGGTTCGGGGCACGCGCCGACGGCCGAGTCCCGCGGTCAGGCCTACACCCGGCCGTTGAGCCGACTGCGGGAGTTCCTCACCGGGCCGCTGGCCGAGGTGCCGGTGCGGGAGCGGATGATCGCCGCCCTCGGGCCGAGGACCCTGCAGGCGGCCGGGGAGCTGACCGCCGGCGCGCTGCCGTATCTGATGCCGCCGGCGCACACCGCAGCGGCCCGCCGGATTCTGGGTGACGGGCCGCTGCTGGTTCCGGAGCAGAAGGTCTTCCTCGGCACTGACGCGGTGGCGGCGCGCCAGGCTGCCCGCCGCGCGTTGCGGCTGTATCTGGCGTTGCCGAACTACACCCGGCAGCTGGTTCAGTACGGTCTCGAGGAGGCGGACCTGGCCGGCGGCGGCAGCGACCGGTTCCTCGATTCAGCGGTGGTCTGGGGCGATGACGAGCGGGTTCGTGCCGGGGTCGACGCCCATCTGACGGCCGGTGCGGATCATGTGGCCGTGCAGGTGCTGACCGAGGGCGGCATGCCCCGGGAGCTGCCGCTCAGCCAGTGGCGGCAGCTGGCCGGTGTGCTCGGGATCTGACCGCGTTCAGCACTGGCCGTCGGCGAGGACGTAGTGGTTGGGGCCGGTCTGGCGCAGCGTGTGCACGGTGAACGTGTTCCACAGGCCCATCGCCTGGCCGGAGCCGTTCGCGTACGTGTATCCGCCGGACCGGGTCGCCCGGCCCGCGGTGGTGTGCGCGTAGTTGCTCGCGGTGAAGCACGGCTGCGCTGTGGAGGTCGGCGACGGGGACGGGGACGGGGAGGGCGGCGGCGTCGTGGTGCCGCCGGCCAGGCCCCAGGAGCGGGCGATGTGGTACGACGAGCAGATGGTGTTCAGGTAGTACGCGCCGGTCGTACCGCACTGGTTCTCGGCGCTGCCGGGCGCGACCGGCGTGCCGTGGCCCATGCCGCTCACCTGGTAGAGCTCGACCGCGCCGCTGTAGTAGGCCACCGTGGTCGAGCCGGGCAAAGTCGCGGTTGAGGACGGCGTCTGCGGGACGCCCCAGACGTTGGTCCACTGGTCGCGCAGCTCGGTGGCGTTGGCGGGCACCACGGTGGAGTCCGCGGTGCCGTGCCAGATGCTGACCCGCGGCCACGGGCCGGTGTACCCGGGATTGGCGGCGCGGACCAGGTCGCCCCACTGCTTCGGGGTCTTGGACTGAGCCTGGTACTGGCAGATGGTGCCGCAGTTGTAGGGCAGGCCGGCGATCACGGCCCCGGCGGCGAAGACGTCCGGGTAGGCGGCGAGCATGACGGCGGTCATCGCGCCGCCCGCGGAGAGCCCGGTGACGTAGACGCGTTGCGGGTTCGACCCGTACGCCCGGATGGCATGATCGACCATCTGCTTGATCGACAGCGCCTCGCCCTGGCCGCGGCCGATGTCGCCCGCGGTGAACCAGTTGAAGCAGGAGAGCGCGTTGTTCGCCGGCGTCTGCTCGGGGAAGACGACCGCGGCCTGGTACAGGTCGGCGTACTTGGGCCAGCCGGAGTGGCTGTAGTAGTCGGTGGCGCTCTGGGTGCAGCCGTGCAGGGCCACGATCAGCGGGCGGCCGGTGGGCATGCCGGCCGGGACGTAGGAGTACATGCGCAGCGCGCCGGGATTGCTGCCGAACGAGCCGACCTGGGTCAGGGTGGCGGCGGCGTTCGCGGGGGAGAGCGGGGACGTAGCGAGACCGGCGACAGCCAGCACCACAGCCAGCAGAGCCGGCCACAACCGTCGGGGATTCATGCCGCAGAACGTTACGGCGACGTTAACGGTGAACCTATGTGGACGACCGCCACAAAGCGGCAGTCATCTATTGCTGAGCAGGGCGCTCAGGACACGCTCGCAGCGGGCCGGGTCGATGGTGAGGCCGCGTTCCAGGCCCCACAGCCAGTAGTCGACGCAGCGGGTGATCACCCAGCCGTGCGCGAGCTCGGCGTCGAGCCGGCCCGCCTGGACGATCAGCTGGAGCAGGCGGTGCACGTCGGTCGCGCTTTGCAGGTCGTCGGCGCGGTTCCAGATCAGTTCGGGTACGGCGTACTCGGGCGCCCCGAGCAGCGGGCGTGGGTCGACGGCCAGCCAGGGTAGCCGGGTCCCGGCCAGCACGTTGCCGTAGTGCAGGTCAGCGTGGATCATCCGCTGCTCGCCGGCGCCGGCGAGTTCGCGGGCGTTCCGGGTCGCGGCGTCGACCCAGGCGGCGGGGACCGGGTCGCCGAGGGCGCGCTGCCGGCGGGTGAGCCCATCCCGGATCCCGTCGGCGACCTCGCGCAGCGTGGCCAGACCGGGCGGCGGGTCGACGGCCAGGGTGCGGATCAGCCTCCCGGCGATCTCCGCGGCCTCCCACAGCGGCAGCGTGTGCAGCGAGCGGGTGTGGTCGAGGCGTTCCAGCAGCAGGGCGCCGCTGCCGGGTTCGGCGTCGATCAGGGAGACCACGCCGCGGCCCTGCCAGGCCCGCAGCGCGAAGGCCTCCTGCGCGTTCGTCGACTCGGGCCAGGCCAGGCGCAGCACCAGCGGCTGGGTGCCGCGGTGCACCAGGACGACCAGGCTGAGGCCGCCGTGCAGCGGCGCCGCGTCGTCGACCGTGAGGTCCCAGCGGCGGGTGAGCTGCTGGACCTGCGCGGGCAGCGAGCGCACCCATAGCCGGCCGGCTTCGCCGTCGACCCGGCTGCGCCACTGCGCGAACGCCTCGGGCACGGTGATCACCGGGTCCACGATACGGGCGGCCGGCCGGCTGATCAGCGAGCTCGCTCGATCTCCGGCGCCGGAAACGCTGGTCCGCGCGTACGGCAATCCTTCTCTTGCCGATCCCGCCGAGCACAGCTATGTTAACGGGAAATCACACATCGATTACCGTCAAAACAGGTGCTCAAGGCGACGTATGACTGGTCAGAAGTGAGGTAAGCAAATGCAGAATCTCAGCAGGAGACGCGTCCTGACGCTCGGCGCCGCATTGGGTCTGGCGGGGGCTGCGGCGCCCTCCGCGGCGTGGGGATGGTCGTCGGCCGGTTCGATCGCCGGCACCGACACGGTCACCGATCCCTGGGGCGTCTGGGACGACGCGACCGACCCGCTGGTCGCCTCGATGCTGCAGAACGGTCAAATCCCGGCCGTCAACACCGCGTTCGCCAAGTGGATCAAGAACGGTGACCCGCTGCCCAGCGGCATCCCGGCCGGCCTCACCGCCTACCTGCAGGAGCACAACAGGCTGCCGGCCTGGGCCGACCAGGCCAAACTCGACCGAGCCGCCCAGTTCAACAAGCGGATGAGCATGTACCTGTTCCTGCTCTACGGCCTGGGCAGCGGGATCATGAGCACGGTGATCCCGCGCGAGGCCCGCAACGTCTACTGGTCGCAGGGCGGCGCCGACATGAAGGACCGGGCGGCCAAGACCTTCACGTACGGCTACGACCTCAGCGCCGTCGACGCCTTCAAGCCGTCCGGCATGTTCATCACCACCTCCAACAAGACGCGGCTGACCCACGCCGCGGTGCGGCACCTGCTCCCGCAGTCGGCGAAGTGGCGGGCCGTCACCGACGACCAGGACTTCATCCCGATCAGCAACGGCGACATCCTGATCACCTTCCACAGCCTCGGCACCTTCGTGCACGGCAAGCTGAAGTCCTGGGGCATCCGGATGTCGGCCGCGGAGGAGGACGCCTTCCTGCACCAGTGGCAGGTCGCGCTGCACCTGCTGGGCGTGCGCGACGACTTCATCCCGGCGAGCTGGGCGGCCGCGAAACAGCAGTCGAACTATGCGCTGACCCCGCTGCTCGGCTCCACGCCGGAGGGCGTCGACCTGGCCGCCATCCTGCTCAACCTCACCTCGCAGATCGACCTGGGCGTCACGAAGGGCTTCCAGCGGGAGTTTGCGCGCTATCTGCTCAGCGACCAGATCGGCAACTGGCTGAAGCTGCCGCGCGACTACGCGGCCCGGACGCTGATCGAGGTCGGCTGGCCGGCGTACGTCGCGTTCCGCGAGGGCCTGTCGCCGATCATGCCGACCGGGTTCTCGATGTTCGACCGGTTCGTCCGCGGCCTGGCGATGCTGTTCCTCAACAACGGCACCTCGGCGACCCACACGCCGATCACCATCCCGACCGGCAACCGGCCGGGCGCCTGAGCCCTAGAGAGTCAGGGCGCCGATGACCAGTGCGGTCACGGCGTCGCGATGACCGGGCGTGTCCTGCCAGCGCAGGGCACGCCCGGCTTCGACCACCACACCGAACCCGGCGTGCACCAGCAGCCGGGCCTGTCGTGCGTCCAGGTCCGGGCGGGCGCCGCGCAACTGCTGCTCCCAGACGGCGATGTGCTCGCGCTGCGCCAGGATCAACGGCCGCTGCAGGTCGGCCGGCAGCCCGCGGATCTCGGCTTCCGCGACGCTGTTGAGCGCGTTGTGCTCGAAGCTGTAGGCCACGTACGCGGCGGTCAGCGCGATCACGGCCCCGCGCGGGTCGGCCGCCCGGTGCAGGCTGCGGTCCACCGCCTGGGCCAGCAGTCCCGCCGCCTGCAGGCACGCGGCCACCAGGATGTCGAGCTTGCCGGGGTAGTGACGGTAGATCGCGGACGGGGCGAGCCCCACCGCCTGCGCGATCTGGGCGTTGGTCACGTTGGCGAAGCCGTCACGGGCGAACAGCGGGACCGCCGCCGCCAGGATCTCGGCCCGCCGGGTACGCGGAACCGGCTGGGCGGGCAGCTCCACCGAATTCGCGCTGCCCGCAGTCGCCGCCGGATCCGTGGCGGCCACTCCCATGGCGGAGGCCAGCAGCAGGTCCTCGACCCGGCGCTGCGCGATCGAGGTGTGATGCATCGTGATCGATCCGATCGCGCCGAGGGCTGCCACGGCCCGCAGGCGCTCATCGGGCATCGGGTACTCGCGCCGCACCATCTCGGTCAACCGGGCCACCACGTGCTCGAACTTCGTTCGCAGCTGCCGGCGGTCCGCCCGGTCGAGGTAGCGGGCCTCCCAGCGGTACAGCCCGCCTGACGCGCGGTGCGCGACCGTGACGCGGGTGATGGCGGCGAGCACGTCCGGCAGGGGCGCGTCGGGCGGCGCTTCACCGAGCGCGCCGACGAGCCGGTCCGCCATCACGTTGGCGCACTCGGCGAACAGCGCGTACTTGTTCGGGAAGTGCCGGTACAGCGCGGCGGCGCTGATGCCCACCCCGGCGGCGATCTCCTCCATCGAGGCCGCGTGGTATCCGCGCTCGCTGAACACCTGGCCGGCCGCCTCGACGATCAGCTGCTTGCGGTTGCGTGGCCGGGTCCCCGCAGCCGGCCCAGCCGTCACCGGACGACTCGGGCGCAGGTGGGCGGACACGTGACCATACGCGCTAGTCAATCACAGCGCGATCAATGCGATCGCTCGGTGCACCCGGGCGGCTGACGCCGCGGCCTGCCGCTCAGCCGTGCTTGCGGGCCTGCGCCAGCAGGATCGCGGCGCCGCTCGGCCAGCGGCGCATCATCCGGTCGAACGGGCGTAGCGATCGGGGCACGTCGTGGTAGCCGGCGCCGGTCAGCGTGACGTCGGTGAAGCCGCTGCCGGCGAGGAACTGGGCGAGGGCGCGGGCGGTGTAGAGGCGCAGGTGGCCGGCGACGTGGTTGCCGGGCCGGCCGTAGACGTTGCGGAGGCTGACTTCGGAGAAGACCGGCTGGACGCCGACGGCGAGTAGTGCCCGGTTGAACCAGGCGGCGAGGTTGGGGGTGGAGAGCAGCAGGTGGCCGCCGGGGCGCAGCACCCGCAGCGCCTCGGAAACCGCGAGGTCGGGGTCGACGAGGTGTTCGATGACTTCGCTCATCACGACGACGTCGACGGTGGCGTCGGCGATCGGCAGGCCCGGGGCTTCGAGGCCGCCGCGGATCAGGGTGAGTCCGTGCCGGCGGGCCTGCTGCATGGCCTGGTCGGACCAGTCCATCCCGATGACCTGGTGGCCGGGTGCGCGGGCCGCGGCCTGGCTGGTGGCTGCGCCGTCGCCGCACCCGACGTCGAGGATGCGCAGCTGCCGTGGGGCGGCCCGGACGATCCCGTCGAGCAGGAACAGCATCTGATCGGTGCGGTCCAGACCGCCGCCGGCTAGGGGCACCCGTGGATCGTCGTAGAAGTCCCGCAGCCCGGCCACCGGCAGGCCACCTGTGCCGCTGCCGACGACCGTTCTCGTCTTCTCGCTGGCTGTCATGACTCCTCCCAGCGCATCAGCATAGGTCGTAGTATTTACCGCTGCGAATCTCTTGTGGCTCGCCTACAACGATGAAGGCGCCCACCCGGGCCGGGCGGGCCCGATGGCCGAACCGCGTTGTCGGACCCGGCCAACGCCGCGTGCCGGGCTCGGCGCCCGGCCGGTGTTCGTAAGGTGAGTCCATGGGTATCGACTTCGCCCCATCGATCAGGTCGCGTCTAGGGATCGAGTGGGAGATCGCCTGTGTCGACCGGCGCAGCGGCGAACTCGCCCCCGCCGCCCCCGACCTGCTCGCCAAGCTCGGCACGGCGGACACGTTCCCGCACGTGACGAACGAGTTGCTCACCAACACCGTGGAGATCGTCAGCGCGCCGCACCACCGGGCCCGGGACGCCGTCGCGGACCTCACCCGCCTCGCCGAGCAGGTCAGCACGATCGCCGAGCCGATGGGCGTCGACCTCATCTCGGCCGGCACCCACCCGTTCAGCCAGTGGTTCCAGCAGGGGGTGACGCCGAACAAGCCGCGGTACGACACGCTGATCGACCGGACCCGCTGGTGGGGCCGGCAGATGATGATCTGGGGCGTCCACGTGCACGTGGCGGTCGAGGACCGGCGCAAGGTGCTGCCGATCATCGACGGCCTGCTCACCTATCTGCCGCACTTCCAGGCGCTCAGCGCGTCCAGCCCGTTCTGGGCGGGGGAGAACACCGGGTACGCCTCCAACCGGGCGCTGATGTTCCAGCAACTGCCGACCGCGGGGCTGCCGCCGCAGTTCACCGAGTGGTCGCAGTACGAGCGGATGGTGGCCGACCTGATGCACACCGGCGTCATCGAGGAGCTGAACGAGCTGCGCTGGGACATCCGGCCGTCGCCGAGATGGGGCACGATCGAGGCGCGTACGTTCGACGGCATCTCCACCGTGCAGGAGATCGGCGCGATCGCCGCCCTGACCCAGTGCCTGATCGAGCACTTCTCCCGCGAGCTGGACGCCGGCCGCGAGGTGCCCACCCTGCAGCCGTGGTTCGTCCGCGAGAACAAATGGCGGGCGGCGCGCTACGGCATGGAGGCGATCATCATTCAGAACGCGGCCGGCGACGAACGGCTCGTCACCGAGGACCTCGGGGAGTTGCTGCCGTTCCTGCTGCCGATCGCCGAGTCGCTCGGCTGTGCGGCGGAGCTGAGCGACCTGCACATGATCGTGACGGGTGGAGCGAGCTATCAGCGCCAGCTGCGGGTGGCGGCGGCGCACGGCGGGAGTCTCAAGGCCGTCGTGTCGTCGCTGGTGCGGGAACTGCGCGACGGCCGCCCGGGCTGAGACGTGGCCGTGATCACGGGAGGGTGAAGGAGTAGCCAGCGAGGCCGGGGCCCACCATGATCGACGGCATGGTGGACACCGGCCTTAGGGTCAGCGGGGTGCAGGACGTCGGAGCCGTACCCCGGATGCTCAACGATCTGGCCGGCAGCGACCCTGCTGCCCGGGCCACCGCCCTGCGGAATCTGTGCCGGATCGCCCCCGACGGGGAGGACGTCCGGCCGTGGGTGGTGGACGCCCTGCCGGTCCTGCTGGAGCTGGTGGCCGATCCCGAGACGGCCGACCGGGACCGCATCCTGCGGCTGGTCGGCGACCTGGCCGGCGCCGACCGGACCTGGTACATGGCCGGCGAGACGCTGCGCGCGAAGCGGATCCTGGCCGGGTATGCCGGCTTCGCCGAGTTCCTGACCGACGACGACCCGCTGGTGCGGGACGCGGCGGCGTACACGTTGCGGGCCGTCTCCCGGCTTTTGCCCGAACTGACCGGGGTGCTGTGGGAGCGCTACATCGACGAACCGGACCCGGCGGTGCGGGTCACCCTGCTCGGCAGCGGCGTGATCACCGGGGCGGTCGGCAGCAACTACGAGCCGATCAAGGCGTGGCTGGCGTGGGCCGCCGACAGCGACGGCGACCTGCTGGTACGCATCACCGCGCTGACCGAGCTGATGGCGCTCTACGACCCGCCGCCGTTCGACGCCGAGACCGCCCGCGACACGCTGCTGGCCGCGTACCGGGAGGGCCTGAACCGGGAGCCGGCGCCGCTGGACGACGCGGTCGCGCCGCTGCTGGCCGGCCAGCGGATGGCGGCGCGGCGGTGGACGCCCGGCTATCCGCAGGTGCTGAGCGCGGTACGGGCGGCGTTCCGCACCGACGTCGGCCCGCAGCTCGACCTGCTCGAGCAGATGCTCGACCTGCCGGCCTCGGACGCCCGGCAGGACGCCCTGCACGAGGCGCAGTCGATGATGCAGCGGTTGCGCGCGCCCTACCTGCCGCTGGTGCAGCGCGCCGCCGAACTGCTGGCCGACGGCGACCTGCAGGTGCGGACGGCGGCGCTGCGGCTGTTGCACGGCATCGGTGAGATCGGCCGCCCGGCCGCCGACGCGGTGTGGGCCGTGCTGGCGAAGGCGGACCAGCGGATCCGGCCCGGGCAGTCCGCCTGGATCAGCAACGGTACGCACGGACCCGTGCTCAGCCCGGCCGTGCAGATTCTCGCCGGCTTCGGCGACGACCGGGTGCTGCCGATGCTGGAGCGCCTGCTCGACGAGGCGCCGGACGTGGGCGAACTGCACCGGTGCATCGCCGGCTACGGGTTGCGGGCGCGCGGGCTGAGCCGCACGCTGCGACGGCGACTGCGCGGCCTGCGACCATCCGAGCAGGCGCAGCGGCTGGGGCTGCTGCAGGCGCTGACGGCCGTCGCCCCCAACGAGACCGGTGACCACCTGGCGCACGAGCCGATCGACGTGGTCACGCTGGGCCTGCTGGCGCGCGCCGGGCGTACCGCCGCCGCCCGGATCCCGGACATCCGCAAGGCGCTGACCAGCGCCAAGCCGGCGGTCCAGCTGGCCGCGGCGTACGCGATCTGGCATGTCGCCGGGGACGCGACCGCGGCCGCCGCGGTCTACGACCGTTTCCTCGACAACCGCAGCGCCGCCACCGGGCACGTGGTCACCGCCATCGACGGGCTCGGCGAACTGGGGATCCGCGTCGCCGACCGCCGCCGGCGGCTGGCCGCGCGGATGGACGCCCGTTCCGACGGCGTGATCGTGGTCGCCGCCGCGGACGCGCTGTGGCGGGTGGCGGGGGACCGCGACGCCGTGCGCCGGCTGGGCCGGGTCTGGGAGGCGGCGCCGGGGACACGGCCGAGGATCGCCCGGTTGTGGGTGGAGACCGGGGACGCCCGGTACGGCGCCCGGTACGCGCGGGCCGAGGCAGACACGGCGATCCGGCACAACGCGAGCAACCGCGGGCTGTCGGCGGAGGAGATCAGCGATGACGAACGGCTGCTCGGGCTCTGCGTGAGGTTGCTCGCGTAGGACCTTTCCGTCACGCGGAAAGGCCGTGTCGGTCCGGCAGTGACCGCCGTCACGCTGAAACGCATGACGTCGATCGTTCGGAACCAGTGGTATGTGGCGGCGTACGGCCGGGAGATCGGCCGCGAGCTGTTCAGCCGGACCGTGTGCGGGGAGTCGATCCTGTTCTGGCGCACCGAGGCGGGACAGGTCACGGCGATGAGCGACCGGTGCGTGCACCGCCGGTTCCCGCTGTCCGAGCCGCCGAGCCGGTTGGCCGGGGACACCGTGGTCTGCGGGTATCACGGGTTCACGTACGGCGCTGACGGGGTGTGCGTGGCGGTGCCGGGGCAGACGCGGATTCCGCGTACCGCCCGGCTCAAGCAGTACCCGGTCGTCGAGCAGGACTCCTTCGTCTGGGTGTTCATCGGGGAGGCGGAGCGGGCTCCGGGCGTACCGATCCCGCGGGCGCCCTGGCTGGACCTGCCCGGCTGGACCACCGTGTCCGGGATGGAGCCGCTGGCCGCGCGGGCCAGCCTGCTGGTCGACAACCTGATGGACCTGTCGCACGAGACCTACCTGCACGGCGGCTACATCGGCACCCCGGAGGTGGCCGAGACCCCGATCACCACGAAGGTGGACGAGAAGGCCGGCATCGTCTACGTGTTCCGGCGGATGGCCGACGCCGCCTGCCCGCCGTTCTACGCGAAGAGCACCGGGATCACCGGGCGGATCACCCGCTGGCAGGACATCGAGTTCACCCCGCCCTGCCTGTACAAGCTGCACAGCCGGATCGCGCCGGCCGGGGTGCTGCCGAACGCCGACGGCAGCGACCCGGACGCCTTCCACGTCGAGGTGGTGTACGCGATCACCCCGGAGACCGAGTCGTCGACGCACGACTTCTGGGCCGTCGCCCGGGACTTCGCCCTCGACGACGAGTCGGTGTCGGACTTCCTGCGGGAGAGCAACCGGACCGTGGTGCTGCAGGACGTGGCGGCGCTGGACGTGCTGGAACGGGTGCTCACCGGCGAACCCGACGGCTACCAGGAGCTGTCCATCAACATCGACACCGGCGGGCTGGCCGCCCGCCGGATGATCGCCGCCCTCGCCGACGAGTCCCGGTGAACCGGCTGACCCGGGTCGGCTGGCTGCCCGGCTCGGACCGGCTCAGCGGCCGGTGCCACTGCGGCGCGCAGGCCGAGGCGGACGACCCGGTGCTGCTGTGGGAGTGGCTGTCCGCCCATCCGGAACACCCGGCCGGCGGTCCGGTCCCGCCGGAACCACCGCCGGTGCTGCCACCCGCCCCGCCGCACCTGGTCACCGACCCCGCCCTGATCCGCCGCCGGACCACCTCGCCCGCCTGAACCGGAGGACTCCTGTGCAGCTTCGCATCATCCGCCGGGCGCCCGCTGCCGAGGGCGTCGTGGTGCTGGACCTGGCCGACGCGTCCGGGCGCGACCTGCCGCACTGGTCGCCGGGCGCCCACGTCGACCTGCGCCTGGGCGGCGGTCTGGTCCGGCAGTACTCGCTGTGCGGGGACCCGGCGGACCGCTCGACCTGGCGCATCGGCGTGCTGCGCGAGCCGGCCGGCCGGGGCGGATCCGCGCGCGTGCACGAGACGCTGCACGAGGGCGCCGAGGTCGAGGCGGGGGAGCCGCGCAACCACTTCGCCCTGGAACCCGCGCCGCGGTACCTGTTCATCGCCGGCGGGATCGGCATCACCCCGATCCTGCCGATGGTCCGGGCCGCCGAGGCGGCCGGCGCCGACTGGGAGCTGCACTACGGCGGCCGCAGCCGGCGCTCGATGGCGTTCCTGGAGGCGCTCGGCGGCCCGCGCACCACGCTGTACCCGCAGGACGAGGTCGGCCTGCTCGCCCTCGACCGCATCCTCGGGCAGCCCCGGCCGGACACCGCGGTGTACTGCTGCGGACCGGAACCGCTGCTCGCGGCGGTCGAGGCGCACTGCGCCACCTGGCCGGCCGGTGCGCTGCACGTCGAGCGCTTCACACCCCGGGCAGGCGGCTCGTCCTCCGCCGAAGAGTTCGAGGTCGAACTGGCCGTGAGCGGGTTGACCCTGACCGTGCCCGCCGACAAGTCTGTGCTGCAAGTCGTCGAGGAGGCCGGGATCGGTGTGCTCTCGTCATGCCGGGAGGGGACGTGCGGAACCTGCGAGACACCGGTGCTGGCGGGCCGGATCGAACACCGGGACTCACTGCTGACCCCGCAGGAGCGGGCCGCGAACGACACGATGTTCGTCTGCGTGTCCCGGGCGGCGGATCCGAGACTGGTGCTGGAGCTCTGAGGCGTACGCCGAGCGCCGGCGGCAAACTGCTCGCGGTGCTGGGCTGCTTCAGCCGGGAGCGGCCCGCGCTCACGCTGTCCCAGATCGCCCGGGCGGTCGGCCTGCCGGTGTCGACGGCGCACCG
Organism: Actinoplanes sp. NBC_00393; assembly: GCF_036053395.1. Taxonomy (NCBI): domain Bacteria; kingdom Bacillati; phylum Actinomycetota; class Actinomycetes; order Micromonosporales; family Micromonosporaceae; genus Actinoplanes; species Actinoplanes sp. NBC_00393. The sequence goes on along the minus strand of NZ_CP107942.1, from coordinate 4,095,514 downwards.
GCTGGTCGCCGAACTGGTCGCCTGGGGTGGGCTGGAACGCGATCCGGACGGCAGCTACCGGATCGGGCTGCGCGTCTTCGAGCTGGGCGCGCTCGCTCCGCGCGGGCTCGCGCTGCGCGAGGCCGCACTGCCGTTCATGGAAGATCTGTACGAGGTGACCCACGAGAACGTCCAGCTGGCCGTCCGCGACCAGGACGAACTGGTGTTCGTCGAGCGGTTCGCCGCGCGCGACGCGGTGACCGTGCTGACCCGGGTGGGCGGCCGGTTCGCGATGCCACCGACCGGCGTCGGCCTGGTGCTGCTCGCGCACGCGCCGCTCGACATCCAGGAGCGCGTGCTGGCCGGCCCGCTGACGCGCTACACCGCGCACACCATCACCGAGCCGCGCCGGTTGCGGCAGGCGCTGGCCGAGGTACGGCGTACCGGTTTCGCCGTCAGCGACCGCCAGGTCACCGGCGACGCGGTGTCGGTCGCCGCCCCGATCCTGGCCGGCGACACGGTCGTCGCCGCGCTGTCCGTGGTGGTCCGCGGCAGCAGCGCCGCAGCCGTCCACCACCTGACGCCGATGGTGCGCGCCGCCGCCCGCGGCATCTCCCGGCAGCTGTCGCGGGCCTGACCCGAACTTCAACCCTCGCCCGGCACCACCAGGCCGGACTCGTACGCCACGACGACCGCCTGGGTGCGATCGCGCAGACCGAGCTTGGCCAGCACCCGGCTCACGTGCGACTTCACCGTCTCCTCGCCGACCACCAGCCGGGCGGCGATCTCCGGGTTCGACAGGCCCTCGGCGAGCAGCCGCAGCACCTGCGTCTCCCGGCCGGTGAGCGTGCGCAGCGCTGCGTCCGGCTCGCGGCGCCGGGTGCGCAGCCGGGCGAACTCGGCGACCAGCCGCCGGGTCACGCCGGGGTCGAGCAGCGCATCCCCGGCGGCGACGATCCGGACGGCGTCGAAGAGGCGCTCGGCGGTGGCGTCCTTCAGCAGGAAGCCGCTCGCGCCCGCGTCGAGAGCGTCGTACACGTGCTCGTCCAGGTCGAACGTGGTCAGGATCAGCACGCGGGGCGGCTCGGGGCCGGTCAGGATGCGGCGGGTCGCGGTGATCCCGTCGGTGCCGGGCATCCGGATGTCCATCAGGACGACGTCGGGCTGCAGGTGGCGGCAGACCCGGACGGCCTGGTCACCGTCGGCGGCCGAGCCGACGACGGTGAAGTCCGGCTGGGTGGCCAGCAGCACCTCGAAGGCGGTACGCACCACGTCCTGGTCGTCGACCACGACGATGCGGGTGGCCCTCACGGGACCTCTCCCTTGATCGGCAGAACGGCTTCGACGAGGAACCCGGCGCCCGGCGCGACCCCGGCGGTGACCGAGCCGCCGACCATGGCCGCCCGCTCGCGCATGCCGACCAGCCCGTGCCCGCCGTCCGCGCCGCCGGCCGGGCCGGGACCGTTGTCGTAGACGCGGACCACCAGGTCGTCACCGCCGTACCGCAACTCGACGTCCACGGCGGCGCCGGGCGCGTGCCGGCGCGCGTTGGTCAGGGCCTCCTGCACGATCCGGTACGCGGTCAGCTCCACCCCCGGGTCGAGCGGTTCGACCGGGCCGCTGACGATCAGGCGTACCCCACTGCCGGCGGCGGTGTCGCGCACGTCGTCGAGCAGCGTGTTGAGCTGGTCGAGCGCGGGCTGCGGGTCGCGGCGCGCCTCGTCGCCGGTGTCCTCGCGCAGGACGCCGAGCAGCCGCCGCATCTCGGTCAGCGCGATCCGGGCGGTGTCGCCGATCGCGGTCAGCCGGCGCGCCCCCTCCGGCGGCAGGCCGGGCGTCGCCAGCCGGGCCGCGTCGGCCTGCAGCGCGATCGTCGTGATGTGGTGGGCCACCACGTCGTGCAGTTCCCGGGCGATGCGGGCGCGTTCGCCGCGGGCGGCGTACTCCATCAGAGACGCCGCAGCCGACTCCTCGCCGGCCCGTCGGCGGCGGTGCCGGTCCCGCAGCCGCAGGGTGAGCCCGGAGGCGCTCGCCAGGGTCACCACGACGGCGAGCGGCCAGGCAACCATCGCGGTGTACAGACCGAACGGCAGGACCAGCAGCGCGCTGATCCAGATCGGACGCCGGTATCCGGCGATGCCGTAGAGCGCGCCGACGGCGACGACCGCGGCGACGGTCACCGGGTAGGCGATCAGCGACGTGGAGAGGACCGCCGCGGCGGACAGGGCCGCCGCGGTCGCGGGCCAGAGCCGGGACAGGGCGACCGGGGCGACTGCCAGGAGCGCCAGCAGGGCCGCGATGCCGGAGAACGATTGATCGTACGCACGAGCCAGCGCCTCGGTCACCGCGATGGCGCCGAGCGTGGCCGTCGCCGCGACCAGCCCCCTCACGTCAGTCATTGTGACCGGCGTGGACACCGCAGTCCTCCCCCACGGGAGGGAGGACGGCACCGGCCCAAGACCCCTCTGCGCCGGGACGCGCCGCGGGGCCCGCACTGCATAGCGTGCCCTCATGGAACCCACCATCGAGGTACGCGAGCTGAGCAAGCGCTACCGCACGACTGTGGCCGTGGACGAGCTCTCGTTCACGGTCCGGGCCGGTGAGGTGACCGGCTTCGTCGGGCCCAACGGCGCCGGCAAATCGACGACGATGCGGCTGATCCTCGGGCTGGACGCCCCGGACGCCGGACAGGCCCTGGTCAGCGGCCGGCCCTACTGGACGTTGCGGACGCCGCTGACCCAGGTCGGTGCGGCGCTCGACGCGTCCGCCGTACATCCGGCCCGTCGCGCCCGCGACCATCTGCTGTGGATGGCGCACAGCAACGGCCTCGGCAAACGCCGGGTGGCCGAGGTCCTCGACCTGGTCGGCCTGGCCTCAGCCGGCCGCCGCCGGGCCGGGGCGTTCTCGCTGGGCATGCAGCAGCGGCTGGGGATCGCCGCCGCGCTGCTCGGCGATCCGCCGGTGCTGATGTTCGACGAGCCGGTCAACGGGCTCGACCCGGACGGCATCGTCTGGATCCGCGGCCTGATGCGGTCGCTGGCCGCCGAGGGCCGCGCGATCCTGATCTCCAGCCACCTGATGAGCGAGCTGGAGGGCACCGCCGATCATCTGATCGTGGTCGGCCGGGGGCGGCTGATCGCCGACACCGGGGTGGCCGAACTGCTGGCGGCCGCGTCGAGGGACCACGTCGAGCTCACCACCGGGCACCGGACGGAGGCGACGACCGTGCTCGCCAACGCGGGCGCGACGGTCACCGTGACCGGCCCGGACACCGTCGTCGTCGAAGGTCTGGCCGGCGAGCGGGTGTCGGCGCTGCTCACCGGGGCGGACATCCCGTTCACCGAGATGCGCCGGCACCGGGCCTCCCTCGAGGAGGCGTACATGGACCTGACCCGCGGTGCGCTGGAGTTCGTGCCCGGCGCCGGCGGGAGCGACCGATGAACGCCCGCGCGTCGTTCCGGGGGCTGCTGCTGGCCGAATGGACGAAGCTGCGGTCGGTGAACCGCTGGGTGGTGACACTCGTCGGCGCGGTCGCGCTCACCATCGGCCTTAGCTACCTGGCCGCGTCCGGCAACCAGACGGACATGAACGAGGTTCCCCGGTACGTGACCGGGCCGCTCGACGAGCCGGTGGTGGACGGGTTCGTCTTCGTGCACCAGCCGGTCACCGGCGACACGACGCTCACCGTGCGGGTGGCGTCGCTGACCCCGCCACGGCAGGGCGACAGCCCGGACGACTTCACCAGGCTGGCGGATCCGAGCCCGTTCGCCCAGCCTGCGGCCGGTCTCATGATCAAGGACGGGACGCGGGCCGGGTCGTCGTACGCCTCCGTGATGGTGACCACGACGCAGGGCGTACGCATGCAGTGGGACTTCGATGGTGATCGGGAGGGAAGCGCCGCAGGCGCGGGCCGTTGGCTGCGGCTGGTTCGTTCCGGCGCCACCATCACCGGGTACGAGTCTGCGGACGGAACCGTGTGGCAACAGATCGGGACGGCCCGGCCGAAGAGCCTGCCGGCCACGGCGGAGATCGGCTTCTACGTCTCGTCGCCGGAGGCGGTGTTCATGACCCGCGGCGGTGGCAGCTCCTCGGTGGGCGTCACGCCGACGGTCACCCGGGCCACCTTCGACAACATCGGCCTCGACGGCGGCGGCGCCTGGCGTGCCGAGCCGGTCGGCGCCGCGGCCCAGGTCGGCGAGAAGGGCGAAATGCTCGACGGTGTCCAGGTCACCGAGACGGACGGCGGCTACACCGTGGCCGGCACCGGCAAGGTGGGCCCGGAAGCGCCGGACGACGACATGGTGGGACTGGCGCTGGTCGGCGTGATCGCCGGGCTGATGGCGCTGATCGCGGTCGGCGTCCTCTACGCCACCTCGGAGTACCGGCGCGGCATGATCCGCACGACGTTCGCCGCCACCCCGCATCGCGGCCGGGTGCTGGCCGCCAAGACCGTCGTGCTCGGCGGCGCCGCGTTCCTCGTCGCCGCGGCCGGGGTGCTCGGCTCGTTCCTGCTGGCCGTCCCGGTCCTGCGCCGCCAGGGTTTCACGCCGCCGAGCTTCCCGGAACCGTCGCTCGGCGACGGCCCGGTGGTGCGCGCCCTCGTGCTGAGCGCCGCGTTCATGGCCGGGGTGGCCGTCGTCGGGCTCGCGATCGGCATGCTCGTGCGGCACAGCGCGGCCGCCATCACGATCACCGTCGTGCTGGTCCTGCTGCCGCTGATCGTGGGCATGATCCTGCCGGGCACCGCGCCGCGATGGCTGATGTACACCACCCTGGCCGGCGGGCTGGCCACCCAGCGGGCGAAACCGCCGACGGTCACGCTGGCCGAACCGTGGGCCATGATCGGGCCGTGGGCGGGGATCGGTGTGGTGGCCGCCTGGGCGCTCCTCACCCTCGGCCTCGCCTGGTGGCAGCTGCGCAAGCGGGACGCATGATGCCGCCGCGCGCTGTCCGGGCCGAGTGGACGAAACTGCGGACCCTGCCGAGCACGGCCTGCCTGGTCCTGCTCGCCGTCCTCGGCACGGCCGGCGTCGCCCTGGCGGTGACCGGATCGCTCGACAGCCGCCACTGCGAACCGGCCTGCGCCCTCGACGTCACCGAGATCTCGCTGGCCGGGGTACGCCTCGGCCAGGTCGGCATCGTCATCCTCGCGGTCCTGGCGGTGACGGCGGAGTACAGCACCCGCACGATCCACCCGACGCTGACCGCAGTGCCGAGCCGGGTTCGGGTGGTGCTCGCCAAACTGACCGTCGTCACCGCGCTCACGACGGTTGCCGGCGCCCTCGCGGTGACCGGATCGCTGGCGGCCGGCCGGGCCCTGCTGCCCGGCAACGGTTTCCCCGCCCTGTCGCTGGCCGACCACCTCACCCGCCGCGCCGCCGCCGGCACGGTCCTCTACCTGGGACTCGTGGGCCTGCTCGCCGCCGGGCTGGGCCTGCTGCTGCGCGACACCGCCGCCGCGGTCACGGCGGCGCTGGCCCTGTTGTACGGGGCGCCGGTCGTCGCCATGTTCCTGCACGACCCGGTCTGGCAGGTCCGCGTGCACCGGCTCTCGCCCATGGACGCGGGCCTGGCCATCCAAGCGACCCGTGATTTCGCGGCCGCACCGATCGGAGCGTGGGCCGGCCTCGGCGTCCTGTCCCTGTACGCGGCCGCCGCCGTGGCCGCCGGGCTGATCGTGTTCCAGCGCCGCGACGCCGGCTGACCGACAATGGGTCCATGGCCAACAGCGATGTCGTCCGTACGGCGTTCGACGCCTACCTGCGCGGGGACGAGGCCACGGCCCGCCCGCTGTACGCCGACGAGTTCACCTTCACCAGCCCGCAGGACGACCACATCGACCGCGAGGCGTTCTTCGACCGGTGCTTCCCGACCGCTTCAAGGGTGAAGCGGCAGGAGATCCGATATCTGCTCGACCTCGACGAGGACAACGTCTTCGTCCTCTACGAGTACGAGCTGGCGGCGGGCGGCCGCTTCCACAACACCGAGGTGATCACGGTGCGGCACGGCCGGATCACCGAGACGCAGGTGTTCTTCGGCGGTCCACCGAGCTCGTGATTACGGCGGTGGATGCGGGGTATCCCGGACGCATCGACGGACAGTGATCCAGGTCACATCGTCCCGACGCCGGCGAGGACCTCGGCGTGTTCAACATGGCGGCCCTGGTCGGCGCGCTGGTGGTCCTTCCGATCAAGAAGGTGAGGTGACCGCGGTGACCGACCCGGTCGAGGAGCTGCTCGCCGAGATGTCGCCGGCCGAGAAGGCGGCACAGCTCACCCAGTACTTCTACTTCCGGCTGCCGGCCACCGCGCATCCGGAGCCGGCGCTGAACCTGGACGTCGACGAGCAACCGCGTACGGTCGAGGCCGCGCTGAACCGCGGTGCGGTCGGATCGCTGCTGTTCGTGACCGATCCCGCGGAGATCAACCGGCTGCAGCGGCTCACCGTCGAGGGCAACCGCCTCGCCATCCCGGCGCTGTTCGGTTACGACGTCATCCACGGGTTGCGCACCATCTTCCCGGTGCCGATCGCGATGGCGGCGTCCTGGGACGTCGAGACCATCGAGCGGGGACAGGCGGTCGCCGGGCGCGAGGCCCGCGCGGTCGGCATCCGGTGGACGTTCGCGCCGATGGTGGACATCGCCCGCGACCCGCGCTGGGGCCGCATCGTCGAGGGCGCGGGGGAGGACCCGTACCTCGGCGCCGCGGTGGCCGCCGCGCAGGTGCGCGGCTTCCAGGGCGCCGGGATCATCGCCGGGCCGAAGCACTTCGCCGGCTACGGCGCCGCCCTCGGCGGGCGCGACTACGACGAGGTGAACCTGTCCGAGTACGAGCTGTGGAACGTCTACCTCCCGCCGTTCCAGGCGGCGGTCGAGGCCGGCGCCGGCAACGTCATGACCGCGTACATGGACCTCAACGGGGTGCCTGCGTCGGCGAGCCGATGGCTGTTCACCGAGGTGCTACGTGAGGCGTGGGGATTCGACGGTTTCGTGGTGAGCGACGCCAACGCGGTACGCAACCTGCTCACCCACGGGTTCGCCGCCGACCTGACCGATGCGGGTGCGCGGGCGGTCGCCGCGGGTGTCGACATGGAGATGGCGATCTCGGACCCCGCGTACGAGCGGCTGCCGGAGGCGCTCGAGGCGCAGGCCGTGAGCGAGGACGTGATCGACACGGCCGTGCGACGCATCCTTCAGGCGAAACTGCGACTGGGGCTGTTCGATGACCCGTACGTCGACGAGGACCGCGCCCGGGAAGTGCTCGCCGACCCGCAGCATCGCGCGCTGGCACGGGTGGCCGCGCAGCGGTCCGCCGTGCTGTTGCGCAACGAGGGTGATCTGCTTCCGCTCGCCGCCGCCGAGCTGGGGACGGTGGCCGTGATCGGCCCGCTCGCCGACTCGAAGCGCGACACCATCGGCCCCTGGGTCTTCGACTACGACCTCGCGGAGACCGTCACCGTGCTCGACGGCCTCCGCGAACGGGTGCGCGTGGAGTACGCGCCGGGCATCCCGGTCGTGCAGCGCGTCTTCCCGTCGATGTTCGACATGTTCGGCGGCAACACCCCGGCCGACCCGGAAGGCTTCGACGAGCAGGCCGAGTTCGAGCGGGCGGTGCAGGTCGCCGGCGCGGCCGACGTCGCCGTGGTGGTGCTCGGCGAGTGGCAGAACATGATCGGCGAGGCGGCGTCCCGGTCCTCACTCGAACTGCCCGGACGCCAGCTGGAGCTGCTGCAGGCAGTGGTGGCGACGGGCACGCCGACGGTGCTGCTGGTGATGAACGGGCGCCCGCTCGACCTGCGCTGGGCCGCCGGGAACGTGCCGGCGATCCTGGACATCTGGTACCCCGGCACGCAGGGCGGGGCCGCGGTCGCCGACCTGCTGTTCGGCGACGTCCCGCCGGGCGGGAAGCTGCCGTTCACCTGGCCGCGCACGGTCGGTCAGATCCCGATGATCTACGCGCACACGCGCTCGCACGAGCCGGAGAACCAGGTCCGCCGGTACTGGGACGAGGAGAGCACGCCGCTGTTCCCGTTCGGCCATGGGCTGAGCTACGGCCGTTTCACCTACTCGGATCTGTCCGTGGATCGCCCGTCTGTCCCGCGCGACGGTGAGGTCACCGTGTCGGTCCAGGTCACCAATGATGCGGACCGCGAGGCGGTGGAGGTCGTGCAGCTCTACCTGCACCAGCGTCACGGCAGCGCGTCGCGCCCGGTGCGGGAACTGAAGGGCTTCCAGCGGGTGACCGTGCCCGGCAACACGACGCGCGAGGTCACCTTCACGGTCGGCCCCCAGCAGCGGCGTTACTGGAGCACCACCACCCGCGACTGGACCCTCGACGCCACCACCTTCGACGTCTACGTCGGCGGCGACTCGACCGCCTCGCTGACCACGACGTTCCGCGTCAGCGATCAGTGACCGGTGGCGAACCACCCGGTCCGGACCGGGCGGTCCGCCACGGGCTTAGTCCAGAGCCTCGAGGGAGGTTCGGGTCGACAGGTCGGCCTCGGTGATCGGGCGCAGGACCCGGCAGGGTGTGCCCACGGCGACCACCATCGGTGGAATGTCGCGGCTGACCACACTGCCCGCGCCGATCACCGAGCCGTAACCGATGCGTACGCCGGGCAGGACGACGGCGTTGCTGCCGAAGCCGGCGTGGAACGGCGGGAGCAGCACCGGGCGTTCGCCGATCGAACCGAGGATCGCGGTGAGCAGCGCCGCCCGTCGTTCGGCCTCGCGCGGCGGGGTGTGGTTGTGCTCGAAGATCAGATCGGTACGCCGCTGCGGCGACTGGAACGCCGCCTCGGACTCGGTGTAGATCAGACCCGTACGGATCCTGGCCAAGACCTCGTCGCGATGTGGCATACCGGTTCCCCCCACCTGTCCGGGCCGCGCCGCGCGGCCCGGACAGCGTATGCGGTCATTGTGGTCATAGCTGCTGTGTACGCGAGAACGTTGTCAGCAAGGTCAAGTGATGTCCGTGTCAGAATCCTGTAGTGGATCATGACCTGACCCCCGCCGCGTACGCCATGGTGCAGCACCTGCGCCGGCTCTTCCCGGGACGCGGCGTCTCCGTCCTGCCGCCGGCTCCCGGCCCGGTGCACAATCTGGTACCCGACCTGCACATCCTGAGCGTCGACCCGCCGGAGGGCGGCCGGCTGTACGCCACCGCCGGCCTGTGGGACGCGACCCGGGAAAACGGCCACGGGCTGGAGTTCGTCCTGCACGCCCGGACTCCCGACACCGTCCTGCACGTCGAGACCCTGACCATGGTCGCCTACTACCACGCTTCCGGCGGCGACTACACCCTCGGCCATGGGCACACCGTCGACATCGGACGTCCCTGGACGCCCGGTTCGAGCTGCGACCATCTCCTGATCAGCCTGCCGTACCCGTGGGGGCCACAGCTGGAGATGTGCGACCTTCCCGGCGGCCACGCCCGCGTCCTGTGGCTGCTGCCGATCACCCGGGCCGAGAAGACGTTCCGGCACACCCACGACCTCGAGGCGCTGGAGCAGCGCTTCGAGGATGCGGAGATCGACCCCACCGACCCGTACCGTCTTTCGGTGGTCGACTGACTTCCGGGCATCATGGCGAGGTGACGGGTTTCGCTCTGCCGCGCAACCTGGTGGACAGCGTGCGGGCCGACCGCTCGCCGGATCGCGATGCGTGGCTGGCCCGCCTGCCGGGCCTCGTCCAGGCCTTCGCCGAGCAGTGGGCACTGCAGATCGGTCCGCCCTATCAGCCGGGCGGCCGGTGCGCCTGGGCGGCGCCGGCCCGCGACCGCGCCGGCCGCGAGGTAGTGCTCAAGGTCGCCTGGCAGCACGACGAGGCACTTCACGAAACCCAGGGACTGTACGCGTGGGACGGCGCCGGAATGGTGGGGCTGCACCGGCACGCGACCGCGGAGCAGAGCTCGATCCTGCTGCTGGAACGCTGCCGCCCCGGCACCGCGCTGGGGCAGGTGCTGCCGGAACCGGAGCAGGACCTGGTCGTCGCCGGCCTGCTGACCCGGCTGTGGCAGGCCCCGCTGTCCCCGGCCGGCGCCGCGGTGTTCCGGCCGCTGCAGGTCATGTGCGACGCGTGGGCGGCCGAGTTCGAGCAGCGACTGGCCGGCACGCGCGAGCCGCACGATCCCGGCCTGACCCGGGCCTGCCTCGAACTGCTGCGCCTGCTGCCGTCCACAGCGGATCGGCAGGTGCTGCTCTGCACGGACCTGCACGCCGGCAACATCCTGGCCGCGGAACGGGAGCCGTGGCTGGCGATCGACCCCAAGCCGTACGTCGGTGATCCCACCTACGACGCGGTGCAGCACCTGCTCAACTGCGAGCAGCGCCTGCACGCGGATCCGGCCGGTCTCGCCCACCGGATGGCCGGCCTGCTCGATCTGGACGCCGGCCGGCTCGTCCGGTGGCTGTTCGCCCGGTGCGTCCAGGAGTCACTGGACGCACCGGAACTCGGGAGGCTCGCCATCCGGCTGGCCGCGGCGATATGACGATCGGCCGTCAGCGGACCGGCTGCAGGGAATGGTTCACTGTCCAGTTGCCGACCTTGTTGCCGTGGGCGATGCCCTCCTTGACGGCTTTCCGGAAATGGAACCCGACGAGAATGCGCGACCGACCGTTCTCCGCGGCCGCCTGGCTGAACGAGTGGAACCGGCGCAGAACCGGTGACGCATCGGTGCACGTCTGCCCGGCCGGAAGTGTGTAGCTGCACATTTCGAATCGGGCCCGGTCGCGGCCGAAGAATCGCGTCAGCACCTGTGCCGCGGTGCCACCCTCGACGCTGTGGCCGGAGTCGTAATCGGGAATGGGCGGTGTCGGCACCAAAGGTGTCCAGGTCGGGTCGGCAGCGGTTCCCGGGTTTCCGTCGCCGGCCGCGTTGCGGATCGCGGTGACCGGGCGCCAGTAGTTGTATCCCCGGTATTTGGTATCGAAGGTCGCCACGTAACCGTCCGCGAGCGCCATGTTCAGCAGGCCGAAGAGGCGGGCGTTCTCCCACAGGTCCAGCCGGTCGGCGGTGGCGACGGAGCGGGCGATGCGGTTCCACATGAGCGGGGAGCTCTCCACCCAGAACCGGGCCATCTCGGTCTGGTCGGCGGTGCGGGCGCTGGGCGTGGTGGTCCCGTCGCCGCCCAGGCGCTTGACCTCGTTCAAGTCCTCGGCATAGCGCTTCGACGTCAGCGCGTACGGCGGACCCGGCCGGAACTGCGTGGCCGTGCGCAGAACGAACGGGGTGACGCGGGCCCAGCCGGGTGCGAACGCGAAGTCGAAGCCGGGCGTGAACCGGTATTCGCCCGGCCGGGTGCCCTGCGGATAGGCCGTGTCGAACAGCGGCGTGTCGGAACCGTCGCCGGCCCGCGCGGCAAGGATGGCCGCCGCGGCCGTCTGCCCGACGGCGATCCCGCGGGTCTTGGCCCGGCCGCCGGGAATGGTGGCGAGCGCGGCCGCATAGCGCGCCTCCACCCCATCGACGACCTTCGCCCCGGTGACGCAGTCCGCGAACGGCGCCGGCAGTTGCCGCAGCACCGGCACGAGCACGTCGCGGGCCGCGGCGGCCGCTGCCGCTTCCGGCGAGGCGCCGCGCGCTTCACCGCGGAAGGCGTAGGGGCGGGAACGCCGGTCGATGGCATTCAGGGCGTCATGAATGGCGATGTGCGTCATCGCGTACATGCGTGATTCGTGCAGCGGATTGTCGGTGGGGGCGAGGCAGGCGCCGAGGGCTGCCGTCGCGGCATGGAGATTCCACGCGAGGACCGCATTTCCGTTCGCCGATCCCGGCTTCTGCCCGGCCTGGGCGGCGCCGCCGAGAGCGATCAGGAAAAGCGGCACGGACGCGACAGCCGTCCATCGCCGGAAAGTGGAATTCATGATTGCTCCTTTCTGGAGCCGCCGAGCCGAAAGATCGTATTCACGGTGAGTGCGCTCGTCGCAAAGCCCTTTGATACGCCCGAGCCGGTTCGGGGTCAAGGGACGCGCTTTGATCTGTCTTTCCGCAACCCGTTCGGGTGGCCGCCGGGACGGCATTAGAAATATGCCGAAAAGGCGGCGTAAACGCGGCCGGGCCGGTCCGCCGGTTTTTCGCTTGACAACCTGTCCGATCAAAGCGAGCCTGACTTCACCGCACAGGTTGTACTGCGAAAATGAGGTTGACGAGTTGAGAACCCTGGTACGACCGCTCACCCTGCCGGAGGCCCGTCTGCTCCGGGACGACGGCCCCGGCTTCGCCTCGGCCACCGGACTCGCCGTGGCCGAGCGCTACCTGGACTTCCCGGGAGCACTCGACCGGATGGTGGCCGCCCTCGAGTCCGGGTCCCCGCCGCACTGGGGGAGTCACCTGGTCATCGACCCGGACATCGCGACGCTGGTCGGCATCGGCGGCTTCAAAGGCGAGCCGTCCGGCGGCGGCGTCGAGATCGGCTACAGCGTGGCGCCGGACCACCGCGGCCGCGGCCACGCCACCCGGGCGACCACCCACTGGCTGCGCGCCGCGGCCGGCGCCGGTGCCGACCATGCCGTCGCCCACACCAGGGCGGAGCCGAGCGCCTCCACGCGCGTTCTCGAGCGCAGCGGCTTCCGCCGGACCGCGACGCTTCCGGACGCCGCGCTGGGCCAGATCTGGCGGTGGCATCGGCCGCTGCTTCACCGACGAGGAGTACACCGTTGACATCATCGATCGTGCGACAGCGTGTCGCCCCGCCGAGCGCTGCGCGCCTGCCCGTTGTGGACGGGCTGCGCGGGCTCGCCCTGCTGGGAATCCTGCTGGTCAACATGACTCTGTACAAGACCGCGCCGTCCATCGAGCACCTCGCTCCCACCACGATCGACCGGCCGTGGGACGCGGCCTTCGCCGTGCTGATCAAGGTGCTCGCCGAGGGCAAGTTCATCGGGCTGTTCTCGCTGCTGTTCGGGTTCGGCGTCGCGGTCCAGTTCACCCGTCCGAGGCGTACGACGTACCTCCGGCGCCTTGCCGCTCTTGGTCTTATCGGCGCGGCCCATCTGGTGTTCGTGTGGTTCGGTGACATCCTCACCACGTACGCGATGGTCGGTCTGGTCCTGCTCGCTTTTGCCAACCGTTCCCCGCGCATCCTGCTGGCGTGGGCACTCGGCATCCTGGCCACGGTGGCGACTGCCGGCGCGCTGCTCCTCGGTGCGGCCAGGTCCTCCGCCCTGGCTGAGGTGGAACGGGCGGCCGCCTCCGCCGACGCCGCCGAGGCCGCCCGGCTCACCGCGCTCTACCGCTCCGGCGGCTACCTCGACCTGGTCCAGGAGCGTGCCGCCACGCCCGGCGGGCTGCTCTTCGGGCTCGCGTTCTCGCTGGTGGTCCTGGCGATGATGCTGCTGGGGATGTACGCCGCCCGGGTCAGCCTGTTCGCCGACGTGGCCGCACACCGGACCCGGCTGACGTGGCTCGCCAAGGTCGGCCTCGGGGTGGGACTGCCACTCAACATCCTGGTCGTGGTGGTGCAGAGCTCCGGCGGCTTCTTCGTGATCCTCGCCGGGCAGGTGCTGCTCATGTCGCTCGCGGCTCCGGTGCTCACCGTCGGTATCGCGGCCGGCGGCGTTCTCCTGTACGAGCGCGGCCCCTGGCCGTGGCTGGAGTCCGCCGGGCGTCTGGCCCTGAGCAACTACCTGCTTCAGTCGATGGTCTTCAGTACCGTCTTCTACGCGTACGGCGGTGGACTGTTCGGCCGGGTCGGAGCCGCGACCGGTGTCTGCCTGTCGGTGGCGCTGTTCGTGTTGCAGCTGATCGTGAGCCGTTGGTGGCTGGGCCGGTTCGGAACCGGGCCGGTCGAGCGCGGTTTGCGCTGGATGACGTACGGAGGCAGGTCATGACGCGTCCGGCTGTGCGGGTCGTGGAGCCGGGCGGGGGTCGCCTGGCCGACCTCGGCGCCATCACCGTGGACTTCAAGCTGTGGGGCGCCGACACCGGCGGCGCCCTGGCGATCGTCGAGCACGAGTTCCCGCCCGGGGCCCTCGTGCCGCCCCACATCCACACCCTGGAGGACGAGTACTCGATCGTGACCAGCGGCCGGATCGGCTTCCGTTCCGGTGACAAGGAGGCTGTCCTCGGAGCGGGCGGCTACATCACCAAGCCGCGCGGGGAGGCCCACGCCATGTGGAACGCCGGCGCCGAGCCGGCCCGCATGATCGAGGTGATCAGCCCCGCCGGGTTCGAACTGTTCTTCCGTGCCGTCGCCGACATGCTGGAGGCCGATGACCCGGACCCGGAGCGCGGTGCGGCCCTCGCGGCCGAGCACGGGCTCCAGTTCGTCGACACACCCTGGCTCGCCGACGTCGTACGCCGCTTCGGACTGAAAGTGTCCTGAGGGTTCAGGCCGGGCGGCAGATGCTGCGCTCGGCCGTCGTCGTCAGCGTCCCGATCGCCTCGTCGACCGTGAGACCCCGGCCGGTGACCAGCAGGTCGAGGCTCTCGAAGCTGGTCAGCACCCACAGCGCGTCGGCGGCCTGCTCGACGGTGAGGTCCTCGCGCAGCACACCCTGCTCTCCCAGGTGTGCGGCGAGGTCCTCCACACCCGCCCGCCGGTCCTTCTCCATGTGCTGCACTGCGCCGCCGGCCGACTCGGGATCGAGACGGTCCATGGCGTGCAGCACCCGGTAGATCGCGAGGTCCTGCGCCTTCATCCGGCTCGCGGCGGCGATACTCTCCCGCAGGCGCTGCCGGGCGTCGTCCGACGCGACGGCCCGGCTGAGCTCACCGAGGCCGGTGCGCTCCCAGAGGTCGACCACGAAGGCGTCGAACAGACCGGCCCGCGAGCCGAAATCCGCGTAGATGGTCGAGCGGGACACCTTCGCCAGCCGGGCCACCTGGTCGAGGCTCGGCTGCTCGGTCGGCACTTCGCGCAGGCGCTGCCCGACCGCCTCGAGAATGCGCCGCCGCGTCTCCTGGGCGGCTTCCGCGCGAACCACCTGGTCGTATTTGCGGGTCGCCACAGCACGCATCGTATGCCGGACTCAGCCCAGGTGGGCGCGCACCTGGCCGACCGCATCGCCCACCCTCGATGCGTTCGAGGTCGGTGACGTGAAGCCAACAGTTCTCCGGCGTCCGAATTCGTCCGAACTCCGCCGTCGCCGCGGATCGGCGTCCAACACTCGACGGCAACGTTCGCCGTTCGGGGAGCGGCGACGATCACCAAAACGGGGGAAACATGAAACATCGATCTTCGGTACGCGCGGGCGCCGTCCTCGCGGCCGCCTCGCTGGCCTGCGCGGGCATCGCCGCGCCGGCGCAGGCGGGGCCGGGAGGGCGGGTCAGCGCGACCGTCGTCGACAGCGCCACCGGTCAGCCGGTCGCCGGGGCGTGCATCGCGCTGGTGGTCCCGGGGCGGGGCGGCCTGCCGGACCACTGCGGGGACGACTCCGACGAGCAGGGCCGGGTCACCATCAGCGCGGTTCCGGCCGGCACCTACCAGATCTTCGTCTTCACGCCGGAGGGCTACGGCTACCAGTGGGCCGGTCCTCGCGGCGGCACCGGCGACCAGCAGGAAGCGGCCAAAATCCGGGTTCGGGCCGGCCGGACGGTCCAGGCGCCGACCGTACGGCTCAACCCGCCCGGCTCGATCAGCGGCGTGGTGCGCGACCCTGACGGCGCGCCGACGCGCTGGGCGAACGTCGCAATCACCGCCTGGGACTTCGGGGTGGGCCCGTCACGGGGCTCGGTGGACGCCGATGTACAGGGCCGGTACACACTCGACCACCTCGGGCCGTACGCGTGGCCGCTCTCCTTCACCACCGGCGACCTGGCGCGGCAGTGGTCGGGTGGCGTGGGCAACCGGTTCCGGGCCGAGAAGATCCAGGTCGAGGCGGGCCAGGACACCCGGTACGACAACACGCTGACACGGGGCAGCGTGCTGCGTGGCGCGGTGACTTTGCGCGACGGCGCGGAGGCCGATTTCTGGCGGATCACCGCGGTGAACGCGACGACCGGCGACCCGATCGGCGTGGCGGACTCCACCGAGGCCGGAGATCCGGCGTACGAGATGCGGCTCGCCGGCCCGCAGCAGGTCCGGATCAGTTGGTATGTGCGGGTCGGCGAGGAGAGCCGGTCCGGCTCGTGGCAGAACGGGGCGCGGGTACGGGTGCCGGCCTCCGGTGTCCGCACGCTCGACCTGACGATCTGACGGATCGAGCCTGCACCCGCCGCCGCCGGCCGCTTCGGGTCCGGCGGCGGCGCGGCGGCCGTCTAGTTGCCGGTGCGGGGCAGGCACTGCTCGGGCACGGTCGCCGGGCCGGCCTGCACCAGGGCCTGGTTGACCTCGGTGCTCGCCGCCAGCCGGCGGAATCCGGGACCGACGATCACGTCGACGGCGCTGTCCTCGCGAGCCGGGTCGAACTGTTCGGCGACCGGCCCGGGGAAGTACGCCGCCAGGAGCCCGGCCGGACCGACCGCGCGGGGCCCGTACCGAAGAACGGCGATCTCGGGGCCGGGCACGGCGGCAGCGGTGCCCGCGCTGCGAGCTTGAGCGAAGGAGCGCTCGCGCAGGCTCTGCGTCACCTGTTCGTCCACGCCGGCCTGGGTGGTGCCGTTGAAGATGCGGAGCGCGACGGTCTCCGGTCCGTCCGGCATCTCCAGGTTCACCGGCACGGTGCCGCAGTGCGGGTCACCTCCGGTCGCGGCGTCCGTAGTGGCCGAGGGCACGCTGCCGGGCGTTGCGATGGTCAGCGCGAAGCCGGCCACGCCCGCCACGAGGGCCAGCGACGTGCCGGCGAACGCGTACCGGCGACGGCGGCGCTGCTGTCCGCGGCGCCGGACGGCCTCGGCCGGTGCCAGGCGCACCTGCTCGACGTCGGCCTGCAGATCGAGGATCGCCTCACGAACGGACTGCGACATCGGGCACCTCCGGAGAGTCGTCGAGCAGGGTGGCGAGGGCGGTGCGCGCCCGCGAGAGCCGGGCCTTGACCGTCCCGGCGGGGGTGCCGGTACTGGCGGCGATCTCGTCCACCGACATGTCCAGCAGGTAGTGCGCCACCACGGTGCGCCGCTGCGCGTCCGGCAGCTCCTGCAGGGCGGCGAGGACGGCGACCCGGTCCGGTGACGGGCTGGCCACGACGTCCGGACGGCCGAGACGGGACCGCGCCGACATCCAGCGGCGAAAGCCACGCCACCGGTTGGCGGCCAGCCGCCACGCCACGGTACGCACCCACTGCTCCGGGTCGTCGTAGGCGGAGACCTTCGACCACCGTTGCCAGGCGCGCGCGTACGCCTCCTGGGTGATGTCCTGGGCATCGCCCAGATCACCGCAGACGGCGTACACGTGCAGCAACACCCGCCGTGCCGTGGCCGAGTAGAACGAATCGAAGTCCTCGGTCATACCTCTACACACACCGCAGGACGGTGCCCGGTTGCATGGTCGGCGTCAGGATTTCGCGAAGCAGGCGTCGATCAGGCCGGCGGGCACGTCGGCGAGGGTGGCCGGGTTCCAGCGGGGGCGGCGGTCCTTGTCGATGATCTGGGCCCGGATGCCTTCGGCCAGGTCGGGCAGCCGCAGCATCGCCGCCGACAGGCGGTACTCCTGTTCGAGGGCGGCGTTCAGGTCGGGCAGGGCGGCCGCGGTGCGTACCGATCGCAGGGTGATGGTCAACGCGGTGGGCGAGCGGGTGGCGATCTCCTTGGCGGCGGCCTGCGCGCCGGGCTCGGCGTGCCGGGCCAGGCGGTCGATGATGGCGCTGACCGAGTCGCCGGTGTAGCACTCGTCGATCCAGGCCCGCGCCGTGGCGAACTCGCCCGGCGGCGCGGTCTCGGCGACAGCGGCGACCGCCTCCTCGGCCGGGAGGGTGGCCAGGCGGTCGGTCAGCGCCGGCAGAAGCGCAGCCGGCACGTAGTGGTCGGCCAGCCCGGCGGCGATGCCGTCCGCGGCGCCGACCGGCGACCCGGTCAGCGCCAGGTGGGTGCCCAGCTCGCCGGGGGCGTGCGAGAGCAGCCAGGATCCGCCGACGTCCGGATGCATGCCGATGCCGACCTCGGGCATGGCCAGCCGGGACCGTTCGGTCACCACCCGCACCGGCGCGTGCGCGGAGATGCCGATGCCGCCGCCCATCACCAGGCCGTCCATCAGGGCGACGACCGGTTTGGGGTACGCCGCGATGCTCGCGTTCAACCGGTACTCATCAGCCCAGAAGTCCAGTGTCCCGGTGCCGCCGGAGACCGCGTCCGCGTGAATGGCCCGGATGTCGCCGCCCGCGCACAGGCCGCGCTCACCGGCCCCGCTGATCAGCACGGTCCGTACCTGAGGGGAGGTCGCCCACTCGGCCAGCGCCTGCCGCATGATCGCGACCATCTCCGGGGTGAGCGCGTTGATGGCGGCCGGCCGGTTCAGCACCAGGTGCCCGAGATGCCCGGTGACCTGGGTGATGACGACGCTCATGCGGCGGTCCCTTCGACGATCCGGCGGTCACCTCTGATCATCCGGGTCGGTGAGGGCGGCCAGGCCCCGGGGGTCGAGGATGACGATCCGGCGGTAGGCGGTGCTGATCAGCTTGCGAGCGCGCAGCTCGTGCAGGGCCTTCTGCACCGTGGCCCGCGCGATCGCGATCATGGCGGCCAGCTCCGGCTGACTCAGCGGGACGGCGATCTCGATGCTGTCGTCGGCGCGGGGCCGGCCGCAGACCTGGGCGATCTCCACCAGCAGGCGGGCCAGGCGGACGTGCGCGGGGAAGGCGGCGAAGTCGCTGCGCCGGCGGTTGGCCCAGCTCAACTGGCCGGCGATGGTGGCCATCACCAGCGTGGAGGCCCCGGGGTGGCAGCTCAGGAAGTCCTCGAACCCGGCCCGGGCGAGGACACCCACGTGCACGGTGCCGCAGGCGGTCACGGTCGCGCTGCGCGGGCTGCCGGTCAGGGCGCCGATCTCGCCGAGCAGTTCGCCGGGCAGCCGGATGCCGAGCAGGGTCTCCTGACCCTCGACCGCGGTGGTCACCTTGACGAAGCCGCTCTCCAGCACCACGACGTGCGATCCTTGGGCGCCCTCGCGGAGGATGGCCTGCCCGGTCGGGTAGCGGCGCCGGGCGCACCGGCTGAGCAGATCAGCGGCGGCGGACGGGGTGAGGCCACCCAGGAAGGTGCCGGGCGCCCAATCGGATGACGGCCACGGGATTCTCGACCCCATGGCTACCATCATGCCCGGGAAGCATCTTCGACCGAGGAGTCCATTGGCGACGCGCAAACCGCCGCCTCCGGCGACCGATGACGCCTGGCGAGCCCTGCAACTCCAGTTCGATCTGGTCAAGCACGCGGAGACGAAGGCGGCCGCGACCCTGGCGTCGTGCGGCGTGCTCGGCGGTCTGCTCTACAGCCTGGTCTCGCAGAACAAGACCGGTGGCGTGCTGTTCGCGGTCCTGGCGTCGGTCACCGCGGTCGCGATCGTGACCGCCGCGACCGCCGCCGGTCTCGCCCTGCGGCCCCGGTTGTTCCGGCGGGAGACCGGCCAGAACCTGCTGTTCTACAGCGCCATCGCACACCGGTTCGGTCACGACGCCGAGGCGTTCGGCCGGGAGTTCTCGGTGCTTCTGGCTGACCGGCCCGCGATGCTCGCCGCGCTCTCCGGCCAGGTCCTGTCGAACGCCAATGTGGCCACCCGCAAGTACCGGGCCACCAACGTCGCGATCATCACCCTGCTGGTGGCGCTCGGCCTCATGGCGGCCACCGCGACGATCGGCCTGACCGGCTGGTGAGGGCCGCTGTTCGGGCGTACCCGGAACGGTTAGGCCGATCATCGCTGGTCCGGAACGATCATTTCGGTCCGATGTGCACCTCGGACCGATACGCTCCGTGAGCTCCCGTTCCGAGAATTGGTCCGTGCCGGAGATCAAGCTCCGGGCGGACGGGAGCACAGCGTGTCCCAAGATCCTCTGTTCCACACCATTCTCGCCACCGACGTGGCGAAGTCGAGCAGCCGCAACGACGATCTGCTGCTGCGCATGCGCGCCGACCTGCGGAAGATCCTCATCGGTACGCTGTCCGCCCAGCAGATCGACGCCGGCGCGCTGACCGTCCTCGATGACGGGGACGGCTTCCGCTTCCTGCTGCCGGCGACCGTGGCGGCGCCGCACGCCCTCATCGATCCGTTCCTCAGCCGGCTCGGTATCGAGCTGCGCCGGCACCGGCTGGCGAGCAGCACGGCGAACCGGTTGCGGCTGCGCGTGGCGCTGCACATGGGCCTGCTGTTCGGCGAGGACGGCGGTTCGTACACGGGCGTGCCGCTGAAGGACTGCGCCCGGCTGCTCGACGCGCCGGCCGGCCGTGAGCTGCTCGACGACCATCCGGACGCGGACATGGTGGTGCTGCTCACCGACTCCTTCCACCGGGACGTCATCACCGGCGGCACCTCGCTGGATCCGGCCTGGTTCCGGCGCATCCCGATCCGCGTCAAGGAGACCGATTCCTGCGGCTGGGCGTACCTGCCGGCGGCGATTCCGGTGCCGAAGAACGAGCCGGCCAAGAGGCCCCGGCCCACCGGCGAGACGTCGAGATCCAGCACGGTCAACATCCAGAGCCAGGGCAACACCAGCATCGGTACGGTGATCGGCGGCGACGATGTCCGATACTGAGGACCGCCCGCCCGCCGAGGAGACGACTCCGAAGCCGTCCACCCGGTCGCACTTCGACGAGCAGACCGGCGGGGACAACCACGACGACGCCGCGGCCGGCGGGGAACGCAGCCGCGCCCTCGACGACGCCCTGTCGATGTACGGCAGCCGCACCTCCGGGGTGAGCGTGGTCGGCGCCACCGTGCAGATCGGCACCGTGATCGGCGGGGACAGCCTCGCCGTGATCGACGACGTGGACCGCCCGATCCTCAAGGTGATCACCGAGCGTACGGTCACCGAGCTGCACCGGGTCTACGTGGAGCCGGCCGGTTTCGCCGCGCTGGGGGAGCCGGTGAGCCGCAACGGTTTCGTGCTGCTCGGCACCCGGCCGCGCTGGGGCAACACCGCCACCGCGACCCGGCTGCTGGACGGCGCCAAGACCATCTACGAGCTGCGGTTCGCCGGCGCGCTGGCCGACCTGCCGGTGGACAAGCTGCCGCCCGGCTCCGGTTTCGTGCTGGAGGCGAGCGAACCCGGGGTGCTGGTCGCGCTGAATCCGCAGAACCTGGCCGACCTGGAGGAACGCCTGCAGGCCGCCGGGTCGCGGCTGGTGGTGGTCACCGACGCGCAGCACGCCGCCGAGCACGGCGCCCGGCCGGTGTGGCGGGCGCTGGGCGAGCCGCCGGACGCGTACGAGCTGACCCTGCGCCATCTCGACGACCGCCTCACCTCCCGCGAACAGGGCGTCGAGTTGCTGGACCAGGCCGGTATCGCGGACGAGCTGAGGGCGATGACCGCCGGCACGTTCGACGTGCACCGCCTGGTCGAGCTGGCCGCCGACCTGGCCGAGACCACGCGCGGCCGGGTGACACTCGCGGACGCCGTCGAGAGGTTCCAGGCACGGGCGGCGCAGGCCGTCGAGCAGTGGTTCGACAGCGACGAGCTGGCCGCGCCGGACCGCAGGGCGCTGGTGCTCGCGCTGGCGGTGCTCAACGGCATGTCGTTCGACGCGGTGTCGCGCGCCGCCCGGCTGCTCGAACAGCGCTGGCGGGCGCAGGAGCCGGCCCCGGCGCCGGGAACCACGCGGCGCCGCGAGCCGCGCCGCGAGCGGATGAAGGCGGCGCGCGCCCGCCTCACCCACGAGGTCCGGGGTACGCGTTTCGGTGCCGCCACCCTCGAGATCGCCTCGTTCTGGGATCCCCGTTACCCGGAACGCCTGCTGCGGCACTACTGGCACGAGCACGACTACGACCGGGATCTGCTGCTGGACTGGCTGCGCGAGGTCGCCGACGACGTGGAGATCCCGGTCGGCATCCGGGCGGCCGGCGCGGTCGGTTTCCTGGCCACCTTCGCCTTCGACACCGTCCGGCGCGACGTGATCGTGCCGTGGGTGGGCAGCGGCCGGGGCGATCAGCGGGAACTGGCGGTGGCCGCCCTAGCGATGCCGGCCCGCACGGCCGGGACAGCGGCGCGGACTATGCGGCTGGTCGCCGACTGGGCGAAACGGGAGGCGCCGGCGCAGCGTACGGCGGCGGTGCGGGCCCTCGGCGACAGCGTCGGCGCGGTGCTCGACCCGGGCCCGGACGCGCTGCTGGCCCAGCTGGCCGTCGGGGCGGACGGCCGGCTGGCCACCGCGATCGGCGCCAGCATCGGCGAGCTGCTCGCCGCCGCCGAGCCGGAGAGGCAGCTGGCCCTGCTGACTCTGCTGCACGAGTGGGCGGGTGAACTGCGGCGCGGCCGGCAGGCGGCCGGGGTGCTCGCCTTCCTGCAAGCCTCCTGGTCGCAGTGGGTCCGGGAGGGCGACGGCCCGGCGTGGCCGCTGACTTTGTGGCTCGCGGATCGGGACACCGCGATGGCGGCGCTGGTCGCGCAGCTGTGGGGTGCGGCGCTGATCGCCCGCGGCGCCGACAACGGCGTACGCGTGGTGATGCGTGCCTGGGCACTGGCCGCCGAGCGCGACGAGGGGATCCGGCGCGCCTTCGTCGAGCTGTTCGCCGCGGTGCCGACGACTCAGCGGCAGGCGGATCTGCTGATGAACCACGCCGAGAACCTGCGCACCGCCAAACCGTCCTCTCCGGACACGGCACGAAACCTCCTGGACGCTCTCACGAAGGGGCTCTGATCATGGTCGGTCCGATTCTCACCACGATGGAGCTCAAGCGGATGCCGTTCGCGCGGCGGCCGATCGCGATGCCGGGCACGATCCTGGTCTTCCAGATGCCGGACAACCAGCTGGTCGCGCCACAGCCGCCGTACACCACCGGGGAGACCTGGTGGAAGGGCCCGAAGCTGGCGTACGTGGTGGACAACCGCCCGCACGGCGGCGTGTTCGACTGCAAGCTGCCGGCCCAGGGCGACTCGCTGTTCTTCGAGGCGACCGTGCGGTTCATCTGGCGGGTCACCGATCCGGTCCAGGTGGTCCACGAGCAGGTCGAGGATCCGGAGGCGGAGTGCCGCACCTATCTGGAGCAGAACCTGCCGATGATCACCCGCCGGCACCGGTACAACCGGCCCGACGAGGCGGAGGCGGACGTGGTGAACCGGATCGGCCGGCGCCTGCTGCCGTTGCAGGGCCGGGGCATCGGCATCGAGGCGGCGCACGCGCAGCTGCTGATGCCCGAGGCGAAGCGGGCCACCTTCGAGGAGCTGCACTCGGCCGAGGACGACCACGAGCTGGCGATGCTGAAGGCCCGGCACGCGGACGAGCTGGAGGCCCTCAAGCGCAAGCGGATGCACGAGGTCGTCCAGGGCGGCCCGGAGGCGTTGTACGCCTTCGTCCTGAAGGAGGACCCGGGCCGGGGCATGGAGATCGTCACGCAGATGCAGGCCATGGCCGACCGGGACAAGCAGCGCGCGATCGAGGCGATCAAGGTGCTGATCGACGGCGAGGAGATCCGGCTCGGCGAGCTTGACGGCGCGGTGGCGGCCGCGGTCGAGGGCTTCCGCAACATCCTCGGCTCCGGTACGGCCAAGCCGGCCCTGTCCGCCGGCGACGATGACGACGGGGCCGGGCCGGCATGATCCTGGACAAGCTCGCCGGCTGGGTCTACCAGTTGCTCGGCATGGTTTCCGAGAACGCCGCGAAGTACCTGTTCGTGCCGGTGTTCCTGGCCACCGTGATCGTCGGCTTCGTGCTGCTGGTGCACCGGGCTGCCGCGCCGCTGACCAGGTTCGCCACCGCCGTGCTGACCGGGGTGATCGCCGGGGCGGGCGCGTTCCTGCTGCTCGGCGAGATGGTGGTGGCCGACGGCTACCGCCGGCGCGGCAACCAGCCACCGGCGGCCGTCTACAACCTCGGTGACATGGTCGCGTCCACCGCGGTGGGGCTGTCGGCGGGTATCCGCAAGGCGATGACCGCGGTCGCCGGAGTCCTGTCCAAGGCGAAGGTCTGGCTACTGGTCCTGCTCTGTGGAGTGTGGATCGTGATCTGGAACCACCAGCACTGCCCGGACGGCGCGACCGGGTGCAGCCGCCCGCTCTCCGGGTGGGGAACGCAGCAGGTCAGCGGCGGGCAGCCGTAGGCGTTCACCCGGACGAGGGCATCCATTCGTCCGCCGCCGGCCGCGTAACAGCAGCCAGGCCGATCCGTTGACGCGATTCTGCCCGGCTTCGAATCATGCGAAGTTCATGACGTTTCGTAGTTGTTTGAAGGGAGGCGTCCGATGCGTACCACGAGACTGCTCGCGACTGTGGCACTGGTGGTCCTGGGCGGCCCACTGGCCGTCGCCGCGGGGCCCGGACCGGCCGCGGCCCGCGAGGATCCGCCGACCCTGCCCCCGATGCAGGTCGTGGTGCTGGTCGACGAGTCCGGAAGCCTCAGCGACGACGACGTGAAACGCGAGCGGGAGGCCGCGCGCACCATCGCGTTCAGCGTGCTCGCCCCGCGTTCCGAGGTCTCGGTCGTCGGGTTCGGCAGCTCCAACGGCCCCGGCCAGAGCGCCGTCAACGTGGTCTGCAAGCCGACCGTCCTGGACGGCGAGCAGGCCCGCAACTTGCTCGCCGGCTGCGTGTCCAAGCTGCACCGGCGTACCAGCGACGAGGGCGACGACACCGACCACGCCGCCGCGCTGCAGCAGGCGCTGTCCGTCGTCGAGGCCGGCGACGCCGGCCACAAGAAGATCGTCTTCCTGCTCACCGACGGCCGGCTCGACGTCTCGAACAGTTCCTCGTACGGCGACACCGCGGAACGCCGCAACGACGCTGCCCGGGCCGACGCGACCCGGACCCTCGACGAGCTGGCCCAGAAGAAGGCGCAGGTGTGGCCGCTCGGCTTCGGCTCGGTCGACGTGGCCGCCCTGCAGGGTTTCGCCCGCGGCCGCAGCTGCACCCCGGCGGCCGGGGATCCGCGCGAGCGGGTGGTCTCCGACTCGTCGAAACTGACCGCGGCGGTCGCCGAGGCGTTCAGCTCGGCGGCGTGCGTGAAGTACGAACCGATCCCGCCCGTGAAACTGCCCCGCAACGGCAGCGCGGAACTGCGCGGGACGATCCCGGCGATCGCCAGCGAAGCCTCGATCCTGGTCTACAAGCGGGACGAGCGGGTCCAGGTCGAGTACTGGGCGCCCGGCGCGACCAAACCGGCGCCGGAGGCCGGCGGGACGAACTTCGAGTTCGCCGGACAGTCCACCGACCTGGAGACCGTCAAGATCTCCGACCCGGTGCCCGGCGAGTGGACGATCCGGCTCTCCTCGGCCGACGTGCCCGCCGACGAGGTGATGGCCACCGTGGTCTACCAGGCGGCGGTGCGCACCTACCTGACCGTCAACCCGCCGCAGCCCGAGCCGGGCCAGCAGGTCGACGTCGAGATGCAGGTCTGGGCCCGCAAGCGGGCGATCACCGACCGGGCGGCGCTGAGCGGCCTGAACTTCAGCGCGTCGATGGCCGGCGCCGGCTTCGAACCCGGCCGGATCGCGCTGGCCGACGGCGACGGCGACGGCACGTTCACCGGGAAGGTGACGGTGCCCGCCGCCGCGACCGGCGATCTCGCCTTCACCGGGCAGGTCACCGGCATCGGCATCGGCGGTGACACCCGGGTGCTGAACACGACGGTCCAGGCCGGCGGCAACGCGGTGCAGGGCTCGATCCGGTTCGACGTCAACCGGGCGGCCGGCCACCCGGGCTCGGAGATCACCGGGCAGGTCGCTGTGAGCAACGACTCCGGTGCGCCGGTCCGGCTGCGGCTCATCGTCGCCGACCCGTCGCCGGGCACGGTGCTCACCGTGGACCCGCCGCTGCTGGAGGCCGCCGCCGGTGACAGCCAGATGCCGTTCACCCTGCGGGTCGGCGCGGACACGGCGGAGGACACCATTTCGGCCACGCTGCGGCTGGTGCGGGACGACGACCCCTCGGTCGTGATCGCCGAGCGGCTGTTCGCCGCCGAGATCACGCCGGTGCCGTCGTGGCCGTACCGCAACCGCTGGTGGCTGCTGGGCGCGGCCGTGCTGCTGGTGATCGGCCTGGCGGTGCTCGCGGTCCGGTGGCGGGCGCGCAACGAGGCCCTGAAGGTGCAGGGCCTGACGGTGCGGCTGTTCGCCGCCGGCACGCTGCGCGACGAACTGCCGGCGCCCGACGGCAACCGCCGGGCGCTGCGGTTCACGGTGCACGAGGACTTCAGCGGGCCGAGTCTGCAGCCGGCCGAGGCACGGGACGCGGAGGCGTACGAGGTGCGGCGGGCGGGCTCCGGCATCGTGTTCGCCGCGCCCGGCAAGCCACGCGGTCCGCTCGGCCTGGGCGTGTCCAAGCCGGTCCGCGACCAGCTCAGCGTCGTGGTCACCGACGGCGGCGACACCGACGAGTCGGTGCCGCAGGCCTTCGATTCCCCGTTCGTCGGCTCCCCGGCGTCCGTCCCGATTCCGGGCCCGCGCAGCGAGAGCGAGCCCGAGTCGTACCCGCCGCCGCAGGACCCGTACGCCTCCGATCCGTTCGGTGCGCCCACCACGCCGTTCGGGAACGGATCCGCGCCGGCTGACGCCTCGCCCGCCGGCGGCAGCGGCTTCGAGGACCTCAACAACCCCTTCCGCTGACCCGTCGACCGGAGGACCACCCATGAAGAAGATCCACCAGCCGATGTTGTTCCTCGGTCTCGGCGGCACCGGCTGCAAGGTCGGCGCCGAACTGGAGAAGCGCCTGCGTGAGGGACTGTGCGGCCCGGACGGGACCGCGCTGCAGACCCTGATGCGGGACCGGAACCTGCTGCCGTACCAGCTGCCGTCCTGCACCCAGTTCGTCTACGCCGACCTGAGCGCGGCCGAGCTGCAGCGGGTGCGCCGCGAGGTGGTGCCCGGCCGCGAGCACGAGCAGGCCGCCCAGAAGACGATGCGGCTGATCACCGACCTGGTGCCGGCCGGTTTGGCGAACTCCGCCGAGGTGGCGCAGAGCCTGCGTATCAACCTGGACGACGACACGATCGGCTGGCTGCCGGCGCGGGAGACCGATCCGCGGGTCGGTCCGCTGACGCACGGCGCCGGTCAGCTGCCGACGGTCGGGCGGGCGGTGCTGTTCGAGACGTTGCGCCGCAACCGGGACACCGCGATGGCCGGACTGCGCGAGGCCCTGGCCGACATCAACCAGTCCGCCGGTGACCTGTCCGTGCTCAGCGGCAGCGCCCAGCAGCTCGACACCATCCTGGTGTTCGTCGTCTTCTCGGTGGCCGGCGGCACCGGCAGCGGCATCTTCTACGACTACCTGCACCTGATCGGCGAGATGATGGTGCGCGGCGGCCGGCAGGCGGAGATCTACCCGCTGGTGCTGATGCCGTCGGCGTTCGACGAGGTGCAGGGCGGCGGGCGGCCGGCCGAGCTGAACGCCGGTTCCGCGCTGATCGAACTCTTCCGGCTGATCGACGACCAGAACGCGCAGGGCTCCGCGGACACCTTCAAGGTCGGCAGCGCACACCGTACGGTCTCGGTGCGCTACCCGGGTGCGGAGGACGTGCAACTGCCGCCCGGCATGATCCAGACGGCGTTCCTGTTCGGCCGCCCGGTCGGCGGGGTGCACCGCGACGACCTGCACCGCTCGATGGTGTCGCTGATGGACTCGCTGATCAGCGCCGAGCCGCCGAACGCGCAGAGCACGCCCGGCATGAACTCCAGCCATCCGACCTTCGCGGACGTCTTCATCAACTCCGCGAGCCAGCGCAACCAGATGTCGGACACCGGTGTCGGCCGGCGTAGCGTGACCACCAGCGCGGTGGCCGCCCTGACCACACCGTTGCTGGAGATCACCGACATCGTCGCCGGTCATCTGCTGGCCAACGCCGTCGACGAGCTGCTCAAACCGCCGGGCGCCGCGGAGAGCAACAAGGCGTACATCCGCAACTTCATCGCGGCCGCCGGGCTGGACACCATCCTGGAGGCCAAGCCGACCCGGATCCCACCGCACCAGAATCCGGTCGGCTACCAGGCGGTGCTGGCCACGCTCACCGACCGGGCCAACGCGATGGCAGCCAACATCGAACGCGGCCAGGACAGCTTGGCCGGGCCGATCGCCGAGATGGCCCAGAAGATCCAGCCGGTCACCGCCACGAAGGTGCTGCTGCGCGAGATGGATCTGTTCCGGGCCCGGCGGGTGCTGTTCGGGCATCCGGAGATGACCGATTCGCTGGAGCGCGGCGGGTTCCGATCGATGCTGGAGACCTGGGCGTCGCCGCCGGTGGGGCCGAGCGGGCTCAGTGCGGCCTCCCCGCCGTTGCCGGAGAACCTGCGCCGCAAGGTCACCCAGCGGCTGCGGATCGCCGATCCGGCCGTGCAGCAGGTCATCCGCAAGCAGGACACCTGGTACAACTGGCAGACCCGGCGGCTCTACAACGCCGCCTGGAACAACAGCCGCCGCCAGTGGGAGCGTCCCTGGCAGGGTTTCGTCGACGAGCTGAACGCGGTGCACGAACAGTTCCTCGCGCACGCCGTGGAGGACCGGCAGCAGTTCGACGCGCGCAGCAAGGACCTGTACAAGGCCTGCGTCGGTGTCGCGTACCTGCTGCCCGCGGAGAACCGCGGCCTGGAGGGCTTCTACCGCACGGTGTTCGAGCGGATGAAGCAGGAGTACGCCCAGCTGCTGGCACCCAACGCCACCGAGGGTCACCTGCTCAACGCGATCCTCGGCCCGGACGGCTGGCTCGAGGCGTACGAACAGGGCCGCAGCGATCCGCTGGCCGCGGTCGGCTACGTGCGCCAGCGCATCAAGCAGGTGGTGACCGAGCAGCTGCGGCCGCCGGGCGGGGACCGTCCGGCGCTGATCCCGAAGATGGAGGATCTGCTCGCCAGCGCCGCCGGGAGCCGGGTCCGGTCGGTGACCGACGACGATCTGAGCCGGTTCCGGCAGAAGCTCGCCGAGCTGGTGCCCGGCGGGTTCGCCCCGGACGGGCGGGCGCCGGTCAAGACGCTGTTCATCTACCCGGCCGCGCAGGCCAGCACCGACATCGAGCGCTACCTGCGGCAGAACGTGCGGCTGCCGGCCGACATGCAGGCCGAGCCGGAGTTCCGGGCGATCCGCGGCGACTCCATGATGGTCGTGTTGCTGCGCGGCTCGATGGGCGTCACCGAGGTGCCCGAGGTGCGCCGGGTCGTCAAACAGTTCACCGAGGCGCAGCGCATGCCCCGCCCGCACGACTACCTGACCTGGCGGCGCCGGCTGCGGCCGGACAGCGGCTACCGCCTGATGGCCCGGGAGGACCGCGGTTACGTGCTGCACCACCTGCTCTGCCTGGCCTGGGACGGGCGGATCGACGTCAGGGCCGGCGAGATGGGCAGCCCCGAGCGGATCGAGATCCACGTCGGCGCCCGGCAGGCCGCGACGATGACCCTGGACCTGTCCGCGCTCGGCGCCCTCTCCTCGTGGCCGAGCATGCTGCAGGCGTACGAGCAGTGGATCCTCAACGACGACGACAGTGGACGGCGCGACCTCGCGGCCAAGCTGACGTCCTACAGCCCGTTCGACGCCGGCACCGCGCCGCAGCGTCCGCATCAGCTGTTCGCCACCCTCGTCGACCTCATCGACACCGAGACCAAGAAGCTCAAGGAGGCCGAGCAGACCCGGGTGCTCAGCCGTGACCCGCAGCTCGGCGTGATCCGCGAGTTCTGGCTGGAGACGATGCCGGCGGCGCTGAGCATGCCGGTCGGCACCTCCACCCGCAACCTGCTGGATCTGCGCGAGCAGGTCGAGGCCGCGTACGGGCTGGGGCAGTGAGATGACGGTGACCCTGGTCGTCCTGCGGGACCGGTTCACCGAGCCACCGGAGCGGCCGGACGGCCGGATCGTGGTCCTGGACCGGGCCGAGACGCTGCTCAAACACAACGACGTCTACCAGGATCTGATGGGTCATCCGACGGTCACCGGGCTGATCTGTGTGGCGGTCGGTGACGCCGGGCCGGAGGCCCAGGTCGACGGTGTGGTGCTGGCGGCGCCGACGTCGCTGCGCCCGGACGGTGAGCGGCGCAGCGCGATCCTGTGGGCCGGTGACCCGGTCGGCCTGGACTGGGCGCCGCACTCGGCGCCGAGCTTTCCGCAGCCGGGCGGGACCCCGTTCGACGATCTGCTCGCCGCCCTGCAGATTCCGGAGATCTTCGACCGGGTGCTGGCCGCCGTGGCCGACCTGCCGCAGGCGGTGGGCAGTCCGGCCGCGCGGCTGGCCTTCGGCCCGCCGGGCGACGCGGCGCTGAGCGACGCGGCCACGGCCGCCGTCCGGTCCCTGGTCGACCCGGGCGACCTGGCCTCGCGGGGCCTGGCGCAGGCGGCCCGTCGGCTGGACGACGACTATGACCCGGCCGGCGCGGTGCTGGAACCGCCGATCAGCGACCGGGCCCGCGACGCGCGGCGGAAACTGGCTCGCGTCGTCGCGGCGGCCGACACTGTCGGGGCCTGCTGGCGGCTGTTCGGCGCGGACCGCCCGACGGCCACCGCGGGCGCCGCGATGCTGGCGGCGACGCGGGCCGCCGAGGCGTACCGGGCCGATGTGGACCGGCTGCTCGGCGACATGGACCGGCACCTGGAGGAGCAGCGGCCACCGCTGGCCGAGGTGGTCGACCTCGGTGTCGCCGAGCCCCGGCCGCCGCGGATCCCGCGGATCGTGGCTGGCTTGCGCGAGCTGGTCGGCGAGCGGCTGGCCGACGGGGTGACCCTGCCGGACCTGGTCCACGAACTGCAGGCGGCGTCGGCGTTCAGCGCGCCGCAGGGCGTCGGTGGGCTGCACGAGCGGATGGGCCGCGTGCCGATCCCGGACGGTACGCTGCCGGCTTTCCCGCGTTGGCCGCTGAGTCTGTGGAGCCTCCCGCTGATCCTGCTGAGCTGCCTGGCCTGCGTGCTGGTGGCCGGGCCCGGTCCGGACGGGCCGGTGATGGGTCTGCTGCTGGCGCTGACCTGGGCCGGCACCGGCTGGCTGCTGCTGGCCCGGCGTCCCGGCTCGTCCGGCGAGCAGGGTTTCGGGCCGTCGCTGCCGGCGGCGCTGCTCACCTACGGCGTGGCCGGAGCGCTCGGCGTCGCCGGGGGCTACCTGCTGCGGCAACTGCTCACCGAAGCGCCTGTTCTCCCGTACGCGATGGTGGTCTTCGGTGTCTTGATCCTGGTCGCGGTCGCGACCGGATGGCGCGGCTGGCAGACCGCGGCCCGTCGGTGGCGGCGTGAGATGCCGCTGGCGGAGCTGAGCGCGACGGTGGCCACGCTGGACGAGGGCACCGCGCAGGCCTGCGTCACCGAATGGCAGCCGATGCGCCGGCGTCGTGCCGTGTCCGCGGTTGCTGACGCGGCTGCCGGTGGCGTCGAGGCGATCCGCCGGAGCCTGGACGAGGCCGGCGAGACCGTGCTGCCCGCGCCGCGGCACCGGGCGGCGGACGGCGCGGAACGGATCCCGGAGGTGGCGCTGCCCGAGTTGTTCCAGGTGATCCGGGGCGATCTGGCGGACCTGTGCCGTACCGCGCTCGGCCCGGTGTGGGCGGCGGCGGGGGCGCCGCACGGTTCCGCGGACGCCGAGGTGGTCCGCGAGTTCCACGGTCTGCTCTCGCGGTACCGCGAGCATGTCGGGCGCAACGGGCTGATGAGCCCGTTCGGCCCGATCTCCGGCACCGGCACCCGTAACGCGCTGATGGTCCGGGCCTGGGACGCCACGCCCGCGGCCCGGCAGGCGCTGGCCGGCCGGACCGGCGACCGCATGACGCAGCTCTGCGCCACCGACCAGCTCGGGTTCCTGAGCACCCGGAACGAGCCGACCCTGATCCGGTTCGCGCCGCGGCGGCTCGCCGAGGTGCTCCAGCGCGACCCGGGTGATCAGCGGATCGCCGAGGACCCGCAGATCCTGTGGACCGAGGGCGGCGAGTTCGTCGGCGCGATCCGGCTGGTGCCGTTGCGGCCCGAGTCGGTGCGGTACGGCTGGGCGGACGGTGGCGCGCAGTGATCGACGACGAGGAGGTGGTCTGCCGGGACCTGCACGGAAACCTGCACCGGGTCCGGCTCGCCACCCGCGACGGATTCGCCACGCCCGCCTCGATGCTGGTGCAGCAGATCGTCACCGGGCCGAACGACGTCCCGTTCCTGCGCAAGTACGTGCCCGCCGAGGCCGGCCGCCGCGATCCGCGCCTCTACGACCTGTTGGACAACGAGATCCGGATGATCGCCCAGCTGACCCGGGTGCTCGGCGGCCGGGCCGGTGAGGTGCCGGTCCTGGCGGGCTACAACGTGGACGTCGAGGAGCCGTTCGTGCTGCTGCGCCCGTACGCCGGCCAGCCCGCCGCGGACGGCCTGCGGCTGCTCGACCAGGACGGCAAACGCCGGTTCCAGGTCGGCGTGCTGCGCGCCCTGCACCTGATCGGGGCGGCCGGCGTGGTGCACGGCGCGCTGAGCCTGGACGTGCTGCGCTGGAACGGCTCGATCGTGCAGCTGGTCGACTTCGAGTGGGCGCAGGGCGCCGGCGAACCGCGGCGTGCGGGCACCGGACCCCGGCAGTCGCCGGAGCGGCTGCAGGGCACCGGTGTGGCCGACCCGCGCGACGACGTGTGGTCGGCCGGGGTGCTGATCCGGGAGCTGGTCCTGGGCCGGCAGGCGCTGGCCGCGCCCGCGGACCAGAGCGCCGATCCGGTACGCCTGCGCGAACGCCTGGACGGGGTCTTCCGGCCCGTCGAGCAGCGGCCGACGGCGGCGGACCTGCTGCGCCGGATGCACGTGACCGCGCCCGACGTGCGGCCGGTGGACGTCCTCGCCGGCTTCGGCGACGGCTACCGGATGTTCGAGACGATGTGCCGCCGCAAGGGCGGAGCCCCGCCCGGAGCGCCGGCCCCGAAAGCCGAGCCGGTGCCCGGCCGCCGCGGCTGGCGGCGCCTGTTCGCCGGCGGCCGAGGTGGCCGCGACGGTGGGCGCACCGCGCGGGCGGAGGCGTGATGACCACGGAACCGCGCCGGGTGCGCTGCCCGGTCTGCGCCGACGAGTTCGGCTGGCCGCAGGACGGCCGGGTGCTCGTGTTCAACCAGGGCACCCGCAAGCACGACATCATCGACGTGAACGGGCTGTCGCCGGCCAAACGGGCCGGTGTCCGGCGCGACGGCTACATCCAGTGCCCGAACCCGGCCGGTGACATGGGCGCGCCGCACTACCTGCCGGCCACCTACGCCGACTATCCGGACCCGCTGACCGTCGGCCTCGTCGGTGCGCCGATGGCGGGCAAGACGCACCTGCTCACCGCCATGATCCGCGAGGCGTACCGGGGTGGGTTGTCGCCCTACGGGGTGACCACGTCGGCGCTGGACTTCCGCCGCCACGACCACTTCCACGAGCAGTTCGTCCAGCCGTTCGAGCGGGGCGCCGCGCTGGGCGGCACCGACAGCGGTGTCACCGAGGCGGCCGACATCCTGCTGGTCCGCGGCCCGGCCGGGCCCCGGCCGGTGACGTTCTTCGACGTGGCCGGTGAGGACCTGGAGAGCACCGAGGCGATGAACCGGTCCACGCGCTT
This sequence comes from Actinoplanes sp. NBC_00393, assembly GCF_036053395.1. Taxonomy (NCBI): domain Bacteria; kingdom Bacillati; phylum Actinomycetota; class Actinomycetes; order Micromonosporales; family Micromonosporaceae; genus Actinoplanes; species Actinoplanes sp. NBC_00393. The sequence goes on along the minus strand of NZ_CP107942.1, from coordinate 4,062,069 downwards.
CATGCTGGGCGCCGACGCGGTCATCTTCGTGCACGCGCTGGAGGACGAGGACCCGGGCAGCACCGGTTCGGTGAACCCGAGCTGGTCGTTCGAGCTGGCCGTCGAGCGACTGCTGGGGGTGCCGGAGAACGCCACCCGGGTCCCGGTGGCGATCGCGGTCACCAAGGCCGACCGGATGCGGTACGTGCCGCCGGTGCAGCGGTGGCTGCGGGCGCCGGCGGCCGGCCTCGACGCGGCGCGGATCCGGGCGGAGAGCCGTGACGTGTACGCCTTCCTGCACCGCCGCGGCGCGGTCGGCTCACTGCGCCCGTTCGACGCGTTCCAGCGCTGCACCCTGCACTTCGTGTCGGCGAGCGGCGGCGACGCCAGCCCGGCCGACGCGGGGCAGCAGCATCGTTTCGCCCGTGGCGTCCGGCCCGCGAACGTCCTGGCGCCGCTGGTCGCGCTCCTGGCGATGACCGGCGTGATCGGCGGGCCGGAGGCTCAGAAGGTGGGAATGCCGTGACCGAGGGCCGTTTCGACCAGCTGTTCTTCGGCTGGAACCAGCAGACCGGCAAACATTCGGTGCTGGCCGACTCGTTCGGCGACGGGGAGGACGCGCGGCGCTGCTTCTACCACCTCAAGTCGCATCTGCGGTTGCAGCGGATGAGGGAGGAGGACGTTCCGGAGGCCGCGCTGTCGTACCTGGTGCTGCCCGACGGGGTGGCTGCGGTGCTGCGGCGGGTGAGCGCCGGGGTGAACGCCGGGCGCAACAACTCGCACGCCCTGGTCGGGCCCACCGGGCTGCTCACCCCGCGGGTCGCGCTCGGCCTGTCGGCGTCGCCGGGCTGGCTCATCGAACCGCCGTCGGGGTCGCTCAAGTCCTACGGACCGGAGCTGGCCGCTGATGCGGCCCGCCGTGCGGACGAGCAGTTCCGTCCGGCGGTCTCCGCGGGCGCCGCCACGCTGGTGCCGATCGTGGCCGGAGTGCTGGGCGATCCACGGGCCCCGATCAGCGTGATCGGCTGCCCGGAGCACTTGAAGACGACGATGCTGTGGGCGCTGCTGGAGATCGCCGAGAAGACCCGGACCGGGCTGCCCGAGTTCAGCTTCTCGACGTACGAGATCCAGCACGACGGGAGTGTCCCGCACATCGTGTTCCTGCCGGCCCGGCCGTACGAGCGGGTGGAGGTCGCCCGCACCGTCGTGGACCTCTCGCACCCCGATGCGGGCGGCTCGCAGACGGATGCGGCGCAGGTGTTGTGCCAGCAGCTCGTGGCCGGAAAGCTGCCCGCTGCCGTCGGGACGCGATCGCGCCCGATCCCGGTGACGGCCCCATCGGCCCCGCCGGTCCCACCCGCGTCGCCCGTCTCCCTGGAGGGGCAGATGGTGGCCGCCCTGCGCCAGGCCGAGGACCTGCCCCACTTCGACCGGGTGCTGTCCGACCTGGAGGCCCGGCCCCGCCATCTGGTGCGCGCGGCGCTGGACGCCGCAGCGCTCGACGACGTCGCGCTACGGGTCGAGGTCGACTTCCGCGAGGAGTTGCTGCACCGGCTGCTGACCGCGGTGTACGGGCCGGACCTCGAGGATCTCGCCGACTCCCGGGTGCAGGCGCACGCCATCGCGGCGGTGCGCGACGGCCGCTCCGAGCAGCTGGCGCTGATGATCGGCAAGGCCGGCGGATCGGTCGGCAAGGCGGCGTACAAGCGGTGGGCCGCCGACGCCCGCGGCCGGCGATCCGACCCGGGCGCCCGCATCGTGCGGCGGCTGCGCGCCCAGCAGCGCGCCCGGTACCTGCCGGTGGCCGCGCTGGTCGCGGTGGCCGCGGTGCTCGGGGTGGCGTTCCTGAGCGGACTGCTGCTGGGCCGTTCCGAACAGGGTCCCGCCGCGGCCGCCGGCGCGCCGCAGGCCCCACCGGCCGCGCGGATCGCCGGTGGTTTCGCCAGCATCGGTGAGGTGAACCCGAATCAGGCCACGGTGGTCGCGTTCGCCAAGGTCGCCGGCGGCCGGCTGGTCCCGCAGGGGCCGTGCGTGTTCGCCACCGAAGGCTTCTGGTTCTGCCCGAGCCGCGCCGACCTGCCCCCGGACCAGTACGCCGACCTTGTGGCCTACGTCGTGCCGAAGGGACAGGCCGCCACCGTGCTCGAAGCCGCCGGGCCGCAGGTGCGCGCGGCGGACTGGGGGCTGGAGCATCCGGTCAGGTGAGTGCGCCGCGCAGTACCTCGGTGAGGCGGCTCTCCGCGCGGGTCGCGGCGAGCCGTCCCCGGTGCAGCACGGTCAGGTCCTCCACCGCGCAGGCCGGCGGCCGGTACGCGTTCGCGGCCGCCAGCGCCGGATAGCGTGTGGCCCAGGCGAGCAGGGCGTCGCGCAGGTCGGCGGGGACCGCGTCGAGGCCCGGCTCGGCCGCGTGCTCGGCGAACTGTTGGCGGTATGGCCAGAATGCCCAGATCTTTGTTTCGTCGATCAGCTGCCCGACCGGGCTGGTCCGCCGGTACCGCAGGGCGATCTCGAAGGAGACGACGCTGCCGTCGGCGATCAGCTCGCCGATCATGCCGTGCCGGGCGCGCTGGCCGGCCATCTCGTAGAAGGTGCTGCGGCAGCCCCGCGGCCGGGCCGCACCGACGATCGTCTTCCAGGTCAGCGGGCGATCCGGGCGGGCGGCGAGGAGCTCGCTGACGGCCTGGTAGTACATGATCTTCGTCTGCCAGTGGTTGCGCTGTGTGCCGGTGTGGTCGGCGAGCCGGAGATACCAGCCCGCGATCGTCGTCCGCGCCAGATCTTCGGTGATCTTCGTTGACATCGTCCCTCTGTCCATTCCCGAGCGGCTGGGAGATGTCGAGCGTGGCCGTAATCACGGAACGGGCGCTATCACGTGTTTTCGTATAACCGGTGACGAACGCCGATGACCTTGTCCAGGACCTCGTCGCAGTCCGCCGGCGGCTCGTCCGCCGACCAGGCGACCTGCTGGTCCGGGCGGATCAGCACGAGCCGGCCGGGCCAGGCGGCCGGCACCGGCGAGCCGGCGACCGACAAGTGCCGGATCGGTACGCCACGCGCGCGCGCAGCCGTGACGAGCTGCCATCCGTACTGGCCAGGGGTGTCGTCGGCGAGCGTGAACTGCGGTCCCAGCCGGTCGAGCAGTTCCTCGCCGCCGGTGAGCCGGAACGACGGGACGCGATGCCCGGCGGTGCCGGCCGGGTCGTACCGGTCGGCGTCCGTGCGGGTGTCCGACTCGTGGTCGAGCACGGCCTGCCGCCGGCGTTCGGTGGCGTAGCCGTCCAGCAGCCGGTCGTCGCCCCACCCGTGGATCGCCGCGGCCAGCCGCCAGCCCAGGGCGATCGCGTCCCCGACGCTGGTGTCCACGTCGTCGCGGGGCGCCTCCGGCTGGTGCGCGGCGCGACCGGCCAGGAAGACCCGGTCCCGGCGGTAGGACCGGGCGATCGACGGCGCGCCGGCCCGCTGCACCACGGCGACGATCTGCGGCGGGTCGGCGGACAGGCCCAGCCGTGAGCTCAGCAGGCCCGCCGGATCGCCGATGCCGGCCTGATCGTCAGCGGACAACGGCAGGTGGGCGACGCACATGTCGGTGTCGTGGCCGGTGATCACGGTCGCGTCCTCGGTGATCAGCACGGTGGGGTTGGCCCGCCCACCGGCCAGGGCCGCGCTGCGGAAGTAGACGGTGAAATGCGCCTCGGGCGGGCCGAACGGTTCCAGGCCGAGGCCGGCGCAGCGGCGCACCGTGCTGTCCGTCCCGTCGCAGCCGGCCAGGTACGCGCTCTCGACGAGATGCCGTCGCCCGGTGTCGGCGTCGATCACGGTGGCGGCCACACCGTCCGGTTCGCTGCGCATGTCGGTCAGCGTCCAGCGCAGGCGCAGATCGATCAGCGGATGCGCGTGCAGGGCCTGCCGCAGCCGGGCGATCAGATCCGGTCCTTTGATCAACAGGTAGGGCTCCAGCGGCGCGGTGCCGTCGGCGCTCTGCGCGTACGACATCTCCAGCTCGGTGGCGGGCGGCAGCAACCGCACCGTCGTCTTCTCCCGGCCCAGCACGACGTCGACCGGGCGGTGCGGGTCCACCTCGTCCGATCGCAGCCGGCGGGCCAGGTTCAGCCGGCGCAGCAGCTCCATGCTGCGGCCGTTGACCAGCTGCAGGTCGGGGAACCGGGAGGGGCCGCCGGAGCGTTCCACCACGGTGCTCGGCACGCCGTGGTGCGCGAGCTCCAGCGCGGTGAGCGCGCCGGTCACGCCGGCCCCGGCCACGAGCACGGGCGTACGCACGGCGGCGGTCGATCGTATATGCGTGGTCACCCTGCCATGCTCGATCCCGGCGCGTCACCCGTACATCCCGTGTTCACGTGGTTGGCGGGCACTCCCGGGCGACGATGGCCGCGAGTTCGGCCCGCCGGCGCACGCCGAGTTTGGTGAAGATGTTGCGCAGGTGGGCGTCCACAGTGTGCTTGGAGATGAACAGGGCGTCCGCGATCTCGATGTTGGTGCGGCCCTGCCCGACCTGCAGCGCCACCTTGCGTTCGGCCGGGGACAACTGCGGCAGGCAGATCGCGGCGGTGGCGGCCCGGTCGGCTGCGGCTGCGGCCCGGTCGGGTGCGGCGGAGCCCCAGCCGGCCCGCAGGCTCTGCAGCCGGGCGCAGGCGCCGGTGGCACCGGCCGCGGACAGGATGGACAGCGCCTCGTCGCTCCAGGCCAGCGCCTCGCCGCCGGTGGCGCGGCCGAGTTCCGCGGCGTCCTGCAGCGCGGTGGCCACGGCGAGCGGCCGGCCGGCCCGGCGGAACTCGGCGACGGCGCGCTGCACCTGGGTCAGGTCGCCGCGGTGCAGGCCGTCGGCGTGGGCGGCGGCGCCGGCGGCGGAGTGCGAGCCGGGGTTGCGCCCGGCGAACTCGCGGGCGGCGCGGACCACCAATGCCGCCGCGTCCGGGTGGCCGGTGCCGTGAGCGAGGCGGGTCAGGCCGGCGGCGGCGACGGGGTCGGTGGCGAGCAGGGCGGGGCGGGCGGGCAGTCCGGCGTACAGGTCGCGGAGCAGGATGAACGCGTCCTGCTGGGCGTCGGTGGCGTCGAGCAGGACGGCTTCGGGCCAGAGCACGTCCTCGGGCACCGGGGTCACGCCGTCGGCGGCCAGTCGGCGTACGTGATCGAGGCGTTCCTGCGCGGCGATGAGGTCGCCGCGCAGCACGGCGACGCGCATCAGCATGCCCAGCAGCGGCATGGCCAGCGCGTGCGCGCCGTGCTGCTCGGCGACGGCCAGACCGGATTCGGCCTCCACCGCGGCCTCGTCGAGGCGGCCGGTGGCGTGCAGCAGGGTGCTCTGGAAGTGGTGCCAGAGCGGTTCGGTCCAGGCCGCGCCGGTCCGGTCGGACGCCCGCCGGCCGTCCCGGATGACCTGCTGGGCGCCGTCGAAGTCGTCCAGGGCGATCAGCGCGGCGGCGAGCCAGATCCGGGGATGGCGGTGCACCGCCTCGCCGCCGGCCTCGTCGGCCAGATCGGTCGCGGTGCGGGCGTGGGTCAGCGAGTCGTACAGCCGGCCCTGGGTGAAGGCGACCAGGCTGCGCGCGGACAGGCCGAAGACGGCCGCGCCCGGTTCCTCGCCGGAGCGGCCGAGTGTGTCGGCGCGGGCTCCGGACTCGTCGGCGGCGGTCAGGTCGCCCAGGTAGCACAGGGCGTGGGCGCGGACCGCGTGCAGCCGGGCCCGGACGGCGGGCGGGATCTCGGTGTGCCGCAGCGCCTGGTCGGCGTACCCGGCGCTCTTCTCGTTGAGCCCGCCGTGCTTGCACGCCTCGGCGAGCCCGAGCAGCAGTAGCGCCTCGGTCTGCGGGTCCAGGCCGGCGCCGAGCGCCTCGCCGCCGAGCTCGCGGGCCTCGCCGAGGCGGGCGGCCGCGGCGAGCAGGCCGACCGTGTCGGCGATCAGCGCGGGGCGTTCCGGGTCGTCGGCGGCGGTGCTGTCCAGGCCGCGCAGCATCACGTCGGCGGCGGCGCTGGGCGCGTACCGGGCGATCTCGCGGGCCATCGACCGGACCATCCGGACCGCGTCGGCCGCCCCGGCGGGACCGCTGTGCAACTGGTGCTCGGCGATCTCGAGGGCCGGGCGGCCGGTGTCGCGGGCGATCGCCGCCGTCGCGCGGTGCAGCTGTTCGCGCATGCTGTGCGGCAACGTGCTGTAGACCGCCTGCCGGACCAGGTCGTGCGCGAACGTGAGCCCGCCGAGGGTGTCCTCCACCAGGAAGTCGGTCATCGCCTCGGCGACCTGCGGATAGACGTCCAGCGCGGGCCGGCCGGTGAGCCGGGCGATCTCCTCGATGTCGAACGGGCGCCGGAACACCGAGGCGGCCCGCAGCAGGCGGCCGGCCGCCGGGGTCAGCGTGTCGAGCAGCTCGCGGACCGAGTCGACGAAGCTGGACGGCAGATCGTCCCCGACGACCGAGCCGATCCCGTTGTTGAGTTTCAGCTGGCCGGTGGCGACCAGCGCCTTGAGCAGCTGCTCGGTGCGCAGCGGGTTGCCGCCGCAGGACAGCGCGAGCGCCACCACGGTGTTGTCCACCTCGGCGCCGACGACCTCGGTGCAGAGCTGGACGATGGCCGGCTCGTCCAGCGGGCCGACCTTGATGGCCCGGTCGCCGTCCCGGTTCAGCCACCGCAGCACCTGGTGACCCGGCGTCTCCCGGTCACCGGTGGTCGGCGGGCGGTGGGCGAGCAGCCAGCGCACCGGGGAGGAGGCGAGCGCCGGGACCAGATCGCGGATGGCGAGGGCGCTCAGCTCGTCCATCCACTGGGCGTCGTCGATCACGATCAGCAGCGGGCGTTCCCGGGCGGCCCGCTCCAGCGACGTCCGCAGCCGTTGCAGGGTGCCGAACGGGTCGGAGCGCTCCGGCTCGTGCCGGGCGAGCCAGTCGAGCGCCGCGGATTCCGGTGCGCAGTCGCGCAGCGCGCCGGCCAGGGTGACCAGCGGCGCGGCCTGGTCGAGCTGGAAGGCTTCGCGGGCCGCGACGGCGATCTTCCGGTCGGCGGCGTGCTGGAGCGTCACCTGGACGAGCCGCGACTTGCCGATGCCGGCGGCGCCGACCAGGGTGTGCCAGCCGCCCGCGCCGGCGGCGGTGTCGTCCACGATCCGGGTGAGCGCATCGATCTCGGCCGTGCGGCCGAAAGGCTGCCAGACCATGCCGACCTCCCGTCGATAGTGGCGGACGCCGTCGATGCATACCTATCACAGCGCGCAGCTTCCGCAACTACTCGTTCGGTGAGGACAATCCGCCCCGCTTCTCCGATGGCGGGTCTGACCTGCGGATATGTCGGAGCCTTCGGAGTGGGCCACTCGTCTGAGCAGTGGGACGGCCGCAGAGCCGTCGCTAGCGTCCATCACTGTCAGTGATGACCACCCGGAAAGGACAGTGCCATGTACGCGAACGAATCCTTCGGGCGGCGGCTGCGCCTGGGGCACCTGAGCCGGCACGGTGGCTCGGGTCTGCTCCTCGTACCGCTCGACCACGCGGTGGGCGCCGGCCCGCTGCGCTCCGACGGCGACCTGGACGTCCTGGTCGCCCAGCTCGCCGAGCACGGCGCGGACGGCGTGGTGCTGCACAAGGGGGCCGCGCGCCGGGTCCGCCCGGCCCGGTTCCGCGACCTGTCGCTGATCGTGCAGCTCAACGCGAGCACGCGGATGTCGGCCGACCCGGACGCCAAGTACCCGGTCGCGACCGTCGAGGAGGCGCTGCGGCTGGGCGCGCACGCGGTCAGCGTCCACGTCAACGCGGGCTCGCGGACCGAGGCCGCGCAGATCGCCCACCTGGCCGAGGTGGCCCGGGCCTGCGACCGCTGGTCGGTGCCGCTGCTGGCGATGATGTACGTGCGCGGCCCCGCGGTCCGCGACGACCGTTCGCCCGGCCTGGTGGCGCACGCCGTCGCGGTGGCCGCGGAGATGGGCGCCGACCTGGTCAAGACGGCGCTGCCGGAGGACCCGGCGGCGACCGCCCGGATCATCGCGGGCGCGGCCGTCCCGGTGCTGGCCGCCGGCGGCTCCCCGCAGGCCGGCGCGGAAGCGGTGCTCGCGCGGATGGCGGCGGCGATGCGGGCCGGCGCCGCCGGGGTGGCGGCCGGGCGGGTCGTGTTCACCGACGACGATCCGGCGGCGGTGCTGCGCCGGCTGTCCGCGGTGGTGCACGACCGGACGCCGGCGGGTGTGCGATGAGGCGCCGGGAGTGCTGGCTCGACCTGCGGGCCGCGGATCAGTGGCGGCGCGAGGTCGCCGAGGAGGCCGTCCACCAGGGGTTCGAGGCGATCGTGGCGGACGATCCGGCCGACCTGGCCGGCCTGCCGCTCAGCGTGACACGGGTGCTGGTCGTGCGCGACGAGATGCCCGCCGAGCTGGGCGACTGCGGAGTCGTGCTCGTCGACCCGGTCCGGCACGGCGAACCGGCCCGTTTCGCCGGACAGTACCTGGGGGTGCGGTTCGGCAGCCGGGTGGACGTGGTCGACGCCGCGAGCCTGGATCTGGCCTGCGAACGCGTCCGTCGCGACGAGCTGACCGTGCTGCGGTTCCACGACCCGACCCACATCCCGCTGGAGATCGTGCTGGCCGCCGCGGACGGCGCGACCGGGCGCATCATCACCGAGGTGGACAGCATCGAGGAGGCGTCGGTCCACCTGAACGTGCTGGAGCGTGGTCCGGACGGGGTGCTGCTGCGGCCGGGCGGGCCGGGCGACGCCACCAAGCTGATCGAGGTGGTCCGGCGCCGCTCGCCCGACCTGGAGCTGGTCACGCTGACCGTCACCGGGGTGCGGCACAGCGGCTCGGGGGAGCGGGCCTGCGTGGACACCTGCTCCTATCTCGGGCAGGACGAGGGGATCCTGGTCGGGTCGCGGTCACGGGGACTGCTGCTCTGCGTGAGCGAGACCCACCCGTTGCCGTACATGCCGATGCGGCCGTTCCGGGTCAACGCCGGGGCGATCATGTCGTACACGCTGACCGACACCGAGCGGACCCGCTATCTGTGCGAGCTGCAGGCGGGCGCCACGGTCCTCGCGGTCCGCGCCGACGGGCGGACCCGGCCGGTCACGGTCGGCCGGGTCAAGATCGAGACCCGGCCGCTGCTGGCGATCGACGCGGTCGCGCCCACCGGCGAGCAGCTCAACCTGATCGTGCAGGACGACTGGCACGTCCGGGTGCTCGGCCCCGGCGGCGTGGTGCACAACTCGACCGAGCTCAGACCCGGCGACGAGGTGCTCGGATACCTGCCCGGACGGGAACGCCACGTCGGCTACCCGATCGACGAACTGTGTCACGAGCTGTGAACGCGCGGCTGCCCCGGATCGGGGACTGGGCGGACTTCGCCGGCCTGGCGAAACTGCAGGAGTCGGTGCTGCCGCAGACGCTGGCGGCGGCGTCCGCGTCGCCGTTCTACCGCGGGCGGCTCGGTGAGACGCTCGCCGAGTGCCCGCTGACGAGCAAGGCGGATCTGCGGGACGCGTATCCGTTCGGGATGCTGGCGGTGGACCGGTCGCGGCTCGCGACCTATCACGAGTCCAGCGGCACTACCGGGACGCCGACGGCGTCGTACTACACCGAGGGTGACTGGGTGGATCTGGTCGACCGGTACGCGCGGATGCACGTCGGGATCGGGCCGGGCGACACGTTTCTGGTGCGGACACCGTACGCGCTGATGCTTACCGGTCACGTGGCCCATGCGGCGGCGCGGGCGTGCGGGGCGACGGTGGTGCCGGCGGACAATCGGTCGCTGGCCACCCCGTACGCCAAAGTGGTCCGTCTCCTGCACGACCTGGACGTCACGCTGACCTGGTCGCTGCCGACGGACGCCCTGGTGTGGGCGGCTGCGGCGCGGCACGCCGGGCTGCAGCCGGGCCGTGACTTCCCGGCGTTGCGCGCGCTGCTGGTGGCCGGTGAGCCGCTGAGCCCGGCCCGCCGGGACCGGATCGCGCACCTGTGGCAGGTCCCGGTGGTGCAGGAATACGGCGCCAGCGAGACCGGCGGGCTGGCCGGCGAGTGTCCGCACGGCAGCCTGCACCTGTGGGCCGACCGGGCGATCTTCGAGGTGTACGACCCGCAGACCGGGCGGATCAGCGCCGAGGGATCGGGGGAGCTGGTCGTGACGCCGCTGTTCCGGGAGGCGATGCCGCTGGTGCGCTACCACATCGGCGACCGGGTCGAGGTGACCAACGAGGACTGCCGGTGTGGATGGGCATTACCGGTCGTGCGGGTGCTGGGCCGGTTCGCCGCCGGTGCGGGTCTGACCCAGCTCGGCCTCGAGGAGATCGTTTTCGGACTGCCCGCCGAGTACGGCGTGCTGTTCTGGCGGGCCCGGCACAGTGCCGGCGGGCTGCACGTCCAGATCGAGGTGGACGCCGGGCACGCCGAGCAGGCGGTGCGCGATCTGGACGCGGCGATCGGTACGGCGTACCCGATCGAAGTCCGTGCCGAGGCCCTGCCGCCGGGCGCGCTGGTGCCGGAGCACGTGCTGACCGCGGCGCCGGAGGTGATGAAGCCTCGCGGCCTGTTCACCGACGGCGAGGACTGGAACCGGGCCCTGCGCTACTACTGAGAGGAAGCCGATGATCGCCATCGTCGGCGCGGGGATCGCCGGCCTGACCGCGGCGCTCGCGCTCGCCCGCCGCAACGTCGGCTGCGTGGTCTTCGAACGCGGCGACCGGATCCCGGACGAGGGGGCCGGGATCCAGCTCTCCCCGAACGCGGCGGCCGAACTGCTGGACCTCGGGGTGCGGCTGGACGACGCGATCCAAGTCGGTCAGCGCGAGTTGCGGCGCTGGCAGGACGACACGGTGCTCACCCGCACCGGCCTCGACCGCTATCCGGTTCCCTATTTCACGATGCGGCGCGGCGCGCTGGTCGCCGCGCTGCGACAGGCGCCGGTACGGCTCGATCACCGCTGCACGGCCGTCCACGAGGACGGCACCATCGAGCTCGCGGGCGGCGCAACCGAGCGGTTCGACGCGGTGATCGGCGCGGACGGCCTGCACTCGGCGACACGCGCCCTGTTCCGGGCGCAGCCGCCGCGGGACAGTGGTTTCGTCGCCCACCGGGCGGTGCTGCCCCTCGCGCAGGCGAGCGCGTTCACCGCACCGGATCGGGTCGTGGTGTGGCTCGGGCCCGGGCGCAACTGCGTGGCGTACCCGATCGGTGCGGACCGGCTCAACCTGGTCGTGGTCACGCCCGGTGACGACCCGCGGTCCTCGTTCACCGGATGGAACCCCGCGGTGCGCGGCCTGATCAGCCTGGCCGCCGGTTTCGACCGCCGGACACTGTACGACCGTGCGCCGTTGCCGGCCTGGCATCAGGGCCGGGTCGTGCTGGCCGGCGACGCCGCGCACCCGATGCTGCCGTTCATCGCCCAGGGCGCCGCCCAGGCCATCGAGGACGCGGTCACCCTGGCCGGATGCCTCGGCGGGCCGGACGCGTTCGCCCGGTACCACGCGGCGCGCCGGGACCGGGTGCAGCGCGTTTTCGAGCTGTCGCGGGCCGGGTCGCGCGTACACCTGCTGCCGGACGGCCCCGAGCAGCGCGACCGGGACCGGGCCCTGGCCGCGGCCTCGCCGGGCTCCCACGACTGGCTCTACGGTCACCGCGCTTGACCACCTCTAACGGGAGTCGTCGCGTTGCTGGGCGACCCATGCCGCGATCTGGGCGCGCGACGTGAAGTCCAGCTTGGTCAGGATGTGTTCGACGTGGGTGTTCGCGGTGCGCCGGCCGATCACCAGCCGGTCGGCGATCTGCTGGTTGGTCATGCCGTCGGCGACCAGCACCGCGACTTCGCGCTCACGCCGGGTCAGCGGCGCCCAGCCGGCTCGCTGCGCCGGGTCACCGGCCGCGTTCGGTGACGACTCGCCGAGCGCGTAGTCGACGGCCGCGGTCAGGTCCAGGGCGAGCCCGTCGGCGTGGGCGGTTTCGAAGCCTTTGTCGCCGGTCTTCTGCCGGGCCTGTTGTTCGACCTGTGCGCCCGCCGCGACCAGGTCGGGGGAGCCGAGCCGCGAGCGGCCGACGGATTGCCACAGGCGGTCGGCGATGCCCAGCAGCCGGGCGGCTCGTTCCCCCTCACCGAGAGCCGCGGTGGCGCCGGCGAGCACATCCATGGCCATCGCACAGCCGGTGCTGTCGCCCAGTTGCCGTTTGAAGCGCAGGGCGGCGCGGCTGTAGCCGACCGCCGCCGGCGGATCGCCGCGACCCAGTTCAGCCAGGGCGCGCATGTAGTCGGCGTACGAGCGCAACCAGAGCTCGTGGTACTCGTCGCACAGCGCCCAGGTCTGCTCGGTGACGGCGATGTCGCGGTCGAACTGCCCGGCGAAAGCAAACGCGATGCACTGCATCGTGAGCGCGATGATCAGGCCGGTCGCCGGGTCGCCGCCGTTGCGGTGCAGGGTGGCCGACTCCTCCGCGTACGCCAGCGCGGCGCCCGGATCTCCCCGGAGAAGGGCGCACAGACCGTCGATGTACGCGATCCAGCCGGCGGCCACGATGTCGCCCTGCGCCGCAGCGTGCGGCCGGCACTGCGCGAGCCGCGCCTGGGCGGCGTCCAGGTCGCCCTGCATCGCGGTCACCATGCCGGCGACCCACAGCGCCCTGGTCAGCGCTTCACTCGGCGGATGCTCCGGCGCGAGCAGCCGATCGAGGTAGTGCCGGCCCTCGCGCGGGTGCCCGCAGGCCATCCAGAAGTACAGCAGCGCCGCAGCCAGCTCGAGACCGGCCCGGTGCTCGGCCGGGTCGGCGAGGCAGTGGTCCAGCGCGGCCATCAGGTTCGCCTGTTCCCGGCTGAGCCGCTCGTACCAGGTGACCTGGCCGGGCCCGCACCACTCGGCGTCGAACCGCTCGGCCAGCCGCAGGTAGTAGTCCCGGTGCCGGCGCCGGAGCCACTGCTCCTCGCCGCCGGCCCGGTACAGATCGCGGCCGTACTCGCGCAGGGTGTCGAGCAGGCGGTAGCGCGTGCCGGAAGGGTGCTCCTCGCCGAGCAGGATCGACTTGTCGACCAGGCCGGCCACCAGGTGCAGCATGTCGGCGCCGGGCAGCAGATCGTCGGCGCACACCTCCTGCGCGGCGGCCAGGTCGAAGTCGCCGGCGAACACCGACACCCGGGACCAGAGCAGACCCTCGGCCCGCGTGCACAGCTCGTGACTCCAGTCGATCGCGGTGCGCAGCGACTCGTGCCGGCCGGCCACCGAGCTGCCGCTGAGCAGGGTGAACCGGTCGGCGAAACGGCCCTCGAGCAAACCCGCGATCTGCTGTACGGAGAACGCCCGGCTGCGTACCGCGGCCAGCTCGATCGCGAGCGGAATGCCGTCCAGCTCCCGGCACAGCCGGACCACCGCGACCTGGTTGTCCCCGGTCAGCGTGAACGTCGGCGAGGCCGCCCGCGCCCGCTCCGCGAACAGCACCACGGCTGCGTCCGGCTCGCGGGCCGCGGCGCCACCGGCGTACCGCTCGGGGTCGGGCACGGTCAACGGGGACAGCGGGAAGACGTGCTCGCCCTGTACCGCGAGGGGCTGCCGGCTGGTCACCAGGATCTGCAGGGTCGGGGCCGCGCGCAGCAGCTCCTCGACCAACTGCGCGCACGCGTCGGCGAGGTGCTCGCAGTTGTCCAGCACCAGCAGCAGCCGCCGGGGGGCCAGGTACTCCGCCAGCGACTCGGCCTGCGGGCGGGTCGACTGATCACGCAGCCCCAGCGCGTGGGCCACGGTCTCGGCCAACAGATCGGCCTGGGCGAGCGAGGACAGGTCGACCAGCCACACGCCGTCCGGGAACGCCCGCTGCACTTCCGCCGCGACTCGCAGCACCGTACGCGTCTTGCCCACCCCGCCGACTCCGGTCACCGTGACCAGCCGCGAGGCTGTCAGTAGCCGTTTGACAGCCGCCCGCTCGTCGACCCGGTCCACAAAGCTCGACAACTCGGCCGGCAGATTGCCCCGCCGCCGCTGCCCTCGCGCTGTCTCGCCCACGCAGCCCTCCCCGCGACACTCGCAGCATAGATGCGGACCGTCCGGCAGGCCTGTGCCATCAGCCGGGCAGGGGATACTCCCCGAGGTGCGGCCGGCGCCGCAGCAGCGCGACCAGTTCCACCCGGGAGACCACCCCGAGTTTGCGGAAGATCTGCCGCAGGTGGTAGTTGACCGTGTGCGGCGACCGGCCGACCCGCGCGGCGATCTGCTGGTTGGTCAGCGCCTGCGCCACCAGTTCGGCGATCTCCCGCTCGCGTCCGCTGAGCACGCCCAGGTCGACGTCGTGGTCGAGGAACGGACGCGGAGCACGGTGAGCCGACGGGGGCCGCGTCCGGGCGGTGCGTTCGCGGTGCAGCGCGGTGAGCACCGGGCGGGGCATCGACGCCTCGACGATCGGGCGGACGAGTTCGTGGCTGAAGGCGAGGGTGTCTCCGGCGGCGACGATCAGGCCGGAGTCCAGCGCCTCCTCGATCGCCGGCAACAGGGTGACGACGGTGCCGCCGAGCAGGCCGGTGAGGCGGGCGGGGACGAACGGCGAGGGCAGCGCGGTCGCAGCCTGCAACAGGTGGCGGCCGGCCGGGGAGAGCCCGGCCAGGCGGTCGGCCAGCCGGGCGCGGGTGCTCTCCGGAAGCCGGGCCGGCACCGGTACGACAATGCCGTCACTGATCCGCAACAGCCCTTCGGCACGCAGCGCGGCGATCAGCCGGACCACCGCGCCGGGCCGGCCCGCCGCCACCCGGGCCAGGTCGAGCAGCCGGTCGCCGGGGCGCATCCGGGGCAGCATGGCGGTGATCAGACGCCGGACGTCATCGGCGGCCAGCGGTGCCAGCCGCAGCCGGTGGACCTCGGCCGTCTCAGTCACCGGCCCTAACACGATCCGGTCCGGCCCGGTGGTGAAGGTCAGATTCCGCCGGCGGGCCTGTGCGGCGAACTCGTGCAGCAGCCGGGCCCGCCCGCTGTCCGCCGGGCCGTCGACCAGCACCACGGCGGGCCGGTCCGGGCCGAGCCGGTCGAGCAGCGCGGCGAAGCACCGCATCTCCCGATCCCGCCCGATCAGGGGAAGTGACTGTGCCATCGGTCCTCCTCGTGGGGTCGGACTCCGATGGTGCGGGTGATTGCGCGGCCGGATGCGCTACAAGTAGCGCATTCGCCGAAGTTCACAGTCGTACACCCGGCAGTATCACCACCAGCCCAGCAGGGTGATCGCGCTGACCAGGAGCAGGGCGGCGGCGAGGGCGAAGCCGGCCCACTGGATCGGGGAGAGGGCAGCGTGGGCCTGAACGCGGCGCACCGGCGCGCCGTTCAGGGTGTGCAGGACCTCGACAGCGCGGACCGAACCGCGACGGCCCTTGTCGAGCCGGACCAGATCGCCGGTCCGGAGCGCGTCGCGGGGTGCGTCGGTGCGCAGCGAGACCGGGACGGTGGCGCCGTCAGCGGTGCGGATCCCGAAGCTCCAGACGGCGTCGTGGCCGCCGGTGGACCGGGTGTAGCGGTGTCCGGCGGCGACCGCGGCGACGCAGAGGAGCGGCAGCAGCAGTCCTACCAGGAAGGCGACGGCGCTCATGCCGCCGATCAGCGCGCGGCCGGCCAGGGCGGCGATGCTGATCAGGGCGGCCGCGGAGACGGCGAGCAGGCCGGGGACCGACTTCCGGGAGTACGTCGGCCGGTTGATCTTGATCGGTCCGGTGATGACACCGGCGTGCGGGTCGGCGGCAGCCGGTTCCGCAGCGCGGTCAGCGGAAGCCGGTGCGGGCGGGGGCGGGGGCCGCCGGCCCGGCGGTGGACCAGGCCGGCCGGGCGTCGCGCCGGTCAGTGGGCTCCGGCGGCCCGCCGACGGGCCGGGGCTGCCGGGCGGTGGATTCGGCCTGTCGGAGGCGCGGGGCCGCGCCCACGGTGGCTGGTCGTTGCTCATGGCCGTAGCCGACCGACGACGCACTGGTTCCCCCGTTCCGCCGTGGACAGATCAGCGAACTGCTCGGCACACCAGTCCAGCACGGCCTGCCGGTCCGCGAAGTCACCCACAGCGAAGGTCACCCAGAGGAAGTTGCCGTTGATCGACTGCCGTTTTCCGTAGTCGGTGCTCTTGAGCAGGATCACCGGATGCTCGAGGCTGTCGTGCTGCTCGCGCAGCCGCTGGTGCTCGGCGAGGATGTCGGCGGCCTCGAAGACGTGCGATCCGTCCTCGGTGGTCTGCAGCGGATCCTCGATGCCCGGATACTTCGAGGCGATCTGCGCGGCCGGCTGACCGTCGAACGAGACCTTGCCCTGGTCTCGCAGGTAGAGCTCCTCCAGCGTGGCCAGCGCCGCGTCGTTCGGGTCGGGCTCCTCGGTGAAGTTCTCGGTGGCCGGCTCGGTGTAGGGCTGCGCGGTTTCCGGCTCCGGGTCGTAGGTGGTCTGCGTCCCGGCGTCGTTCGCCTGACCGCTGGTGCCGTTCGGCGCCGCGGGGTCCGCACTCGGCCGTAGAGCGACGAACAGCACGACCGCCACCGCAAGCACGACTGCCACCGCCACCCCGGCCATGATCGGCAGCCGGCCGAGGCCGCCGGAAGACGGTGCGACCGGGGCCGATTCCGGTGGCGCGCTGTGCGGCGGCGGGGGTGGCGGCATGCTCGGCGGCGGAGGCATGCCTTGTGGTGGCATTCCTTGTGGCGGCCGCGGCGGGGGCATGCCTTGCGGTGGCCGGGGTGGCGGCGGGCCGGCCGGTGGTTGCGGTTCGGGCCTGTGGGGTACGCCGCTCGGCTCCTCGTCAGGCCGCAGGAAGGCGGTCGGGTCCCAGAGTCCGCGCGGCTCATCACGGTCGGACATGGTGATCAGTCCCCGAAGACCACGACGCGCCGGCGGCTGGGGCTGGTGTCCGAGGTAGCGGGTGTCGGCGCCTTGCCGGCCGGGACGGCCCGCTCCCGGCCCCACGCCCGGATCTCCTCGATCTGCTCCGGATTGGTCCGGCTCAGCGGGAACGTGTTCGCGAACGTGTCGATCACGAACTCGCTGCGCAGCGACTCCGGCCCGTTCAGATAGATCTGCTCACCGACCTCGTGCAGCGCCGCCTCCAGATCGGAGCCGGCGAAGCCCTCGGAGAGCCCGACCAGCTTGTCCAGCAGCTCGCCGGGCAGGTCCTGCTTCACGTACCGCCGGTAGTACATGCCGATGATCTCCTGCCGGTCCGGCGCCTCCGGCAGGTCGACGAAGAACAGCTCGTCGAAGCGGCCCTTGCGCAGCAGCTCCGGCGGCAGCGAGCGGACGTCGTTGCTGGTGGCGACCACGAACACCCGGTGCCGCGACTCCTGCAACCAGAACAGGAACTGCCCGACGAGGCGGCGGTTCACGCCGGTGCTGTCGTTCTGCCCGGCCAGGCCCTTCTCGATCTCGTCGATCCACAGGATGCAGGGAGCGAGCCGGTCCGCGGTGTCCAGCGCCTCCCGCAGGCGGGCCTCGGACTGGCCCACGTACTGGCCGAGGATCGCGCCGAGGTCGAGGCGGTAGAGCGGGAGCTGCCACTCGGCGGAGATCGCCTTGGCCGACAGTGACTTGCCGCAGCCGGGCACCCCGACCAGCAGCACGCCACGCGGTGGCCGCAGCTCGGTGCCGCGCAGGTCGGACACCATGATCTTCTGTTTGCGGCGCAGCCAGGCGCGCAGGCTGGTGAGCCCGCCGACCTCGGTGTCCGACTGCTTGAGCCGCACCCGTTCCAGGCCGGCCAGGGCGCCGAAGTGCTTGTCCTTGAACTCGGCGAGGTGCTGCACGTCGCTCTTCTCGACCGTGCCGCGGGCCACCAGGGTGGCCATCACGTTTATGGCGGTGCCCTCCGGGACGCCGACCAGGAACTCGGCGGCCCGCCGGGCGTCCTCTTCGGTCCAGGCGATCGGGACGACGCCGTGGTGGTCGCGGAGGAAATCGACGATCACCTCGTACATCTCATTGGCGTCGGGCAGATCCAGGGTGACGCTCATGCCGAGCCGTTCCAGGCCGCCCCACAGCGGGGTGTCGGTGAGGATGATCAGGCTGCCCGAGTTGGCGTCAGCCAACCGGGCCAGTTCGGCGACGTGCCGGCTGGCGGTGTTGTCGTCGCTGAGGTCCTCGGGGTCCACGAAGATCACGGTGGCCTGCCCGCGGCTGGCGAACTGCTGGGCCGCGAAGTCCATCGCGCCGGTGAGCGAGCGGTCCTCCTGCGCCGGGCTGTTGGTCCGCAGATCCCGCAGCCCGGTAGCCCGGGTGTAGATCCAGAACGGCAGACCGGCCCGGCGCGGGCTGGACGCCACCTGTTTGATCAGGCGCAACGCCCGGGTCTGCTCCATGCTGCGGACCCCGATGATCGGTACCCGGGCGGAGATGTAGCTGTCGAGATCCTTGAGGGCCTCGTCGTAGTTCGACATACCTACCTCTGGGTCAGTCGATGATCACCCGGCGCCGGGGCGCCGTGGTCGGGTCGGCGGCCCAGCCGCCCCCGGTGACGTGCGGTCCGCTGGTCACCGCGGTCAGCGGGTTGTCCCGGATGGTGCGCAGCCGCGCCTCGACGGCCCGGTTCGGCACCCCGGCGCGGCGCAGCCGCTGCACGTGCTCGTCGAGTTGCTGCTGGATGGAGGCGACCTGGCTGTCGACGATCCCGGTCAGCCGGGTACGCGCCTCCTCCGGCAGAGCGGGCGCGGCGGCGAGCTCCCGGATCGGCGGCAGCCCCCAGCGGGCGTGGTTGAGCGCCCGCGCCGCGGCGAACTCGTCGGGTGCCGCGGACAGCTCCCGCGACAGGGTCTCCGACCAGGTGACGAGGCGTTTGTTGAGGGCCTCGGTGATCCGGTTCATCAGCCGTGCCCACCCGTCCCCGGCGAAGTCGCCGGGGGCGAGCACGGGCAGCGTGGAGACGTCACCCGGCTCGCCGGCCGCCCACCGCTCCAGGAACGACGCCCAGATCTGGAACGCTCCTCCGGTCACCCACATCGTCAGTCCCGCCGGTGCCGGTGGACGAGGATCTCGCCGGGCGGCAGCGGGTCCCAGTCCGGCAGGCTGCGTACCATCCGGCGGTTGCGGGCGGTCGCCCGTTCCTGGTGGCTGCCCTGCCGGGCCCAGGGGACGCTGTCGTCGGCGGCCGCCCGGGCCGGGAAGGCCACCGGCGCCTTGGCCTGTGCCGGGATGTGCCCGTTGGTCGGGTAGGTCATCGGAGGCTCCCCTGTTCGGTGACGCGCCGCTCGTACGGGGTGGCCCCGGCGCCGGCGGTGGCCAGATCGGCGATCATCGTGCGGACCTCGGTCTCGCGCCGGTCGGCCTGCTGGAACGCGGTGGTCCAGTCGACGAGCTCGGCGCCGGCCCCGCGCAGTTGCTGCAGCGAGTCCTGTTTGGCCCGCTCCACCTGCTCGTAGGCCTGCCGCTGGCGTTCCTCGGCCTTCTGCGCCTGGGTCCACAGGACCAGGCCCCACACCCCGCCCACGAGCAGGGCGATGAGGACCGCGGCCGGATTGATGTTGCCGAGGCAGATCGCCAGGACCACGGTGACCGCGATCGGCGCGATCGCGTTGCGGCGCCAGTTGTAGGCGAAACTCTCGATGAACGGCTGCGCCGCCCGGTCCCAGTGCTCGGTCAGCGAGCGTTCCAGCTCCTCCATCGGCTGGGTGAACGACCCGACCCAGCGGGGCAGCCCGAAGACCGCGCCCAGCACCTGGTGCGACTGCTCGAAGACCGCCTCGACGTTGGACGGCAGCTCCGTCCGGTAATCCCGGCTGTAGGCGGCGTGTGCCCGGGCGAACCACTCGTGGCAGGAGGAGATCGCCATCCGCTGGGTGGCCCGGCTGACACCGAGCTTCGCCGGGTTGAGCGCCGATTCGCTCTGGATGGTGAGGAAGTCGAGCTTGGTCTCCAGGGCGAGCAGGTCGGTGTCCAGGTCGTGCCGGGCCGCCGCCAGGTCGCCGTGGTGCCGGACCACGGCGACGTTCTCGGCGTGCTCGCGGCGCAGCGGCAGTTCCTCGTCGTCGAAGCCGGTGACGAGCAGGTCGAGCAGGTCGTCGACCTGGTCCTCGATGCGGTCCGGTGAGGTGATCTCCTCGGCCGCCATCGCCGAGTAGGTGGTGATCAGCGCCGCGTGCACGGCCGCGCGGGACAGCACCCGGTCCATCTGCGGCCACTGCGGGGAGACCGCGGCCAGCCGGGGGAACCGGGCCTGCGCCGACGGTGCGGCGTAGCGTTCCACCTCGGCGCGCCACCGGGCCACCTGCGCCTGCTGCTTGCTCTCGTCGCTGAGCAGTGTGGCCCGCCACTCGTCCAGGCGTTCCTGCACGAGCGCGACCCCGGCCGGGCCGAACGCGCCCTGCGAGACGCTCTCCAGGATCATCGCGAACTCGCGGCCCAGCTGGTTCGGGTCGAGCGCGGCGAGGAAGTGCCGCAGCCAGCGCAGCGAACTCTCCGGGCGGCCCTGGCGGCGCAGCACGAGGGCCATGAACAGCGAGGTCTTGCTGGGGGAGCGGCGGAACGCCTCCTGAACGGCGCGTTCGCAGTCCTCGGGCTCGTCGGCCAGCCAGTGCCGCATGGCCAGCAGCACGGGCGCCAGCCAGTAGCGGGGTGTCTCCATCATCAGCTGCTCGCCGACGTCGCGCATCGTGTCGTCGGAGACCAGGCCGAGGTCGAAGCCCTGGAGCATGCCGGTGGCGACGCGGCGGACCACCTTGTAGTGGCCGTACTGGTGCTCGATCTGGGACTCGACCACGCCGATGCGGGTCTCGGCGCGTTGCAGGTGGGCGGCGCGTTCGGCCTGCGCCACGTACGCCTCGAACGCCTGCGTCAGTTGCACGAGGCGGCCGTCGACCTGCTCGGTGCGCTGCTCGACGCCGGCGACCTGGGTGCTGACCAGGCCGACTCCCTGCTCCAGCCGCAGCACGAGTCCTTCGACCCGGTCCACCTTGTTGTGCAGGGCGCTGTCTCTGTCACTCACGTCTTCTCGACCCTTCAGGTGACGACGGAGCCGTCTTTGAGGACTGGTCTGAGCTCGCCGCTGGCGTAGACCTCGACGAACTCGTAGGCGCCCGAACGGACCAGCATCCGGGCCTGGGAGAACGGGTGTGGCACGGCGTCGGCGGGGGCGTAGTGCTCGACGATCGACTGCCAGAGGTCGAGCCGATGGTCGATGTACGGCGGGCCGAGGTGGCACAGGGCGAACATGCCGAGCGGGACGTCGCCGAACTCGCTCTCGTACTCCGCCTTGATCCAGTCGGCGAGCTGGCTGCGGGTCGCCGGGTCCAGGCCGGCGTCGAGGCGGTGGACGGCCTCGAAAATGCCGGCGTGGCGTGCCTTACGGATCTTCCGTTGATCCGGGCGGAACAATTGTTGATCTTTCGCGGTGCTCTTCGGGCCGGTATCGACGCGCGATTCAACCCTCCGCCGATGTGCGAATTCCATTTCACTCCAGGGGGCGGGATGCTAATCCGGCGGTGAGCGTAACAGCGCATTTATGGCGAGCACCAGAGCACTTTGGAGGATGGGATCCGGCGACGCTCGAGATCATCCGGAAGGGGATATCCGTCAGCGTGCTCCAGGTCGCCGATCGGCCGCCCGGGTCGGCCGAAAGTACCAGTCCACGGTGGTCGTCCGGTACGGGTAAGCGTGTTGATCAAAATCATCGGCACCGATCCCGAATTGTTTCTTGTTCGGGTTCGAAGCGCGTGCGAGGATGCTGCCGATCCCGGCGTCCAGATATGAAGAGGGAATTGATGCTCGCCGACGTTGCCCCGCAGCTGGACGAATTAATACGAACGGATGAGGTGCTCTCCGACGCACGACTGATCGATTCCGGCAGCCGGGGTGACGACGAGTTGTCGCTGGCGTTGCGGTGCGGCCGTCCGCTGCTCTATCCGCTGCCCGCCGCCGACCTGCCGCCGGTGCTGCGGGGCCGGGCCGCGGCGACCGGCGCCCGCTACGCCGGCGCGCTGTTCGCCTTCGACCTCGACGTGCCGCCCGCCGGTCACCGGTACGCGGCCGCCCGGTTCACCGTCGACCTGGCCGGCTCCGGTGTGGTGGCGGTGCAGGTGCACTCCTGCGGCGACGCGTTCGGTCTGCTGCCCGACGGCGCGGCCACCGCCGTCGCCGACCGCGCGGCCGGCAGCGTCCGGGCCGCCCTGTTGCGCCGCCTCGGTGTGCGCACCGACCGTCCGGCCGCCCGGACCAGCGGGACGCTCAGTTCCCGGTTCGGCTGGCACTACACCGATCGCCGGGCCACCCCGCTGCTGCCGCGCACCTACGGCGGCTCCGCGCTGATCGAGTTGCCGCCCGGTGCCGCCGAACTGCACGGCAGCATCGAGGCCGAGGTGGAGTTGACCGGCCCGGCGCGGCGGCGTGCCACGAGCGCCGAGCGGATCCCGTTCACCGTCGCGGCCCCGGGTGCCCCGGCCGGCCGGTCCGCCGCCGTGCGGCTCTGCATGGCCGCCGACATCTCCGGCTACAGCAGGCTCGGGCCCGACGCCGCGGTGCAGGCCCAGCAGGACCTGGTCCGGATCCTCGCCACCGCCCGGACCGCGGCGGGCGTGGACCCGTCGGCGGTAGCCCCGCAGCCGCAGGGCGACGGGCAGTTCACCGTGCTGCCGGTGGGCCTGGACGAGGCGGCGGCGCTGCCCCGGCTGATGCGCTCGGTCGCGGAGCAACTGGCCGCCCACAACGCCACCCGCTCCGGTGACCGGCTGCGGCTGCGGGTGGCGCTGCACCGTGGGCTGGTCCGGGAGGCGGACAACGGCTGGGTGGGCCGGGCCGCGATCGCCGTGCACCGGATCCTGGACTGCGCGCCGGTCCGGACCGCGCTCAGTGAGCATCGGTACGCCGATTACGTGCTCGGCGTACCCGATGTGCTCTACAGCGACGTGCTGACCACCGGCGAGTTCCCACCGCCCGCGGCCTTCCGCCCGGTCCTGGTCGATCTTCCGGCGAAGGGTTTCCGCGAGCAGGCCTGGGTCTACGTGGCCGGGAGCGGCGCATGACGGCCGTGTACGCGCTGGTCGTCGGCATCGACACCTACCGTGCCGTGTCCGGGCTGCGCGGCTGCCGCGGTGACGCCGCCGCGGCGCTGGCCTACCTGCGCTCGCGCACCGCCGAGGACGACCTGCACGCCGTCGAGCTGCACGACGACAAGGCCACCCGCGAGGCCGTCATCGACAGCATCCGGCACCACCTGGGCCGGGCCGGCGCCGGCGACACCGCGGTGTTCTTCTACGCCGGGCACGGTTCGCAGGCGCCGGTGCCGCCGCAGCTGTGGCACACCGAGTCGACGGGCATGATGCAGACCCTGGTCTGCACCGACTCCCGCGACGGCGACACCCCTGATCTGTACGACAAGGAGCTCGCCGTCCTGCTGGGCGCGGTGGCCGCCCGGGGCTGCCACGTGGTCGCGATCCTGGACAGCTGTCATTCCGCCGGCGGCGTCCGCGAGGTGCCCGAACCGGCCGCCCGGGCCCGCCGGATCCCCCCGGCGACCAGGGCCCCGCTACCCGAGGCGCTCATCCCGGAGCTGCGGCACGGCTGGCAGGCGCTGCCCGAGCACAGCCACCTGGTCGAACTCGCCGCCTGCCACAGCGACCAGCTGGCCCACGAGATGCCGGTCGACTCGGGTGAGCCGCGCGGCGTGTTCACCTGGGCCCTGTTGCGCGCGCTCGACCAGCTCGGGCCGTCCGCCACCTACCGGGAGGTGCTGGCCGCGGCCCGCTGCGCGGTCGAGGACCGGGTGCAGATGCAGGCGCCGCAGCTGTCCGGCGACGAACCGGCCGACCAGCCGTTCCTCGGCGGCGCGCTGAGGCCGCCGGCTTCCGGGATCACGCTGCGCCACCTCGCCGGGCGTTGGGAGATCGACGCGGGCAGCTGCCACGGCCTGCCGCCGGTGGCCGCCGGGCCGATGCGGGTCACGGTCGCGGGCGATGGCCCGGTACGCGCCGCGGACGTGGTGTCGGTGCTGGCCGACCGGTCGATCGTGGCACCGGACGGGTGGACGCCGGACCCGGACCGGCAGTACCCGGTGATCTTCACCCGTCTCGCCCAGCCACCGCTGACCGTCGCGGCCGGCCCCGACGTCGCCGACCTGATCAGCGGCTCCCCGTACCTGCTGGCGGCCGGCGAGCAGTCCGTGCCGGACCTGCGCATCGACGTGACAAGGTCGGGCCGGATCCTGCTTGCCGGCACCGACGGGCAACCCTTGGCGCCGGAAGTGGACGGTCCTGCCCAGGCGGTCCGCGCGGCCGAGCACATCGCCCGGTGGCGGCACGCTCGGGCGCTGGGCAACCCGGTGTCGCCGCTGGCCGGCGCGGTACGCCTGGAGATCGTTCCCGCGTATCCCGGTGAACGGGCCGCGCCGCTGCACCGGCCGCCCCGCACCGTGGACGCCGACGGCCGGATCCGGTTGGAGTACCGCCCGCAGGCCGGCGGGTGGGCCGCGCCGACCGTGTTCGTGCGGCTGCACAACACCAGCGACCGCAACCTGTGGTGTGTGCTGCTGGATCTGACCAGCGGCTACCGGATCCACACCGCCCTGTTCCCCGGCGCGTTCGTCAGCGCCGGGCTCAGCGGCACCGCCCTGAACGGCCGTCCGGTGCAGTTCAGCCTGCCCCGCGGGCAGGAGCCGCGGCCCGGCCGGCACACCACCGACTGGCTCAAGCTGATCGTCGCGGAGTGCGAGTTCAGCGGGCGCCCGTTCGAGCAGCCGCCGCTGGACGAGGCCGGGCGGCGGGGCGTGCTGGAACGGATCCGGATGACCCGGGACGCCGGTTCCGCGGACCTGGACGACGCGTACGACTGGGCGGCCACGACGGTTGCGGTGCACACCGTGGTGCCGGGATGATCGCGGCCGATGGGGAACAGGGCGAGTTCTGGCTGAACCGCTACGACGAGGACCCGGACCTGGCCCACCTGGGCCGGGCCATCGATCACTTCCGGGCGGCGCTCGACACGGCGCCCGGGCATGCGGACAGCCTCTGGTGGCTGCGGTGCCTGGCGCTGGCGTACCAGGAACGGGCCCGTCGCGGCGGTGACCCGGACGACTGGACCGGCGCGATCGTGCACGCCCGGTGGGCGGCCGGCGAACTGGCTCCCGGTGAGGCCCGCGACGAGATCCTGCTGATCCTGGCCGAGGCGTACCGGGATCAGGCGATCGTGGCGACCGCGACCGAGGAGGACGCCCGTGCGGCGGCCGCCGAGATCGACCGGATCGCCGCGGAGATCACCGGCCGGGAGGCGTCCGGGATCGTCCGGTTGCTGCACGGGCTGGCCCTGACCTGGGTGTTCGCGGTGAACGCGGACGACGACTGCCTGCGGGCCGCGATCGGGGTGCTGGAGCCGGCCCTGGACAGCCTGGGACCGGAGTCGCCGTATCACGACGAGGCGTGCGTGGATCTGTGCCGGGCCCACGTGGAGCTGGCGGAGGGCGACGACGACCTGGACCGGGCGATCCGGGCCGGTCTGCGGGCGACCGACCAGCAGCATCCCGAGGTGCGGTCGGCGCTCGCTTGCGCGTACCAGGAAAGGTGGGACTCGCGGGACGAACCGGACGACCTGGATGCGGCGATCGGGCATTGGCAGGCGGCCCTGGCCGCCGTGACCGACCCGGCCGGCCAGGCCGCCTGCGGCCGGTTGCTCGCCGAACGCGCCGAGCTTCAGCAGGACCGGGACGGCGCCGGCGCCGCGATCGAGCTGCTCGAACAGGCGGTGGCCGGCGGCGAGCCGGTCTGGTGGGAGCTGGGCCTGGCCTACCAGCTGCGCCGGGAACTCGGCGGCGACGAGGACGACCTGCGCCGTGCCGGCAAGTGGATGGACCGGGCGATCGCGGAGACGGCGTCACCGGAGTGGCTGATCTACGCCTATGCGCAGCGGCTCGGCGTGACCCGCGAGCTCATCGAGATCGAGGCCGAACGGGACCAGCAGAACGCGCCGCCGAGCGCGAGCGACATGGTGGACCAAGTCGCCGCGGCCCGGGCGGTCTGGGAGAGCGGGGTGGGTGCGGAGGAGGCGCGCGTCCGGCTGGCCGTCATCATGGGGCTGAGTGCCACGTTCGGCTGGTGGTCGCATCCCGAGACGATAGACACCGGCTGGCTGGTGCGGATGGTTGCCGTCGGGCGCAGCATGCCGAACAAACCGCCCGGCTGGGACGAGCACCTGGACGGGCTCGACGCGGTCGCCCAGCACGCGGACGCGACCCAGCGCGGCGTAGCGGTGCCGGAAGAGTCAATGACGAAGCTGCTGCGCGGCCTGCAGCTGTACGAGCCGAAATCCGAGGCCCACCAGTCGGTGCGTAACGTCGCGCCGATGTTCCTGCTGTCCACTGCGGTGCGCAGCGGCGACCGGCGGATGCTGCGGGCCGCCGTCGACCAGTTGCGGGCCCGCGACGATCCGGACGGTCGCGAGATCGGCGACACGATGGAGCTGATCGACCGGGCCCGGCACGGCGATCTGAGCGCGGTCGAGCAACTGCGCCCGAGACTCCAGCGGCTGCGGGACACCAACCCGTCGTACCTGACGCGGCACACGGTGATGCCGCTGCTCGCGGCCCTGGAGTCGGTGATCGACGGCCGCGACGGGGCGTACCGGCCGGTTGATCACTCACCGGTCGCGGAGGGCGGCCGGGCGGTGCTGGATCGCGCATTCCTGGCCCTGTTCGGCCCGGTGCACGCGGCCGTCGTGCGGCACGACGTCGACACGATGCGCGAGTGCATCGGCCGGATCAACGAGCTGCTCGACGTCCTGCCGGCCGAGCATGCGATCCGTCCGGTGCTGCTCGAGCTGGGCGGGCTGACCGGGGCGGCGCTGCTGCGTGACGAACCGGGCGACCAGCACGCCGCCGATCAGCTTCTGGCGTGGGCCGACGCGGGCCTGGCCCTGGTCGGCGGTCCGCAGCACCCGCAGTGGGCGTCGTTCGCCCTGAACCGGGCCGAGGCGCTGCGCCAACTGGCCGGTGGGGACCGGGCCGACTCCCGCCGGTGGGGTCTGTCCGCGCTGCAGAGTTTCGCCTGGCAGGTGCTGCTGCAGTCGGGCACCGACGACGCGGTCCTGGCCGCCGCCGACGCCGGTGACAAGGCCCGGCGGGTGGCCGGCTGGTGCCTGCAGGACGCCGCGACCGAGGACCTGGTCGCCGCCCTCGACGCCGGGCGCGCGCTGGTTCTGCAGGCCGCGACCGCTTCCCGCACGATCGCCGACCAGCTGACCGCGGCCGGTCATCCGGAGCTCGCCGAGCAGTGGCGGGAATCCGCCGGTTACGGCCGCGACCTGGTCACCGGTAACCCGCTGCGGTCGGCGGGCACCGCCTTCGAGGTTCCGGATCATCTGCGTACGCGTGTGCTGCGCGCCCTCGACCTGCACGCCCCGCAGCCCGCCTCGACCGCCGACATCCGTGCCGCACTCGCCACGACCGGCCACGATGCGCTGGTCTACCTGATGCCGGCGACCGCCGAGTCACCCGGCGCGGTGGTGATCGTGCCGGCCGACGGGGAGGCGGCCACCCTGATCCTGCCCGGCCTGATCGTCGGCCCCCGGTCGATGCTGGCCCGGCACACCGCGGTCCGGGCCGCCCGCGACGCTGGCGAGGTCACCGGCGAGCAGCCGCCCGCCGCCGAGGACCCGGACGGCCTGTTCAGCTGGGCGTGGTCGGCGGCGATGGCGGCCCTGCTGCGGCACACCGGCACCGGCACCCCGGAGCGCCCGATCCGGCTCGTGCTCGTGCCCACCGGCGCGCTGTCCGCGGTCCCGTGGCACGCCGCCTACCGGCAGCAGGACGGCCGGCGCCGCTATGTCGTCGAGGATGCCGTCGTGTCGTACGCGATCTCCGCCCGTGCCTTCATCGACAGCGCCCGGGAACCGGCGCGGGCCGTCAAGTCCGTGCTGATCGTCGGCGACCCGACCGGCGACCTGCCGTACGCCGGTGTCGAGGCCCGGGCCATCGGCCGGGCCTTCTACCCCGACGGGCTGTTCCTCGGCCGCTCCGCCGGCTCCGGCACCCCGAAGCAGGTGCTGGACTGGATCGCCGAGGCCGCCCCCGGACCGTCGCTGCTGCACCTGGCCTGTCACGGCCACGCCGACCCGGACCATCCGACCGCGGCCCGGCTGCGGCTGGCCGGCGGCGACCTGACCGCGCAGGAGCTGATCGAGGCGTCCCGCACCGCCGAACTGGAGATCGAGCAGGTGTTCCTGGCCGGCTGCTCCACCGGCGCCGCCGGCCGCCAGCACGACGAGGCGTTCAGCCTGGCCACCGCGTTCCTGGCGGCCGGGGCCCGGACCGCGTTCGGCACGCTGTGGAAGGTGCCGGACGCGGAGACCTCGGTGCTGATGTTCCTCGTCCACCATCACCTCAACACGGGTGGTTGCACCCCGGCGGAGGCGTTGCGACGCGCGCAGCTCTGGATGCTCGACACCCGGCGGGAGCCGCCCGGCGCGATGCCCGCCGAACTGCGCGGCCACGTCATCGGCCCGGCGCTGGCCGCGCCCGCGTCCTGGGCGGCCTTCACCCATCAGGGCCGCTAATGCCCGTGGTGCGTGAACCCGGCCCACGCGGCCACGTCGTCGCCGTCGAGCCGCCCGACCTGCGCACTGAGCGCTGCGGGCATGGTCGCCGGGATCGCGCGGTCCGGGTCGAGCATCCACCGCTGGGCGTGGTTGAGCGCGTCCATCGGCCGTTTGCCCGCGGACCGCAGGTAGTGGTGGGTCATGAACATCAGCAGTGAGGTGGCGTCGTCGGGCACCGGCCACAGTGAGCCGACGACGCTGCGGGCGCCGGTCGCCAGGAACGCGGTGGCCAGGCTGAACGCTTCGTCGTAGGCGCCGCTGGGCACGCCGGTCGTGCAGGCCGCGAGGGTGACCAGGCCGATCGTGGTCGAGCGGCGGGCGGTCAGGATGTCGCGGGCGGTGAGCCGCTGCCCGCCGGCCAGCCGCAGGTGTGAGCCGTCCACGCCGGCGCCGGTCGCGCCGTGGCAGGCCAGGTGCAGCACCGCGCCGCCGCCGGCGAGCATCCAGCCGCGGACCGCTTCCGGGGTGGCGGCGCCGGCGTCGAGCAGGGCGGCGTCCGGGTAGAAGGCGGACCGTACCGCCGCCGCCTCGGCGAGCGCGGCCGGCAGGTCGCCGGTCGGGTCGCCGACGATCAGCGCGGGCGCCCGGTCCGCGGTGGGCGCCCGTTCGGCGACCTGGCACAGCAGGCGGGCCGAGGCGGCGTACGTGAACGTGGCGATCTGCACCACCCGTGTGCCGTCGCGGTCCCGTGCCGCATGCCAGGGCACCGCCGCGAGATCGCCCATCGGGATCAGCGCGATCCGCGGCGCCCGGCCGATCGCCCAGCGGTCCAGGGTGTCCAGCAGCGGGCCGATCGCGGACCGCCAGGCCCAGTCGCAGAGCCGGTTCAGCTCGTCGCGCCAGCCGGGTTCGACCGGCTCGTCGACCGCGCCCGCGTCGCGGATCGCCAGCCCGTCGAGGTGCCGGCCGACCAGCCCGGTCGCGGTCAGCGAGGGCAGCGGCAGGTAGGCCGGCCGGCGCCCGGTCACGCTGCCGGCCGGAACCAGCACCGCGCAGCCCGCGCCCTGGTCGTCGGCGGGCAGCAGGTAGACCAGCACGTCGGCGTGCAGGGCGGTGAGCGCGGCGCCGATCTCGTCCACGGCCGGCGGGTCCAGCACGTCGGGCACCGCGGTCTCGGTGACCGGTCCGCCGGTGAGCGCGGCGAGCACCTCGCCGCGCACGTCGGCGTCGGTCGCGTCGCCCTGCCACCGGGCGAGCAGGTCGGTGCGGCCGAGTTTGCGCAGCCGGGCCGGGATGTCCATGGTGACCGTCGCGGCGTAGAGCATCAGGCAGCGCCCGGAGTCCAGCGCGGCGGCCGCCCCGGCCGGGTCGCCGTCGGTCAGGCACCAGCGGGCCACCTGCTTCGCGTCGTCGGCGGCGTCGCGGGCCGCGGCGGCCGCGTTGGCGGTCCCGGCCTGCAGCAGCACCGACCAGGCGTGCCCGCGCAGCGCCCGGTGCCCCTCCGCTCGGCTGTTCGCCAGCCGGCCGGCCAGGCGGTGCGCCATGCCCAAGGCGAGCGCGGTCGGCGCCCACACCGGGTGCCCGGGATGCCCGGCGAGCTGCTGCGCGCCGGTCAGCCGCCGCACCGCCTCGTCCAGGGCGGCCGGGGCGCCGGTGAGCTGGTACTGCATGCACAGCAGTTGGCCGAGCATGCCGAGGATCATCGGCCGGTGCACGTAGCCCGGCGGCGCCACCTCGTCGGCCTCGCGCAGCATGCGCACCCCCCGGGCGATGCCCTGCGGGTCCTTGCGTTGCACGGCCGGCTGCAGGATGCCGGAGGCGGCGGTCAGCAGCCGCCAGGCCCGTTCGGCGCCGGCCACACCCGGCTGGTCGGCGTCCTCCGGCGACGCGGTACCGGTGGCGCCGGTCATCAGCCGGCGCATCGCCCTGGTCGCCGGGTCGTCGGGCGGCAGCTCGTCGACCATGTCGGTCATGGCGGTCAGCGCGCTGGTGGCCTTGTCCATCTCGCCGTGCTGGACGGCGGTCAGCGCCTCCGCGCCGACCAGCATCGTCTCGGCGAGCTTGCGCTGCCGCGGGTCCAGGTCGTCGCGCTCGAGCATCGCGCGGGCATGCTCGGCGGCCGCCTGCGCGTCGGCGAGGTTGCCGGCCTCGGCGCCGCGTTTCACCGACAGCGCGGTGCGGAAGGTGGGCAGCATCCGCGCGTACACGGTCTCCGGCGGCACGGTGCGTTCCAGCTCGTCGAGCCGGCGCAGCGCCGCCGCCCGGTCGAAGCCGGGGTCGTCGGCGTACCCGGTGAACACGTCGACCATGCTGTGCAGCACGGCCGTGGTGCCGGGCACCGCCGGGTCGTCGCCGGCGTCGTCGATCAGCTGCCGCACCTGCGCCGCGTCGACCGGGCTGCCGAGCAGCCCGCCCTGCAGCAGCAGGATCACGAGCTGCCGGCCCACCAGACCGCGGGCCTGCCCCCGATAGGAGCAGGCCCGGTACGCCTGGAGCGCGGCCGCCAGAGTCGCCGGATCGTGGTCGCGGCTGAACCGGGCACCGAGTGACTGCGCCCGGGCCAGCTGGTGCGCCGGAGTGGGCCGCAGCGCCGGATCGGCCAGCTCCACGATCATCCGGTCGAGGTCCTCGGTGGCCGCGAACGGAATCTCCGGCAGGGCGGCGATCGGATCAGTGATGCGCACCCATCGACCGTAGGCGGGGGTCCGCCGGGAGAAAAGGCCTCGTTCAGGCCGGGACGGTCACCCGATCCGGTGTCGGCCGCCGGGTGGTGGTGCCGTCACCCAGCTGCCCGCTGCCGTTGTAGCCCCAGCACCACACGCTGTCGTCGGTACGCAGCCCGCAGCCGTGGTAGCCGATCGCGACGTCCGTGGAGTAGGCGCCGTCACCGACGCGGGCCGGGGTGCTGCGGCTGGTCGTGGTGCCGTCGCCGAGCTGGCCCTCCATGTTGTTGCCCCAGCACCACAGGCCGCCGTCGGTGCGGACCGCGCAGGCGGAGATGTCGCCGGCCGTGACGCTGCTCCAGGTGCTCGCAGTGCCGACCCGGACCGGGGAGGTCTGGTACGGGCCACTCATGCCGAGCTGGCCGTAGCCGTTGTCGCCCCAGCACCACAGCGTCCCGTCGGTACGCGTCGCGCAGCTGAACAGATACCCGGAGGTCACGCCGGCCCAGGTGGTCTCGGTGCCGACCTGCGCCGGCGTGGTCCGGTAGCTGAGGATGCCCAGGCCGAGCTGGCCGGTGCGGCTGTCGCCCCAGCACCACAGGGTGCCGTCGGTGCGGGTGGCGCAGGTGTGCGCGAAGCCGGTCGCCGCGCTCGCCCAGTTGGTCGCGGTGCCGACCCGCACCGGGCGGGTCTCGTAGTACTCGATGGGGTCGGTGCCGAGCTGCCCGAAGCGGTTGAAGCCCCAGCACCACAGGGTGCCGTCGGTGCGTACCGCGCAGGTGTGGCTGTCGCCGGCGCTGACCGTGGCCCAGCTGGTCTCGGTGCCGACCTGCACCGGGGTGGTGCGGTTGGTGGTGCTGCCGTCGCCGAGCTGGCCGTTGCGGTTGCTGCCCCAGCACCACAGGGTGCCGTCGGTGCGCACCCCACAGGTGTACGTGGTGCCGGCGTCGACGCTCGCCCAGGTGGCGTCGCCGACCTGCACCGGCGTGGTCCGGTTGGTGGTGCTGCCGTCACCGAGCGCGCCGCTGAAGTTGCCGCCCCAGCACCACAGGGTGCCGTCGGCCGGGATGGTGCAGGTGTGTTCGTACCCGGTGGTGAGGGCACCGCCGGCCGGCGCCGCCTGGGCCGCGGCCGGGACGGCGGTGACGCCCAGGGCCAGCACCACCAGGGCGGCTATCCGTACCGCACGTGACCATTGGACCCGCAGCCATCCACCCATGCGTCGACTCTCCCTACCGCGCTCCTGGGAGCGCTCCCACAGTCTGTTGCAAGAGTTGTAACAGTTCTGAGCGGGATTGACTAGAGCCGATGGCTGCGGCGCGGCGCCGGCGCCCACGACGGCAGCCAGACCGAGTCCAGCAGCGGGGAGACCCCGGCAAAGTATTCGATGATCGCCCGGAGACCCGGGTGCGGACTGGCCCTGGGCAGCAGCAGGTGCAGGGGATAGGCGATCACCGGGTTCACGATCGGGATGCGCCGCAGATCGTGGCCCGCCGGCCAGAGGTAGCGGTCGCGCACGCCGACGAGGGTGGCCACGTCAGCGGAGTCCGCCAGGGCGTCGAGCAGCACCTCGTTGCCGAAGTTCGGTCCGGTCGCGTCGATGCGCAGGTCGAAGGCGCCGGCGAGCTCGTCGTAGAACTCGCCCCACTCGCTGCGGGGCACGATGCCCGGCACCCAGATCCGCAGTCTGCGCAGCTGGGACGGGGTCAGGGTGCGTGCGGCGGCGAGCGGGTGCCGGGGCCCGACGAGCAGCTCCGCGGGGGAGTCGAAGGCGTGGATCATCTGTACGTCCGGCGGCAGCGTGCCCGGATCGGTGACGGTGCGGAACGAGGCGTCGACGTCGCCGGCCTGGACGGCGGCGGCCGCCACGTGCGGATCGTCGACGCGCAGGGTCACCACGTCCAGGTCGGTTCCGGGATGCGAGCGCCAGTACTCGTGCAGGACGACGGCCTGTGCGCTGCGCAGGCCCAGGACGTCGATCCGCAGAGCCCGCGAGCCCGGCTTGACCGCGGTCACGGCGCGGTCGGCGCCGGCGACGATGCTGCGGGCGTGGGGCAGGAACGCCTGCCCGTCGAGCGTCAACTCGACCCCGCGGGCGGTACGGGTGAACAGGCGGACCTCCAGTTCCCGCTCCAGGGCGGCGATGCGCTTGGAGACCGCCTGCTGGGTCACGCCGAGCTCGTCGGCCGCCTGTTGCAGTTGTCCGAGCTCGGCTGCCCGTACGAAAGAACGCACTGCCTCGGTATCCACCCGCCCACCGTAAGCCCGCACAACCGACAGTTGTGGCTCGCCGGCCCGCGGTTGTTTGATCCTGCGCCCGTCCGGGCGGTCTGATGCAGCGGGTCAAACATCGGTTGTCGCTGGGGGTTCAGGTGCGCGGTTTCACGTGGCTGTGGACGGCCTACGCGGTCAGCGCGTACGGAACCTGGGTCGCCTTCGGGGCGATCCCGCTGCTCGCCATCGAGGTGCTGCACGCGTCGGCACTCGCGGTGTCGGTGCTGGAGGCCGCCGCGCTCGCCGTGGCGGCGGTCGTGGTGCTGCCGCTCGGGCCGTGGATCGACCACCGGGCCAAGCGTCCGGTGATGATCGGGATGGACCTGGTCCGGTTCCTCGCGACGGCCAGTGTGCCGCTCGCGTACCTCCTCGGTCTGCTCTCCTATGGCCAGCTGCTGGTGGTCTCGGTCGTCTCGGCGAGCGCGGGCATCGCCTTCACCGCCGCCTCCGGCGCCTTCCTGCAACACCTGGTCCGCGGTGACCGGCTGCTGGCCGCCAACGGCAGATTCGAGAGCACGAGCTGGGTGGCGACCGCGGTCGGGCCGCCACTCGGCGGCGCGCTGATCGGGCTGCTCGGCCCGGTCACCACCATCCTGGCCAACGCGCTCAGCTACCTGCTGTCCGCGCTCGCCATCCGGCGGATCCGCGGCAGCGACGTCGCCGCCCGTCGCGACCCGGCCACCCGGCTGCGCGCCGCCGATCTGCTCACCGGCTGGCGGATCATCCGGCACGAGCGCGTGCTGCGCCGCCTGTTCCTCAACGCGCTCTCGGTCAACGGCCTGATCATGGCCTGCGCTCCGTTGATGGCCGTCCTGCTGCTCGGCGAGTACCACTTCCCGGCCTGGCAGTACGGCCTCGCCTTCGGCGTCCCCGCACTCGGCGGCTTCCTCGGCGCCCGGCTGTGCCCGCACCTCGTGCGGCGCTACGGCCGGCACCGCGTCATGATCGTCTCCGGCTGGCTGCGCTCGCTGTTCCCGCTCGGGCTCGCCTTCGTCCACCCCGGCGTGACCGGCCTGCTCACCGTGATCGTGGTCGAGGCCCTGCTGATCACCAGCATGGGCGTCTTCAACCCGATCTCCGCCACCGAGCGTCTGCAGCGCACGCCCGCCGACCACGCCGCCCGGGTCCTCACCGCGTGGACGGTCAGCAACCGGCTCGTCCAGGCCGCCCTCATGGTGATCTGGGGTCTGCTGGCCACCCTCACCAGCCCGCTCGCCGCCATCACCTTTTCCGGCATCTGCCTGCTCGCCACCCCGTTGCTGCTGCCCTCCTTTGCCGATCAGAAGGTGTAGCCGGTGATGGTGTAGCAGGACTCGTCGTCGATCGCGTTGGCCTGCGGGTCGATGTTGATCTCGGTCGGGTGGCCGTCGGCCGGGTCCGTGGTGACCTCGGCGACGTCGGCGCCCTGCTCCCGGGCCCGGTTCGCCTGGTCGAGGAGCTGGCCCAGCGTCGGCGCCGGTTCGCTGCGGGCGTCCTCCACGAACCACCGGCCGGATTCGTCGAGGCCCTCGGCCGCGGTGACCTTGCCCTGCTCGACGGTGATCCGGAAATGCCCGATCAGGGCACGCTCCCCGCAGGAGGATTTGAGCTCGTAGGTGTACCTGGCGGGCTCCTGCCACTCTGCGGCGGCCGCCGGCTCGGGGGACCCGCCGCATCCGGAAAGCGCGGCCGCAGCCGCTGCCAGAACCACCCAGCGGCGTTTCTCAGTCGTCATTCCGCTTCGACGGGATCGATCCGCGCCGGGTTCCCCGCGGGCATGTTCAGCCGATGATCTTGCCGGGGTTGAACAGATTCAGCGGGTCCAGCGTCTGCTTCACCGCGACCTGCATCGCCAGCACGCCCGGCGACAGCTCCTGCCGCATCCCGGCCCGCTTGAGCAGGCCCACCCCGTGCTCGCCGGTCACCGTGCCGCCCACCGCGACGGCCGCGCTCAGCATCTGCTCGAACGCGGCCTGCGCCGCCCGTTTCGCGGTCTCGTCGCCGGCGGGCGCCAGGATCATCGGGTGCAGGTTGCCGTCACCGGCATGCGCGATCGTCGCGATGGTCACCCCCTGCCGCGCCGCGATCTCCTCGATCTGCAGAAGCATTTCCGGTACGCGTGAGCGCGGCACACAGACGTCCTCGGTGAGCACCGGCCCCAGCCGCTCCAGAGCCGGGTAGGCGAGCCGTCGCGCCGCGAACAGGGCCTCGGCCTCGAGCTCGTCGGTGGACTGCTCGGCCCACAGCGCGCCCGCCGACCGGAACACCTCGGCGACCGCGCCGGCCTCCTCGTCGCCGGCCAGGCCCGGCGTGTCCAGCTGGGCGAGCAGCAGCGCCGCCGCGTCCGCCTCCAGGCCCAGGTGCTTCCACTCCTCGACGGCCCGCAGACAGGTCCGGTCGAGCAGTTCGAGGGCGGCCGGCAGCAGCCCGGCTCGGGTGATCGCGGCGACCGCCTCACCCGCGGCGACGACGCTGCCGAACGCGCCGACCACGGTCCGCGGCGCCTCCCGGCGGGCCGGGCGCAGCCGCAGCGTCACCTCGGTGATCACCCCGAAGGTGCCTTCCGAGCCGGTGAACAGGCCGGCCAGATCGTACCCGCTCACGCCCTTGGTGGTGCGCCGGCCGAGCCGGACCACGGTGCCGTACTCGCCGGCCGGCCCGCCGACGACGGCTTCCATCCCGAGCACGTAGTCGCGGGTCACGCCGTACTTCAGGCAGCACAGCCCGCCGGCGTTGGTGGCCACGTTGCCGCCGATCGTCGACCAGGGCGCGCTGGCCGGGTCGGGCGGGTACCACAGGCCGTGCTCGGCGACCGCCTTCTTCAGCACGTCGTTAATCACGCCGGGCTGCACGGTCGCGGTCATGTTGTCCGCGTCGATCTCGACGATCCGGGTCATCTTCGACAGGTCGAGGATGACCGCGCCGTCGACCGCGTTGGCCCCGCCGGACAGCCCGGTCCCGGCGCCGCGCGTCACGATCGGGATCCGCCGTTGCGCGCAGACCCGGACCACCTGCTGCACGTCCCCGGTGGTGCGCGGCCGCACCGCCGCCAGAGCCCGGCCGTAGGGCGCCCACTCGGCGTCGTCGTGGCTGAGCCCTTCGAGAACGTCCGGGTCGTCGATGACGTCCAGGCCGCCGAGGATATCCATGCCGCGACCCTACGTGGGGACGCAGCGATGCCCCAGCCGCAGAGGGATCGGCTGGGGCATCGCTGTTTCCTGCGGGGTCCGGGTCGGTCAGAAACCGAAGTTCTGGGTGTAGTACGGGGTGCCGTTCGCGGCGTACACGGCGCCGACGCCGACGGTCTTGGACTTGCAGTTGAGGATGTTGGTGCGGTGACCCGGGCTCTTCATCCAGCCGCTCACCACCTGCTCGGCGGACCGGTAACCCCACGCGATGTTCTCGGCGGACGGCCGGGCGTACCCGGCGGCCTTCGAGCGGACCGCGAAGTTCGAGCCGCCGCGGCCGGCGTGCGAGAACTTGCCGGTCTGCGCCATCCAGGCGCTGTGGCCGCGGGCAGCCGTGGTCAGCTTGGCGTCGACCTTCAGCGCCGCGCAGCCGTGCGAGGTGCGCTGCACGTTGATCAGGCGGTTGATCTCGGTCTGCAGGACGGTCTCGCTGACCTTCGCCGGGGCTGCTTCGGCGGGGCTGGCGATCATCGTGGCGGCGCCGACGGCGGCCGGAGCGAGGAGAACGGCCAGGGCGAAGCGGCGAAGAGCGTTGCGCAAGAAAGTCCCTTTCGTAGGTCTGCCGTGCTTGCACCCTTCAGTTCGGCCCGCCGCCGGGCGCGCGGATTATCGACTCGGTGCGTGATCGTCGCGGGACGGTTGCGGGGTCGAGGCGTGGCTCGCGGCGGGTCTGCCGGTCACTGCCGGGCCGGCGGACGTGCGTGACTGAACCGCAGCTCGCGGCGGGTGCTCACACCGAGCTTGCTGAAGATCCGCCGCAGGTGCCATTCGACGGTGCGCGGGCTGATGTACAGCGCGGCGCCGATCTCGGGATTGGTCAGGCCCTCGGCGGCCAGGCGGGCGATGTGGGCTTCCTGAGCGGTGAGTTCCCAGGGGGTCTCGGCGCTCCGCTTGCGTACGGTCTGTCCGGTGGCGAGCAGTTCGTGCCGGGCACGCTCGGCGAACCCGTCGAGGCCCATCAGGACCAGTGATTCGTACGCGGCGCGCAGCTGCTCCCGGGCGTCGAGTCGGCGGCCCGCCCGGCGCAGCCATTCGCCGTAGAGCAGCTGCGCCCGCGCGAGATCCACCCGGATGCGGGTGCTGCCGAGCCGCTCGATCGCCTCCCGGTACAGCTCCTCGGCCGCGCTGTCGTCGCGCAGCAGCGCCCGCCGGCTCGCTTCCACGCCGAGGGCCCACTCGGTGCCGCTCGCCCGGGTCTGCACCGCGAGCTGCTCGAAGGTTGCTGCCGCCCCCTTGGTGTCGCCGCTGCGGACCTGCGCCTCGACGAGTTCGGCGAGCGCCCACTTCGGCGGGCCCAGTTCGAGCGGGTCGGTGCTCGCCTCCCGGGCTGCGTCCACGGCCTCCGGATAGCGGCCGGCGCCGTTGAACAGCACCGCGCGGGCCCACTGCATCATGTTCACCCCGACGCCCTCCCCGCGGGCGGCGAGGGCGTCGAGGGTCTGCCGGATCATCGGCTCGGCCCGGTCCACCTGCCCCCGGACGGCAGCCAGGCTCACTTCGCCGTACGGTGCGAGGCCGGCCATCCCGTGGGTGATCTCGGCGATCGCCTGGATCTCGTCGACCAGGGACGCGGCTGCGGCCAGATCACCGGTGAACAGGTGCACGAAGACGCGGCTGGTCAGCGCCAGGGGCAGCGCCCCGAGCGCCCCGCCGGCCCGGGCCACCTCGAGGTGCCGGCGGGTGAGGGTGTCCCAGCCGTCGTCGTCCCACAGCGACACCGCGGCCGACGCGGCCAGCCAGGAGAACCGCAGCCCCTCGTCGATGCTGAGCTCCTCGCCGGCGAACGACTGCACGGCGCGATGTGACAGTGGCGCGGCGGCCGGGTACCCCTCGGTGAACAGGACGGCGAGCCCGTCCAGCAGCACATCGCCCTTGCGGGCCGCCGCCGGCGCGGGCGGCCCGGCCTGAACCGCCTCGGCCACCTGCCGGGCGCCGGGCCCCTGTGCCAGGCGCCCGGCGAACAGGGCGGCGGACAACGCGTCCAGGTAGGTGTCGCGGGCCAGGCCCGGGTCGAGCGGCTCGAGCCGGCGCGCAGCGGCCAGCAGCAGCGGCAGGGCCTCGTTGCCGCGGTTGGTGGCGAAGGAGATCTGCGCCCGGATGAGGTCGACGCGGGCCTGCTCGGCCTCGTGCAGCGGCGCGACGTGGGCGGCCGCCAGCAGGGCCAGGGCGTCGTCGAACGCGCCGGCGTGCACCTTGGCCTGCGCGGCGTCGAGGCATCGCCGGATCCGCTGCGCCGGGTCGGGCGTCAGCGTGGCCGCCTGCGCGTGGAAGGCGGCCGCTGCGGCCAGGCCACCGCGCGCGAGGGCGCGGCCGGCCGAGCGTTCGAGTTCGGCAGCCACGGACTCGTCGGGGTTCACCGCGGCCCGGGCACGATGCCAGGCCTGCCGGTCGGGGTCGGTACGGGCGTCGGTGACGTCGGCGATCGCCCGGTGGGCCTCCCGGCGCTGGGCGGGCGCCGCCGAGCGGTAGACGGCCGAGCGGATCAGCGGATGCCGGAACCGGAAGCGGTCGTGGCCCGGGAACTCGATCAGGCCGGCCGCCTCGGCCGCGCCGGCCGCGTCCGGATCGACCCCGAGCTGCTCGGCGGCACGCCACAGCAGCGCGACGTCCCCGACCGGTTCGGCGGCCGCGACCAGCAGCAGGCGCCGGGACGGCTCGGGCAGCGGCGCGGCCTGGCGCAGGAAGCCGTCCTCCAGGCGGTGGGCGAGCCGGCCCGGCACCTCGGCGGCGCCGCCGAAGGCCAGCTCGGCTGCCGACAGCACGCGCGGGAACTCCAGCAGCGCGAGCGGGTTGCCGTGGCTGTCGGCCAGGATGCGGTCGCGCACGCGCGGGTCGAGCGGCCCGGTGACCGCGGTGTCCAGCAGCCGTACGGCGTCGGCGTCGTCCAGTCCCCGCAGCCGGATTCCAGGCAGGCCGGCCAGGGCGCGGTCGTCGCGGGTCGCGAACACCATGGCCACCGGCTCGGCGCCGAGCCGGCCCGCGACGAACTCCAGGGTCTGCGCCGACGCCTGGTCCAGCCACTGGGCGTCGTCCACCACGCAGACCAGGGGCTGCTCGTCGGCGACCTCGCTGAGCAGGGTGAGCACGGCCAGACCCAGCAGGAAGCGGTCCGGCGGGTGGCCCGGCTGCAGGCCGAACGCCGTGCAGAGCGCGGTGCGCTGCGCCTCCGGCAGCCGGTCGAGGCGGTCCAGGAAGGGCGCGCAGAGCTGGTGCAGGCCCGCATGGGCGAGCTCGATCAGCGACTCGACGCCCGCGGCGCGCCGGACCCGGCAGCCCGCGGCACGGTCGACGAGGAACTCGATCAGCGCGGTCTTGCCGATCCCGGCTTCGCCGCGCAGGATCAGCACCTGGCTGCGGCCGGCCCGGGTGGCCGTGATCATGCTGCTCAACGTCTCGCACTCGGCCCGGCGCCCGAGCAGGCGCGGCGCCGATCCGGAAGGGGCCATCAGCCGAACGTGCCCCCGCCGCCGCGCCAGGTCAATGCGGCTGTCAGGTGTTTTGCGCGAACACCTCCTTGAAGCCCAATCGCCACGACGGATACGCGAGGGTGAGCGCCAGCTGCGCCTTGGCCCTGGCGTTGCCGGCCGCGCGCAACTGGTTGCCGTAGTACACGGCCTGGACGCCGAACCGCTCCTCGATCTGCTCCTCCGGCAGGCGCCGGGGCGCGGGCGCGCCGAGAAGCTCCGCGAGGTACGGCAGCCAGTCGGCTTGGGCTGCGGGTTCGTCGTCCACGACGTTGTAGATGCCGGCCGCACCCCGGCTGACGGCCTGCACAGTCGCCGACACCGCGTCGTCGACGTGCAGGAACGGATACCGGCCGGCGCCGTCGCCGGCGATCGGCATCTCACCGGCCTGCACGGCGGTCGCGATGTCGCCGCCCGGCCCGATGGCGGTGCCGGCGCCGTAGAGGAAGCCGTAGCGAAGCACGACGCCCTCGATGCCCGGCATGCCGGTCACCTGTTCCTCGGCGGCGTGGTTGGCGCGGGCGTGGCTGCGCAGCGGCTCGGGACCGTCCAGGTAGAGCGGCGACGACTCGTCGGTGGGCCCGGCGCCGACCGGCTCGGTCATGAAACTGGCGCTCTGCGCGATCACCCGCCGGGCGCCGGCGTCGCGGGCCGCGCTCATCAGGATGGCGGTGCCCTCGCGGCGCAGCCGGTTGGTCAGCGCGATCCAGGACCGGTAGTCGTGCGCCGGCGCGGCCAGCGACGTGACCTGGTTGATGATCACTTCGGGGGCGCTGTCCAGGACGGCCCTGCGGACGGCGTCGTCGTCGAGCCCGTTCATCACGACGGGCTGCGCGCCGAGGTCCGCGACGACCGGCATGCTGTCGGCCCGGTGGGTGCTGGCGGTGACCTGGTGGCCGTGGCTGACCAGCGCTCGCACGAGCGGGCGGCCCACGACCCCGGTGCCGCCGGCGACGAAGATTCGCATGGCTGCTCCTCAGACGGGGTGATCGACGGATGACTTGAGGTGGACGAGCAGGTCGTGGTCGAGCCGGGCGATGCGTACGGCGATCGACTCGACCTCGTCGTCGAGGCGGTCGTCGGCGAACAGCCGGTTGACGTAGCCGTACTGCTCGGCGCGAGCGGCGTCCAGGTCCTCGGCGAGCAGCGCGATCTCCAGCGCCCGCGCGCGGCCGACCAGCCGGGCGAGCCGGGCCGTCACCGGGCCGCACGGCAGCAGGCCGAGCACGGTGTTCTCCCGGGCGGCGAACCGCAGATCGCAGGCGAGCACGAACTCGCCGGCGGCGCCGACCGCGCGTCCGCGGATCGACGCGATGCTGACGGCCGGGGCGCGCGACACCCGGACCAGCACGTCGGACCAGCCGGCCGGTACGTCCGGATGGCTCAGGTAGAAGCCCGGGGCGGCGCTGTCGAAGACGACCACGTTCAGGTCCGGGTCGGCCTCGATCAGCCCGGCCAGCTCGGTGAGCTCGCCGACGGTCGTCGCGGTGATCGTGTTGACCGGCGGGTGGTGGAACGTGACCCGGCAGTAGCCCGGGCTGGTGCGGTCGACGCGCAGGTGGGTCCACGCCGACGGCGGATGCCGCCCGTTCGGCGACGGGGCGGGCCAGGCATCGCTGGTCATGATGGGCTCCCACCGCGCCGGCTCAGTCGCCCCAATGGCGTTGCTCCTGCCACGGGTCGCCGTAGTTGTGGTAGCCGAGCTGCTCCCAGAACCCCGGTTCGTCGTGGTCCTGCAGGCGCAGGGCGCGCAGCCACTTGGCGCTCTTCCAGAAGTAGAGGTGCGGCACCAGCAGGCGGGCCGGGCCGCCGTGCTCGGCGGGCAGCGGCCGGCCGTCGTACTCGAAGGCGACCCAGGCCTTGCCGTCGAGCACGTCGGCGATCGGAAGGTTGGTGGTGTAGCCGCCGTAGCAGCTCGCGACCAGGAAGTCGCCGGTCACGCCGGCGCCGGTCAGCAGCGCCTCCACCGGCACGCCTTTCCAGCTGGTGCCGAGCTTGCTCCACCGGGTCACGCAGTGGATGTCGACGGTGATCTGCTCGGCGTCGAGGGCCCGGAACTCGTCCCAGCTCCAGCCGCGTACGGCGCCGTCCGTCCCGCTGATCTCCAGGCGCCACCTGTCGAGCGGCACCCGCGGGGTCGCCCCGGCGGAGAGCACCGGGAAGCCGTCGGTGGCGTACTGGCCCGGTGGCAGGGAAACGCGAGGTCGCTGTCGGCCGGTGAAACCCGGCGAGAAGGTGGCCATGCCTGCAGCATCACGGCTGCGCCGCCCGGCTCGCGCCCGTGGAACTCCCTGGTGTGCTGCCCTGGTCCCGCAGACCCCTGCGGGAGGCCCGCAGCTCGCGGCGGGAGCTGATGCCCAGCTTGGCGAAGACTTTGCGCAGATGCCATTCCACCGTGCGCGGGCTCAGGAACAGCTGCGCGCCGATCTGCGGATTGGACAGACCGTCGCGGGCCAGCCGGGCGATCTGCTCCTCCTGCGGCGTGAGCTGGTCCCCGGCCTCCTCAGTGTGCCGGCGCACGTTCTCCCCGGTGGCGATCAACTCGCGGCGGGCACGTTCGGCGAACGCCTGCATCCCGATGGCGGTCAGCATGTCGTGCGCCGCGCGCAGCTGCGCACGCGCGTCGCGGCGGCGCCGCTCGCTGCGCAACCATTCCCCATACAGCAGGTGGGCCCGGGCAAGTTCAGGAACCATTCCGGTACGCCCCAAGCGCTCGATCCCCTCCCGGTAGAGATCGTCGGCGGCACCACCGGCACTCACCAGCGCCCGCGACCGCGCCTCGACACCCAGCGCCCACTCGGTGCCGCAGGGCCGGGTCGTCTCCGCGAGCCGGTTCACCGCCGCGCGGGCCAGCTCGCCCTGATCGCTGCGCGCGGCCGCCTCGACCAGCTCGGGCAGCGCCCACATCGAGACGAACGGCTCGAAGGTGTTCGCGGTGGCCTGCCCGGCCGCGATGCCGGCCTCCGCGAACCGGCCGAAGCCGTTGTGCAGGACCGCTTCCGCCCAGTACGCGTTGATCGCCGCCAGCTGCTGCCCCTCGGCGGCGGCGTACTCGATCGTGCCCGTGATCAGCGCCCACGCTTCCGTCTCGCTGCCCTGCAGGGCGAGCAGCCGCAGCGCCGCGTACGGTGCGATGCGGCTGCCGGTTGCGGCCGCCACGCTGTCCGCCTCGGCGACGAGCGCGGCCGCGCCGGCGAGGTCACCGTTGGAGGCGCTGGCGGTGCCCAGCGCGGCCAGCGCCACCGGCAGCTGGGCCAGCGCGCCGGCGTCGCGGACGATCTGGACCGTGCGCCGCGCGATCGTGTCGGTGCTCTCGTTGTCCCAGACGGCGTTACTCGCCGCGGTGGCCAGC
The DNA here is from genome assembly GCF_036053395.1 of Actinoplanes sp. NBC_00393. NCBI lineage: Bacteria > Bacillati > Actinomycetota > Actinomycetes > Micromonosporales > Micromonosporaceae > Actinoplanes > Actinoplanes sp. NBC_00393. The sequence goes on along the minus strand of NZ_CP107942.1, from coordinate 4,018,763 downwards.
CAGGCCCAGCGCAGGGTGTCCTCGACCGCCATGGCGCCGTCGGCGATCGCCCGGCCGGCTCGCAGCAGCACCGGGGCCGCGGCAGCGCGTCCCTCGGTCTGCAACAGCACCAGCCCGTCCAGGAGCAGGTCGACCGGCCGGGCCGCACCCGACGGCGGCGCGAGGGCCCGGACCGCGCGGCAGACCGCCAGCAGATCCTCGGCGGTGTCCGGGCGCCCGGCGAAGACGGCCGCGGCCCAGGCGGTCAGATAGGTCTCGCGCGCGGCGCCCGCGTCGAGGGGTTCGAGGGCCTTGGCGGCCCGCAGCAGCAGCGGGGACGCGTCGCCGCCCCGGCCGGAGGTGAACGCGATCTGGCCGCGCAGCAGGTCGACGCGGATGCGCTGCAGGTCGTCGGGCGGCCCGGTCTCGGCCTCGGCCAGCAGTCCGAGGGCGGCGTCGAACGCGCCGGCGTGCAGGCTGGCCTGCGCCCCGGCCAGCGCCCGTTCGGCGCGGCGTGCCGGTTCGGGGGTCAGCGCGACCGAGCGCTGCAGGAACGCGGCCGCCGCGGCGAGGCCGCCGCGCGCCTGCGCCCGGCCCGCCGACGCCTCGAGATCGGCGGCGAGGTGCTCGTCGAGGCCGGGGGCCGCGCGGGCCCGATGCCAGACCCGGCGATCCGGGTCGGTGCCGGGGTCGGTCGCCTGCGCCAGCGCATGATGGACGCGGCGGCGGTCCTCGGCGGCCGCGGCCTGGTAGACGGCGGAACGCACCAGCGGATGGGCGAACTCCACCCGCCCGCGCAACTGCAGCAGGCCCGCGTCGACCGCCGGGTCGGCCGCGGCCATGTCGATGTGCAGCAGCTCGGCGGCGCGATGCAGCAGCAACGGGTTGCCGAGCGGCTCCGCGGCGGCCGCGAGCACGAGCAGCCGCGTGTCCGGTGGAAGTGCGAGGACGCGCGTACGGTAGCTCTGCTCGATCTTTCCGGTGATGTGCTCCCCGCCGGGGAAGCCGAAGCCGCCGGCCAGTGCCGTGACGCTCCACGTGCGCGGCAGTTCCACCAGCGCGAGCGGGTTGCCGTGGCTCTCGGCGACGATCTGGTCGTAGACCGCGGCGTCCACCGGGCCGTGCACACCGGCCATCAGCAGCTCGCGGGCGTGCCCGTCGTCGAGCCCCTCGATCGGCAACGCGGCCAGCCCGGCGAGAACGTCGTCCCCGGCGCCGGTGCGCGCCGCGCAGACGAGGGCGACGCGCTCGGCGAGCAGGCGGCGGGCGGTGAACTCGATGACCTGCGCCGATGCCTGGTCGAGCCACTGCGCGTCGTCGACGACGCAGATCAGCGGGTGCTGCTCGGCGACGTCGGCGAACAGGCTCAGGACGGCCAGCCCGACCAGGAACCGCTCCGGGGCGGGACCGGATCGCAGGCCGAAGACGGTCTGCAGCGCGTCGCGCTGCGGCGCCGGCAGCCGGTCCAGATGATCCAGCAGGGGCGCGCAGATCTGGTGCAGGCCGCTGTAGGCCAGCTCCATCTCCGACTCGACCCCGACCGCCCGCGTGACCCGCCAGCCGGTCACCCGCTCCGCCAGGTAGCCGAGCAGCACGGTCTTGCCGACCCCGGCGGGCCCGCGCAGCACGAGACACCGGCTCTGCCCGGCGACCACCTCGGCGATGAGCCGGTCGAGCGCGGCGCACTCGGCGCGGCGGTCGACCAGCGTCCCGGCGCCGGCCGGGGCGTCAGCGGGCAAACCGGGCCCCGCAGCGTCGGCAGTGCCAGCTCATGCGCGCAGGATCCGCCACTCCACCCGGGCGCACATCATCCCGGGGGAGTGAAAGACCTGCGGATCGTGCTCGTCAGCGCAGCGGGCTGAAGGCGGCCCGGACCTCGGCGGAGAACAGCTCCGGCTCCTCCCAGGCCGGGAAGTGGCCGCCGCGGTCGACCTCGCTGTAGGAGGCGAGGTTCGGGTAGGCGGTCTCCACCCAGCTGCGCGGTGCCGGGAAGATCTCGCCGGCGAACGCGGTGAAGGCGACCCGCGACGGGATCGGCGGGGGCGGTCCGGCCGCGGCGTTCGCGGCCTGCGCCCGCCCGGTCTCCCAGTACCACCGGGCCGCGGAGGTGGCCGTGCCGGTCAGCCAGTACAGGGTGATGTTGTCGACGACGTTCTGCACGGTCAGGTTGCCGGACGGCTTGCCGTCGGCGAACGCGCCGGCGATCTTGTAGTAGCTGTCCGTGTCGTGGTCGAGCATCCACGCGGCCAGGCCCACCGGGGAGTCCAGCAGGGAGTATCCGACCGTCTGCGGCCGGGTGGACTGCTCCAGGAAGTAGCCGAACCCGTCGTGCTGGAACAGCGCGAGCGCCGCATGGGCCGCCTTCTCCTCCTCGGTGTTCGCCGGCAGGTGATCGACGATGAACGGCGCCGCGCCCAGCAGGTTGACGTGGATCCCGGCCAGCTCCTCCGGCGCCTGGCGGCCCATCGTGTCGGTGACCAGCGCGCCCACGTCGCCGCCCTGCGCCACGTACCGGGTGTAGCCGAGACTGGTCATCAGCTGAGCCCACGCCCGGGCGATGCGCCCGGAGTCCCAGCCCAGCTCGGTCGGCTCACCGGAGAAGCCGTATCCCGGCAGCGACGGCAGCACCAGGTGGAACGCGTCCTCGGGGCGGCCGCCGTGCCGGGTCGGGTCGGTCAGCGGGCCGACGGTGTCGAGCAGTTCGATGACCGAGCCGGGCCAGCCGTGCGTCATGATCAGCGGCAGGGCGTTCTCGTGCGGTGACCGGACGTGGACGAAGTGGATGTCGATGCCGTCGATCTGCGTGGTGAACTGCGGAAGCGCGTTGAGGCGCTCCTCGCACCTGCGCCAGTCGTACTCGGTCGTCCAGTAGCGCGCCAGCTCCTGCATGGTCGCCAGCTGCACCCCCTGCGAACGGTCGGTGACCAGCTCCCTGCTGGGCCAGCGGGTCGCCGACACCCGCCGCCGCAGGTCCTCGATCTGCTCGTCGGGCACGCTGATCCGAAATGGCCGGATGTCGCTCATGACTCCTCCAGGACGCTCGTGGTGACGCCCCGAAGCCTGATCGCCCGGCCCACCCGTCGCACCCGTCGAAGACCCTGGTGTGCTGCCCTGGCCCGACCGGGTGAGTTTCGCCCGGGCCAGCCTGGGAACTCCAGCGCGTAACCAAGGAGGTGGATGTAGTGACGGCAAGCACATCGGCCGGTGGCGGGTCCACCGGCGCGTCGACGGCCGAGCTGGTGAACCAGGCCGCCGCGCAGATCTCGACGCTGGTACGTGACGAACTGACGCTGGCGAAACTCGAACTGACCGAAAAGGGCAAGCGCGCCGGAGTCGGCGGCGGCCTGTTCGGTGCGGCCGGCGTCCTGGCCCTGTACGGCGTGGGCCTGCTGCTGACCCTGGTGGTGGTGGCCCTCGACCTGGTCTGGCCGTTGTGGGTCGCGGTGCTCGTCGTGATGGTCGTGGTCTTCGCCGCGGCCGGGATCGCCGCGCTGCTGGGCCGCAACAAGCTGAAGGCCGCGGCGCCGCCGCTGCCCAGTGACGCGATCGCCGGCGTGGAAGCCGATGTCATGACCGTCAAGAACGCCGCTCGGGAAGGACGCCGCTGATGAGCACTTCGGACACCCCGGTCGACCCGGAGCAGCTGCGCGCCGAGATCGAGCAGACCCGGGCCGACCTGGGTGACACGGTCGAGGCCCTGGCCGCGAAGACCGACGTCAAGGCACGCGCGAAGCAAGCCGCTGCGGAGGCGAAGACCCGTACCAAAGAGGCCGCTTCGGAGGCGAAGACCCGTACCAAAGAGGCTGCTTCGGAGGCGAAGACCCGTACCAGAGTGGCTGCGGTAGAAGCGAAGGACCGCGCGACCGAGGCTGCGGCCGAGGCGAAGCAGCGCGCGGCGGTGGCCGCGGCCGACGTCAAGGACCGCACCCAGCAGACGGTGGCCGAGGTGCGGGAGGACCCGCGCCGCGCGGCGCCGCCCGCCCTGATCGCCGCCGCTGTGGTGGCCCTCGTCGTCGCCGTGATCGTGGTGCGCCGCCGGCGAGCCTGACGTCGTACCCTCCGGGCCGGGCCTGCGGTGACACCACCGCCGGGACCCGGCCCGTCGCCGTATCCGGATCGCGCGCAGAATTCGGTGCATCCACGGCGCCCGCGCGGAGCGAACACCCGGGAGAACCTGTGCGCGGAAAGGAGGTCGATGAGCACCGACGACGAGCTCGCCGAGCGGTTACGCGACGGCGACGAGAAAGCTCTGCGTACGGCCTACGACCGGCACGGCGCCGCCGTGCTGTATCTGGCCCAGCGGCTGCTGGGCAACCGGGCGGACGCCGAGGACGTCACCCAGGTGACGTTCGTGGCGGCGTGGACCGGCCGGGACTCGTTCGACCCGCAGCGCGGCACGATGCTGGGCTGGCTGCTCGGCATCGCGCGGCGCAAGGCCGTCGACCGCCTGCGGTCGGCAGCGCGAGACGATCGGGCAACCGATTCGGTACGCGCCCAGCTGGGCCCACCCGACGACCGGGAGACCCCGGAACGGATCGTCGACCGTCTGGTCGTCGCCGACGAGCTGGGCCGGCTCCCCGAGGAGCAGCGGCGCACGCTCGAACTGGCCTTCTTCGACGATCTCACCCATCCCCAGATAGCCGCCGTCACCGGGCTGCCGCTCGGTACGGTCAAGAGCCATATCCGGCGTGGAATGGCCAACCTGCGACGTCGTTGGGAGGTGGACGGTGCAGCATTTGGAACCCGATCGGCTGGTCCTTCTCGCGCTCTCTGAGGAGCAGCAGGAGCTGACCGAAACCGACCACCTGGCGCAGTGTGCCGGCTGCCGGCACGACCTGGAGAGCCTGCGGGAGGTCGCCGACCTGGGCGCTGACGCGCAGGAACTGCGGGACCTGCCGCCACCCCCGGAGCGGATCTGGCAGGCGATCTCGGCGGAGGTCGCGCGTACCCCGGAGGTCGTCGCACCCCCGGTGCCGCTGCGGCGCCGCGCCGAACGTCGCCGCCCCCGCTGGCTGATGCCCGTGCTGGCCGCCGCGGCGGCAGCGGTGGTCGCGGTGGCCGGCACGGTAGCCGTGGACCGGTTCACCGCACGGCCCACGGTCGAGCCGGTGACCGCCCGGGCGACGCTGACCCCGCTGGACACGGTGCCGCAGACCGCCGGCGGCGATGTCCGGGTGCTGTCCGGCGGGCAGATGCAGATCGACGTACGCAATCTGCCGTTGACCACCGGTTTCCACGAGGTGTGGCTGATCGACCCGGACGACCTCACGAAGATGGTGGCCCTGGGCAGCCTGTCCGACCAGGCCGACGCGGTGCTGCCGGTGCCACCCGGCACCGACCTGAACCGCTACCGCCTGGTCGACGTCAGCGACGAACCGCACGACGGCGACGCCTCCCACTCGGGCCGCAGCCTGCTACGCGGAACCCTGACGTCGTAGGCGCGAGCGAGTACAGGGTGGTGGCTCGGCTGCCACCACCCTGTAGCCGCGAACAACTGACCTGAATCGCCAAGACCGACCCCGCGCTGCACCGGGCCTGGGCGCTGGAAGAGGGCCTGCGCACCGTGTTCGCCATCGCCGACCGCGACACAACCGACGCGATCGAGGCCCTCGACCGGGTGATTGACTGGGCCCTCCGCTGCTCAGCCCAAGCCGTCATCGCCCTGGCCATGCACAGCCTCGGCGGCCATCAACCCGAACTGAGAGCCGGATTGTCGTACAGCAGCGGCATACTCGCCCCATGCCCAGACGGAAGCGGCGATCACGGCGTGTGCAGGTGGCCTGCAGCGTGTGCGGGGAGATCCGCGACGTGCGGCCGGAGCTCGTGGAAGGTTTCGATGTCCTCGCCTGTGCCCGGCACCCATCGGGCGATGTCGTTCTGGAGGTGCCGCCCGGCCACCATTCGACGGTGACCCTCAACGTCGCCGGCTACCTCAACGGCTACACGGTGCAGAAGTCCACGTCGGCGGACCTGCGCGCCGCCCACCGTGCCGCGTCGAACCTGGCCGCGGCACAGGGACGGCCCGCGCCCGAGCCGCCGTTCGATCCGGCGGATCACCGCGGCATCGACCGGCGGCTCGTCGAAGCGTTCACCAAGGCTCTCGGCCCGACCGGCTGGGAGATCGCCGACTGGGATCGTGAGGGCCGCGCATACGTAGTGAAGGTCTACACCGACTTCGGCTGGGCCGGGTTCCTCGAGGGCCGGCTCGACGAGATCACCGATGAGCTGCGCGCCCTGCGTTCCCGGGCGGCCGCTGTCGCGGAGACACTGCGCTGCCCCACGTGCGATGCGCGGCTCGATCCGTTCGGGGAGGGTTCGCCGTGTGGTTGCGGGACCGTCGTGTGGAGGCCGGCGTTCTGGACGACCGCCTGGGACTCGATGAGCAGCGCGTTGGCGTACCTTGATGGCGCCCCGGACCCGGAAACCGCGGCGGCGCTCGCCCGGATCACCTCCGCGATGGCCGGCCCCGGGCAGGCGTGGGACCTGTCCGAGGACGACTTCAACAGCGCGGTGGAGGCGTTCCAGCAGTTGGCGCCGGCCGCCCGATGGGAATTGATCAACGACCGGCCGGTCGCGGTGATCCCGGTGGGAGCCACCTTCGAGCCCGGCCCGGCGGGGGAGCTGCTCGCCGCGGCCGACGCGCTCGGCTATCACCTGGCCTTGACCACCGACCGGCGGATCTGCTTTCAACGTACCGGCCCGGCCGCTGACCTACCGACCTGGTTCCTCTGCACCAGCACAGGTGACGACGGCTATCAGGTCACCGCCGCGCAGCCCGGGTGGACCGTCGTGGACGACGACTCCAGCGAGCACTGGCGCGCCCAGGAGGAGACCGACGACTGGTGGATCACCCGATCCGGCGACCTGCGGCAGGAGGACTGGGAGGTGGATCACCCCAATCTGGACTTCGACGGCGGTTCCCCGGCGCTGGCCGCTGTCGGCAGGATCGCCGGGCTCTCGCCCGCCACCCTGCGCGTGGCTCTCACCGATGCCGACCGTGCGATTCAGCAGGCCCGGGCCCTGCTGGACGCGCACTACGCCCGGCTCAGGGCGTCTGGCTGACCGCCGCGCCCAGGTGGGTTGCGACGGCGTCGCGGACCTCGGCGTCGGACGGGGTACGGATGCCGCGCTCGGTGGCCAGCTCGTCGAGTGAGGTCATCGCGACGTCGTCCAGGCTGCAGGCCACGAAGCGGTCGAAGACCGTCAGGTCGGTGTCGACGTTCAGGGCGAAGCCGTGCGTGGTGACGCCGCCGCGGATGCGCATGCCGATCGAGGCCAGCTTGCGGCCGTCGGGTGTCCACACGCCGACCAGGCTGGGGGAGCCGGGCGGGGTGTCGCGGCGCAGCGTGGGGAAGCCCAGCGCGGCCATGGCGTCGATCAGGCCGGTTTCCAGCCAGCGCACCACGTCGACCGGGCCCCATCGGCGCAGGTCCATCACCAGGTATCCGACCAGCTGGCCGGGGCCGTGGTAGGTGGCGTTGCCGCCGCGGTCGACCGCCACCGTGGGGATCGCCGACAGATCGTCCGGCAGGTCCGCCGGGGGAGTCCGTGCGCCGTAGGTGATCACCGGCGGATGGCTGAGCAGGAACAGCCGGTCGGGGGCGAGGCCGGCGCGGCGCTGATCGGCCCAGCCGGTCATCCGTTGAACGGCTGTGTCGTAGTCGACCTCGCTCAGGTCGACGCGTACCAGCTCCGGGGCCTCAAGCCGCATCGAGATCGCCACTCCTCGATACTGGTACGCCACCCGGCCGATCGCCATGTGACCGGCCCCACGGGCGGGTCAGACGGCCGAGGGCAGGGCGGCCCGCATCCCGGCCTCGAAGACGTCCGCGGTCATCGGGCGCCCGAAATGGTAGCCCTGGGCGAGCCGGTAGCCGGCCTGGTGCAGGCGTGCGGCCTGGTCGGCGGTCTCGACGCCCTCGGCGACGGCCTCGATGCCGAAGTCGGTGGTGAAACCGATGATGTTCTTGACGATGATGGCGCCGGCCCGGTCCGCGGTGTCGCCGCTGACGAACGACTTGTCGACCTTGAGGACGTCGACCGGGCAGGTCAGCAGCAGGCTCAGCGACGAGTGGCCGGTGCCGAAGTCGTCCAGCGCGATGCGCAACCCGAGCGCCTTGAGCCGGTGCAGCTGCTCGACGGCGGTCTCCGCGTTGAGCACCGCGGTCTCGGTGACCTCGATCAGCAGGCGGCTGGTGTCGGCGCCGGTGGCCTGCACGGTCGCGGCGACGGCGTCGACGAAGCCGGGATCGGCCAGCTGGCGCGCGGAGACGTTGACGCTGATCCGCATCGGTGCGGCGTCGCCGTGGCGGCGGGACCAGTCGGCGCTCTGCCGGCAAGCCTGTTCGAAGACCCACGCCCCGATGTCGTTGATCACGCCGATGCGTTCGGCGACCGGGATGAACACGTCCGGCGGCACCAGGCCGCGTTCCGGGTGCTGCCAGCGCAGCAGCACCTCGGCGCCGGCCGGCGCGCCGTCGGGAAGCCGGACGATCGGCTGGTAGACCAGGAAGAGCTGGTCGCTGCCGACGGCGCGGCGCAGGTCGGCGGCGAGCCGTGCGGTGTCGTCGGCGGCCCGGTCCAGGTCGGCGTCGAACCACTGCCAGCGGCTGCCGCCGGCGGCCTTCGCCGCGTACATGGCGATGTCCGCGCGGCGCAGCAGCTCGGCCGGGTCGTCGCCGGTCTGGGCGCTGGTGACGCCCAGGCTGGCCCCGGTGACCACGATGTTGCCGTCCAGGTCGGCGGGCTGCCCGACCGCCTCGATCAGCCGCTCCACCAGCGTCACCAGATCGTCGGTGGGCTGCAGGATGATCGCGAACTCGTCGCCGCCGAGGCGGGTGAGCAGGCCGTTGTCGCCGACCACCGCGGCCAGGCGCCGGCTGGTCTCCTGGATGAGCAGGTCACCGACGCGGTGGCCGAGCCGGTCGTTGACCACCTTGAAGTCGTCGAGGTCGAGCAGGGCGACGTGGAACGCGCCGCGGTCCGCGAGAAGTCGGCGGGTGCGCTGCTCGTACAGGGCACGGTTTCCGGCGCCGGTCAGGCTGTCGTGGGTGGCCTGGTGGGTGAGCCGGTCCTGGTATTCGCGCAGTTGGCTGAGGTGCCCGTCGACGGTGGTGAGCAGCCGCTGGTTGTCGCGCAGCACGATGATCTGCCGGATCACGACGAGCGCGGTCAGCGCCACGGCGATGATCTCCATGGTGCGGGTCTGGGTGGCGTCGCCGGGATTGGTGGTCAGCAGCAGGGCGTCGGTGACGGCAACAGCCAGGTAGGGCACGACGCTGATCCGCCGCCGCCGGGCCCGCGGGCGGGGCTCGCGGCTGCCGGCCCGCTGCTGGCTGACGGCGGCGAGGTGGATGCTGAACGCCGCCAGCGGAACGGCGAGCAGACTGCTGGACAGATAGGGGCGGTCGATCAGATAGGGCGACAGGCTGCCGACACTGGCGCTGAGCGCGCTGCCGACCGCCAGCACGTAGGTGGCCCGGCGGTCGAGGCGCCCGGCGCCGGCGAAGGCGACCTTGACGAAGGTGGCCATCGACAGACCCGCCACCACCGTGATCACCAGCATGACGCCGGCGCCGCCGGTCTGCGCGATCCACTGCTGGTGGTTGCGCAGCGAGAAATGCCAGACCAGGGCGCCGACGGTCAGCAGGACGATGCCGGCGTCCAGGCCGAAACGCAGCCAGTCAGCGCCGCTGCGCTGCCAGGACGGCAGGCGCAGCAGCGCCCAGAGCACCACACCGAGGACCGAGAGGTACGCGAAAAGCGTGAAAACACCGATCCGCTGAGACGGTTCCGGGCCGCCGACCGCGTCGTACATGTTGCCGAGGATGCCGGCGGTGAACAGCGCGCAGGCCACGGCGAGGTGCCGCCAGAAGCGGCGGGTGCCCGCGTCCAGGTCGGTGAGCCGGCTCGCCGACCAGCAGGCCTGCCCGGCCAGCACCGCGGTGACCGGCAGCGGCAGCCAGCCCAGCAGCGGCATCGCCCAGACGTGCACCATGCCGAAGCCCAGCCAGACGCCGCAGAACAGCACGAGGACCGCCGCGGTCAGCAGCAGCCCACGGTCGCGGAACGTCTCTCCCCTCGTCACGAGGCAATATGTCGGCTGTTTTACGCCGTTGCTGAGGGTCCGCCGGGGCCATCCGGGGTATGTCACACCCATGGCGAAGTACGCGGTCAACGATGCGGCGGTGCAGCGGGCCCGGGAACTGATCAAGGCCCGCCAATACGTGCTGGACAGCGACTGGGGCAGCGTCCAGCCGCGCGCCGACGCCGAGAACACCTACCTCGACAGGCATTCCTGGGACGAGTACGCCGCGTGGCACCTCGCCCTCACCGACGGCGCCACCGACGAGACCAAGGCCCGGTACGCCTTCGTCTACGGCGATTTCCGCCGCGTGCACCGCTCGGCCCTGATCGCCTGCGTGTACCGGGCCGCGGAGTGGAAGCACAAGGACGTCGAACTGGCCGCCCACAACCTGCTCCAGGAGCTGGACGCGACCGCCCTCTGATGTGGAGATCCGGCGCGATATCGTGCACGCTGTGGATCACACGAGCGCAGCCCTCCGCGGGATCGACCCGAATCAGGCGCACCCGGCCCGGCGCTACAACTACTGGCTGGGCGGCAAGGACAACTTCGCCGCCGACCGGGCGTCCGGCGACGAGCTGGAGCGGCTGTTCCCGAAGGTCCGGCTGGGCGCGCTGGCGAACCGGGCGCTGCTGCAGCGGGCCACCCGTTTCCTGGCCGCGGAGGCCGGGATCCGGCAGTTCCTCGACATCGGCACCGGGCTGCCGACTGCCGACAACACGCACGAGGTGGCCCAGCGGCACGCCCCGGAAAGCCGGATCGTGTACGTCGACAACGACCCGCTCGTCATGGTCCACGCCCGCGCCCTGCTCAACAGCAGCGACGCCGGGCGTACCGCGTACATCGAAGCCGATCTCAACGACCCGGCGGCGATCCTGGCCAACCCGGTGCTGCACGAGACCCTCGACCTGAAGCAGCCGGTCGGCCTGATGCTGATCGCCGTCCTGCACTTCATCCACGGCCACGGGGCCGCGAAGCCGATCGTGCGCCGGCTGCTCGACGCGCTGCCGGCCGGCAGCTACCTGGTCGCCACCCACGCCACCTCCGATTTCGGTACGCCCGAACAGCAGGCGCTCTACCAGCAGTTGATCGAGCAGGGCAAATCAGACGTGTGGACCCGCACCCGCGAGGAATTCACCGACCTGTTCGACGGCCTCGACCTGGTCGACCCCGGCGTCGTCCCGGCCAGCGAGTGGCGCCCCGACCCGGGCGCCGACATCCCACTGCGCTCCGACATCAACGTCTGGACGGCCGTGGGTCGCAAACCCTGACACCTCAGCGTGCGGCCGGCGCGGGCCGGCGGGCCTCGGCCTGCGCTGCCGTGGCGCTCCGGGGGCGGTGCCGCAGGTTCACCAGCAGGGACCTGAGCAGCACCGCGGGGGTGGCCAGGGTGCTCGGGTGGGCGCGCATGTAGGCGACGTCGCCGAACTTCGTGCCGATCGGCAGGTCGACGGTCGAAGCCCGGATGACCTGGGTGATCAGTGCGCGCTTCAGGCGTACCGAAAATGCGGGTCTGGTGGTCTCCAAGCGCTGGGCGTCGCCGGACGTGGAGAGCTCCCATGCGGCATCCACCACGACCTTCTGCAACTGGAAGAAGGCGGTAGCCGGCCGGGCGAGATCGGGCGCCTCGGCGAGGTATTCGGCGAGGCAGGAGGCGTGCAGCGCGGCGGATGACATGCCCTGGCCGTAGACCGGGTTGAACGAGGCCACCGCGTCGCCGACGCTGACCAGGCGGCCGGGCAGCCGGCCCAGCCGGTCGAAGTGGCGGCGGCGGGCGTCCGCCTGCCGGTACGTGCGGACCTCGCTGACCGGCTCCTCCCCAGCGATCTCCCGGAAGACCGGGGGCAGGTCGGCGCACCGGGCGAGGAAGTCGTCCAGCTCCGGCAACGGGCGGTCATCACCGTACGTGGTCAGCATCAGCATCCACTGCATGTCTTCAATGGCGGTGGCCGCTGCCTGGGTCTTCTTCCGGTACCGCGGGGAGAAGCGCGAGATCGCGGCGCCGATGGGCGGGTCCTCCTGGGCCCGCCGAAAATACGCCGTCGCATAGTTGACGTCGATGCGCATCCGTTCGAGCTCCGGGCGTTCCCAGCCGTCGTCGGCCAGCCAGTCCGACAGCTTGCTGGCCCGGCCCATGGCGTCGACCACGAAATCGGTGGCCAGTTCCCGGCCGTCGACCCGGACGGAGGTTACTTGACCGTCGCGGTACCCCAGCCCGGTTGCGGCGCCGCGGAGCGTCCGGACGTTGCCCAGCGCCAGGGTGCGGTGGCGCAGCAGGGTCTCGAGGAAGGTCCGGCTCTCGCTCAGCAGGACAGCGTTCGGGGTCTGCACCGAGGGCACGTCGTCCGCCCAGGCCTGGACCTGATGCCCCTGCGACAGCACCGCCCCGAGCTCGACCGCCTCCCGGGTGAACCCGGGGAACAAGCGCTCGATCTGCGCGCGCCCGCCGGGCAACAGCGTGTGCACCTGGAACTGCTGCGGCACTCCGCGCCGCCCGCCCGCACTGTCTCTCCCGACGTCGTCGCGTTCCACCACGACGACCTCATCGGCGTGGTCGGCCAGTACGCGTGCCGCGAGCAACCCGGCGACACTGCCGCCGAGCACGATCGCGCGCCGCAGCGGCCTGGTCGTGACCACCGGCTGGCGGGTACTGCTCAGCCTCGCGAACACCTCGGCTGGACGTTGCCTCACTTCGTCTCCTTCCCTGATCGCAGTGTCTTGGGAAGGAGCCATGCAGCAACCGCCAAACACCTGGATCTGAGAGTTGTTTCGGATTTTGTCGCCCGGCGCCGAATGCCGGCCCCGGCCCGGACAGCGCTGAGCGCTCGAACGACGGACCGGCTGCACGCGCTGGCCCGGCGGGCGGGGTAGCTCCATGGTGGCCGCTCGTCGGGGAGCCGCGGCCGGACTGTCCGAAGTCCGATTGGGGTGATGCGCCACAAAGATCCGGATGATCACGGTGCCGGACGGGCGGGGCGCTGTGCGATCGTCTGGCGGAAGATCCGTGACGCCGGCCGCCGGCGTGCGGCGCGACGAAAGGTGACACCGTGCAGCTCGACGTGATCATGTGGCCGGATCTGCCGTGGCCCGGGATGCGGCAGGAGTGGCTGCACGCCGAGCGACTGGGCATCGGCCGGGGCTGGCTCTACGACCACCTGAATCTGAACGGGCGGCCGGTGTGGCACGAGGCGTACACCGCTCTGGCCGCGGCTGCTGCCGCCACCACGCGCATCGGCCTGGGGACCATGGTGACCGCGCCGAACTTCCGGCATCCGGTCACCGCGGCGAAGGCTGCCCTGAGCCTGGATGCCCTGGCCGAGGGCCGCTTCGTGATGGGGATCGGCGCCGGCGGGCCGGGTGGTGACTCGGACGCCTTCGGCGGCGAGCCGTTGAGCCGGGCCGAGCGCACTGCACGGTTCGCCGAGTTCACCGAGCTCACCGACCTGCTGCTCAGCCGGGAACGCGCCGACTACACCGGCCGGTACTTCAGTGCCCGGGACGTGGCGATCGGTGGCGGGGAGCCGCGCCGGCCGGGGCTGGCGGTGGCGGCCACGGCCGCGCGGGGCATGGAGCTGGCGGCGCGGTTCGCCGATCTGTGGATCACCCAGGACGTGAGCCAGAACCCGGCGGTCTATGCGGGGTCACCGTACGCCGAGGTCCGGCGGCAGATCGCCGAGCTGGATGAGGTCTGCGCCAAGCAGGACCGGGATCCGGCGGGCCTGGCCCGGCTGGCGGTTCTGGGGTACGGCGGTGAGCGTCCCCTGGCGTCGATCGAAGCTTTCCGTGACTGCGCCGGCCGGTACGCCGCTCTCGACATCACCACCCTGGCCGTGCTGTGGCCGCGCGGCGATCAGGCTCGTGCCCAGCTCGCCGTCCTGGAGGAAGCGGCCGGCAGCCTCGGGCGGGCCGGTTAGTCCTGGCCGAAGGCGGCGCCGAGCCCGGTGAGGTCGATCGGCTGGCGCACGTGCTCCGGGACGTGGTCGATCAGCGGGCGCATCGCCTCCAGGGCGGTGAGGATCTGCCGGGCCACCCGGTCCACCGGCCGGACGGCGTCCACCGACACCAGGATGCCGCGCGACGCGTACCAGTCCACGATCGGATGGGTGACCTCGTGGTAGATGGCGAGCCGGCGGCGGATGACCTCCTCGGTGTCGTCGGACCGGCCCTCCAGGGTGGCCCGGGCGAGCAGCCGCCGGGTCAGCTCCTCGTCGTCGGCCTTGAGGTGCAGGGCGACGTTGGCGGTCATCTCCAGCGTGAGGGCGATCTCGTACAGCGCCCGCGCCTGCGTGATGTTGCGCGGCATGCCGTCCAGGACGTACCCGCCGCCCTCGGCCTTCGCGGCGATGAACTCGGTCCGCACCATCTCCAGCACGATCTCGTCCGGCACGAGCTCGCCGCGGCTGAGGTGATCCTGCACCGCGCGGCCGAGCGGAGTACGCCGGGCCACGTGATCGCGCAGCAGGTCCCCGGTCGCGATGTGGGGGATGCCGAAGTGGTTGGCGATCAGCGCGCCCTGGGTACCTTTGCCGGCACCCGGAGGGGCGACCAACAGGATCCGCATGACGCGTCCTCTCACCGCTGGGACAGGGAACGGTCACGATCGTAAGGGGTTTCCCTCCGTCAACCGTGGTACCAGTTCTCCCTCGGAGATCGTGCCGCCGTGTTCCTCGATCCGGGTGACCAACGCGCGAGCCCAGGCCACCAGCTCGGACACGGCGATGTGATGTGGGGCGGCCGCGGCGTACGGTTCGATCCGGTCGGCGGCCCGCGTCAGCAGCCGCACTGCGCCGACGTCGTTGCCGCGCCTACGGTGGGTGATGCCGACTGCCAGCTGTGCCAGGCCCTTCCACAGTTCCCGGGTCTCGGCGTCGCTGGTCTTCCACGCGCCTTCGAGCACTTCGTGGGCGTGGAACGGGCGGCCGGCCGTCAGGAGACGCTGCGCCTCCTCGAGCGTTTCCGCGGGGGAGAGCACGAGATCCTCGGGGGTGGTCGGCTCCCCGGACATGCCGCGCGGCAGTGGGCGCCCGAGGCCGTCACGCGGGCGGGCGTTGCGGGCGCGCCCGGCGTCGTCACGATCGCGAGAGACAGAGTCCATGATCCCATCGTGCCGCGCGGGCCGGAGGCGGCACCAGCCGGACTGTCGGGCCGGTGACGGGTGCTGGTCCATTTCGGCTGAGGGGTCGAGACTGAGGTGGTGGTGACCACCGTCCTGCGGGACGTCATCGAGCGGGCGCGGCGGCGCAACTTCGTCGGCCGCCGCGAGGAGCTGCGGGCGTTCGGCGAAGCGCTGGCCGGGCGGTCGCCGCGGCGGGTGCTGTTCGTGCACGGCCCCGGTGGCATCGGCAAGACCACGCTGCTGCTGGAGATGTCCGCCCGGGCCCGGGCCGCCGGCCGGGATCCGGTGCTGCTGGACGGCCGGGAGATCGACCCGTCGGCGGAGGGCTTCCTGCAGGCCGTCGGGCAGAGCGGGACGCTGCTGGTCGACTCGTACGAGCATCTGGGCGCCATCGACGGCTGGCTGCGCCGCGAATTCCTCCCGGGACTGCCGGAGAACGGCCTGGTGGTCCTCGCCGGCCGGGAACCCCCGTCGGCGGCCTGGCGGGTCGACCCGGGCTGGCGGCAACTGGTCGCCATCCATCGCGTCGACCACCTCGACGAGGCCGACAGCGCGGATCTGCTGTCCCGGGCCGGTGTCACCGAGCCGGTGCAGCAGCGGCTGCTCGGGCTGGGCCGCGGCCACCCGCTGACCCTCGCGCTGCTGGCCGACGTGGCCGGCGACGGCGCCGTTCCGGAGAGCCTCGCCGAGGTGCCCGATCTGATCTCGGTGCTGCTCGAGTCGCTGCTGCGCGACGCGCCTTCGGAGGCGCACATGACCGGCCTGGCGACGTGCGCGCGGGCCTGGCTGACGACCGAGGACCTGCTCCGCAAGACGGTCGGCGCGGACGCGCCCGAGGTGTGGGGCTGGCTGCAGCGCCGCCCGTTCGTGCAATGCCGGCCCGGTGGGCTGACCCCGCATGATCTGACCCGCGAGGTCCTGGAGGCGGAGTTCGAGCGCCGTTCCCCGGACCGGTACCGGTCGCTGCACCGGATCATCCACGACCACGTGGTCGCGGGCATCCGGGCCACGACCGGGCTGGACCGGCAACTGCTCGCCCAGCAGTTGGCGTACCTGCACCGGCGCAGCCCGCTCACCGACGCCTACTTCAGCCTGCGCAGCCAGGGTACGGCCGCGGTCGTGCCGGCCCGGCCCGAGGAGTACGCGCCGGTCCTGGCGCTGATCGAGAGGAACGAGGGCCGGGACAGCGCGGCCCTGGCCGAAGGGTGGTTCGCCGACGAGCCGGACCAGCTGAACGTCGTGCGCACCGGGAAGGGCGTGGTCGGTTTCGCGTACGGAATGTTCTGCCCTTGTGGTTCTCCGATGGAGGACCGTGATCCCGTCGTCAAGGCGATCCTCGAGCACGTCGCCCGGACCGCGCCGACGCGTCCCGGCGAGCGCGTCGAGATCAGCCGGTTCTGTGCCGGGGTCCGTGACGCGCATCGGGACAAGTACGCCTTGCTGGCCGGATCGGTCACCTCGATCATGAACTGGTGCACCGAGCCGCTCGCGTGGTCGTTCGTGGTGTCGTTCGACCCGGAGTACTGGGGGCCGTTCTTCGAGTATCTCGGCTTCCGGCCGCTCGTCGAGGTCACCGTCGCGGGCCACTTGCACGTCGCGTACGGGATGGACTGGCGCCGTTTACCGGTTGAGGACTGGCTCGATCTGATGAACGAACGCGAACATCAGGGCGGTACGGGGCCACCTCCGGCATCGGCGCTGCGCCCACCGCCGTTGTCCCGTGCGGCGTTCGGCGACGCCGTACGGTCCGCGCTGCAGAACCTGAATCGCCCGGACCGGCTCGCCGGTTGCGCGCTCGTCGGCAGCCGGCTCGGCGCCGACGCCGGCGAGGTGCGCGCGAGCGTCGTGACCGCGATCGGCCGGCTCGCCGGCACGCCGAAGGGTGACCAGCTCCGGGCCGTGCTGAACCGGACGTTCGTCCGGGCCGCCCCGAACCAGGAGGCCGCCGCCGAGGTCCTCGGCCTGCCGTTCAGCACCTACCGCCGGCACCTGGGGCGTGCGGTGGAACAGGTGACCGAGCTGCTGTGGGCGATGGAGATCGGCACGCAGGAGATCGGTGAGCAGGAACTGAGCACGGACTGACCTGGAGAACAGGCAGGCCCCGGCGACACCATGCCGCCATCGGTTCATCGATGGAGGTGTGACATGGCACGGATCCTGGTTCTCGGCGCGGGCCTCGCCGGTCTGGGCACGGCGATGCTGCTCGCTCGCGACCAGCACGAGGTGATCGTCGTCGAGCGCGACCCCGCCGGGCCGCCGCCGGACGCCGGCACGGCGTGGAGCGACTGGCAGCGGCGCGGGGTCAATCAGTTCCGGCTGCCGCACTTCATGCTGCCGCGCTGGTGGCAGCAGGTGCGGGAGCAGCTCCCGGAGCTCGGTGACGCGCTGCGGGCGGCCGGGGCCCGCGAGCTGAACCTGATCGACATGCTGCCGGTGGAGCGGCGCGGCCCGATCCGACCCGGCGACGAGCGGTTCGACACCGTCACCGCCCGCCGGCCGGTGCTCGAGGCGGCTCTGTCGGCCGCCGCCGGGGCCGCCGGAGTGACGATCCGGCGGGGCGTCACGGTCACCGGCCTCGCCACGGACGGGCACACGCGGGTGCCCCGGGTAACCGGTGTGCTGACCGCCGACGGCACGGCGATCCTCGCCGACCTCGTGGTGGACTGCGGCGGCCGGCGCTCGCCGCTGGGCTCCTGGCTGCAGGCGGCCGGTTCGCGGGCGCCGGTCGAGGAGCGGGCGGACTCCGGCTTCGTCTACTACTCCCGGCACTTCCGGTCCCGTACCGGTGAACAGCCGGCGGCGCTGGCCAACCTGTTGCAGAGTTACGACTCGCTGTCGACCATCACGTTGCCGGGGGACAACGGTACGTGGAGCGTGGTGCTGACCACCGCGAGCCGGGACACGGCGCTGCGGGGCCTGCGGGAACCGGCCCGCTGGCACGCGGCCGCCGCGCGCTATCCGATGATCGCCCAGTGGGCGGACGGCGAGCCGATCTCCGGTGTCGACGTCATGGCCGGCATCGAGGACCGGTACCGGCGTCTGGTCGCCGACGGCGAGCCGGTCGCCACCGGCGTGGTCGCGGTCGGCGACGCCTGGGCGTGCACCAGCCCGTCGGTCGGCCGGGGCGCCTCGATGGCGATGATCCAGGCCGGGCTGCTGCGGGATCTGCTGCGCGAGACCGAGCCGGGCGACCACGACAAGTTCGCCCGGCGGTTCGACGAGGTGTGTACGCAGGTCGTCGAGCCGCTGTACCGGGCGACGGTGTGGCTCGACCGGCACCGGCTCGCGGAGATGGCCGCGGATGCCGCCGGTACGCCGTACCGCTCCGACGATCCGCGGTGGCCGATGAGCAAGGCGTTGTTCGCAGCCGGTCTGGCCGATCCGGATCTGGCCCGCGGCTACGCGTCGATCGCGGCCTTCATCGCCACGCCCGACGAGGTGTTCGCCGGCGCCGGGGTCGTCGACCGGGTCGTTGCGCTCGGCATGGGCGCCCCGCAGTATCCGCTACCCGGTGCGACCCGTGCCGAGCTGCTCGCCGCGATCGCCTGACCGCGGGTTACGGCACGAGGACGATGCGGTCGCCGGTCCCGCCGGTCCAGGCCCGGGTGACGTCGGTCAGCGGCACCGCCTCGGCCCGCACGTCGAGCGATCCGTCGGTGACCGCGGCGGCAAGCTCCGGCAGTTCCGCGAGGAAGTCGCGGGCGGGGACGGATCCGATGCCGCTGCCGACGATCTGCAGCCGCGCCGAGCGCAGCGCGATCGACGGGACCGGCGCGGTCGCGCCGCCCATGGACCCGATCTGGATCCAGGTCAGCGGTGCGGCGCGGTCGGCGCGGGCGGTGAGCATCGGGATCATCGCGGCGGCGGCGGGCTCACCCCACACGTAGTCGAGGACGACGTCGACGTCAGCCGCGCGCTCGATCTCGTCGAAGGTGCACGTCTCGTCAGCACCCAGGGCGGGCAGCGCGGCCAGACGTGCCGCGTCCCGTCCGGCGGCGATCACGTGCGCGGCGCCGAACAGCTTCGCGACCTGCACCGCCATCCGCCCGGCGTTGCCGGTGGCGCCGATGACCAGCACCCGCTGCCCGGTGGTGAACTCGGCGCGGCGTCGCAGCGCGACCCAGGAGGACATCCCGGGGTTCATCGCGGCGGCGATCCGGACCGGGTCGGTGCCCTCCGGCAGCACGACACTGCGACGTACGTCGATCACCGTGCGCTCGGCGAACGTACCGAACGTCGTGTCGTCGAGGACCGCGTAGCGCAACCGGCCGGCCGGGTCGCGCACGACGCCGTCGGCGCCCGGCACCAGCGGGAACGCGCCGGTGCTGCTGTAGTGCGAGCCGTTGGCCTTCGCCCGGGTCAGATGGTGCAGGCCGGCGGCGAGTACCTGCACGACCATCTCGTTGTCGCCGGTCGCGGCCGGCTCGGGGTGGTCGGTGTAGACGGGCGGGGTGTCGGACGCGGACAGGACTGCGGCGCGCATGGCGAACCTCCTGGAGAGATGGTTTGTATTACCAACGACCTCCAGAATGGTTCGTAATCCCAACCATGTCAACTAGGATGGGGGCATGACCTCCGAGGACTCCGTGGACGCGCTGGTCGACGCTCTCGTGCGCTGCACGTTCCAGGTGACGGGCGTGCTCACCAGCATCGGCGCCGCCAACGACCTGTCCCTCACCCAGCTGCGGGTGTTCGGCATCCTGCGCGACCGGCGTCCCCGCGTCACCGAGTTGGCCGCCTACCTGGGCCTCGACAAGTCGTCGATGTCCGGTCTGATCGACCGCGCCGAGCGTCGCGGCCTGCTCGGCCGGGCCAAGGACCCGGCCGACGGCCGCGCCGTCGTGGTGTTCCTGACCCCGGCCGGCCACGAGCTCACCCGGACGCTGTACGTCCAGGTTCGCGACGCGCTCGCGCCGGCACTGGGCCGCCTGCGGCCTGAGCAGCGCGAACAGCTTCTCCAGTCGCTGGGGCCGCTGCTCGGTGACTGACCGCCGGAGACAGCAAAGCCGGGGCCGAGCGGTTTGCTCGACCCCGGCGATGATGCTCGGCTCTACTGCGAGCGGCGCGGCAGCTTCCAGTTCGGGCGGGGGAAGTGGCAGGTGTAGCCGTTCGGGATGCGCTCCAGGTAGTCCTGGTGCTCCGGCTCGGCCTCCCAGAACGGGCCGGCCGCGGTCACCTCGGTGACGACCTTGCCGGGCCACAGGCCGGACGCGTCGACGTCGGCGATGGTGTCCTCGGCGACCTGCTTCTGCTCGTCGCTCTCGTAGAAGATCGCCGAGCGGTAGCTCGTACCGATGTCGTTGCCCTGGCGGTTGACCGTGCTCGGGTCGTGGATCTGGAAGAAGAACTCGAGCAGATCCCGGTACGAGGTGACCGCCGGGTCGTAGACGATCTCGATGGCCTCGGCGTGGCCCGCGTGGTTGCGGTACGTCGCGTTCTCCACCTGGCCGCCGGTGTAGCCGACCCGGGTGGAGACCACGCCGGGGCGCTTGCGGATCAGGTCCTGCATGCCCCAGAAACAGCCACCGGCCAGGATGGCCTTCTGCGTGCTCATAGTGCCGCACCTTCTTTCGTTGTCGACAGGCACAACGTTTTCACGCCCCCGCGCATGCCCGGTCAGTGCCGGCGCCACTGCAGCATCGCGGCGGTCGCGTCGTCGCGCAGTTCACCCTGTTCGTAGGAGACGATCGTCTGGATGAGCCGGCGCATCGTCTCCGGCGCCGGAATGCCGGCGCCCAGGGTGCGCAGCATGAATTCGCTGAGCTGTTCCACGCCGAACAGCGTGCCGGAGGCGTCCCGGGCCTCGGTGATGCCGTCGGTGTAGAGGACCAGCGCGTCCCCCGGTTCCAGTTGCACCTCGATCACCTGCGGGACGCGGCGCAGCATGTGGCCGAGGCCGAGCGGCAGCGCGTTGGGCGTGGGCAGCATGGGCAGGGCCCGGCCGTCACGCAGGAACAGCTCGGCCGGGTGACCGGCGCTGATCCGCCGGTACGCGCCGGTCGCGATGTCGAGTTCGGCCACCAGTGCGGTGACGAAGGCGCCCGGATACTGGGCGCGGATCCACTTGTCGATCGACCGGCAGGTGTCGAGCAGGGAGAGCCCGGACCGGCGGGCGTTACGGTATGTGTTCAACGTCAGGGTGGTCAGCGCGCTCGCGCTGATCCCGTGCCCGACCGTGTCGAAGAGCGCCACGTGCAGGACGTCACCGTTGGCCGCGTAGTCGAAGGCGTCGCCGCCGACCTCGTAGCAGGGTTCGAGCACGGCGGTGACCATGGTGCCGTCGACCGCGAAGGTGAGCGGCGGCAGCTGATTCCAGATGATCTCCGCGGCCAGCTGCATCGGCATCCGCCGCCGGGTGTGCTCGACCGCGTCGCCGTAGAATCGCCGGCTGGCGATCAGCTCGGCGACCAGGGCGGCGATCACCTCGAGGTCGTGCTGCACGGGAAGCGGGGGAGGAGCCTTGACCCGGAACTCCAGCACGCCGAGCCGTTCGGCGCCGTGCAGCAGCGGCAGCCACAGCATCCCGTCGTCGTTCCACTGGTGCCGCGCGGTGGTGAAGGCCCGCCCGGCGAGGGTGTCCTCCACCGCCAGCGTGGTGGCGGTGTCGAGCACGGTCCCGCGCAACGGGTGCAGCGCCTCCTGCCCGTAGTCGACGAGCAGGACGGTGACGGCTTCCGCGTCGAGCAGCGGCGCGGCCTCGGCCAGCACCTGCGGCAGATCCTCGGCCCGCCCGCGGTGCCGCAGATCCATGAGCCGTCGCACGGCCTCCATCGACGCGGACATCGCCCTCATCTTCCCCAATGGAGGGCCGGCTCATGCGCCCGGCGGGGAACCGGCTGCTCGGGTAAGGTGCCCTACGTGCTACCGGTCCTGACGCGATACCTGTCGGCCGCGATCGGTGCCCGCCTCGCCGACGAGGGCGCCCGGGTGTCGATCGTGCTGCTCGCCATCGAGCAGACCGGCCATGCCGGGGTCGGCGGGCTGCTGGTCGCGGCGTTGATGGTCCCGCACGTGGCCGCCGCCCCGCTGGCCGGCGCCGCCGCCGACCGGGCCCGCCGCCGCAAACCGCTCTATCTGGCCGCCTTCGTCGCCTACGCGCTGGCACTGACCGGCTCCGCGCTGCTGATCGGCCCCGCGACCTGGGCGGCCGCCATCCTGCTGTTCGCCGGCGGATGCCTCGCGCCGCTGCTGTTCGGCGGCCTGAGCAGCCTGTTGCGCGAGCTGGTCCCCGGCAACCTGGGACGCGCGTTCGGCTTCGACGCCACCACCTACTCGGTGGCGGGCATCGCCGGCCCGGCGCTCGCCGCGCTGGTCGCCGGCTTCGCCGGAGCGGCCTGGTCACTGGTCACCCTGGGCGGGTTCGCCCTGCTGGGTGCCGCGGCGTTTCTCACCCTGCCCTTGGGGGCACGCCCCTCCGAGGTACGCGCGACGCGCCCGAAACGGCCACTGGCCGCCTTCGCGGTGATGGTCAGCAGGCCACGGCTGGGCGCGGCGACCGCGGCCACCGGGCTCAGCCAGTTCGGTTTCGGGGCGCTGCCCCTGGCCGCCGCCGCGATCGCCACCGCCCGCCACGACCCGCCCCTGACCGGCCTGATCATGGCAGTGGGCGCCGCCGGCAGCCTGGTCGGTTCGCTGCTGACCACCCGGATCACGGTCGTGCACCGCCGTCCGGTCCGCACCCTGCTGATCTGCATCGCGGCGATGGCCGTACCGTTCCTGCTCGTCGCGTTCCTGCCCGGCCTGTGGCCGCTGATCGCCGTGGCCGGGCTGCTGATGGGACCGACCACGGTGGCCCTGTTCTCGATCCGCGACCGCGAGTCCCCACCCGAGATCCGCACCCAGGTCTTCACCCTCGGCGCCGGCATCAAGGTCACCTCAGCCGCCGCCGGCGCCGCCGTGGGCGGCCTGCTCTCCACCGCCGGCCCGGCCCTGCTGCTGGGCGTGATCGCCGCCGGCCAGCTGCTGGCCGCCCTGACCGGCGCCCTCCTCCTGCGCCGCGCCGGCCGCCCGGCCGGGCCGCAGACCGAGGAAGCCGATGCGCCCGCCCTGCGCCCGGAGAACTGAGCAGGAGCAGCGTTCCGCTCGAAGCGTGGCCCGGCCCGGAGCCGTGATCATCCTGTCGTTGCGCGCCTCACGCCTTCGAAAGTCTTCGTGCCAGGGCGCGGCAGGCGTCGCGCAGTTCAGCCGGTTCGATGACGTCGATGTCGGCGTCGAAGGTGGCGAGGATGCCCGCGATGCCGGCCCACGACCAGGCGCCCAGCGTGATCCGCGCCTGAGCGGGACCGACGTACTCGACCACTGATCCGCCGGGAGCCCAGCGGGCCACGATCTCCGGCGGCAGGTCCATCCGCGCGGTGCCGACGCACTGCCAGTCGGGCCGGGTGTCGCCGCGGTCGTAGCTGTTCATGACGTGGTTGGCGACACTGCCGCCGGGCAGGTCCCGGCGGGTGAAGGGCCGGCCGGTCGGCGTGTGGGCGTGGATGCGGTCGACGCGGTAGATCGGCCAGGAGCCGCTGGCCGGCTCGTAGGCGACCAGATACCACCGGCCCGCCCACAACACCAGGTGGTGCGGTTCGACCCGGAGCGGCGGCACGAAATCAGCGTCGCGCGGTTCGGGTCGCGTGCCGTCGGGCCGCAGGTAGTCGAAGAGCAGCAGATGACCTTTGCGTACGGCGTTGCCGACCGCCTTGAGGGCGCCCGCGTCGATCGGCGGGGCGGCGAACTCCCACCAGTTGCGCAGCCGGGTGATGCGCAGCGCGTCGATCTCGGCCCGCAGCCGGGCGGGCATGACCTGCTGGATGGTCTCCAGCGCCCGGGCCGCGGCGTCGCTGAGGCCGAACACGGTGGCCGGCGCCGTCTGCAACGCCAGCGCGACGGCGACCGCCTGGTCGTCGTCGAACATCAACGGCGGCAGCGTGGTGCCGGCGCCGAGCCGGTACCCGCCGTCCGGACCCTTGGTCGTCAGCACCGGGTAGCCGAGTTCGCGCAGCGCCTCGATGTCGCGCCGGATGGTGCGCGTGCTCACCCCGGCGCGGGCGGCGAGTTCGTCGCCGCTCCACTCGCGGCGCGACGCCAGCAGGGACAGCAGCTTCAGGATGCGCTCCGATGTCGTGGCCACGGCACCATGCTGCCGTCGGTACCGGACATCCGGTGTCCGGTACCGGTGTCAGCGTGCCCGGTATGACGACATCACCAGCACCGCTGCAACGGGCGGGACGCTCCGCCGGCATCGCCTTGGCGGTGGTCCTGTTCGCCGACTTCATGGATCTGCTCGACGCGACGATCGTGGTCGTCGCCGCACCCGCGCTGGCCGCCGACCTCGGCGCGAGCGAGGCGCAGCTGCAGTGGACGCTGGCCGCTTACACCCTCGCGCTGGGCTCGGCCCTGATCACCGGCGGCCGCATCGGCGACAGCTACGGCCGGCGCCGCATCTTCCTGGCCGGCCTGGCCGGTTTCGTGGCCGCGTCGGCGCTGTGCGCGCTGGCGACCGGTCCGGCCATGCTGATCGCCACCCGGGCGCTGCAGGGCCTGGCGGCCGGGGTGATGGTTCCGCAGGTGTTCGGCATCATCCGCTCGTCGTTCGACGCCGCCGGCCGGGCCCGGGCGTTCGGCGCGTACGGCGCGGTGCTGAGCCTGGCCTCGGTGGCCGGCCCGCTGCTCGGTGGATTCCTGGTGGACGCGGACCTGTTCGGCCTGGGCTGGCGGACCATCTTTTGGATCAACGTGCCGATCGGGCTGATCGCGCTCGCCCTGGGCGCCCGGGTGCTGCCCGAGTCGACCGGCGGCGAGCGGACCAGACTGGACCTGCGGGGCGCGGTCACCGTGACCGGGGCGGTCCTGCTGATCCTTCTCCCGCTCGTCCAGGGCCGGGTCTGGGGCTGGCCGTGGTGGGGGTTCGCGCTGATCGCGGCCGGTGTCGTGGTGCTGCTCGCCTTCCTGGCTGCCGAGGCCCGCCTCGCCGCCCGCGGCGGGCAGCCGCTGCTGGACCCCGCGCTGCTTCAAATCCGCAGCTTCGCCGCCGGCCTCGCCGCCGCGTTGTTCTTCTTCGGCGCCATCGCGGCGTTCTTCCTCACCCTGTCGATCTACCTGCAGGCCGGCACCGGCCGCAGCGCCTGGCAGACCGGTCTGGTGATCCTGCCGTACGCCATCGGCTCCGTCCTCACCTCCGGCCTCGGTGTCGCGCTGGCTGCCCGGGCCGGGCGGGCCCTCGCGGTGACCGGCTCGCTCCTGCTCGCCGCTTCCCAGGCGATGCTGTCGTGGCTGGTCCGCGACGGACAGGACCCCGGGTACGCCATGCTGGCGCTCGCCCTGTTCGCCGGCGGGCTCGGGCTGGGGCTGACCGCGCCGATCCTGGTCAATGTCATCCTCGCCGGTGTGCCGGGCCGTGACGCGGGCGCCGCCGGCGGGGTGCTCTCCACCGTCACGCAGATCGGCGGCGCCGCCGGCGTCGCCGTCCTGGGCACCGTGTTCTTCCTCGCGGTCGACAGCGCGCCGGACCGCCTTCAGGTGTTCAGCGACGCGTTCGGCAGCGTGCTGAGCTGGCAGGTCGTGCTCTACGTCGTGGCGGCCGGCCTGATGCTGTTGCTGCCCCGGGCGGCCGCGCCGGACTCCGGCCACTGACGACCGGCCCTACCGGGACGGCTGCTGGTCCGGGGCGTCGTGGTCGTCGCGCAGGTACATGTACCAGTACGAGGTGGCGACGAACACGACCGCCCCGACCAGGTTGCCGGCGAAGGCCAGCGCCGGCCCCTTGGTGGCCATCGCGGGACTCCTGTCTGCGGACGGCATCGTTGCCCGCGGATACCCGCCGCCCGCCCGGCTATGCCCTGGACCGGCCCGTGTCGCAGACTGTGGCGCTCAATGCTGGGCGGCCTCGGCCGGCGCGCTGCGGGCGGGGCCGCTCACCGCGTACGCGATCAGTCCGCTCACCGCGAGCAGTCCCGCGGTGATCGCGGCAGCGGTGCTGGCCGGCTCCTGTGCCTGCCAGGTCAGGATCCGGCCCAGCAGAGGTTCGCCCCGGGGGAACAGGACCGCCGCCAGTGTCCAGCCCAGCGGCAGGAACCAGGCCTTGGCGGTGCCGAACATCGCGGCGCCCAGCGCGGTCAGCCCGAGCAGCCCGGCCGCGTCGCGCACCACCAGCCCGGCCGGCCCGAACCGTGCGCCGGTGACCAGCGTGGCCAGCAGCAGCGCCACCACGACCAGCAGGGCCACCAGCAGGTGCGCGGCCCGGCGCCGCGGCCAGGCGATCGCCGCGGTGCGCTCCAGGGCGTCGTCGGGCCCGCCCAGGGTCGCGGTCAGCGCCGCGACCAGCAGCAGGACTGTCAGCACGACCATCGGCATGCCGGCGTCGCGGCTGTCGGAGAACACCGACCACAGCGTCCACATCAGGACCGTGCCGCCGCCGGCTGCGGCCAGCGCGACCGGGATGCGCCGGGAGCGCAGGTACAGCGTCAGCCACCTCACCGGGCGCTCCCGGCGAACAGGCTTGCTCCGTCCGCGCAGCTCACCGCGGCCTCGCGCAGCGCGGCAACCCGGGCCTGCGCTTCGGCTGCGGGCATCGCCTGCAGGGTGTGCCACTGCTCCACGGCCGAGGCCTGCTCGTCCGATTCGTAGAAGGTGCCTGCCGCCGGTTCCTGGCCGATCAACCAGTAGGCGGCGGCGTACTGGTCGGCCGGGCGGGGGAAGTTCTGGCATTCGGGTGACCCGGTGAAGGCTCCGGC
Source organism: Actinoplanes sp. NBC_00393 (assembly GCF_036053395.1). Taxonomy (NCBI): domain Bacteria; kingdom Bacillati; phylum Actinomycetota; class Actinomycetes; order Micromonosporales; family Micromonosporaceae; genus Actinoplanes; species Actinoplanes sp. NBC_00393. The sequence continues at coordinate 3,991,864 of NZ_CP107942.1, read as the reverse complement.
CACCACCTTCGCCTGGACGCGGTCCGGCTCTTCCAGGTGACCGTCCTGGCCGGTGGCGACGCGGAGCAGGACCAGGTCGGGGCGCCACGGCGCGTAGCGGTCCGGGACGTAGGTGCTGGTGTCCTCGTGCACCCGGGTCGGCGCGCCGGGCAGCTTGGCGAGCGCGGTGAGGCCGTCGCGGGCGGAGGCGGTCAGCTCGGGCAGCAGGCCGGAGTGCACCCGGCTCAGGCAGACCCGCGGCTCGTCGTCGGCGCACACCAGTTCCTGGGCGACCGGGTCGACGGAGCCGACGACGTACCGGTTCTGGTGCGGCATGACGGTGATCGCCAGCGCGGCGCCCAGGGCGACCGGCAGCAGCGCCGCGACACGGGTTCGCCACCCGCCGGAGGCGAACAGCAGCACCGCTGCGCCGGCCAGCGCGGCGAGCCAGAGAGCCTGGGCAGCGCTGGCCCGGCCGGGCACGGTGGTGAAGGCGTCCGGCATGTTCATCTCGTAGATCGGGGAGAACACCAGGGCCAGCCAGCCGTGCGGCCGGGTGGCGCCGGGGATGGCCAGCAGCAGCCCCAGGCCGGCGATGCCCAGTACCGGCGCGGTCGCCCGCCACGGCAGCAGCCGGCCGATCGCCAGTCCCAGCCAGACCGCCGCGATCAGCGCCAGCACGCCGACGGCGGTGACGACGAGGGCCTGCACGGGCAGGTACGCCGCGGTGTCGAAGATCCACAGGCCGCCGGCGAGGCCCATCGCCAGGTAGGCGGCGGTGACCGCGGCGGCCATCGCGAGCAGGATCGGCAGGATGCGGGACGCGCGCGGGCGCGGGGTGCTGGCGAACAGTTCGGTCACCTTCGACCGGTTCTCCCGGCTGGCCTGCCAGGCGCCGGCGGCCAGCGCCAGCGGCCACAGCAGGGCCAGGTAGAGCCGCTGCGACATGGCCAGCTGCATCCAGCCGGTCGCGAACCCGATCCCTTCGGCGAAGTACAGCGCGAGCACGCCGACCACCAGCAGGATCAGCGCGGATCCGGCCGCCGCGGAGCGGCGCAGTTCGATGCCGAGTACGCGTCTCACCGGCCCGCCTCCGTCCGGTGCCGGCGCAGCAGCGCCGAGTAGCCGCGTTCGGCCGGGCTGTCGCCGGGATCGCTGTCGCTGCCCTGTGCGACCAGTCCGTCCGGGGTGCCCTGGAACAGCAGCCGGCCCTCGTTGATCATGACGACGTCGCTGCAGGCGGCGACCACGTCCTCGACGAGGTGGGTGGAGACCAGCACACAGCAGTCGACGCCGATGTCGCGGAGCAGCTCGCGGAACTCCAGCCGCTGCTCCGGGTCGAGGCCGACGGTCGGCTCGTCGAGCAGCAGGATCGCCGGGTCGTTGACGATCGCCTGGGCGATGCCGGCACGGCGCAGCATGCCGCCGGACAGCGTCTTCATCCGGGCGCCGGCCTTGTCCGCGAGCCCGACCCGTTCGATCGCCCGCTGCGTCGCGCCGGGGATCGCGGTCTTCGGCATCTCCTTGAGCCACGCCATGTACTCGACGAATTCGCGCACCGTGAACCTCGGGTAGAACCCGAACTGCTGGGGCAGGTAGCCCAGCCCGCGGCGCACCCGGCGCAGGTCGGCGCGGCTGTCCACCGACTCGCCGAGCAGGGTGAGCCGGCCGCCGGCCGGTTTCAGCACCGTCGCCAGCGCCCGCATCAGGGTGGTCTTGCCGGCGCCGTTGGGCCCGAGCAGGCCGTGCACCCCGGTGTTCAGGCTCAGGTCGAGCCCGTCCACGGCCAGGTGGCGGCCGGCCCGGACCTGCAGGCCTTCGGCGTGCACCGCCCAGGGATAGGTGGTGGGGGCTGTTTCAGCCGCGCTCACCGTACGCATCTTCGGTCCCTTTCAGTTGTGGCTTTTCAGTTGTGGCTGGAGAGCCGGCGGAAGTTGTCGGACCGGGCGGCGACGAAGCCGGCCAGCACCAAAGTCAGCAGTGCCCAGATCAGTGAGCTGCCCGGTTGCAGCACCAGCGGCAGTTGCGCCGAGGCCAGGGCGGGCACCACCACGGCCAGCGACCAGGCGGTGCCGAGGCCGAGCGCGGCCCGCCGCACGCCGACGAAGCCACCCAGGGCGATGGTCGCGGCGGTGAAGGCCAGGCACGGCAGCAGCGTCAGGGCCAGAGACACGCCGGTACGGCTACTCGCCAGCGCCAGTGCGGGCACCACCACGGCCAGAACCGCAGCGGTACGCCGGAGCAGCATGGCCAGTCCGGCCGCCGGTGTGCCCGCGATCAGCTCCCACGCCGGGTCGTGCCGGCGGCTCCACGCGATCGCCACGCCGGGCAGCGGCGCGATCGGGGCCAGCAGGGCCACCATCGACGGCAGGCTGGGCTGGATGGAATGCAGTGCGACGGCACAGGCGAGCACCGCCACCGTCATGGTCAGCCACGGCACGAGGTGCCAGACGAGCAACCGGTTGCGCACCGCTGACCAGCGCCGCCGGGCGGCCGGAGCCGGTCCGGCAGCGATGGCGTCGCCCATGCCGGCGGCGACGCGGGCGAGCAGGGCCCGCGAGTCGTCGTTGGTGCGGTCGGCCAGCAGGGCCCGGCAGTCCGGGCAGTCCTCCAGATGCACCTCGACCGACCAGACCGTGACCTCGTCGAGGGTCGCCGCCGGGTCGGCGTAGCGGGCGATCACCGTGGGATTCGGATGTGCGGTCACGACAGTGCCTCCCGAAGGGCGATCCGGGCCCGGCGGGCCCGCGACTTCACGGTGTTCTCGGGCAGGCCGAGCAGCAGGGACGTCTCCCGGACGGACAGGCCGTCGAGCACCATGGCCCGCAGCACCTGCCGCGCCTCCGGGGGCAGTTCCAGCAGGGCCTGTTCCAGTTCCTGGCCGACCCGGACGGCCATCACCTCGTCCTCGGCGGCCGGGGCGACCGTCTCGGCCATCGGCACCGCGGGCACCTGGTTCTGCCGGGCCCGGCGGCGGAACGCGTCGACCAGGCGGTGCGCGGCGATGGTCCACAGCCAGCCGACCGCGCTGCCTGACGTGGTGGCGCCGGCGAAGCTGCCCGCGGCCCGCCAGACGGCCAGGTAGGTCTCCTGCATCACGTCGGCGACCACGTCGTCGTCGGAGCAGCGGCGGCGCAGCCGGCTGAGCAGCCACGGCGACGTGCGCCGGTACAGCTCGTCGAACGCGCGCCGGTCCCCGGCGGCGGTGCGGCGGACGAGTTCTGCCTCGTCAGCCACGTTCAGGCTTCGTTTCACACCCAGCAAGACGAAGCGATGATCGCATACGGTGCGTCGGTGACTGTGACCTGGACCACAAATCAATCCCGGCCGTCGTCATCGCGACAGACAGTGACGAGGCGTCGGTGTTCATCAGGCTGATACTGCGCCTGGTGTACCGGGCCGGCCGGCTGAACGGCGGCGAAGCAGCGTAATCGACGGCGTCCAGCCGGCCATTGATCAGGGTTGACCCCGTGGCGGACGGTGTCTGGGCATGGGGGAAATCACTCGAGCCGAAGTGCTCAAACGCGCTCAGTACTGGGTCGACCGCAAGTTCATCTACTCGCAGGTGCAGCACAGGCCCGATCCGCAGGGCCGCACCTACCGGACGGACTGCTCCGGACTGATCAGCATGGCGTGGCGCCTGTCCATCCAGCCGGACACGACGGCGCTCTTCCGGTGGAGCGGCAAGATGAACGTGCGGTTGGAGGACCTCCGGCCGGGCGACGCCTTCGTCCGGCCCAAGAGCAGCCCGCACGGAGGCCACGCCGAACTGTTCGCCCGCTGGGTCGACCCGAAGGATCCGAAGAAGGGGTGCTACGTCTACTCGTTCAACAACGATCGGGAGACGGTCAACAATCCGAGCACCGAGAGCAACCTCGGAAACCGGGGTAAGCGATCCTGGAACGACATGAACAAGGGCTTCCAGGGCATCCGCTACCTGAAGATCACCGAGGACGCGCCGAAGCCGCCGCCGCCCAAGCCGCAGCCGCAGGCCCAGAAGCACATCCTGCGGGAGCCCGACTTCCGGATCTCCATCGTCGTCGGCGGCGCGCCGTTCCTGCTCACGCTCGACGAGTACAAGGCCATGGGCAGCCCGATGTACACCAGCGTCCCGGCCGGCACCTTCGCCTCGATGCCCGGCGTGATCGCGGACGGCACCGTGATCCGCACCTACACCGACGGCGTGATCTCGATCGTGGCCGGCGGCGCCCGCTACCGCTTCACCCCGGCCGAGTACGCCGCGATGAAGAACCCGGCGTTCGTCAACCTGCCGCCCCGGCTGCTGTCCGTCCTGGACACTTCGCCCAATGACGGCACGATGCTGCGCGACCACACCAACGGCGACATCTACCAGATCACCGGCAACGCGAAGTACTACCTGAAGGACGGTGGCTGGGACGACCTGGGCCGGCCCGGCTTCACCAACGTGCCGCCCGGCTTCATCGCCTCGATCACCGCGACCGTCCCGGTGGAGCCCACCTTCCTGCGCCACGTCAAGACCGGCGCGATCCACCAGGTCGTCGGTGGTTACGGCTACCACCTGACCCCGGAGGAGTACGAGCTGCTGCACCGGCCCGCGTTCACCGACGTGCCGGTCGGACGGCTCAACTCGCTGTCGGTCCGCCCGGCGGAGGGCACCCTGCTGCGCGACGTCTCCGACGGCGTGATCTGGCGGGTGGACGGTGTGGGCCGCAGCCAGGTCGACCCGTCCGCGTTCGCCGCCGCCCGCGAGGGTCCCGCAGCCGTCGACGTGCCGCCGGGCCTGCTGGCCAAGCTGGACTGACGCCGCACCACCACGATGCCGGGGCGTGGAGATCGTCGAGGCGGCACGGCTGCTGATGTCCCCGGCAGGGCGCTCAGATCCGTACGCGGTGTATACCGCGCTGCGCCGGCACGGCCCGCTGGTCGAGGTGCGTGCCGGCGTGGACGCCGCGGCTATGGCGAGCTCGCCGAGGCGCTCGAGACCGGCGATCCGGCGCGGCTGTGCGGAGCAGGTGACGGCGATGCGCCGGCAGCAGGCAGGTACTACCCAGGAGCAACAGTCTGACATCTGAGTCACAACCGGGCGCTCCGACTCTGGACCCGTATGACACACGGGGGAGAGGGAACGTTCTTGATGAAGGCTCAGATCCGTAAGTACGCCGTCGGCGCTGTCGCTGTCGGTGCGTTCGCCGCTGTCGGCGCTTTCGCTCTGCCGACCGGCACGGTGGGCTGGGAGCCTGTCACCTACGGTTTGACCGCCAGCCCGGCGGAGTTGGTGCCGGCGACGGTGTCGGTGGAGAAGCCGGCGCGGATCGTGACGACCACGGTCGGCAAGGACGGCCGTCCGGTGATCACGGTGCGTGAGGCCACCGACCGGGATACCGCGGCCGAGATGGTCGCGGAGGGGCAGGGCGCCGAGGACGCGGTCAGTGTCGAGGTGGACGCCCCGATGTACACGATGGGTGTCCCGACCGGTTCGGACCCGAGCCGTAGCAAGCAGTGGGATTTCGCGAAGCTGAAGATCGCGGAGGCGTGGAAGAAGTCGACCGGTGCGGGTGTCACCGTCGCGGTGATCGACACCGGCGTGGACGTCAAGCACCCGGATCTGGCCGGCAACGTGCTGCCCGGCTACGACGCGATCGCGAACAAGGCCGGCGCCAGCAGTGACGGCAACGGGCACGGCACCCACGTGGCCGGCACCATCGCCGCGGTCACCGGCAACAACGTCGGGATCTCCGCGGTCGCGCCGGACACCAAGATCCTGCCGGTCAAGGCGCTCGGCGCGAACGGCAGCGGCAACATGTCGGACGCCGCCGAAGGCATCATCTGGGCCGCCGACCACGGCGCGCAGGTGATCAACATGTCGCTCGGGTCCACCACGAAGGTCACCGCGGTGACCAACGCGATCAACTACGCCCGCAGCAAGGGTGTCACCGTGGTCGCCGCGGCCGGCAACAGCCGCAGCTCCGGCAGCCCGACCTCGTACCCGGCCGCGGACGCCGGGGTGATCGCGGTCGCCGCGACCGACAGCAACGACAAGTACGGCTCCTACTCCAACGCCGGCAGCTACGTCGACGTCGCCGCGCCGGGTAGCAGCATCATGAGCACCTATCCGACCGCGCTGGGCTCGTACAAGTCCATGAACGGCACCTCGATGGCGTCGCCGCACATCGCGGCGGTCGCCGCGCTGCTCAAGGCCGCCAACCCGGCGCTGACGCCGGACCAGATCGAGGCCGCGATGGAGCAGACCGCGGTCGACCTGGGCACCAAGGGCTTCGACAAGGACTACGGCAACGGTCGCGTCGACCCGGTCGCCGCCCTGGCCAAGGTCGCCCCGGCCCCGACCACCGCCCCGACCACGGCACCCACCACCGCACCGACCACGGCACCGACCACCGCCCCGACCACCGCTCCGGTGACCAAGGCGCCGACGACCGCGCCGACCACGAGCGCCCCGACCACCGCGCCGACCACCAAGGCACCGACCACCAAGGCACCGACCACCGCGCCGACCACCAGCGCTCCGGTGACCAAGGCGCCGACCACCGCGCCCACCACGAGCGCGCCCAGCAACACCGTGACCAGCTACGAGGCGCAGGTCATCACCCTGACCAACGCGCAGCGCACCGCCAAGGGCTGCGCCGCGCTGCGCACCGACGACCGGCTGACCACGGCGGCCCGCGCGCACAGCGCCGACATGGCGGCGCAGGGCTTCTTCAGCCACACCGGCTCCGACGGCAGCAACTTCGTCACCCGGGTGTCCCGGACCGGCTACACGGGTGCGTCCGCCGAGAACATCGCTTACGGCTACCGCACCCCGCAGGACGTCGTGACCGGCTGGATGAACAGTTCCGGGCACCGCACCAACATCCTCAACTGCAACAGCGTCGCCATCGGTGTCGGCCTGGTGATCAAGGCGGACGGCACGACGTACTGGACCCAGGACTTCGGCCGCTCCTGATCGCAACGGTGACCCGCGGGACGACAGTCCTGCGGGTCACCGCCGTACGACCCTTGTCCAGCGCCGCCCGGCGGCGCTGGACTACCGGCATGTCCATCACCGTCGAGACACTCGCCGCGCAGCCGTTCCTCGCCGGACTGACCGAGCATCAGCTGAGTCTGCTGGCGCCCCTCACCGGCCGGTCGATGTTCCACGCCGGGAACCGGATCTTCCGGGAGGGCACTCCCGCCGAGCAGTTCTGGCTGCTCACCGACGGCCGGGTGTTCCTCGACAGCGAGGTCCGCGGCCACGACAACTTCGTGCTGGAGACCCTGCGGTCGCCGGCGGTGCTGGGCTGCTCGTGGCTGTTCCCGCCGTACCGGTGGCAGTTCGGCGCGGTCGCGGTGAGCACCGCGCAGGCGCTGACGTTCCACGGCCCGCTGGTCCGGGCCCTGTTCCAGAGCGACCCGGCGCTCGGTCACGAGCTCACCACCCGCTTCCTGCAGGTCATGGCCGGGCGCCTGAACGCGGCCCGGCGCCGGCTGGGGGACTGCCAGCGGGCCAGCGGCCATCGCTTCGACGAGTGAGCGTCACCGTCCCAGCACGGTCCGCGCGATGCGGGCGCAGTCGAGGTCGCTCGGCGGGCTTTCGTGGGTCGGCTCCCACATGACGACACCGTGGAAGGCCAGATAGGCGATCATCCGTACGTCGGTGGCCGCACTCATCTCGCCCCTGGCCACCGCCCGCTCGAGCGCCCGGTGGAACGGCGCCATGGCCCGGTCGATGGTGGTCCGCATCAGGTCGTGTAGTTCGCCGCCGCTGGCGACCACGGCCTCGGTGAGCGCGAGACCCTCGGGCAGGGCGGTGTTGTCCCTGATCATCAGCAGCAGGGCGAGCAGGTCCTGCTGGACCGACCCGGTGTCCGGATCGGTGTCGTAGCGCTCGAGAACCGGCTCCACCATCGCGGCGAGCAGCGCCGCCTTCGACGGCCAGCGTCGGTAGATGGTCGTGCGGTTGACGCCGGCCGCCTTGGCGACCCCGTCGATGGTGAGGCCGGCGAAACCGGCGCGGGCCAGCTCCGCCAGGGTGGCCGCCCGGACCTTCTCGACCACCTGAGCGCCGCGCGGTCCGTGTCGCAGACCGCGGGTACGCCGCGTCGAGTCCGTCATCGACCCCGACCCTAGCCCATCTACTAAGGCGACAAGCCGTTGCCTTTTGCGGGGTGCCGTCCTACTGTCGATCATCCGGTCGTCACCCGTCGAAGGTGGTTGTGACATGGGCGAGCAAAGCTTTGACTTCGTGGTCGTCGGCTCGGGAACGGGGATGCTCGCGGCGCTGACCGCAGCCGAAGCCGGCCTGTCCGTCCTGATCGTCGAGAAGTCCCGCTACTTCGGCGGCTCCACCGCGCTGTCCGGTGGCGGCTTCTGGATCCCGAACAACGCCCTGCTGCAGCAGGCGGGCGTGACCGACAGCCCGGAGCGCGTCCGCGAATATCTGCGCAACGTCACCGCCGGCGAGTCACCGGAGTCCCGCTGGGAGACCCACGTCCTGCACGGCCCGGCCGCCGTCGAGGTGATGCGCCGCCGGACGCCGTTGAAGTACCAGTGGATGACCGGCTACGCCGACTACTTCCCGGAGCTGCCCGGCGGGTCAGCAGTGGGCCGCGCGATCGAACCGAAGCCGTTCGACGTACGCCGCCTCGGTGCCGACCGTGCCCGGCTGCGGCCGCCGGCGCTCTCGGCGCCGTTCCCCATGCCGGTCTCCGGCCGCACCTACAAGTGGCTCAACCTGGTCGCGCGGCATCCGCGCGGCATCGTGACCGGCGCCAAGCTGCTCGGACTCGGGGTCGGCGGCCTGGCGATCCGCCGCGAATATCAGGCCGGCGGCGCCGCCCTGGCGGCCGGGCTCTTCGCCGGGGTGCGCAAGTCGGGCATCCCGGTCTGGTTCGAGACGCCGCTGACCGACCTGCTGATCGAGGACGGCAAGGTCACCGGAGTCGTGGTCCAGAAAGACGGAAAGAGCGTCACGGTACGCGCGGAGCGTGGCGTCCTGCTCTCGGCCGGCGGCTTCGATCGCAACCGGGCGCTGCGCCACGAGCACCAGTCCGACCAGCTCGACACCGACTGGTGCCTGGGCAACCCGGAGAACACCGGCGACGCCATCGAGATCGCCAAGGCGGCCGGCGCCGACCTGGCGTTCATGAACGAGGCGTGGTGGTTCCCGGCGCTCCCGATTCCCGGCCCGATGCCCGGCCCGCTGCTGGCCGAACGCTCGCTGCCCGGCCAGATCATCGTCGACCAGCAGGGCCGGCGGTTCATGAACGAGGCCGTCAACTACATGACCGCCGGGCAGATCCTGATCAAGGAGCAGCTGCCGGTGTGGATGGTCTTCGACCAGCGCTACCGCAACCGTTACGTGTTCGGCGGCGGCGTCTTCCCGCGCCAGCAGCTGCCGAAGGCCTGGTACGAGGCCGGCGTTGCGGTCAAGGCCGGCACGGTGGCCGAACTGGCCGGCAAGACCGGCCTGGCCGAGCTGCCCGCGACCCTCGAACGGTTCAATCTGCTCGCCGCCTCCGGCCGCGACGACGACTTCCACCGTGGTGACAGCGCCTACGACCGCTACTACGGCGACCCGAGCATCACCCCGAACCCGTGCCTCGGACCGATCGACGAAGGCCCGTTCTACGCCATCAAGGTCGTTCCCGGCGACCTCGGCACCTGCGGCGGCGTCCGCGCGGACGCGCTCGGCCGGGCGCTGCGCCCCGACGGCACCGTGATCGAGGGCCTCTATGCCACCGGCAACGCCGCGGGCAACGCCTTCGGCCGCGTCTACCCCGGCCCGGGCGCCACCATCGGCCAAGGTCTGAGCTTCGGCTACGCGGCGGCCCAGCACGCGGCGGGCAAGCTGGCGCCGGCCTGAGGTTGGCGCCGTGACGCGCCGGGTAAACCGGTGCGGTGCACGCCGTTACGGATGTCGTGAAGAGCGGGCGGACCCTGGCCGCCCTGGTGATTCTCCTGCTCGCCGGCCTGCTCGCGGCGCCGGGCGCCGCGTACGCCGACGCGCCGGGCCGTCTCGCCGCCCAGGTGACCGACCCGGCCGGGGTGCTCAGCGACCGGGCCGGCATGGACGCGGCGCTGCGGCAACTGCAGCAGGAGACCGGCATCCAGCTGTTCGTGGTGTTCGTCGGCTCCTTCGACGGGCTGCCGGCGCAGCAGTGGACCGACGAGACCGCCCGGCTCAGCGACCTCGGCGACCGCGACGCGCTGCTGGCGGTCGCCACCACCGACCGGGCGTACGCCTACTCGTTCCCCGACGACTCCCGGCTCAGCGACAGCGACCTCGCCGACGTGGCCGCCGACGACATCGAACCGGCGCTGGCCCGGCAGGACTGGTCCGGCGCCGTGATCGCCGCGGCGGGCGGTTACGAGGATGCCGTCGGAGGCGGCGGGGGCGCGGGGCTCACCGGAGCGCTGTTGGTGATTGCCGCTGTGCTGATCGGGGCCCTGGTCTGGGTCTGGCTGCGCCGGCGCCGGGCCGGGGCGAAGGTGGCACAGCCGGCCGCCGTCGCCGGCCCGAGCCTGGAGGAATTGACGAACCAGGCGAACGCCCTGCTCATCGAACTGGACGACGATCTGCGGGCCAGCGAACGCGAGGGCGAGCTGGCGACCGCCCAGTACGGTGCGGCAGCGACCGAACGCTTCCAGGCCGCGCTCACGGCCGCACGCGGCAACGTCGCCGAGGCGTTCCGGCTCAGAATGACCCTCGAGGAGGTGCCGGCGCCCGACGAGCCCACCCGCCGCAGCACCCTCACCCGGATCATCGAACTGTGCTGCGACGCCGACGCCCGGCTGGACGCGGAGTCGGAGGCGTTCGACCGGCTGCGCGACCTGGAGGGCCGGGCCGCCGAGGTGGCCGCCGACCTGGACCGGCAGCGGGCCGCCGTCGAGGCGGCGCTGCCCGCCGCGGCCGCCCGCATCGAGGACATGCGCGCCACCTACAGCGGTTCGACGGTGACCGCGATCGCCGGCAACGTCGACCAGGCGCGCGAGCGTCTCGCCTTCGCGGCCACCGCCCTGGACCGGGCCCGAGCCGCGTTGTCCGGCGCCGCACAGGGCAGCGTCGACACGGCAGCGCCCCTCGCCCCGGACACCGACTCCGCGACGGCCGCCCGTGCCCAGGGCCCAGCGACCGGCGCCGAGGCCGGGCCGGGTGCAGGCGCCGGGCTGGGCGCTGAGGTCGGGCCGGGTGCAGGCGCCGGGCTGGGCGCAGGCGCCGGGCTGGGCGCAGGCGCCGGGCTGGGTGCAGGCGCCGGGCTGGGCGCTGAGGTCGGCCCGAGTGCTGGAGCCGTGCCGCCTCCTGAGGCCGCGCCGGGTGGCGGGGCCGTGCCGGATGCTGGGGGCGTGGTGACCGGCCGTGCCGAGGCGGCGCTCGCGGTGCGGGCGGCGGAGCAGGCGATCGACCAGGCCGGTCAGCTGGTGACGGCGGTCGACAAGGCCGCCAGTGAGCTGCCGGCCGCCCGGGCCGCCGCGGACGCGCTGATGTCCGAGATCGCCGCTGAGCTGTCGGCCGGCCACGCCGCCCTGGCAGGCAACACCCCGGCGCCGGCCGGGCTGGCCGCCGCGGTGGCGACCGCTGAGCAGACCCTGACCGGGGCGCGCGCCGCGCTCGGCACCTCCCGGCCGGACCCGGTGGAGATCGTCGCGCGATTGCAGGCCGCCGACGCCGCCCTGGACAGCGCCCTCGCCGCAGTGCAGGAACAGACCGAACGGGACACCCACGCCCGTACCCTGCTGGCGCAGACCCTGCCGGTGGCCCGCGCCGAGGTGGCCGCGACCGACGATTTCATCGCGACCCGCCGCGGTGCGATCGGCCAGGAGGCCCGGGTCCGCCTCTCCGAAGCGCATCGCCATCTGGCCCTGGCGGAGCAGGCGGCCACCAGCGACCCGGCCACCGCCCTGCGCGAGGCCGAACAGGCACGGCAGTTGGCCGCTGCCGCAGGGCACGCCGCGCAGGCAGATGTGCACGCTTGGACCACGACTGATCCGTACGGGCGTCGCACCGGCGGCATCGACGCGGGCTCTTTCGCCGGCGCGGTCCTCGGCGGCATCCTGGCCGGCGGCATGCGCTCCGGCGGCGGGCACGGCGGCTGGGGCGGCGGTGGCGGCAGCTGGGGTGGCGGCGGCTTCGGCGGCAGTGGCTCACGGGCCCGCCGCACCGGCGGAGGCGGAGGCGGCCGCCGAGGTGGTGGCGGCCGGTTCTGACCCCGGCGTGACGGGGAGCCGCGGTGGCGGTCGGTCCGGAACACCGCCGCGGCGAGGTGCGCACCGCCGAGACGTGACGGGAATGATCGGCGCTCGCCCGGGTAGTGCGGGAGTGTGCTGGACAAGCGGAAGACCTTTCCTGACGCCGTCGTGCTGGTCACCGGCGCGTCGAGCGGCATCGGCCGTGCCACCGCGCTGGCGTTCGCTGCCGAGGGAGCCAGACTGGTGCTGGCCGCCCGCAGCCCCGGAGCGCTCGCCGAGGTGGAGCGGGACTGCCGGGCACGCGGTGCACAGGTCCTCGTGGTGCCGACCGACATCGGCGATCCGGCAGCGGTCGAGCGGCTGGCCCACTCGGCGGTGCAGCGGTACGGGCGGATCGACGTCTGGGTCGAAGCCGCGGCCGTCGGTATCGCCGGGCCGCTCGGCTCGGAATCGGTCGACGAGATCCGCCGGCTCGTCGACACCAACGTGTTCGGCAGTGTGCTGTGCTCCCGGGCCGCGCTGACGACTTTCCGCCGGCAGGGCGACGGCACCCTCGTGCTGGTCGGATCGTTGTTGTCGGTGTTCCCGAACCCGACGATCCCGCTCTATTCGATGAGCAAGTTCGCCATCCGCGGGCTGGCCCTGAGCCTGCAGCAGGCGGTCGCCCGTCATCCCCGGATCCGGGTGAGCCTGGTGCTGCCCGGGCCGGTCGACACCCCCTTCTTCCGGCGGGCCGCCAACCACTCGGGTCGTCAACTGCGGGCCATCCCGCCCGCGTACGCCCCGGAGCGGATCGCCGCCAAAATCGTCAGCTGCGCCCGCCGGCCCCGCCGGCAGGCCACTGCGGGAGTGGTCTCGCACCTGGCGCTGGTCGCACACCGGCTGGCGCCGCGGGTCACCGAGACGGTGGTGGGCCAGTGGGGCGGGGCCCTCGTGACCAGGGCGGCCGGCGCGGCGCCCGGCCCGGGAGCGCTGTTCGACCCGCCGCCGACCGGCACGGTGCACGGCGGCTACCGGCGCGGCCGGCTGCGCCGCCGGCTCGGCGAATGGCTCGGCGCCGCCCAGGTGCGCGGGCATCGGGCGTCTCCGGGCTGAGCAGGGCCGCGGTGGCGTCGATCGGCTTCGTGATCCATGCTGGTCCCAGCGGCTGCGGCCGGTCGTGCCACCGGGGAAGGGACCTGGCGTTGGATGCTTCGCAGAGGCAGGCCGACAACATGCTGCTCGCCCGGGCGGCCCGCAACCTGTCCCGGCAGGCCGACATTCCGCTGATCTTCGGGGGTGTCGGCACGACTGACGTACCGGTGACGGTCTGTCTGGGTGCGCAGACCTCCGCGCTGAAATCCCTGGTGATCCGGCCCGACCGGGGCCTGGGCGGCAAGGCGCTGGTGCAGAAGCGGTTGCTGGCGCTGCCGCGCTACGACCGGGCGCCGGAGATCACCCACGACTACGACGAGCCGGTGCTGGGCGAGGGTGTGGTCGGCCTGGCCGTGGTGCCGTTGATGAGCGGCAGCCAGGTGCGCGGGCTGCTCTACGCCGGCACCCGGCAGCACGCGGCGCTGACCTCGGAGATCGTGTCGGCGCTGGCCGCCGAGGGGCACTCGATGTCGCTGGAGCTGTCGGTGCGCGACGAGGTCGAACGCCGGATGCGGGCCACCGAGGCGCAGCGGACGAAGGCGGTCGGCCGGCTGCGTGAGATCGCCCGGAGCACCCGGGACCCGCAGACGCGCAGTGCCCTGCACGAGGTCCTGGAGGGGTTCCGGCCGGTGCCCGACGGCGCCGAGGCCCTGACGCCGCGCCAGCGTGAGGTGCTGGAACTGGCCGAGCTGGGCCTGCGCAACGCGGAGATCGGCGCGCGGCTCGGGCTCAGTGAGCAGACCGTGAAGACCTACATGCGCGCGCTGATGACGCGGCTCGGTGCGCGCTCCCGCCTGGAGGCCGTGCACCGGTACCGCGCCATCCGACAGTCCTGAGCTCAGCAGCTGGCGGCCGGCAGCGTGGCCAGCGCCTCGTCGATGCGCCGGGCCACCGCGTGCAACTCGCCGGCGCCGTCCAGGTCGCGCAGCAGCCCGCGGTCCCGGTACGCCGCCAGCACCGGTTCGCTCTCCACCGCGTACAGGGCGAGCCGTTCCCGGACCACCTCCGCCGCGTCGTCGCTGCGGCCGCCGACCGTGGCGCGGTGTTCCAGCCGGCGCAGCAGCTCGGCCGGCTCGACGACCAGGTTGAGGACCACGACATCGGTCAGCAGCGTGTCGAGGAAGTCGACCTGCGCACGCGTACGCGGAAAGCCGTCCAGGATGATCCGGCCGTCCGGGGCGGTCCGCTCGATGTGGTCGCGGACCATCGCGTTCGTCACCTCGTCCGGCACGTAGTGGCCCGCGTCGATGTGCCGCTGGGCGGCGCGCCCGAGTTCGGTGCCGCGCGCGATGTGACTGCGGAACAGATCGCCGGTGGACAGGTGCGGCAGGCTGCGGCGCCGGGCGAGGATCGAGGCCTGGGTGCCTTTGCCGGAGCCGGGCGCGCCGGTCAGGATGATGCTCGCGGCGAGCGGGCCGGTGGTCAGGTTCGGCGAATTTCCCAACGGAGACTCCAACGCATCCGGCGACGGGAATCTGGAGTCTAGAAATGCGCCGGAAACACGAATAGCCACCAAAGTGGGTAACCGTCGCCCGGTACGGTCGACCGAGCAATGATCCTCAGCCTGGTCGTGATCGCGGCGGTGACCGGTGTGTGGGCGCTCGTCGCCGGGCGGCTGCGGCGCTGGCACGTTCAGCTTCCGCTGGTGATGGTGCTGGCCGGGATCGTGGTCGGGCTGCACCCGGGCAACACGGTCGTCGAGACGCTGAACTCGGAGGTCGCCCAGCACGCGGCCGAGGTGATCCTCGCGGTGCTGCTGTTCGTCGACGCCACGAAGATCGGCGGGGGACGGCTGCTCGGGGACGAGCCGGGTCTGGCCGTACGGATGCTGGTCCTCGCCCTGCCGTTGAGCATCGCGGTGGCGTTCCTGCTCGGCGCGGTGCTGCTGCCCGCCACGTTCGGCTGGCCGGCCCTGCTACTGATCGCCTGCATGCTCGTACCCATCGATCTGAATCCGGCCGAGTCCCTGCTGGCCGGCGGTTTCGTGCCGGCCCGGGTGCGTGGGGTGCTGAGCGTGGAGAGTGGCTACAACGACGGTTTCGTCTCCCCGGTGTTCGCGTTCGCGCTGATCCTGGCCGGGACCTCGTCGCAGGCCGACACCCCGATGGAGGCCCTGGGCACGGCGGTGCCCAGCGCGGTGACGGCGATCGTGTCGGGTCTGCTGTTCGGCGCGGCGATCGCCTCGCTGATGAACGTGACGCAGCGGGCCGGCTGGATGACCGGGCAGTCGCGGCGCATCGCCGTGGTGGTCGCGCCGCTGTTGAGCTACACGGCCACCGTCGCGGTCGGCGGGAACGGGTTCGTGGCGTCGTTCGTCTGCGGCATCACCTTCCGCTACCTGCGCGAGGTCGTTCCCCGGCGGCGGATCAAGGAAGTGCACACCACGGACGATCTGCAGCTGCTGGAGGACGTGACCGCGCTGCTCACCATCGGCATGTGGCTCTACCTGGGCAATGCCACGGTGCTGGCGGTGCGCGACGGGGTGAGCTGGCGGATCGTGTTGTTCTGCGTGGCCGTGCTGACCGTGGTCCGGTTCGTGCCGGTGCAGCTGGCGGCGATCGGCTCGGCGCTGAGCAGACGCGAGCGGCTGGCGCTGGCCGCGATCGGGCCGCGCGGCACGTCGTCGGTGGTGTTCGGGTTGCTGGCGTTCAACGATCTGCCGGCCGGTGAGCTGGCGGACACCGCGCTGACGGCCATGACGATCACGGTGGTCGGTGGTGTGCTGCTGTTCGGCGGCCTTCCGGTTGGGCTGGTTGACAGGGCTGTTTCGCGGGTCCGGAAGCAGCCCTGTTGACCAGCCGTGCTCAGCGCAGCATCGCGCAGGTGGAGAGGGCCGGCAGGCCGGCGAGCCGGAGCGTCAGCCAGTCGACGGCGGTGCCCTGGTCGGTGAGCAGCGGGCCGAAGTGGTTGATCAGCGGGCTGCCGGTGCGGGGCAGGCTGACCGGGGCGTACACGACGTCGCCGCCACGGCGGCACCAGTCGGCGGCCATCGTGCGGGCTTGGGCGTGTGGCACCAGGTTGTCGTTGACGCCGGTGGCCACCCGCACCACCCCGGCGGGCTTGCGGGTGCCGAGGAGCTGCCGATCGATGTACGCCCGCAGCCGCGGTTCCGCCTCGATGATCTGACTGACCGTCTGCCCGTTCTTTGTCCACCCCGAACTGCGCTTGCCGGCGTACCCGAAGATCGCGTCCCCGACGCACATGGTGGACAGGTCCTTGAGCGCGGCCCGGCCGGCGTCGCTGACGTACTCGTCGAGCAGCGGCTGCAGGCCGGGCTCGGATTGGGCGAACCCGTTGACCGACCAGCCGAGCGCGCCGAGCAGTTCGCTGCCGTCGATCGCCGCCGTGACCTCGTGCAGGTCAGCCGGTGGGGCGCCCGCGTAGGTGGCCTTCAGCCGCACGTCGGGGGCGTACGACGACTGCAGTTCCGCCGCCGAGGCGACCGCGCCGCCGCCCTGCGAGTAGCCGTACAGGCCGACGGCCGACCTGGCGGTGAGCGACGTGCCGGGCAGCGCCTTGGCGGCGCGGGCGGCGTCGAGCACCGCATGCCCGGAATCGACCCGGTTGACGTAGGTGTGCAGCCGGTCGGTGGCGCCGAGCCCGGGGTAGTCGGTCTGCACGACCGCGACGCCCCTGGCGAGCAGCCGGTACATGGCCAGGACCTCGTAGCCGATCGACACCGTGGTCTGGCCCTGGTCCACGCCGAGGACGAGTCCGCGTTGCAGGGCCAGCGAGGTGCTGCACTGGTCGCCCTGGCCCATCGTGCCGGGGGCGAGCACGACCAGCGGACGCGGTCCGGCGCCCCGCCAGGCGGCGGCCGGCTCCAGGTAGGCGCCGGTCACGGCGACCGGGTTGCCGGTCGAGTCGGTGGACTTGTACATGATCCGGGTCGCGCGGCCGGGCAGCGTGCCGGTGATCCCGGGCAGCGACAGCGCGAGCGGAAGCGGTTCGGTGCGGATCAGGGCGCCGTCGGCGCCGGGCAGGGTCGCGGGCGGGGTGTAGAAGGCGGGGATCGTGACGCCGCGGGACGTGACGGCGGCCTGTGCGGGCGGCGGGGCGACGGCGGCGCCGACGATGGTTGCGGTGAGCGTTGCGGCGAGGATGCGGGTGCGTACGGACATGTCCGGCCTCCGGTGACTCGGCGTCGAACGTGGTTACCGGACGGTAACTAGGCGTAATGAGACATTCCAGAGCCGCGAATTCTCAGAACCGGCCGCTGTGCAGCTGAAAGACTGCGGGGATGGACGGCTTTCGCACGGATCGCCCGCTGGTGCTGGCCGGCACCACCGGAGTGCTGGCGATCGTGGTGTGGGCCGTGCTGGCGCCCGACGCGGTCGCCCGGGCCGGTGACGCCGGGCTCAGCTGGACGATCAGCACCTTCGGCTGGTTCTTCGTGCTGGCCGCCGACGCGTTCCTGGTGCTCGCGGTGGTGCTCGCCGCCGGCCGGTTCGGGCGGATCCGGCTCGGCGCCGACGAGGACGAGCCGGAGTTCACCGCGCTGGCCTGGGTGGCGATGATGTTCAGCGCCGGAATGGGGATCGGCCTGCTGTTCTACGCCGTCGCCGAGCCGATTCAACATTTCGCGTCGCCGCCGCCGGCGTCCGGGGCGGTGCCGCAGACCGGTCACGCGGCGTCGGTCGCGATGCAGTACACCCTGTTCCACTGGACCCTGCACCCGTGGGCGATCTACGCGATCGCCGGGCTGGCGCTGGCCTACTCGACGTTTCGCAAAGGGCGCGGCACTCAGCTCTCGGCGGCGTTCCGGCCGCTGCTCGGCGCGCGTGCCGACGGCCTGCCGGGCCGGGTGGTCGACCTGCTGGCGATCTTCGCAACCGTGTTCGGGAGCGCCACGAGTCTGGGCCTGGGCGCCCTGCAGGTGGCGGCCGGCCTCGGCATCGTCGCCGGGGTCCCGGACACCCGGACCGTCGAGCTGATCATCATCGGCGGGCTGACCGCGGCGTTCTGCGCGTCGGCCTTCTCCGGTCTGCAGCGCGGCGTCAAATGGCTGTCGACGATCAACGTGTGTCTGGCCGTACTGCTGATGGTCTTCGTGTTCGTGATCGGGCCGACGGTCTACACCCTGGAGGTGCTGCCGGCGGCGGTCGGGGACTATTTGAACAATCTGCTGGTCATGTCGACGCGCACCGGAGCGTTCTCCGACCCGGACTGGATGGGCGCGTGGACGCTGTTCTACTGGGCGTGGTGGATCTCGTGGGCGCCGTTCGTGGGCACGTTCATCGCCCGGATCTCGCGGGGCCGCACCGTGCGGCAGTTCGTCGTCGGTGTGCTGCTGGTGCCCAGCGGCGCGAGCGCGGTCTGGTTCTCGATCATGGGCGGCAGCGCGTTGCGTACCCAGGCTTCCGGCTCCGCCGACCTGGTCGCGGACCTGCGTGACGGCGCCGAGTACGCGCTGTTCGGCCTCTTCGAGGCGCTGCCGCTGGCCGCGGTGACCACCACCTTGGCCATGGTGCTGGTCGGTGCCTTCTTCATCACCAGCGCCGATTCGGCGTCGCTGGTGCTCGCCTCACTGTCCTCGCGCGGCGCGCTGCGCCCGCACCGGCTGCTGGTGGTGATGTGGGGTGTGCTGATGGGCGCGGTCGCCGCGGGTCTGCTGCTCGCCGGCGGTCTGCAGGCGCTGCAGCAGGCCACCATCGTCATCGCCCTGCCGTTCGTCGTGGTGCTGCTCGCTCTCGCGGCGTCGTTGGTGAAGGAGATGGCCGGTGATCCGGCGGCCGGTGCCCGGCCGCGTCGGGCACGCCCGCACGGACTCGGTGACGCGGTCCGCACGGTACGCCCGGAGCGTGCCACCGACTAGTCGGGCTCGGTGAGCAGGTGGCCGGCCCCGACCTGCTGAAGCAACCACCGGATGTGCGGCCGCGCGTCACGCATCCCGAAGCTGGCCCTGCGGTCGGTGGCCTCCGCGGCGAGACGGCTGAGGGCCCGCACGGCGGCGGCGTCGCTGAAGGTGACCTCGGTCAGGTCCACATCGACGTGGCGTACCGTGCCGGAGGCGACGATCTTGTGTGCCTGCTCCAGCAGGGTGGGCGCGGTGAAGGCGTCGATGTCGCCGGTGAGTTGCAGGGTCAGGGTGTCGCCGTGCACGGTCGCGACGGCGTCCGGCATCACCGGATCGTTGCCGGCCGGGCCCTCGGCGTGTGTTCTCATCGCCGCACCTCGGGACGGATGGCGGCCCACACCGCCTTGCCCTCGAGCGTCGGCATCGCGCCCCAGACGGTCGCGGCCGCATGCACCGCGGCCAGGCCCAGCCCGCGTGGCGGCAGGTCCGGGCCGGGCCACGTGGCCGGCAGTTCGGGTCGTCGGGGCAGGACCGCCACGCCGTCACGCACGATCACCTGCAGAGCATCGCCGCGATGAGCGACGACCAGGGCGAGCGGAGTGCCGGCGTGGGTGATCGCGTTCGTCACGAGCTCGGAGGCCACCAGCCGGGCCCGGTCGTGCAGATTCGGCAGCTGCCAGGAGGCGCAGGCATCGGTGACGGCGGCGCGGGCCCGCGCCGCCGAGCCGGGCACCGCGTCGAGCGGCAGGTAGATGCGGTCGGGCAACGGTGTGTCGACGACGGCGGCGCGGGCCTGAGCGAGGTCGGGGAAGATCCGCAGGAACCGGTTGGCGCCGGTACGGAACAGCCGGGCGGTGAGTGCGGTGTCGGCAGCTGTGCAGAGGGTCACCAGAACTCCCGGGTTCAGCCCCGCGCACCTCCGGCGGGCCGCGAGCCAGGTGCCGACGCTGGCCGCGTGCGGATCCTGCAGGTCCTGCAGGTCGATGAAGAGGTGATGGGGGTGCTCGCTCAGGCTCTTGCGCAGCGCGGTGTGCACGTCGCGGCGCAAATCGTTGCCCCAGCGGCCGTGGACGGCCAGCGTGACCGTCGACGACTCCACGTCCAGGGTGACGCCGACGCCCTCACCGCGTTCCTGATCGAAGGGGTCGAGCAGGTGCGGCGCAGCGACGGAGGGCCGAACTGATCTCACCCATCGGAACAACCGGCTATCAGCATCAGGGTCCACAACGGCCATGCCCGCACTCGAAAGGGGTGCCGCGGAACGCGCGGCACGGTTACCTCAGCCTCGCCCTCGGGCTCCATGGTCGCAACCGTGTCACCGTGAGGGTGTCCCTGCTGTCACGATCCGTAACAGGTCGGCCGTGGTGAACGGCTTCTTCAGCAGCGGGACCGCCGAGTCGGTCGGCGCGGTGTCGAGCAGCGGTTCGGCGTAGCCGGACATGAAGATCACCCGGACACCGGGGATCAGATCGGCGACGCGGCGGGCCAGCTCACCGCCGTGCATCTTCGGCATCACGAGGTCGGTGAGCAGCACGTCGATCTGATCGCGGTGCTGCTGCGCGAGGCGCAGGGCGTCCAGGCCGTCGTGGGCGGTCAGCACCTGGTAGCCGTGGTGGGTCAGCAGCCGTGCGGTCGACTCGCGGACGCCCTCCTCGTCGTCGACCAGCAACACGACGCGCGGTGGCGGCTCCGCCGGTCCGGTGCCGGTCCGTGCCGGGCTGGACGGCGTCCGGTCGGTGGCCGGGAGCAGGACCGTCATGGTGGTTCCGGCGCCCGGCCGGGACTCGATGGCCAGACAGCCGCCGGCCTGCCCGACGATGCCGTGCACGGCGGCCAGCCCGAGTCCCGCTCCGGAGTTCTTCGCCTTGGTGGTGAAGAACGGTTCGAAGGCGCGGGCGGCGACCTCGGAGGTCATGCCGGTTCCGTCGTCGATCACCCGCAGCCGCAGGTAGCGCTGCTCCGGCTCCGGCGGCGGTTGGTAGGCCGGGTCGCCCGGTGCGGCCCGGAAGTTGTCGACGGCGATGCGGATCGGGCCGCCGTCCGGCAGCGCGTCACGGGCGTTGGCGGTCAGCGTGACCAGGATCTGTTCGAGTTGGCCGGGGTCGAGCAGGATCGGCCACAACTCGGCGGCGGTGTCCGTGGTAATCGCGTGGAGCTCCCCGGCGGCGGTCCGGAGCGCGGGCAGCAACCGTTCCAGCGCTGCGGCGGGCGCCAGCACCTGGGGCCGATTGAGGTCGCGACCGCTGAAGGTCAGCAGCTGCTGGGTCAGTGCGGCGCCGCGCTGGGCCGCCTGCTGGATCCGGGCCAGATCTTCGCCGAAGGGTCTCCAGCGCTGCGGGTCGGCGCCGGCCAGCTCGGTGACCTCCTCGTGAAGCAGGTCGGCGTAGTTGGCGATGACCGCGAGCAGGTTGTTGAAGTCGTGGGCCACGCCGCCGGCGAGCCGGCCGAGCGTCTCCAGCCGCTGGGCCCGCAGGATGGCCTGCTCGGCGCGCTGCCGCTGCACCTGCTCGATCAGGCGGACCCGCTCCCGTTCCGCCGCGACCCGGTCGGTGATGTCGCGCCCGAGAATGAGCAGGATGGACTCGCCGCCGGTGTCGAAGCGGGTGAGGATGTTCTCGGTGGACACCAGGCTGCCGTCGGCGCGGATCACGTCGGCGTACGCCACCGTCCGTTGCTCCCGCGCCGCGAACGCAGCGGCGACGGCCTGAGCGGCGCGCTCCCGCTCGCTGTCGGGAAGAAGCGGGGTGTACGGCCGGCCGAGCAACTGGCTGCGCGGATAGCCGAGCAACTGTTCGGCGCATTGGTTCACCATCACGATCCGGCCGTCCGCGTCGATGCCGGTGATGGCATCCGGCACCGCCTCCAGCAGGGCCCGCAGGCGCGACTCCGCCCGGTGCAGCTCCGACAGGTCCCGCATCGCGGCGATCATCAGTGGCTCGCCCGGCTCGTCGTGCCAGCTGAGCGTGGTCTCGCTGGGCAGCACCATGCCGTCCTTGCGCAGGATCCGGGTCGGCACGGTGTGGGTCTGCGCGCGCAGCTCCGCGTCCGCGAACAGGCGCTCCCGCAGATCGATCATGGCGGCGCGGACGTCCTCGGGGAACAGCATCCGGGCCTGCCGGCCGATCAGCTCGTCCGGGCGGTAGCCGAGCAGCTTCTCGCAGGACCGGTTCGCGAACGCGATCCGCCCGTCGCGGTGCAGGCCGACGATCGCGTCGGGTGTCGCCTGCAGCAGCGCCGCCATCCGCGCCTCGGACTTGATCTCGTCGGTCAGCTCGTGCCCGACGCTGACGACGCCGCGCACCGACCCGTCCACGCCCTCCAGTGGAGCGAACGACATCCGGACCGGGATGCGGGTCCCGTCCTTGTGCAGCCGGTCCGTGCGCAGCTGGCTGGTGGTGACACCGCGCAGCGCCGCCTGGAACATCTGCCAGTCCCGGTCGGCGACGTCGGCGGGGAACATCATCGTCACCGGCCGGCGGCGCACCTCGGCACAGCGGTAGCCGTAGATCCGCTCGGCCGCCCGGTTCCAGGCGGTGATCCGGCCCTCGGTGTCGCAGCCGACGATGGCGTCGGTGGCCGATCTCTTGTGGCTGTTCTGTTGCGCGACCACGACGATCACCATCCCCGTACCGCATGTCGCAGGTTCCATTCTCTGCCTGCCGGCGCCGCTGTCGGCCGGGTTCGACGGGAATAGACCCTTCAGGGCAAATGCCGCCGTACGGCACCGCGCGCGACCCCCTAGGATCGGATCATGCTTCTTCCCGTGGCCGTCACCGGCGTCACCGGGCAGCTCGGTGGACGTGTCGCACGGCGGCTGGCAGCCGTCGGCGTGCCGCAGCGGCTGCTCGTCCGCGACCAGGCCCGCGCCCCGCGCCTGCCGGACAGCACCAGCGTGCTCGCGCCGTACCACGACGGCGCCGCGGTGCGCGACGCCCTCGACGGCATCGAGACCGTGCTGATGGTGTCGGCCGCCGAGACACCCGACCGGGTGCAGCAGCACCTCACCTTCGTCGACGCCGCCGTGGCCGCCGGTGTCCGGCACCTGGTCTACATCTCGTTCTACGGCGCCGCGCCGGACGCGACCTTCACCCTGGCGCGCGACCACTGGGCCACCGAGCAGCACATCCGCGAGTCCGGTCTGGCCGCGACGTTCCTGCGCGACAACCTGTACGCCGACTTCCTGCCCGCCCTGGCCGGCGCCGACGGCGTGATCCGCGGCCCGGCCGCAGACGGCCGGGTCGCCGCGGTCGCCCAGGACGACATCGCCGACGCGGCGAGCATCGTGCTGCGCGATCCTGCGCCGCACGCCGGGCAGACCTACTCGCTGACCGGCCCGCAGGCGCTCACCCTCGCCGAGGTCGCGGCGTTGCTGAGCGAGGCGACCGGCCGCGAGATCAGCTATCACGCGGAGACGGTGCCGGAGGCGTACGCGTCCCGCGAGGCGTACGGCGCACCGCGCTGGCAGGTCGACGCCTGGGTCTCCACGTACACCGCCATCGCCGCCGGCGAACTGGCCGGCGTGACCACCCACGTCACCGACCTCACCGGCTGTCCCGCCACCAGCCTGGAACGCCTGCTGAGCGCGGCGGTGCGGGCCGGCTGACCCGGCCCGCCACGGCAGGACATTTGTCACCGCGCACGGCGTATCCACGGCTCTGCCGGCCGCCGCGGCACGTTCCTAACGTGATCGGCATGGGTGACATCGCTGTACGACTCACTGGCATCGCCCGCCGGTTCGGATCCGTTCGGGCCGCCGCCGGCCTCGACCTGACGATCGAGCAGGGCACCGTCGTCGCCCTGCTCGGGCCCAACGGCGCGGGCAAGACGACCGCGATCTCGATCATGCTGGGTCTGACCCCGCCGGACACCGGCGCTGTGGCGGTGTTCGGCCGGCCACCCGCCGAGGCGGTCCGGGCCGGTCGGGTCGGCGCGATGCTGCAGGATGCCGGACTGGCGCCTGCCGCCACCGTCCGGGAACTCATCGAACTGGCCCGGGCGCTGTACCCGCGTCCGCTCGCCACCGACCGGCTACTGGAAACGTCCGGGCTGACCGAACTGGCCGGCCGGCGGCTGGAGCGGCTCTCCGCCGGCGAGGCGCAACGGGCCCGGTTCGCGTTCGCGCTGGCCGGCGACCCGGACCTGCTGGTTCTCGACGAGCCGACCGCGGCCATGGACGTCGCCGCCCGCCAGGCGTTCTGGAGCGCGGTGCGCCGGTACGCGGAGACCGGGCACACCGTCCTGTTCAGCACCCACCACCTGCATGAGGCTGACGAGTTCGCCGACCGGGTCGTGGTGCTCGCCGCCGGCCGGGTGGTGGCCGACGGCTCACCGGCGCAGATCCGGGCTCTCGCCGGCGGCCGGACTGTCGCCGTCGACCTGGCCGGCACCCCCGTCGACGGGTTGGAGTCGTTGCCCGGCGTCCGGTCGGTGCGGATCCGCGGGGACCGGGTGGTGCTCACCACCGAAGACGCCGACGCCACCGTCACCGCGCTGGCCGGCCGCGGCTTCCGCGGGCTGGAGGTCACCGCCGGACTGGACACCGCCTTCCTCACCCTGACCGCCGGAACGGAGCACTGAGATGCGTGCCTACCTGCGATTCGAGTTGCGCCGCCTGGTCCGGGACCCCCGCCTCACGCTGTTCGCCGTGCTCGGCCCGGTCGCCACCTACCTGATCTTCTCGAGTTGGGCGGGCGGCGACCAGCTCGAGGGCCTGGACGCCCCGGCCGCGATCATGGTGGGGCTGGCCGGGTACGGCGCCGTGGCCGGGGTGCTGATGGTGGGGGCGTCGGTCTCCCAGGAACGTGCGGTCGGCTGGCTGCGGCAGCTGCGCGTCACCCCGCTGCCCTCCTCGCGGGTGGTCGCCGTCAAGGCGCTGCTGAGCTCGCTGTGCGCGGTCCCGCCGGTGGTGGCCGTGGGGATCGCCGGGCGCCTTCAGCACCACGTCGAGTTGAGCGCCGGCCGGTGGGTCGCCCTGGTGCTGCTGATGTGGGCCGGCACGGTCCCGTTCGCCCTGCTCGGCCTGGCCATCGGGTACGGGCTCACCCCGCAGGTCGCCCAGCCGGCGAACTTCCTGGTCTTCCTCGCCCTGGCGGTCCTCGGTGGACTGCTGGTTCCCGCGACGTACTTCCCGGAGGCGCTGCAGCACCTGGCGCACGCACTGCCCACCTACCGCTACGCCGAGCTCGGCTGGCACGCGGCCGCCGGCGAGCCGCCCGCGGCGCCCGGCCTGGGTGTGCTCGCCGTCTGGACGGTGGTCTTCGCCGCCGCGGCGGCCCGGGCCTACCGCCATTCGACCGTACGCCGCTGAGCGCCACTACCGTGTCGACCATGCCCGGTGCACCCGCCGTCCCGACCGCCGCCGACCGTGGTGCGCGCCGCGGGCTGACCCTGCTGGCGGCGCACACCCTGTGGCTGTGGTTCCTCGTGCCGCCGGCCGCGGCGATCGCGCGGGGACAGGTCGCCCGGGCGCCGGTGGCAGCGGTGGGACTGGTCGTCTTCGCCCTGCTCAACCTCGCGCTGGTAGCCGTACCCGTGATGGATCTGACGGTTCGGCCCGCCGTGCACCGCGTCGGGCTCGCCCTGCTCGCGGTGCTGGGGGTCGGGCTGGCCGGCGCGTACGCCGGCGGCCCGCAGGACTGGCTGATCCTGCTGATGTTCGTCTGCTCGGCCGGCGCCGTGGGGCTGGCCCGCGCCGGCTGGGCGTTCGCCTGGGTCGGCGGCAGCGTGGTCGCGGTGCTGGTGATCGGCGCCGCGCACCGGCTGCCCGGCGACGACACGATGACGACGGCATTGATCACGCTGCTGGCCGGCGCGGTGACGGTGGCCTTCGCGCGGGTGGCTCGGCTGGTCGAGGAGCTGCGCCGCACGCAGCAGGAACTGGCCCACAGCATGGTCGAGCGGGAACGGCTGCGCTTCGCCCAGGACCTGCACGACCTGCTCGGCCACACGTTGTCGCTGGTGGTGGTGAAGGCCGAGGTGGTGCGCCGGCTCGTCCCGGCCGATCCCGGCCGGGCCGCGGTGGAGGCGGCCGACATCGAACGGATCGGTCGCACGGCGCTGGCCGAGGTTCGGGAGGCGGTCAACGGCTACCGTGAGCAGGATTTCGGCCGGGAACTGGCCCATGCCCGAGCCATCCTGGCCGACGTCGGCATCGCGGTGACGGTGCGGGAGAGCGGACAGCCGCTCGGCGCCGAGGCCGGCGACGCGTTCCGGTGGGTGCTGCGGGAAGGGGTGACCAATGTGCTGCGGCACAGCGGGGCCGCACGGTGTGACATCGCGGTCGAGGTCGACGCCGCGGGAGCGACGTTGACCGTCCGCGACGACGGCGCCGGTGGCCGGCCGGAGCCGGGGAACGGTCTGCGCGGCCTTGCCGAACGGATGGAGCGGGTGGGCGGCACGCTGCGGTTCGCCTCGGCCCGCGACGGCGGCCTGCTGCTCACCGCCCACGTCCCCGGGCGGGTGACCGGATGATCCGGCTGCTGCTCGCCGAGGACCAGGGCATGATGCGTGGCGCCCTGGCCCTGCTGCTGGGCCTGGAACCCGACATCGAGGTGGTGGCCCAGGCCGCAACCACCGCGGAAGCCGTGGAGCAAGCCCTGACCACGCGGCCGGACGTCGCCCTGCTGGACATCGAGATGCCCGACGGAAGCGGCCTGGACGCAGCGGCGGTGCTGCGTGACCGGCTACCCGGCTGCCGGGTTCTGATCCTGACCACGTTCGGCCGGCCCGGCTACCTGCGGCGGGCGATGGAGGCCGGCGCGGCCGGCTTCCTGGTCAAGGACGGCCCGGTCGAGGACCTCGCGGCCGCTGTCCGGCGGGTGCTGGCCGGGGACCGGGTGATCGACCCCGCCCTCGCCGCCGCGGCCCTCTCGACCGGCCCGAACCCGCTCACCGACCGGGAGCGCGACGTTCTGGCCGCCGCGGTGGACGGCGCGACCGTCGCCGACATCGCCGGCCGCCTGCACCTGTCCGAGAGCACCGTCCGCAACTACCTGTCCGCCGCGATCGGTAAGACCGGCACCCGCAACCGTATCGAGGCCGCCATCAGCGCCCGTGCCAACGGCTGGATCTGAGCGCCGTATCGTCACGTCGTGATCAGAAGGCTGGCATGGGTGACCACGCAGGAGGCTCGCGGCCGGGACGAGGACGAGGAACTCGCCGTGACCGCGTTGCGGGCTGCCGGGGTCACCGTCGATGTCGTCGACTGGGATGACCCGGCGGTGCGGTGGGCCGGCTACGAGCGGGTGGTGCTGCGCTCGACCTGGGACTATCCGCAGCGTCTGGGGGCGTTCCTGGCCTGGCTGGAGGCCGTCGGCCAGGTCACGGACCTGCGCAATCCGTTGGCGATGGTGCGCTGGAACCTGGACAAGCATTATCTCGCGGATCTGGAGCGGTCCGGCGTACCGATCACTCCGACGTTGTTCCTGGAACCGGGCGACTCCCCGGCCTTTCCTGCGGGCGAGTTCGTGGTGAAGCCGGCGATCGGCGCGGGCAGCCGGGACGCCGCCTCCTACGGCCCGGACCAGCACGATTCGGCGGCCGGCCACGTGCGGCGCCTGCATGCCGCCGGGGCGAGCGTGCTCGTGCAGCCGCTGCTGGCGTCGGTGGCGGTGGACGGCGAGTGGCCGCTGGTGTTCTTCGGCGGCCGCTACAGCCATGCCGCCAGCAAGCGGGTGGCGCTGCCGCGCGCCGGGGTGATCGACGACCTGTTCGCCGAGGAGACCAACGCTCCGCATGTCGCCGAGGCCGAACAGATCGCGGTGGCCCAGCATGCCGTGGACGTCGTGGCGCAGCGTTTCGGCGTCCCGCTCTACGCCCGCGTCGATCTGGTCCGCGACGACCGGGGCGAACCGTGCGTCCTGGAGGTGGAGCTGGTCGAGCCGTCGCTGTTCCTGCCGCAGGCGCCCGGGGCCGTGGCGGCGCTGGTCGCCGCCCTGCAGGGGACGCAGGGCGGCGACCAGGCTTGAGGTCAGGCCCGGGTGCAGGCCGTGCCGTTGAGGGTGAAGGTGGACGGTGCGGCGAAGCTGCCGCTGTAGGTGCCCTGGAATCCGAAGGTGGCGCTGCTGCCCGCGGCGATGCTGCCGTTGTAGCCGACGTTGCGGGCCGAGATCGCGCCGGAGCTGCCGGTCAGCGTGGCGCCCCACGAGTTGGTGACCGACTGGCCGGACGGCAGCGTGAACCCGAGGGTCCACCCGTTGATCGCTGCGCTGCCGGTGTTGGCGACGGTGACGTTGGCGGTGAAGCCGGAGTTCCACACGTTCGTCGCGTAGGTGACCCGGCAGGAGCTGTTGCCGGGCGGGTTGGACGGCGGCGGGCTGGACGGCGGCGGGCTGGTGGTGCCACCGCCGTTGACGGATGCGCTGAAGCTGTTCACCGCGAGCCCGGCGCCACCGATCCACGGTTCGAAGCCGGCCTGGATGCTGGTCAGGTACCAGGAATCGGTGATCGCGCCGCGGCTCTTCACGTCGTTGATGAAGTCCAGGACGCTGAAGCTCCAGCTGGTGATCGGGGACGGCGCGACGTAGGAGATCACCGCGTTCGAGCCGTTGCTGCCGCGCCAGACCTGCCAGGTCCGGCCGCCGATGGTGGCGGTGCCGACCTGCGAGCCGATCGGCTGGATCGAACCCTGCCGGTTGAACCAGATCATGATCTCCTGCGCGTTGACGCCGTCGGTGCGCGGCGTCGGGTCGAGCCAGATGTCGAAGGAGGCGTTGTAGGTGGCGCCGGAGACGTACGTGTAGCTGACGTTGCTGGTCGCGCTGGAGATGGACCCGACGCGTATCGGCAGGTTGGTGCCGGGGGAGCAGCGGGTGTAGTGGCAGCCGAAGTAGACCGCCGGGTAGGACACCGGAGCGCCGCTGGTGTTGCCGACGCTCTGCTGGCTGGTGATGGTGAAACCGGTGTTGGTGACGTTGATGCACTGCTCGGCGGTGCCACCCCAGCGGTTGTTCATCACCACGTAGCGGCCGCCGATCGTGGTGGCGCCGTACTGCTCGCAGATCAGGGTGTCGGCTTGCGCCGGTGGGGCCACCACGAACGCGGTCACGGCAGCGACGGCGAACACGGTGGCGGCGATGAGGGAACGGAAGGCTTTTCTCATGGACAGCTCCTGGGGACGTGGGAGCGCTCCCAGGCGACGTTACAACACATCGACAGTCATGAAAAGAAGGGTTGCGTACGGTAGACGCCGTGACCCTGCATCTGCTGCACCTCAGCGACATCCACTTCGCCGCGGGCGGGATCGCAGTCAACGGCCGCGACCCGGCCGCCCGGCTCACCACCGTGCTGAACGCGGTCTCTGACAGGGCCGTCGACGCCCTGGTGCTCACCGGTGACCTGACCGACGACGGCACCCACGCCGCCGCCGCCGACCTGGTCGCGATGCTCGCCCCGCTCGGCCTGCCGACACTGGCGGTGCCCGGCAACCACGACGACCCGCAGGTGATCCGCGATCTCTTCGGCCCCGACGTCCTCGAACTCGGACCGTGGCGGATCATCGGCATGGACTCGTCGCGGCCCGGCCAGATCCACGGCAGTGTCGACGTCGGTACCGAAATGGCCCGGATCGACCGCTACGACGAGCGCCCCACCCTGCTGACCCTGCACCATCCGCCGGTGTCCCCGTCGACCCACGAGTGGTTCCAGCTGGACGGCGCCGCCGAGCTGACCGCAGCCGTCGCGCGGCGGCCCCACCTGCGCGCACTGCTGACCGGCCACCTGCACGACCCGTTCGAGGCCGGCGCGGTGATCGGCGCCCCGTCGACGCTGATCGCCTTCCAGCACGACGGCGACCGGATCGTCATCGGCGGCACCGGCCGCACCGGCGCCCGCCTCTGCGCTCTGCACGAGGACGGCACGGTGGCCTCCCGCTTCGTCCAGGCGTAACCAGGCGCTCCCCGTCCCCTTCACTTTTCTGCCGGAAGGGCGACGCTCGAACCGGCGACTGCGGAAGGGGCGATCTCCTCGGTTGGGTGTAATGGCCTTCCGGCATAAGCCCTCGGACGGGTGACCGGGATTTCCCCGGTCTTCGCCGATGAAGTCCGCGAAGGTTTGATGACCAGCAGGGACAAGGCGAAATGGTCGGCCGGAACAGTCGGCGGGCGCGCCCACATGGGCGCAGTGCAGCATTTCCGACTTATGCGCCTGGTTCGCACTCTTCGTAGACTTCATACTGATGTGTAGTTCTGAGGGTGTTTCGCGAAACGTCGGAGGAGCCGGAGGGCTTGGCGATGCTGGAGAAGCTCGCGGGTCGCAGCGTCAGGCCACGGCCCGATGACCGATGGGCATGCCGGCAAGCGCCGGCGGTCCGCCCTGCGCCGATTCGTGATCCTCATCGGTCCGTCGTTCGCGGCCGTCGGCGGGCTGGCCGCCACGGTCATCCAGATCGCCACCCTGGACCGGTTCACGCCGGCGGGCATGGTGGCTCTTGGTTTCGTGGTGGCGGTGAGTCTGCTTCCGGTCGGCTACCAGCTCGCTCTGAACGGGAGCGACGGTGGGCCCGCCGTGGTCGCCGCTGAGCTGGACCGCACCAAGAACGCTCTGGACAGCACCTTCGCCGGATACCGGCCTTACCACGACGACCGCACGATTGTGTTCAATATCGGCGAACGTCCGGACGACGACACCATCGAGGAATATCACGTCACGCGGGCCGCTCCCGGTTCGATCGTGCACTGGTTCCACCTCGAAGCGCTCAACCGCGAGGCGAGCCATAAGCTGACCTGGGCGGACATCAAATTGGTGCTGAACCGGCAGCCGGAGCCGCCGGGTGAACCGCAGGCAGCCGTCGAGATCAGGCTGCCGGGCAACCCGCCCCGGGCGCTGGTCCTTTTCGCGCCCCCACGGGACCGGGTCCAATGGTCGGCCAGCTACCGCTCACCCGGTTACTGGGACCTGTTGCGGCGAGGGGGACTCCAGGAGTTCGAATGGATACCGCCGGCGATCGGTCTCGAGGAGGAGTCCAAGCGGCGCAGCCCCGTGCGGTCACTCACCTTCGTCTTCCGGGTGCCGGCGTCGCTGGGCTGGCTGTCCGACCCGCAGACTCAGATGCTGCCGTCCGGCGTCACCTTCGAACGTGACGACGCCGGTCAGCACCGGTACACCGTCCAGGATGTCGCCGGCCTGCCGGGTGTGGCGGGCCGGGCCGCGGTCAATCCGATCAGCTGGTCGTTGAAGCTCATCAAGCGGGAGGGTGCGACGTGATGGCGAACCCTGGTGTGCCGAGGGATGCGGGTCGCCGGCTGTCGAGGGTGGGGATGATCGCGTCGTGGGTGGTGCCCATCGTGGTCACCATGCTCAACGTCCTGCTGGTGGTCGGAGTCAGTGCCGGTCCCCGGGCAGCCCTGCTCGTCCTGTGCCTGATGCTGGTGGGTGCCGGGGTCTTCCTCGCGCGGCGGCTCCGGGCTCATCCGTCGCGTCCCGTCGCCGAACCCGCCAACCAGGACGGGCCTTTCACCGAGGACCTGGACCTGACGCTCTGGGTCGGTGGAACGGCCGAGGGTGACCGCGTCCTCGAGCGCCGTTCGACCCGATCCGCCCGCGTCGTCGAGCAGCGGGCGCTGACGCTGATCTCCCCGTTCGCCGGTTCCGACGCGGAGAAGATCTCGATCACCCCGCGGGTGCAGGCGCTGAACGCCGGCGCCGAAGCGAGCTGGATGCCCCTCGACGACACCGGGCGCGGCGTCGTTCATTTCATGCCCGTGGCCGAACACGACGAGCTGCAGTGGGAGATCTCCTATACCGTCAACGGACTCTGGGACCCTTTGAGAACCATCGGCCTCGATACGTTTCGCTACGATGTCCGGGCCTTTTCGATAGGGGAATTCACCATTCGGTTCATATTCGATGCCAAGGCGGCGGCAGTTTCCCTCCAGGAGCGTAATCGTCGCGGCACGGTCGGTGAAGCCGAAATGGATTCGGATGGTAACTGGCTGATCCTGTGGCGTGCCGACAAGCCGGCGACCGCGGCCCGGTACGAGTTCGGATTGCGAGTGGATTGGGGAGGTGACGCCCATTCGGCTGGTTCCGCCTCATCGAGTCGTCCGAACCGGAATGAGTGTTAGTCCCGCAATCCCTCCATTGCTGCGCTAGGCTTCCCGGTGGCAAAGGGCCGGTGGCGGTCCATAATTCGGGCGATCGACGCGAAAGGCCTCACGGGGCGATTGCGGGCCGAGGTCACCCTCTGCGGTGTGGGGGCAAAGATGACGACTACGTCGAAGCACTATGGGGAGCGCGGCGGCGAAGGCTCCGCCGGCTGATCGTGCACCTGCTCGGCGAGTGTCGGAAGACTTGATCGGCGGCGAGGTCATCCTCGCCGCCGATGTGCTGTCAGGGGTCAGCGTCCCGCGCGAGTCAGACGCGGTGGGTGGACGCACCGGTCGCGTCAGGGTGCTCGGCGTGCAGGTCGAGGCGTGAGGTCTCCGGGGCGAACCAGAGGGCGACCAGCGTGATCAGCAGGGCCACCAGGACGTACGCGGAGACCGCGAACGCCGTGCCGGTGGCCCGGACCAGCTGGATCGAGATGATCGGGGCCAGGGCGCCGCCGAGGATGCCGGCGATCTGGTAGCCCATCGACGCGCCGGAGTAGCGCAGGCGGGTGCTGAACAGTTCGACGATGAAGGCGGCCTGCGGCCCGTACATCGCGGCGTGGGTGGCCAGGGCGATCACCGTGGCCAGCACGATCACCGCCCGGTTGCCGGTGTCCAGCAGCGGGAAGAACGCGAACGCCCAGATCGCGGCACTGGCCGCGCCGATGGCGTACACCGGCCGGCGCCCGACCCGGTCGGACAGCGCGCCGAATGCCGGTATCAGGGCGAGCTGGAACGCCGAGCCGATCAGGACGGCGGCCAGGCCGACGCTGCGCGGCAGGCCCAGGGTCCCGGTGATGTAGGTCAGGATGTACAGCGAGAAGGTGTAGAACGCGACGTCGGTGCCGATCCGGGCGGCCATCGCGACCAGCAGTCCCCGCGGGTGCCGGCGCAGCACCTCCACGAGCGGCAGTTTCGCCTTCGCCCCGGACTGCTCGACCTCGGCGAACAGCGGTGACTCGGTGATCGTCAGCCGGATCCACAGGCCGACCACGACGAGGACGCCGGAGAGCAGGAACGGGATCCGCCAGCCCCACGACAGGAACGCCGACTCCGACAGCATCGCGTTCAGGATCCACAGCACGCCGGCGGCGAGCAGGTTCCCGGCGGGCACGCCGACCTGCGGCCAGCTGGCGTTGAGGCCGCGCCGGTGGCTGTCGCCGTGCTCGACCGACATGATCACCGCGCCGCCCCACTCACCGCCCAGCCCCAGGCCCTGCAGGAACCGCAGGAGCACCAGCAGGATCGGCGCGGCCACCCCGATCGCGGCATAGGTCGGCACCAGCCCGATCGCGAATGTCGCGGCGCCCATCAGCAGCAGCGTGACGACCAGGACGTTGCGCCGGCCCACCCGGTCACCGAAGTGCCCGAAGATCACTCCGCCCAGAGGGCGGGCCACGAACCCGACGGCGTACGTGGTGAAGGCCAGCAACGTCCCGGTGAGCGACTCGAACTGCGGGAAGAACAGCTTGCCGAAGACCAGCGCCGCGGCCGACCCGTAGAGGAAGAAGTCGTACCACTCCAGGGACGTGCCGATCAGGCTGGCGACGATGACCCGGCGTGCCGAGGACGGGGTGGACATGGTGACCGGATACCCGCGGGACCGCGCCGATACGCCCATCGGCTGATGTCGATCAAAGCAGGTAGCGGCTCACCATGGCCGTGAGGGTCCGCCGGAAGTCATCCTCGCTGTCCGCGGGGGTGGCGAAGGCGGGGCCGTAGGCGTTGCGCAGCACCAGCGAGGAGAAGACGGCGTTGAACGCGGCCCGGACCGCGGCCCGCGGATCGGGCTCACCGGCGCCCGCCCCCACGCTGAGCAGTCGCGCGGTGAACCGGTCGCCGAGCTCCTGGGTGTAGCGCACGCCGCGGCGGTAGACCTCGGGGTGCGCTCCGGAGATCAGCACGATGGCGCGCAGGAAGGCGGTGTGCCGGGCGAACATGCCGGCCACCTCGGCGACGGCGACGGCGACGACCCGGTCGGCGGTCAGCCCCTGCCATCGCTCGCCGTCGTCGAACACCGCGTGCTCGGCCAGCACCCGGGCCATGCCGTGCTCGTAGACGGCCAGGAACAGGGCGTCCTTGTTGTCGACCCGGGCGTAGAGCGCACGCGGCGGCACCTGGGCGCGCTCGCACACGGCGGCGATGGTGAACGCCTCGTAGCCGCCCTCCTCGACCAGGGCGACCCCGGCATCGAGGACCCGCTGCCACGCCTCGCGGCTGCGTTGCTGCAGCGGAGGCCGGACCTCCAGCGAGCCGGGATCGGGGGAAGCGGTCATGGTCGTCATCCTCGCGGATTCGGGGGTTGTGGCAAAAGCGTAGTGAACGCTACGTTCTGCTGCACGAGAAGCACGTCGAGGGAGACTTCCATGAGCAGCACTGCACGCCCCGGCCGCGTCGCGGTCATCGGAGCGGGACCGGCCGGCATGGCCACCGCGCTCTCCGTCCACCAGGCCGGACACGAGGCCCTGCTCCTGGAGCGCTACCCGCAGGCCCGCCCGGCCGGCAACATCCTCAACCTGTGGCCGCCGCCCATCAAGGCACTCGGCCTGCTCGGCGTCGACATCGAGGACCTGGGCGCGCCCTGCTACTCGGAGTTCCGGACCGCCGCGGGACGGACCCGGGTCCGGGTCAACCTGCCCGACGAGGTCGTGACCGATTACGGCGGCGGGTTCATCGGGCTGCTACGCCCCGATCTGTACGCGCGACTGCTCGCCGCCCTCCCGCCGGGCGTCCTGCAGGTCAACCGGGCGGTGGACAGCTTCGAGCAGGACGAGAGCGGCGTACGGCTGCATCTGTCCGACGGCGACACGATCGAGGTGGACGTGCTGGTCGGCGCCGACGGCATCGACTCTCTGGTGCGCCGGACCCTGTGGGGCGAGGCGCCGAAACGCGAGCACAACCTGCACATCTTCGGCGGCTACACCTTCGACGAGAGCGTGAGCGCCGACCGCGGCCTGTGCATCGTCTCGCACAGCCGCACCGTGCAGGGCAGCTGGACCTCGATCCGCGCCAAGGGCCGCGACGGTTTCCAGTGGTGGGTGCTGGGCGCCCACGACGCCGGCCGCGAGTTCACCGGCGACCTGCACGCCACCGCCACCACGATGGGCGCCGGGTTCGCCGCCCCGCTGCCGCAGCTGATCGCCGCCACCGACCCGGCCCACGTCCAGCGGTGGGTGCTGCGCGACCGCAAACCGCTCGCCCAGTGGTCGAAGGGCCGGGTCACGCTGGTCGGCGACGCCGCGCACCCCACCTCGCCGTACGCCGCGTACGGCGCCGGCATGGCCACCGAGGACGGCTACTTCCTCGGCCGCCGGCTCGCCGGTGTGGATCTGTCCGACCAGGCCGCTGTGCGCGCCGCCCTGGGCGCGTTCGAGGCGCCGCGCAAGCCGCACACCGCCCGTCAGGTCCAGCAGGCGTACCTGCTCGGCCAGGTCTTCCACCACGCCCCGGCGCCGCTGCGCCCGGTCCGCGACCTGATCCTGGACCACACGCCGTTCCTGCAGAAGGTGGTCGGTGACTCGTCGCCCGGCGAGATCGTCGCCCAGCTCGCCGCCATCGACGAGGCCGAGGCCCGCTTCCGGCGGCGGTGACCGGAACTCAGTTGATCCGGCCGTGCAGCGCGTCGGTCAGCCGGGCCACCGCGTCACCGGGCAGTTCGCCGCCGTTGTTCAGCGCCTGCGTCACGATCTCCTGGAAAGTGCTGCTGAACAGCGCGTAGTGCGTCGTCTCCGGGCGTGGCCGGGCGTTCTCCAGGGCCTGTTTCAGCGTCGGGGCGAACGGGCGCTTCGCCAGCACCTGCGGATCGTCGTAGACGGCGGTCCGGGTGGCCGCCAGACCGCCGTCACGGAACAGGCGCTGTTCGCTCTCCTCGCTGGTCAGGAACTCGATCAGCTCCTGGGCGGCCTGCGGATCGCGGGTGCTGCTTGCCACGGCCAGGTTCTGCCCGCCGAGCACGCTCGGCCCGGGCAGCGGCCCGACGTCGAAATCGGACATCGGCTTGTCGCCCGCGCGCAGTTGCCCGTACGCCACCGGCCAATTGCGCATCAGCGCGGCCTTGCCGCTCTGGAAGGCCGCGCGGCTGGTGTCCTCGCGGAAGTTGACCGACTCCGGGTGGACGGCCGGCGGGATGTCGCCGACCGGCTGCAATGCCGCCGCCAGTTTGCGCAGCCCAGCCCGCGCCTCGTCGCTGTCGATCACGACCAGGTCCTTCTCGGCGTCGTACACGTCGCCGCCCTCGGCCCAGATGGCCTCCAGCGCGCTCACGGTCAGACCCTCGTAGCGGGCGAGCGGCGTGACGAGCCCGGCCTCGACGCCCGGCACCGCATCGGCCAGCACCTGCACGTCGTTGCGGTCCGGCAGCAACGTCTCCGGCAGGGCCTCCGGCTGCACACCCTTGCGGTAGTAGAGCAGCCCGGCGTCGGTGTTGAACGGCAGCGCCCACAACTTGTCGTCGAACCGGCAGGTGGCGAGCGGGGCGGCGAGAAAACCGCCGGTGTCGGTCTTCTCGTTGAGCGGCAGGATGAAGCCGGCCGAGGCGAACTGGGCGGTCCACGTGACGTCCAGGTTGTAGACGTCGACGTTCGGCACGTCGGACTGGGCCCGCGCCCGCATCTCGCTGAGCTGCGCGTCAGCGCTGCGCGACAGGCTCACCAGGGTGACCGGGGTGTCCTCGTGCTCCTCGTTCCACTGCTCGATCAGCTTCTGCCGCTGCCCGCCGGTGCTCTCGTCCTCGCCGGACAGCAGGACCAGCCCGGCCGGCGCCGGCTCCGGCTCCGGTTCATTCACCAGATCGAGCACGGCCATGCCGGCGGCCATCAGCAGAACGCCCAAAACGAACCACGCCAGCGATCCCGTTTTCATCAACGCCCGCTCCACAGGGTCTCGAAAAGCCTGGCCATGGTCTCCGGCACCTGTCCCTGCCCGGCCACGACGCACTCGCCGCGACCGGCGGCGGCCAGCAGATACAGTCCCGGTCCGGCCGTGCCGGTGCGGTCCTCGCACCGGGCCTCACCGGTGGCGATCACGTACAGCCGCACGTCGGACCCGGCGGCCCGGCGACCGACCTCGCCGAGCACCGTCTGCCGCACGCGCGCGCTGCTGCCGGTGTCCTCGCCGTCGGTCAGCACGACCAGCGCCCGGATCCGCTCGTCGTCGGCATCCGCGGACAGCTCCCGCATGCCCGCCAGAATCGTCGCGTACAGCGGCGTCCCACCGGCCGGCTTGACGGCCCGCAGCCTGTCGACCACCGCCTTGCGGTGCTGCGGCGAACCCGTCGCGACCCCGACCAGCTCGTACGAGCGGCGGCCGCGGGGCACCGGGAACGACCACAGGCCGAACTCGTCGCGGGCGCCGAGCTGCCCGAGCGCCGCGCCGACGCCCTGGGCGGCGACGGTGAACCGGGCGCCCTCGGCCATCGACCCCGAGCTGTCCACCGCCAGCAGCACCCGGCCAGGCCGCTTGGCGTTCTCGTAGCGGTCCAGCGTCGCCCCCAGATCGGCCGGCAGGCACGCGTTGACGTCCAGTTCGGAGCAGGCCTCCAGCGGATCGTCCAGGCCTGCCGCCGCGCGGTGCGGCTCGGCGTTCTCGCTGCGCAGCCAGTCGCGGAAGTGTTCGGCCGCCTCCCGGTGCCGGGCGCTGGTCCAGCTGAACTGCACGAACGGGTGATCGAGCGCCGGACCGGACTTGAACACCGCCGGCTCCGGCAGGTTCGGCGCGGCCGGGCCCGGGGCCGGGCAACCGGCGCCGAGCGCCCGGCCCTCCACGAAACGCTGCCAGGTCCGCAGACTGACCAGTACGGCAGCCGGCGCCTTGCGCTCACGCCGGTAGGAACACAGCAGGCTGACCTCATCGGTGCCGGCGGTCGTGGAATCGAACACGATCCGGGCGCGCCGGCGGGCCACCTCCGGCTGCACCATCACGCCCTGCGCGTCGTGCAGGTAGACGGCGGCGGCGAGCAGCCCGGCCGCCGAAGCCTCGGGATCGGCGGCCGACAGCGACAGCCCGGGCGCGGGCCGCTCCAGCAGCGACGACACCAGCTCCGGCAGCGACGTGGCGTCGACGTCGGACACGGCGCTGCCGGCCAGCACGATCGGCGACGAACCGATCGACGTCACCGGCAGCAGCAGGGACTGCAGCGAACCCTTCGCGACGATGTCGCGGACCCGGCGTACGTCCAGCATCGAATCGGGCAGCCAGAGGTCCGGCAGCGGGCCCAGCTGATCGAGCGGGCGTTCCGTGCCCGCGGCGGTCCAGCCGCGGGCCAGGGCGCCGCTCACCGCCGAGGTTGCGGCGGCATAGACGTACGGATACACCGCCGGGCATCCGTCGTTGTCGCGGGCGGTGGCCCTCGCGTACTCCTGGGCCAGCTCACGCGTGGCCTGCAGACCCTCCGGCGAGGTGAGGATGCGCAGCCCGAACGCCTGCGGGCAGTCGTCGTCACCGGACCAGGCGACCGCCGCCACCGTCGCGGCGACGAGCACCACGAGCGCCAGCGCACCGGCCGCACCCGCCTTGGCCCACCCGGGCATCGAGGTGATCTTCTCGAACAGCCAGGCGAGGGAATCGGGGAACTTCAGCGTCCCGAGCGTCACCGCGGCGATCACCATCGCGCCGCCCAGCACCGACCAGGGATTCTGCGCCCACTCCACGACGAACTGGGCGGCGCCCACGATCAGCACGGCGATCAGACCGACCACGATGTTGTGCCGCCGGCTGCTGCCCCCGGGCCGGCCCGTGTCGTCTGGCACTCGGAATCCGCCTTTCACCGCGCCGCCCAGTCTAGGCGGAACAGGCAAGGTGATCTATTCGTACTGCCACAAAACCGGGCCGGGTCACCCCTGGCGGATGGTGTCTGTCCGATTGCGTACGCGCAGAGTGGAGCGGACCCCGCAACCAGACAAGGGAGCTTGCGATGGGTGAGGCGTACGCGTACCCGCCGGCCGGGATTGCCGTCCGCGACCACAGCCGTACCCTGTTCGCGCAGACGATGGGCTACGTCGCGGTGACCACCGGACTGTTCGCCATGGGCGCGTACCTCGGCCGCAACCTGCCCGTCGGCGTGGCCTTCCTGGCCTACCTCGCCTCGTTCGCCGCCCTGATCGCCATGCAGTTCACCGTGCGCCGCTCGCGGCAGACAACCGTCGCGCTGCTGCTCGGCTTCGGGCTGCTGATGGGCGTGGCGGTCGCGCCGACGCTGGTCTACTACGCCAGCACCGACCCGCAGGCACTCTGGCAGGCAGGGGGAGCGACGGCTCTGTTCGTGGCCGCCTTCGGCGCCGCGGGGTACGCCACCCGCCGCGACCTGTCAGCCCTGGCCCGGATCTGTTTCTGGGCGCTGGTCGCCCTGCTCGTCTTCGGCATCGTGCTGATCTTCGTCAACATCCCGTACGGCTCGCTGATCTACTCCGTACTCGGCTTGGTGATCTTCGCAGGCTTCATCATGTTCGATTTCCAGCGGCTGCGGCGCTCCAAGGACATCGACGCCGCCCCGCTGCTAGCGGCGTCGATCTTCCTCGACATCCTCAACGTCTTCCTGTTCTTCCTGCGCATCTTCCGCGGCGGCAGCCGCTGACGTCGACCGGTCCGGCCGCTGCGGTGCCGCGCCGTCAGCGTGGGTGACGACCTCGATACGGTGCCAGCTCCACCACAGGGCGAGGGCGGTCGCGCCGGACCCGGCCGCTGCGAGCGACTGAAGCGCCAGATACACGTTGTACTCGATCACCGGGTCGGCGCCGAGCACGTCGTCCGACGCGACCAGCAGGAGCACGCCGAGCGCAGCCGAGACGACGGTCCCGATCGCGAGTGGCGCCGCTACGAGCACGATCCGCGCGCGGTGGCCCCCGGTGGTGACCGTGCGTACCAGCCCGCGCCGGTGCAGCCACAGTGACGCGAGCGACGCCACGATGAGAGTCACCGCCGCTGAGCCGAGCGTGTCGCTGAGCCGGTGCCACTTGGACTGCAGCGTGTAACCGGCGATCGCGACTGCCGAGCTCGCCACGAAGAACAGCGCGACTCCGCGTACGCGCCACGTCGCGAGCATGAGCGTGGCGGCGAGCACCGTGAGCGCGATCGCCGTGTGCCCGCTCGGGAAGCTGTTGCCGGTGTACGCCTCGGACGCCTCCACCAGAGCCGGCCGCGGAAGGATGAACGTCTTGAGGCCCTGCGTCACGACCTGACCGGCGACGACCGTTCCCACCGCGGCCACGGCGAGCGGCACGGATCGCCGCAGCAGACCCACCACCGCGATCACCGTGCATGCCACCGCGAGGGAGGCGACCGTGATGTGCGCCAGCGCTTCGTCCGACTCGGCGAGATTCCAGTCGGCGACCTGGTCGGCGCCTCGTAGCGCGGCGTTCTCCAGCGCCTGTCCGGTCGCCGTGAGAACAAATCCGGCATACGCCCCTACCAGCCCGGTCACGCCGACCGCGACAAGGATCCACCACCGGCGCCGCGGGTCCCGTCCCGGCACTGTGCCTGTCATCGGAAGGTGGACCGGGCGGTCGGGGTCAGTCGCAACCGCTCGGTCTTCACGACGCCGAAGTGGTCGGGTGGTGTCACCTCGCCGGGGGAACGGGTGAACCAGGCGAACGCGTGCTCGCCCTCGCGCACCGGCAGGGCCGGGAAGTTGTTCTCGGCGTACTCGCTCGACAGCACGGCGACGGCGCCGGTGTCCTGGCCGGTGAACCACTGCGCGAACGCGTCGTCGAAGGGCCGGTCGCGATACCAGATCGTGGCCCGGATGATCGACTCCGCAGGCCGGCCGTCGCGCGGATGCGCCGGCGGCGGCACGATCGCCTGTAGCAGCAGCACGTCGTCGGAGTCGATCATCGTGGCGTTCGCCGCGTCGCGGTGCTGCTTCCACACCGGGCCGCCGTAGAACTCGCGCAGCCCGCGGCCGCGGGCGGCCATGTCGGGGAAGCCGCGCAGCCAGACGAACACGTCGGGCCGGTCCAGGTCGCGGAACTGGCCGAGCACGGCCATGCCGAGGGCCTCCTGGGACTCGACGAACTGCGCGTCGAACAGCTCGATCAGCTCGTCGCGGCGGCCGGGGTGCAGTGTGTACTGCCGAAGCTCGACGATCACGTCGGGATCCTCTCGAGGATGTCGGCGATCGTGCGGTGGGCCAGGGCCTGGCCGAACGCGGTGGTCGCCTCGTCGTACATCTCGCTGAGCACGGGCCGGATGCCGCGGCCCACCGGGCACTGCTGGTTGGGTTCGGAGTGGTGCAGGGCGAG
Source organism: Actinoplanes sp. NBC_00393 (assembly GCF_036053395.1). Taxonomy (NCBI): domain Bacteria; kingdom Bacillati; phylum Actinomycetota; class Actinomycetes; order Micromonosporales; family Micromonosporaceae; genus Actinoplanes; species Actinoplanes sp. NBC_00393. The sequence goes on along the minus strand of NZ_CP107942.1, from coordinate 3,950,471 downwards.
CAGTGGCTCGGCCTCGACGGCTGCCCACACGTCGTAGAGGGTGATCTCCTCGGCGGGGCGGGCCAGCGCGAATCCGGCCCCGGTGCCGCGCCGCGCGGTGACCAGGCCGGCGCGCCGCAGGTCGCCGAGGCTGCGCCGCAGGATCACCGGGTTCGTGTTGACGCTCGCGGCCACCTCGTCGGAGGTGAGCCAGGGGCGGCCGCGCCGGCGGGCGAGCTCCAGCCACGCGAGCGCGTGCGCCGCGATCGTCACTCTGCTGTTCGAAGCCATCGTAACAATTTCTATTACAACCAGCGGTCCGGGCGCAACCAACGGTCCGGCGCAACCTGCTTAGGGCAGCTCGCGGCGGGTACAGCGGGGGGCGTGCGCGCGAACTCGGTAGTCGTGATCACCGGTGCCTCCAGCGGCGTCGGGCGGGCCGCTGCGCTCGCCTTCGCCCGCGACGGCGCCCGCCTGGTGCTGGCCGCCCGCTCCCGGCCCGGGCTGGAGATGGTCGCCGCGCTGTGCCGGGCGGCCGGCGCCGAGGTGCGGGTGGTCGTCGCCGACATCACCCGGCCGGAGACGGTCGAGCAGGTGGCGGTGACTGCCACCAGCGCGTTCGGCCGCCTCGACGTGTGGGTGCACACGGCGGCCGTGATGGCGTACGGCCGGTTCGAGGACGTGCCCGCCGAGGTTTTCGAGCAGGTGGTGACCACCGATCTGCTGGGCGCCGCCACCGTGGCCCGGGTCGCGCTGACACGGTTCCGGGAACAGGACAGCGGCGTGCTGATCTTCTGCGGTTCGCTGCTCGGCACCGTGGTCACCCCGTACACGAGTTCTTACGTCACCAGCAAGTGGGGGCTGCGCGCCCTGGTCCGGTCGCTGCGACAGGAGACCCGCGACGCCGCCGACATCCACGTCTGCCTGGTCTCACCGGGCGCGGTGAACACCCCGATCTACCGCAACGCGGCGAACTACGCGGGCCGTTACGGGCAGCCTCCGCCGCCGGTCGACTCGCCGGCCAAGGTGGCGCGCGCCATCGTGCGCTGCGCCCGGCGGCCGCGGGCCACCGTGCCGGTCGGCGCCGCGAACCGGCTGATCAGCTTCGGTTTCGTGGCAACCCCGGCCCTGTACGACGCGCTGGTCGGCCCGTTGATGCGGGCCGGCGGCCTGTCCCGGGAGGCGGTCGCGCCGCACCCCGGCAACGTCTTCACACCGGCGCCGCAGGCGGCACTGCACGGCGAGTACCGCCGGTCCTGGCTGCGGCCGCTCGCGACGGGCGCGGTGCTGACCGGTGCGCTGCTGATCGGGGTCAGGGCCGGCTACGAACGTCTCGCCCGTGAACGGCCAGCGCGTAGATGATGATGACGTTCATGGTGATCAGGATGGTGCACCAGAACGGCGCCGCGGCCAGGAAGGAGAAGTGCACCAGGGCAGCGCCGGCGGTGATGATGATGCCGACGACCCGTGCCCACGTCTGCCCGAGCAGGACGCCGACGCCGGTGCCGACGGTGAGCAGGCCGAGGATCAGATGCGTCCAGCCCCAGGCCGTGTAGTTCACCTCGATCATCAGGCGGTCCAGCGCGATCGGGTGCGCCTGCTGGCGGTAGAGGGCGACCACACCCTCCATCACCTGGAACGAGCCCAGCGCCAGCATCATGATCCCGGCGAAGACCACGACTCCGATCCAGGTCGTGGCGGCCGGCGCTGTTCCGGCGCCGGTGGGACGCTCACTCGCGTAACTGCTCTGCATCCTCGATCCCTTCCCGGCTAGGTCGCCTCGGCCGCCTTGACGTCCTGCGCGATCGCGGTGGCGTCGGCCTTGATCTCGCGGGCGGCCACGTTCTGCGCGCTCTGCCGCATCACGCGTTCCACCTGCGGGCCCATCTCGGCGGCCGCGACCACCACCAGGCCCGCCTCGCCGGAGTCCAGCAGCTCGCCGAGCTCCTGAAGATCGTCGCGGCTCATCCCGGCGGCGGCGTGTCCCGCCACCGCGCCGATCACCGCGCCACCGGCCGTCGTGGCGGCCAGCAGCCCGCCGCCGAGCGCTGCGAACGGGAAGATCACCGCGGACAGCCCGACGGCCAGCCCGATCCCGCCGCCCAGCAACCCGCCGGCGCGCGTGGGCGTCTCGTGCTTCCTGATCACCTTCGTCTTGCCGTCCGCGTGTCGCTCCAGCACGGCGGCGTCGTACGCGTCGATCAGCCCGGCGTCGCGGTGCAGCGATTTCACCAGTTCGTAGTCCTGCTGGGCCGCGGCCACGCTGGGGTACGCGCCGACGTAGGCCATGAATGTGTCGACTGCCATCTCCGGCCCCTCCCTGTCCTCCTACGACGGTGCCGTGCCGGCCGGCCCACCGCATCCTCCGCGGCGGGTGAGCCTGGTGTCCTCGACGAAGTTGCGGATCAACGCGGCGGTGCGGTCCGGCTGGTCGATCATCAGCCAGGTGCGGGAGTCCGCGACGAGTTCGACCTGTGCGGCGTTCAGGAGCCGGCCGAGCCGCCCGGCGTGGGCGGGCGGGAACAGTTTGTCGTCGGCCGCCCACACGATCAGCGACGGATGCGGGAAGTCGGCCAGCTTGTCGGCGAGGCGGGTCAACAGGCGCCGGTCGCCGAGTGAGGCGACGAAGCGGCGGGTGTCGCGGCGGACGTCCGGCGAACGGTAGTAGGCCGCGATCCAGTCGTCGATCAGATCATGGGGGAGCGGGTTGCGGGTCAGCCAGCCGTACCCCGTCGGCAGCGCCCGCAGCGGGCGCACGCGCAGGGCCGACAGCAGCGCCGGAAGCAGCCCGAGCCGGGCGGCCACCGGCAGGGTCCGGAATACCGCAGGCGGCACGTTGTCGAACGCCTCGCAGCTGGTCAGCACCAGCCGGCCCAGGCGGTCGGGCCGGTGGGCGGCGAGGACCTGGGCGATCACACCGCCGGTGTCGTTGCCGACGATGGTCACGTCCCGTAGGTCGAGGTGGTCGAGCAGATCGGCCACAGTGCCGGCGACACCGGAGGCGCTCAGGTCGGCGCCGGGGCGCATCGCGACCCGGTGCGCGCCGAGCGGCAGATCGGGTGTGATGCAGCGCAGGTGGCCGGCGAGCCGGTCGGCGACCGGGTTCCACAGCCGCCCGTCCTGCAGGAGTCCGTGCAGCAGGACCACTGGACGGCCGTGTCCGGTGTCGCGGTAGTGGATGGTGCCCGCGGGCAGTGCGGCGTGCGGCATACGATGCCCTCCTCACATGCGTACAGCCTGTACGCACAATTGCATACAGCCTGTATGCATTCAAGGGTGGGATGTCGATGGAGCCCAGGACGACCAAGCACGCCCAGCGGTCCGCCGCGACCCGGGAGCGGTTGATCACCGCCGCCCGGACGTTGTTCGAGCAGCGCGGATACGCCGATGTCGGCACCGAGGAGATCGTCCACACGGCGGGTGTCACCCGGGGCGCCCTCTACCATCAGTTCCGTGACAAGGCCGAGTTGTTCGGCGCGGTCGTGGAACTCGTCGAGACGGAGATCGTCGCCCAGGTGACCTCGGCCCTGGCCGAACCCGCGGCCGACCCGGTCGCCGGACTGCTGCGGGGCGCCCGGGTCTTCCTCACCGCGTACGCCGACCCGCGCATCGACCAGGTCGTGCTCCGCGACGCCCCGGCGGTCCTCGGCGCCGCCGGCTGGCAGCAGCTCAACGAACAGTACGGCCTGGGACTCGTGCAGAGCGCCGTGCAGAACCTGATCGACGCCGGCGTGCTGACTCCGCAACCGGCCGCACCCCTGGCCCAGCTGCTGCTCGGCGCCCTCAACGAGGCGGCCCGCTACGTGGCCGCCTCCGGCGACGCGGGCGCGGCCACCGACGAATGCGTCCACGTGCTCGGCCAGTTGCTCGACGGGATCAGGGCACGCGCCTAGTGGCGGGCCGGCGCCGGCCGGTAGCGCACGTTGACCTCCTCGAGCGGGTCCCCGGCGCCGACCCGGTGCAGGGCGACCGGCTTGCCGCCCGGGTTGTCGAACAGGCGGATGCCGTCGCCGAGCAGCACCGGTGAGATGTGGATGTCGATCTCGTCGATCAGGCCCAGGGCGAGCAGTTGCCGGCCGATCGTCGGCGAGAACACCTCCAGGTTCTTGCCACCTGCCGCGTCCAGCCCGATCCGGACGGCCTCGGCCACGTCGCAGCTGAGGAACGTGATGCCCGGCGTCGGCGGCGCGTCCTGCGGGTGGTGGGTGAGGATGAAGATCGGTCCCTGCCAGTCGTCGCCGTACGGGCGGGCGCCCGGCATCGCGTCGAACCCGTTGCGCCCGGCCAGCACCGCGCCGGTGGTGGTGGTGTACTCGGCGATCAGGCCGGGCCGCGTCGGCGTGCCGACCAGCCAGTCCATCGCGTGGTGCGGCCCGGCGACGAATCCGTCCAGCGACATGCTGAAGTGCCAGAGAACCTTGCCGTCGGCGGTCTGCGGTTGCGTGTCATGTGCGCTCATGCATATTGAGACGGCGCTGGGCGGCAGGACTCATCACGGGCGGATGACCACGGCGGTCGCCGTGAGGTAGGTGCGATCGTCGTAGCCGCCGGTGATGAGGACCCGGCCGTCCGGGAGCGCGGCCGCCGCGGGGAACTGGCGCTCCGGCCCCGGAACGGTTCCCAGCGCGCGCAGCGCGCCGTCGGCGTAGGTCTCGGCGCCGTACCCGCCCGCGATGACGACCCGGCCGTCGGCCAGGGTGACCACCGCGTCGGAGATCTTGTATCGCGGCTCCGACATGGTCGGGCCCGGCCGGAACGTACCCGAGCGGGGATCGAAGAGTTCGGTGCGGGACAGCCGGGCCTGCCGGTCGTCGGCGGTCTGGCCGCCCACGACCAGGGCGCCGCCGTCCGGCAGTGCGGCGACGGCCAGTTTGTACTTCGGCGCGTCGAGCCGGCCGGCCGCGCGCCAGGAGCCGGCTGCCGGGTCGTACACCGCTGCGGTGTCGACCAGCCGGTCGCGCGCGGACCGGCCGCCCGCGACGAGCACCTGACCGTTCGCGAGCAGCGTCGCGCCGTGCATCGACCGTCGGCCGGGCAGCTCCGCGGCGGCGCTGAACCGGCCGGTCGCCGGGTCGTAGATCTCGGCGCCGGCGAGAGTGTCCATGCCGTTCGTGCCGCCGGCGATGAGCACCCTCCCGTCCTGCAGGCGGGTGGCGGTGTGCTCCGCGCGGCGCTGCGACATCGCGCCGGCCGGCTCGAACCGGCCGGCCGCCGGGTCGTACACCTCGGCGCCGGCGAGTGGTGGCTGCCGCTCGCCGGAGAACCCGCCGGCCACGAGGACACGGCCGTCGGCCAGGGCGGTCGCGGTGTGCCCGGCCCGCGGCACCGACAGCGGGGCGCCGGGAGTGAACCGGCCCGTCACCGGGTCGAACAGCTCGCTGTCGGCGCCGGCAGCGCCGTCGCAGTGGTCCACCACGCAACCACCGACGATCAGTACGCGACCGCCGGGCAACGGCGTCGCGGTGTGTGATGCCCGCGGCACCGCCATCGTCAGCCCGGAGGCCGGTGGTGGCGGCGGATCACCGGCCGCGCAGCCGGCGGCGAGCGTCACGGCGGCCAGGATCAGCCACACCGCTGACGAGCGGTGTGCATCCCGCAGCCGACCGGACAACGGACTTCCTCCCCGTCACCCACATTAGACCCGGACGGCTTTCCCCCGGTGGGGCTAGCCCGATCGGATGGGCCTGCACGATCCCGGCTGCGGAGTCGATCAGGAATCGTCGATCGAACATGGGGCGCGAGCTGCACCTTTCCACCCTCATCGTCCGAATGGCGGTGAACCAGATGGTCCCGATGGAGGCGAATATGGCGATCCGTCCGGATGTGGCCGATCCGTCAAGCGCCGATACTTCCGGTAGCCATCACGGTTCGCTCGGTGACTCCACCGGCTGGCGGAAAGGAAGTCCGGAAATGGCCGGTGAAGAGCCGCTCGGATGCGGTTACCTGTTGCACGAGGAGATCGGCCGGGGCGCGTGGGCGGTGATGCGGCGCGCCACCAACCGGTGGGGCGGGCCACCGCTCGCGGCCAAACTGCTGCATGCCCGGTACGCCGGTGACCGCCGTGTCCGCGACGTGATCCTGCAGGAGGAGGCCGTCCTGCGCGGGCTGCGCCACGAGTCCGTCGTGGCCCTGCACGACCTGGTGGTCGAGGGCGGGCAGATCGCGTTCCTGACGGAGTATGTGGACGGGGTGAACCTGCGGCAGCACCTGGCGGCCCGCGGTGGCCGGCTCAGCACCGGCGAGGCCGGGGCGATCGGGCTTCAGGTGGCGTCCGCGCTGGCGGCCGCGCACGCGCAGGGCATCCTCCACCTGGACCTCAAGCCGGAGAACGTGCTGGTGACCGGCGCGCTTGCCGTCAAGGTCAGTGACTTCGGCGTGTCGGCGCTGTGTTCGGTCGCCGGGGCGCCGGGCTACGTCGCCCCTGAAGTGCTCGGCGGCGGTACGGCGACGGCCGCCGCCGACGTGTACGCCCTCGGCGTGCTGCTCGCCGAGATGATCACGGGTTTGCCTCCGGCTGAGGCTGTGCGGGCCGACCTGCCGTTGCTGGCCCGCAACTGTCTGGCAGCGGAGCCACGCGACCGCCCGGCGGCGCGGAATGTCGCCGCTCACCTGCGTGCGGCGACCGCCGGCACGGACACCGGCGGCACCCGGACGTCGCCGACCAGGCCGCTGCAGACCGCGCCCATCCCGGCCACCCGGTTCGACGATGCGGAACCCACCTGGCGGGCAACCGTGCCGGTGCCGCCCGTCGCCCGCCCGCGAGACGCCGCGCCGGAACCCGCCGCGGCGCCGCCCCACCGGATCCGGGTCAGCCTCAAGGTCACGGTCGGCTTCACCGTCGGGGTCTCGGTCGCCCTCGGTCTGGCGGTGAACCAGGCGACGGACGGCTCCGCGGACGGCTCGATGCCCGCGGTCAGCGCACCGGCGTCGGCAGCCGCCCCGATGGCTTCGATCAGGGTGGCCACGGTGGCGGCGACCGCAGCCGAGAGGACCCGGGCGACGTACGCCGCACGACTGCCCGGCGGCGCCGGAACCCTCTTCCTGGCCCTGCGTGACGGCGTGGCCATCGCCTACCTGTGTGACGGGAACCGGGTCGAGGCCTGGTTCCGCGGCACCGTGGCCGGTGGCGCGTACCACCTGACCGGCAAACAGGGGACCCTCGACGGCGTCTTCACCTCCGCGAAGGCGACCGGCCGGATCACCCTCGGTGACCGCGACATCGTTTTCGCCGTCCCCGCCGTTCGCAAACCGTCCGCACTCTTCCGGGCCGCGGCGGACGTACGCGGCGCCCGGGTGAAGGGCGGTTGGATCGTCCTGCCCGACGGCACCCAGGTCGGCGTTCTCACCGTCGGTGACGAACCACGGCCCGCGCCATCACTGGACACCGTGGGCCGCACCGCGACCCTCGACGGAGCGGCCGTCGCGGCCACCGCGATCGACACCGAGGACGGCTCCGGCTTCTGACCGCGGTTCAGCGCAGGTCGCGGAAGAAGTCGCGGACGTCGGCGACGAGCAGGTCCGGCTCCTCCAGCGCTGCGAAGTGCCCGCCGTGGTCGACGTCCGTCCAGCGGACGATGGTGTTCTGGGTCTCGGCGTACCGGCGGATCCCGATGTCCTGGGCGAAGACGATGACCCCGGTGGGCACGCCGGAGTTCTCGTCGACCGCGCCCCAGTTCGACTGGCCGTATCCCACGTACGCCGCGCTGCCCGCCGTGGCGGTGAACCAGTAGATGCTGGCGTTGGTGAGCAGCCAGTCCCGGCTGATGATCTCCTCGGGCAGCGTCGGCCGCGGATGCGTCCACTCCCGGAACTTGTCCATGATCCAGGCCAGCTGCCCGGCCGGCGAGTCGGTCAGCCCGTATGCGAGGGTCTGCGGCCGGGTCGACTGGATGGCGATGTAGCCGAACTGCTCCTGCATGAACTCCTGGATCCGGGCGATCCGGTCGCGCTCCACCTCGCTGAGCGACGCCAGCTCTTCATCAGAGAGCTCCATCGGCGGCATCGGGCCGGGATCGCCGTTGACGTGTACGCCGACCACGTTCTTCGGCGCAGTCCGGGCCACCCGCGGGCTGACCGCCGCGCCGATGTCGCCACCCTGCACGCCGTACCTCTCGTAGCCGAGCCGGCGCATCAGTTCCGCCCAGGCGCGGGCGATCCGGTCGGTGTCCCAGCCGCCGTCGGCGGTCGGCCCGGAGAAGCCGAAGCCGGGCAGTGACGGGATGACCAGGTGAAAGGCGTCGGCCGGGTCGTCCGGCTCGGTCAGCGGCCCGATCAGGTCGAGGAACTCGGCGACCGAGCCCGGCCAGCCGTGGGTCAGCACGAGCGGCAGCGCGTCCGGGTGCGGGGAGCGCACGTGCAGGAAGTGGATGCGCTGCCCGTCGATGGCGGTGGTGAACTGCGGGAACGAGTTGAGCCGCCGCTCCGCCGCCCGCCAGTCGAATTCGGTGCGCCAGTACTCGGCGAGCTTGCGCAGCCAACCGGTCGGCACCCCGGTCGTCCAGTCGTCGCCGGGCAGCGGCTCCGGCCAGCGGGTGGCTTGCAGGCGGCGGCGCAGGTCGTCCAGGCGCTCGTCGGCGATGTCGATCCGGAAGGGTGTGATCTGTTCGCTCATACCGACAACGCTACGGACCGCCTAGGACAGCTTCGGTCCTAGCTCTGTGCGAATATCGGCGGCATGGCAGAAACCTCGGCGCGGCTGCTGCGACTGCTCGCCCTGTTGCAGACCCCGCGCGAGTGGAGCGGCACCGAACTCGCCCGCAACCTCGACGTCGACGTGCGTACCGTGCGGCGCGACATCCAGAAACTGCGTGACCTGGGTTATCCGGTGCACGCCACAGCGGGCGCTGCCGGATACCGGCTCGGCGCCGGCACGCGGCTGCCGCCGCTGCTGCTCGACGACGAGGAGGCGGTGGCCGTCGCGGTGGGCCTGCGGACCGCCGCGAGCGGCTCGATCACCGGCATCGAGGAGATCTCGCTGCGGGCGCTGGCCAAGCTGGAGCAGGTGCTGCCGTCGCGGGTACGCCAACGCGTCGACCTGCTGCGCTCGGTGACCGTCGCCGTCCCCGGCGGCATCACTGTGGATCCGGACGTGCTCACCGCCGTCGCCGCCGCCTGTCGCGACCAGCACCGCCTGCGGTTCGACTACACCCGGCAGGATGCGGTGTCCACGCTGCGGGTCGCGGAGCCGTACCGGCTGGTGCACACCGGGCGCCGCTGGTATCTGGTCGGCTGGGACGTCGACCGGCAGGACTGGCGCACCTACCGGGTGGACCGGATGCGCCCGCGGGTGCCGACCGGCCCCCGGTTCAGCCCGCGCCCGCTGCCCGACGAGGACCTCGCGGCCTATGTGACCCGGGGTGTCTCCACCGCCCCCTACCGGTGCCGGGCGCGGATCACCCTGCACGTGCCGCCCGCCGAGGCCGCCGAGCGCATCCCACCGACGATCGGCGCTCTGGAAGCCGTCGATGAGACGAGCTGCGTCCTGCACACCGGCTCGAACTCGCTGGACGAACTGGCTCTGTACGTCGGGCGGTTCGGATTCCGCTTCCGCGTCCACGAGCCGCCGGAACTGATCGCCCACCTGCGCGAGCTGGCCGGCCGCCTGGCCGCGGCGGCCGAGTGAACGGGCTCAGCTCAGGCGGCGGCGTATCCCGCTGAAGTGCTCGTTGAGGGCGGCGACCGACTCGTCGATGTCGCCGGCGCAGACCGCGTCGTAGACCCGGCGGTGGCGGGCGGCGATCTCGACCGGGGTCTCGTCGGCCTCGTCGAGTTCGGTGTGCAGGGCGTGGTAGACGTCCCAGAACGCCGCCAGCAGCTGCGTGACGAGCGGGTTGCCGAGTGGCTCGTACAGAAGCTCGTGGAACCGCTTGTCGGTCTCCGGGGTCACGCTGCCGGCGCGGGCCTCGGCCTCCATCTGCTCCATCACCTCGGCCAGCTCGGCGGCGGCCGGAGTGCCGGCCTCCCGGCCACGGATGACCTGCTGGATCAGCCCGGACTCGAGGACCTCGCGGATCTGCACCAGGTGGCGCAGGTCGTTGCGGCCGGCCTGCAGCGACATCCGGCCGTGGAAGGTGAGCTCGTCGACGAGCGAGACCAGCGACATCGTGCCGACGTACATCCCGAAGCCGTGGCGGATCTCCACGATGCCGACGGCCTGCAGCGCCTTGAGCGCCTCACGCAGCGAGTTGCGGCTGACGTTGATCTCGTCGAGCAACTCGAGCTCGGTGGGCATCGGGTCCCCGGCGGTCAGGCCACGTTCGAGGATGAGCTGCTTGATCTGCTGTTGCACCTCATCGGTACGGCTGGGCCGGCGCGTGGCGCCGGCGGCCGGCGCGACTCGCCGCCTCATCGGGGTTCCCGCATCTGAAAAGTCCCTCGTGGGTGCCGGATGTGCCTGTTGTGCCTCCGGCCGCGAGCCGGGTTGCTGATCCTGACTTCTTGACCTGGTGGAGGCGCGCTCCTAAGGTACCGCATACGCAGTACGTCGGACGTAGGACGTCCTACATAACGAAGACTTGGGGATGACGATGGATGACAAGGGCCTGTCGCGCCGGAACCTGCTCCGATATGCGGGCCTCCTGGGCGCCGCCACCACGATCACCGCCGGCCTGGGCGCCTGCGGGGACGGCGGCGACTCCGCCGGCCCCGGCGGCAAGACCATCGAGGCGACCCTCGCGTTCACCCTGTCCAGCGGCTTCGACCCGATGAACGCCTCCAGCGCGGTCGCGACCACCGTCAACCAGCACGTCTTCGAAGCCCTGGTCGACCTCGACCCGATCACGCGTGAGCCGTACCCCGCACTGGCTTCTGCTTTGCCCGCAGCCGGCGCGGACGAGCTGACCTGGACCGTCACTCTGCGCGAAGGCGCGAAGTTCTCCGACGGCACACCGGTCACCGCGGACGATGTGGTGTGGTCGTTCCAGCGTGCGCTGGACCCGGCCAACAAGGCGCTGATGGCCGGCTTCATCACCTTCGTCGACACGGTGACCGCCAAGGACCCGAAGACCGTCGAGTTCAGGCTCAAGACGCCGTTCAGCCTGTTCCCGCAGCGCATCGCCGTCATCAAGATCGTCCCTAAGGCGAAGACCGGCGACGCCGCGGCCGCCAAGGCGTTCGACACCGCGCCGATCGGCTCCGGCCCGTTCACCGTGGTCAGCGCCAACGCCACCGCCGGCGTGGTGATGGGCGTCAACAGCCACTACAACGGACCCCGGCCGGCGAAGGCGAAGAAGGTCACGCTGCGGACCACCCCGGACAACACCGCCCGCCTCAACGATCTGCAGGGCGGGTCGTCGCAGGCGATCGAGGCGGTGCCCTACCTGGACGTGACCGCGGTGTCCGGCGGCAAGACGGTGGACGAGAAGCAGGCCTTCAACCAGCTGTTCCTGATGTTCAACTGCACCGCCGCGCCGTTCGACGACAAGCGGGTGCGCCAGGCGCTGCACTACGCGATCGACACGGACAAGCTGATCACCACGGCGCTACAGGGCCACGCCACCGCCGCCACCAGCTACCTCGACGAGGGCAACAGCGGCTACCAGAAGGCCGCGACCGTGTACGGCTACGACCCGGACAAGGCCAAGGCGCTGCTGGCCGAGGCCGGGGTCACCAACCTGTCGTTCGAGCTGGTCACCACGGACACCGCGTTCGTGAAGGACAGCGCCCCGGTGATCATCGACGCCTGGAAGGCGATCGGCGTCACCGCCACTCTCAACACCAACCCGTCGTCGGCGGTCTACGGCACCATCGTGCCCGGCGACGGCTTCCGGGTGCTGGCGGCCAGCGGCGACCCCACCGTCTTCGGTCCCGACACCGACCTGCTGCTGCGCTGGTTCTACACCAACGAGACCTGGACCAGGAGCCGGCACCGCTGGGCGGGCACGCCGCAGGCGAGCAAGTGCGCGCAGATCATCGACGACGCCGCGAAGAGCTCCGGCTCGGCGCAGAGCGCGCTGTGGAAGCAGGCGCTCGACCTGATCGCCGACGAGGCGCCGCTCTACCCGGTCTTCCACGCCAAGATGATCACGGCGTTCGATCCGGCCAAGCTCAAGGACTTCGCCGGCGCCGCCACCACCGGCCTCTACTTCCTCGGCGCCTCCCGCGGGTGACGTTCCGTGCGGCCGCTTCCCGGGCGGCCGCACCCGACAAGGAAAGGAGCGGCCGTGGACGCGTTCCTCGGCATCATCCTTCGCCGGCTGTCGGCGCTGATCCCGCTCATGCTCGGCATCATCCTGTTCATCTTCCTGGTCATGGCGCTCTCGCCGAACGACGCCGCGCTCTCGGTCCTCGGCGATCAGGCCACCGCCGAGCAGATCGCGGCGTTCAACCAGGCCAACGGCCTGGACCAGCCGCTGCTGGTCCGCTACCTGGACTACCTGTGGGCGCTGCTGCACGGCGACCTGGGCCAGACGTTCTCGCTGAGCGCCCCGATCAGCGGCATCATCGGCGACGCGCTGCCGGTCACCCTGCAGCTCACCGCCCTCGGTGTCGGGCTGGCCGTGGTGCTGGCCCTGGTCCTGGGCATCACCGGCGCGCTCTACCGCGACCGGTGGCCGGACCAGGTGACCCGGCTGGTGTCCATGGCCGGCATCTCGATCCCGTCGTTCTGGCTGGCCATCCTGCTGATCCAGCAGTTGTCCACGATCGGCGGCGGCTCGCTGCCCAGCGGTCACTACGTCGCGCCGTCGGAGTCGGTGAGCGGCTGGTTCCAGCACCTGATCCTGCCGGCGGTCGCGCTCGCCGTACCGACCGGCTGTGCCCTGGCCCGCGTCGTGCGTACCTCGATGGTGGAGGAACTGGACCGCGACTACGTGCGGACCGCGGTCGGCGCCGGGCTGCCCCCGGTGGTCGTGGTCGGGCGCAACGTGCTGCGCAACGCCCTGCTGACCCCGCTGACCGTGCTCGGCCTGCAGGTCGGCTACCTGATCGGCGGCGCGGTGATCATCGAAACGATCTTCACGCTGCCCGGCATGGGCACCCAGATCATGAGCGCGGTCCAGCAGAACGACATCGGCCTGGCCCGCGGACTCGTCATCACCATCGCGCTCGGCTTCGTCGTGGTGAACCTCGTCGTCGACCTGCTGTACCTGGCGGCCAACCCCCGCATGCGAGGAGCACACTGATGATCGCCGCATTCCGGCGGCTGCCGTTGACCGCCCGATTCTGTCTCGGTTTCCTCCTTCTCGTCGTCGCGGTCGGCATCGCCGCGCCGTGGCTGATCCGCCACGATCCTACCCAGGTCGCGCTCGCCGCGCCGTCGACCGGCCCGAGCGGCGAGTTCTGGTTCGGTGTGGACCGGCTCGGCCGTGACGTCTACTCCCGGCTGATCGCCGGAACCCCACGCTCGCTGATCGTCGGGTTCGGCTCCGCCGGCCTGGCGCTGCTGGTCGGCGCCCTGCTCGGGGCGGTCGCGGCGACCAGCCGCCGGGCCGTCGACGAGACGGTCATGCGGCTGCTGGACGTCGTGATGGCGTTCCCGACGATCGTGCTCGCCGCGATCCTGGTCGTCGCGTACGGCAGCGACAGCGTGCCGGTGCTGGTCGGCGCGATCGGGTTCGTCATGATCCCGCAGATCGCCCGGCTGGTCCGGGCCAACGTCGCCGCGCAGTATCAAGAGGACTACGTCGCCGCGGAACGGGTGATCGGCGCCGGGCGCCGGCACATCCTGATCCGGCACGTGACCCGCAACTGCGCCGCGCCGATCCTGGTCTACGCCACGATCATGGTGGCGAACGCGATCGTCTTCGAGGCCTCGCTGTCGTTCATCGGCGGCGGCCTGCAGCCCGAGGCCGGCGCGTCGTCGTGGGGCAGCGTCATCGCGTACGGCCAGCAGATGCTCGCCAGCCGCGGCTGGTGGGCGACGTTCTTCCCGGGCCTGCTGATCCTGATCACCGTGCTCTGCCTGAACATTCTGGCCGAAGGCATCTCGGACGCCTGGGCGGCGCCGGCCGCCCGGCGGCGCGCCGGCAGCGGACCGGTGGAACACGAGATCGTCGCCGCCGAGCGGGAGTCCGGTGTCGAGCTTCCCGGCCTGGCGCAGGCCGCCGCGCGACTGGCGGCCACCGCGCGCCCGCCGGTCACCGCGCCGCCGATCCTGTCCGTGCGCGACCTGCGGATCGGTTTCGCCGGCAGCCACCGCGGCGTCGACATCGTCGAGGACGTCAGCTTCGACGTGCGGCCCGGCGAGGTGCTCGGCCTGATCGGCGAATCCGGCTGCGGCAAGTCGCTGACCGCGCTGACCGTGATGGGCCTGCACCCGCGCGGCGCCCGCACCGGCGGGCGCATCGAGTTCGCCGGCACCGACCTGCTCACCCTCAGCGGCGCGCAGCGGCGTCAGATCATGGGCCGGCGGATCGCGATGATCTATCAGGACGCGCTGTCCGCGCTGAACCCCTCGATGACCGTACGGGCACAGCTCAAGCAGGTCATCCGGCGCGGCGGCACGCGTACGGCCGGCGAGCTGATGGATCTGGTCGGCCTCGACCCCCGCCGGACCCTGTCGTCGTACCCGCACGAGCTGTCCGGTGGGCAGCGTCAGCGGGTGGTGATCGCGATGGCCCTGGCCCGGGACCCGCAACTCGTGGTCGCCGACGAGCCCACCACGGCGCTCGACGTCACCGTGCAGGCCCAGGTCATCCAACTGCTGCTGCGGCTGCGCGCCGAGCTCGGCTTCGCCCTGATCCTGGTTTCGCACGACCTGGCCCTGGTCAGCGACGTCTGCGACCGGATCGCGGTGATGTACGGCGGCCGCATCGTCGAGGAGGGCCGTACCCCCGAGGTGCTGGCCGCGCCGACCCACCACTACACCCGCGGGCTGCTCGGCTCGGTGCTCTCGCTGGAGGCGCAGGCGCCCCGGCTGGTCCAGATCCGCGGAACCGTGCCGTCCCCGGCGGACTTCCCGGCCGGCTGCCGGTTCGCCGACCGCTGCCCGCACGCCACCGCGGTCTGCGCCACCGAGCGCCCGCCGCTCGCCGAGGTCAACGACCACCTGGCGGCCTGTCATCACCCCGCGCAGATCGAGGCCGGAAAGGTGGCCGTCCATGACTGAACAACGCCGCGAGCCGCTGGCCGAACTCAGCGGCGTCAGCGTCGAGCACCGCGCGCCCGGCGGCTCGGTGTTCAACCGGGCCCGCGTGCACGCCCTCACGAAAGCCGACATGAGCGTCGCGCCCGGGGAGACGCTCGGGGTGGTCGGCGAGTCCGGCTGCGGCAAGTCGACCCTGGTCAAGGTCCTCGTCGGATTACAACGGCCGACCCATGGCACGGTACGCGTCGCTGGCGCGGACATCTGGTCGCTGAGCACGTCCCGGCGCCGGCAGCACATCGGCAGCCGGATCGGCATGGTGTTCCAGGACCCGGCCACCTCACTGAACCGGCGGCTCAGTGTGGAACGCATCATCGCGGACCCGCTCGACGTACAGCGCTGGCGCAGCCCGCGTGACCGGCAGCTGCGGGTGACCGAACTGATGGACCTGGTCGGCCTGCCGGCCTCGGCCCGCGACGCCCTGCCCAGTCAGATGTCCGGCGGCCAGCGGCAACGCGTCGCGATCGCCCGGGCGCTGGCCCTGGAACCGGCGCTGGTCGTCGCCGACGAGCCCACCTCGGCGCTGGACGTGTCGGTGCGCGCGCAGATCCTCAACCTGCTGCTCGACCTGCGCACCCGGCTCGGCCTGGCCATGGTGTTCGTCTCGCACGACCTGCAGACCGTGCGGCGCGTCGCCGACCGGATCCTGACCATGTACCTGGGCCGGGTCGTCGAGGAACTGCCGGCCGGGCGCATCGAGCACGGGCGTCACCCGTACACCCAAGCCCTGTTCTCGGCCGCGCCCGGCCTGCTGCATCCCATGCGGCCGGTCCCGCTGACCGGCCCGGTCCCCTCCGCCGTGCATCCGCCGTCGGGCTGCCCGTTCCGCACCCGGTGCTGGCGCTCGACCGAGGTCTGCGCGACCGAGATGCCGCCGTACGCCACCGACGCCGACGGCCGTTTCCGCTGCTACCACCCGATCACCGACCCCTCGGATCTGCCCCGCCTTCAGGAGCTCTCATGACTGCCACCGCCACCGCCCACCCCTCGCCCGCCGGCGCCGTCGCGCCGCCGCTGACCGGTGTGGTCCCTCCGGTGTGCACCCCGCTGACCCCGGACTTCGAGGTCGACGTCGACTCGCTGCTGCGGCTCGTCGACTTCCAGCTCGCCGGTGGCGTCGACGGACTGTTCATCCTCGGCTCCTCCAGCGAGGTGGCCTTCCTGCCGGACGGTCACCGCGCGGTCGTGGTCGACGCGGTCCTGCGCCACGTCGCCGGGCAGGTGCCGGTGCTGATCGGCGCGATCGACATGACCACGATGCGGGTGCTGGATCACGCCCGGCGGGCGGCCCGCGCCGGCTGCGCCGGCATCGTGGTCACCGCGCCGTTCTACACCCGCACGCACCCGGCCGAGGTGGAGCGGCATCTGCGGCTGATCGCCGAGAAGTGCGAAGCTCCCGTGTACGCCTACGACCTGCCGGTCTCGGTGCACACCAAGCTGGAGCAGGACATGCTGCTGCGGCTGGCCGCCGATGGGGTGCTGGCCGGGCTGAAGGACTCCACCGGCGACGACGCCGGAATGCGCGACCTGCTGGCCGCCCGCAACGACGCCGGGCTCACCGGGTTCAGCGTGCTGACCGGTTCGGAGCTGACCGTCGACAGCGCCCTGCGCGCCGGCGCCGACGGGGTGGTGCCCGGCCTCGGCAACGTCGACCCGCACGGCTACGCGGCCCTCTACCGGCACGCCCGCGCCGGCGACTGGGACCAGGCCGCCCGCGAGCAGGACCGGCTGCTGCGCCTGATGCGCATCGTCCGGGCGGCGGCGCCGGCCCGGATGGGCCGGGGATCCTCCGCGCTGGGCGCCTTCAAGACGGCGCTGCAGCTGCGCGGCGTGATCAGGCACGCGGTCACCGCCCCGCCGCAGATCCCGCTCGACGAGGCGGAGACCGACTACGTGCGGCGGCTGCTGGTCGCGGCCGGGTTGCTGTGAGCACGTCTTCGCTGGTCGCGGCCGTCGACATCGGCGGCACGAAGATCGCTGCGGCGCTGGTCGACGAGGCCGGCGTGATCCGGGACCGGGTGCAGGTGAGCACGCCGTCCGGTGCCTCCGCGATCCTGTGCGTGATCGCCGAACTCGTCGACGGCCTGCGTGCGCACGCCGCGCCGCTGGCGCTCGGAGTGGGGGCGCCCGGCGTAATCGACAGCTCGGCGGGAGAGGTGCGGTCCGCGACCGAGATCGTGCCCGGCTGGGCCGGCACGCCGATCCGCGCCGAACTCGCCGGCCGGCTGGGCCTGCCGGTCGCGGTCGTCAACGACGTGCGGGCCGCCGCACTGGGTGCGGTCCGTGACCCGGCGCTGCGTGACTGCCCGGACGTGCTGCACGTCTCGGTCGGCACCGGCGTCGGGGGAGCGCTGATCCGAAACGGTCGTCTGGTGGCGGGCCCGCACGGCTCGGCCGGGGAGATCGCGCACCTGCTCGTGCCGCAGCGGGGCGCCCTCGCCTGCGGATGCGGCCGCGACGACCACCTCGAGGCGGTCGCCGCGGGACCGGCCATCGCCGCCTTTCATTCTCGGGCCACCGGTTCCGCGGCGCTGCCGCTCACCGAGGTGGCCGCCCGGATGCGGGCCGGTGACGAGGACGCCGGCGTGGCCATCCGGTCCGCGGGTCGCACGCTGGGCCGGGCGCTGGCCGGGCTGGTCGCCGCCGTCGACGTGGACGCGGTGACGCTGGGCGGCGGCGTGGTCCACGGCATTCCCGAGTTCGCCGTGACCGTCGGTGAGGCATACCGCGCCGAGGCGCTTCCGCCCCTGCGATCCGTGCCGGTCCTGGTATCCCAGGCTGGGCCCGACGCACCCTTGCTCGGCGCCGCACAGTTGGCCCGCACCCTCGTGCCGGAGGCGGCCTCATGAAGCACGCCCGGGCCCCTCGGTTCGGGGGCCGGCCGCATGAAGCACGCCCGCGTTCCCTCGGTTCGGAGGTGGCCGTATGAACCGCGCACACGCCCGTATGAATCCCGGACCGGAGGCCACCGCATGAACGCCATGAACCGCGCCCGGTTCGCCGAGACAATCCGTGGCAGCCTGATCGTTTCCTGCCAGGCCGGCCCCGACCATCCGTTGCGGGACTCGCCGACCATCGCCCGCCTCGCCCGGGCCGCGGTGCTCGGCGGGGCCACCGCCGTGCGGTGCGGGGGAGTGGGCGGCATCGCCGACGTCCAAGCCGTCGCCGACGCGGTGCCGGTGCCCGTCATCGGTCTCACCAAGCGCGGCACCTCCGGCGTGTTCATCACCCCGACGGCAGAGGACGCGCTGACAGTGCTCGCGGCGGGCGCCACGGTCGTCGCCACCGACGGCACCGGCCGCCCGCGGCCGGACGGCGCGCCACTACAGGTCACGATCGACGCCGTACACGCCGCCGGCGGCCTGGTGATGGCCGACGTCTCCACCACCGCCGAGGGGATCGCCGCAGCGGCGGCCGGCGCCGACCTGATCGCCACCACGCTGTCCGGCTACACCCCGTACACCCCGGCCCCCGAAGGCCCCGACCTCGCCCTGGTCAAGGCGCTCACCGCGGCGCTGCCGGAGGCGCTGGTCGTGGCCGAGGGCCGCTACCACCGGCCGGGACACGTCCGGGCCGCGCTGGACGCCGGGGCGGCGGCCGTGGTGGTGGGTACCGCCATCACCGACCCGGCGTGGATCACCGGCACGTTCGCCGCGGCGACCGATCGTTGAAACCCGGGACGAGCCGGCCGGCCAGTGGCTCCTGCTGCGTCCAGCCGGTGCTGGGCAACGGATGCGCGATCCGCTGAGCTGATGGTCAGGCCCAGCGGCCATCACCTGGATTCCGGCGAGCCCGGCGGTGACGCACGGTAGCGTCAAGTCCGGGGGAATCTGTGATCGGTGGGGGGCGGTGGCCGTGGACCCCGAAAGCAGCGCGGGACGCTCAGAAGAGGGTTCGGTACGCCGGGGTCTGTGGGTCTACGCGATCACGGTGCTAGCGGTCACCCTGGCCCTGGCGCCGATGGCTGACACCCGTCTCACCGTGCACCCGAACCTGATCAACGCGTTCTTCGTCCTCATGGCGTCGGCCGATCTTCTGACCGCGCACCTGCTGATGCAGCAGTTCCTGGCCGGCGCCCGGCTGGCGACGCTGGGCCTGTCCTCGGCGTATCTCTACTCAACGCTGCTGATGGTGCCGTACGGCATCGTCTTCGCCCAGATACAGCGATCGGGGAGCGGTTCACGGTGGGCCGAGGTCAGCGGGCCGTGGCTCTTCCTGCTGCTCATCGGCGGTTTTCCGGTTCTCGTCGCGGCGCAACAGTACGTCGTCGCAAAGCTGCCGCCCCGATTGAGCGGGCTTGCCCTGACCCGGCGGCGGGCCGCCGCCGCGGTCGCGTTCGCCACGGCGCTCGCTCTGGTGGCCGCCGTGACCGGAATGGTCGTCGGCGCGGACTGGCTGCCCCGGATCTATCAGAGCGGTACCCCGACCGTGGCCGGTCGATGGGCGGTGGGTGCGGCGCTGTCGGCCGCGGCGATCAGCCTGCTGGCCGTGGTCAGAAGTCTGCGCCATCGACCACCGGTGGAACAGTGGGTGGTGGTGGCGATCAGCGCGTCCATGGCGACCGGAATCCTGTTCCTGGCCGCCCCGTACCGTTACACGGTGGGCTACTACGTGGCCCGGATCACCCTGCTGATCTCCTCCGGGGTGGTGCTGTGGGCGCTGCTCGCCGAGACCGCGGGTCTCCATCGCCGGCTTTCCGCGGCCCACCAGGACCTTGACCGGGCGCACCGCGAGCTGAGCCGCCGGGCCGAGCATCTGGCCGCCGTCAACCGGGAACTGGAGGCGGCGGGCGCCTGGAAGAGCGACATCATCGCCACACTCACCCACGAGATCAACCAGCCTTTGACCGTGATCTCGGCCTACTCCGAGGAACTGACCCAGGAATGGGCCACTCTCAGCGACGACGAACGCCGCGCTGCCGTGCAGGCGCTGGGCAGCCGGGTCGACCAGTTGCTCGACATGGCCGCGCACCTGCTGGCACTTTGCCGCGCCGAGCCGGGCGCGATCCATACCCAGCCCGTCGCACTGCCGGTGGAGCGGGTGCTGGCCCGCGTCGCCGACAACCTGACCAAGCAGGCCCGTGCCCGGGTCAGCGTCGACTACGGCCCGCCCGGCACAGCCGTGTTCGCCGACCCGGTGCACACCCACGAGGTGCTGACCAACTTCATCACGAACGCGGTCAAGTACAGCCCCGGCGACATCCACGTGTCGGCGGGCCTCGACGGGGTGGGCAACGACGTCCTGTTCACCGTCACCGACGAGGGCAACGGGGTGCCACCGGACTTCGTCGAGCACCTGTTCGATCGCTTCACCCAGGCCGACCAGTCCGGAGCGCGAACCGGCGCCGGGTTCGGGCTGTACCTGTCGAGGTTGCTCGCCGAGGCGAATCACGGCCGGGTCTGGTACGAAGACGTCGTCCCCCACGGCAGCCGGTTCGTGCTGTGCCTGCCCTGCGTGCCCCGGAAGCCGGAGACAGCGCCTTCGCTGAACCTGGTGGACCGCGAGCTGCCCTCGCTCTGATGCCGGCGCGGCTTGGTAGGGCTGGCCCTACCAGAATCACGGGGTTCTGCCGCAATGCCCCGGAGGCATCGCCGTTGATGTACTCGGACTCATGCCATCTTCCATTGTCGCCACGGCAGGCGCGGCGCTTCCCGCCGATGTCAACGAGAACATGCACCTGCTCGGCGCATTGTTCGTCTTCGCGTGCGGTAACGCGGGATTGGTGGTCCTGGGATGCGCCCGCAAAAGCACGCTGCCGGCTCGGTTACGGCCGGCGACGCTGACTCTCGGATTGCTCGGAGTGGCCGGCAGCATCCTTTTCCTCGCGTAACAGGGGGCAGGCCTGGGCATCGGCGGAATGGAACGCGTCGCTGTCTTCCCCCTGCCGGTATGGGCTTGCTACGCCGGGTGCCTCCGCTACCTGACAGCGCGCCGGATCGCCGGAGACGCGAGCAGCAGAAGATAGCGCCGGGCGCCTACGATCTTGCGGACTGGCGGTGCGGACAGGAGGAGCCTTCGTGAGAGACCCGGCGACGTTCCTCCTCGACCGCCTGCATCGGGCCGGGATGGGCGATGCTGTCACGGTCGAGCCGGTGACGGGAGGGCTGGCGGCGGTCGCGGGCATCGCGACCCGCCGGGACGCGCCGCCGGTGTTCGTCAAGGCCTTCGCCGAGACGCCGGACAGTGACGTCTTCGCCGCGGAGGCCGACGGGCTGACGGCTCTGCGGGAGCTCGGCGGCCTGGCGACGCCCGAGGTGATCCGGGCGGACCGGGAGCTGCTCGTGTTGTCGGTGCTGCGGCCGCGGCCGCGCAGTGAGAGCTTCTGGGAGCAGTTCGCGCATGCGCTGGCCGGCCTGCATCTGAGTACGGTCCACCCGCGCTTCGGATGGCACCGCGACAACTGGCTGGGCCGCCGGCGGCAGATCAACACCTGGAGCGAGGACGGTTTCGCGTTCTTCGCCGAGCATCGGCTGCTGCGCTGGCTCGGGCAACCTCGCGTCGAGGCAGCCCTTGACGCCGGCTTCCGGGCGGCGCTGGAGCGGCTGTGCAGGCGTCTGCCCGAGCTGCTGCCGGACCGCCCGGCCTGCCTGACGCACGGCGACCTGTGGACCCAGAACCTCCTGGCCACCCCGGGCGGCCGGCCGGCGCTGATCGACCCGGCGGTGTCCTACATGTGGGCGGAGGTCGACCTCGCCCACGTGTGGTCCACCTCGCCGCCGCCCGAGGCGCAACGATTCTTCGCCTGCTACGCCGAGCTGACCTCGCTCGACGCCGGCTGGCAGGCCCGGATGCCGATCATTCAGCTGCGCCAGCACCTGGCCGTGCTGGCCCAGTTCGACGACGACTGGGGCGCGGCCGATCTGATCCGTGCGACGCTCGCCCCGTTCCGGACGCTGAGCTGACCGACGGCGAAGCCGAGCAGCGAGCGGTGCCGCTTCTGCATGCCATCGGAAGAAGTTGGCTAGTATGCGGCAATGGGTCGAATGGTGCCGCCGGGCAAGTCCGCCGAGCGATTGGACGGTCTGGCGGCCGTCGTGGACGCGATCCGCTCCGGTGACGGGGTGACGCAACCGCAGCTGGTGCAGCAGATCGGGCTCGGCCGCAGCGTCGTCTCGCAGCGGGTGGCGGAGCTGGAGGCGGCCGGTCTGGTCGCCGCCGCGGGTCTCGGGCCCTCCACGGGAGGCCGGGCGCCGCGCCGGTTGCGGCTGCGGGCGGAGGCCGGTCTGGTCGCCGGGGTGGCCTGCGGGGCCACCGGCATGGTCGTCGGCATCGCCGACCTGACCGGCCGGATCCTGGCCCGTGCCGAGGAGCGCATCGACATCGCCGACGGCCCGGAAGTCGTGCTGGCGCGCAGCGAGGAGCTGATCGACCAGCTGCTGGAGAAGCAGACCGACCCGCCGCCGCTGTGGGGGATCGGTGTCGGGGTGCCCGGCCCGGTGGAGTTCGCGACCGGGTTCCCGGTGTCCCCACCGATCATGCCGGGCTGGGACGGCTACCCGATCCGGGAACGGCTGTCGCGGCGCTTCGCGGCCCCGGTCTGGGTGGACAACGACGTGAACCTGCTGGCACTGGGCGAGCTGCGCTCGGATCCGGTGTACGCGGCGATCGACGACATGCTGTTCGTGAAGATCGGTACGGGCATCGGCGCCGGCCTGGTCTCCGGGCGCCGGCTGCACCGCGGCACCAACGGCTGCGCCGGCGACATCGGGCACATCGCGGTGGCACAGGCCGCCGAGATCGTCTGCCGGTGCGGCAACGTCGGCTGCCTGGAGGCGGTGGCCAGCGGCGCCGCCATGGCACGCGACGCCCGCCGGCTGGCCGAGACCGGGGAGAGCGCCCTGCTGGCCGGGATCCTGGCGGCGCAGGGCGACATCACCGCCGCGGATGTCACGGCGGCGGCAGACCGCGGCGACCCGGCGTCGCGGGCGCTGCTGGCGCGCACCGGACGGCTGGTCGGCGACACCCTGGCCACGCTGGTCAGCTTCTACAACCCGGGCCTGGTGGTGCTCGGCGGTGGCGTCGCGCAGGCGGGGGACTTCGTGCTCGCCGCGATCCGCGAGTCGGTCTATCGCCGGAGTCTGCCGCTCGCCACCCGTACGCTGCGGATCGAACTGTCGAATCTGGGCGAGGCGACCGGCCTCGCCGGCGCCGTGCATCTGGTGCTGGACGAGCTCTTCACGCCGGAACGCATGTCCGAATGGCTGCCGTTCTCGTCACCGGCCGGACGGCCGGAATTGGCCGGCGGCTGATCCACCGCGTCACCCCACCGCCGGCCGGCTCTCCCGCTGTCCGGCTCTTTCTGCTGCGCTGAGCAGGCACAACCCGGTCGGCAATCGCGCCAAGTGGCTCTCGTGAGGTCCCGATCATCGGTCAGAATTATGCCTGGCATCAGCGGTCTTTAGTCTTCATTTCGTTGACTTCTTCCGCTTGTCTGCAGAAGCTGGTGACAGCCGTCACGGCGGTGTCACAGCTCTGAAACAGAGCGTGGCTTCAGCGGCGAATCCCCTCGCGCCGCTCACGGAAGTCCGTCACGAAAGGCTCCGATATGACAAAGCAGAACTCCGGGATACGCCGCCGCCTCAGCGCCCTCGTGGCGGTACCCCTCGCCGGCGCTCTGTCGCTTTCCGCCTGCAGCACCAGCGGCGACGCCGGCGGCGACTCCGGCAGCGGGGACAAGCAGGGCTTCAGCTTCCTGTTCCCCACCTCGACGACCACCGAGAGCCCGTACGAGGCGCTCGCCAAGAAGTACACCGCGGAGACCGGCGTCGCGATCGACGCCCGCAAGCTCCCCAACGACAGCTACGGCACCTCGCTGCGCACCCAGTTGCAGGGCGGCAACGCCGCGGACCTGATGGTCGTCGCGCCCGGCCGGGGCCAGGACTACGCGGTTCTCCCGCTCGCCGAGGCCGGCCTGCTCGAGCCGTTGAGCGCCGGCTCCACCGCCGTCGTGCCGGATGCCTACAAGGCTCTGCTCGAGCAGGACGGCAAGACCTACGCGCAGCCGACCGACATCGTCCCGGTCGGCATCGTGTGGAACAGCGGCGCGGCCACCGAGGCCGGCGCCCAGTTCCCGGCCGACGCGACCGCGATGCTGAGCCTCTGCCAGGACCTGACGGGCAAGGGCAAGTCGCTGGTCGCCCTGGCCGGTTCGGCCCCGCCGAACGTCGGCCTGATGGCGATGTCGCTGTCGGCCAGCCGGGTGTACGCCCAGACGCCGGACTGGAACCAGCAGCGTGCCGACGGCAAGGTCAGCTTCGCGCAGGACGCGGGCTGGAAGGACGTCGTCGCCACCATCGAGCAGATGAACAAGGGCGGCTGCTTCCAGAAGGGCGCCGCCGGCGGTGGCTTCGACGCCATCACCCAGGGTCTGGCCCGCGGCACGTCGCTCAGCGCCTTCGCGCCGGGCGGCTCGGCCACCGAGATCATGAACAACGCCGAGGGTGTCACCCTGGAGATCCGGGCCTTCCCGCCGGCCGCCGGTGGTAAGCAGTACCTGCTGGCCAGCCCGAACTACGCCATGTCGATCAACGCCAAGGCGGACGCCGAGCAGAAGAAGGCCGCGCAGACCTTCCTGGAGTGGCTCGCCAAGCCGGAGAACGCGGCCGAGTTCACCAAGATCGAGGGCCAGGTGCCGATCAGCGGGGTCGAGGGCGCCGAACTCGCCCCGCAGTACGCCACGGTGAAGGACCTGCTGGCCGGCGGCGACTACGCCCCGCTGCCGAACCTGTCGTGGCCGAACCCGTCGGTCTACGACCAGCTGTCGAAGGGCCTGCAGGGCTTGATCGCGGGCCGCGGCGACGCCGCGTCCGTCCTCGCGGCCGTGGACAAGGCATGGGACAGCAAGTAGTCATGCCGGCGAGCACCGAGACTGAGACCGTGCGCGAAGTCTCTCCCGAACAGGGAGCCGGGGGCGGCGACATCCGCCCCCGGCGGGTCCGGCCCCTGATCTCGTACGGCCACTGGTGGTGGGCCCTTCCCGCGGTCCTCATGGTCGTCCTGGTCCACTACGTGGCCACGGCCGGCGGCGCGTTCTACGCCTTCACCAACTGGACCGGGGTCGGCGCGTTCGACTTCATCGGCCTGGAGAACTTCCGGAAGATCATCGACGATCCGACGCTGCTCGGCTCGCTGAAGAACACGCTGTTCCTGGCGTTCGGCTTCCTCGTCCTGACCAACGTGTTCGGACTGATGCTGGCGCTGGCGCTCAACCGGACCCTGAAGTCGCGGTACCTGCTCCGGGTGCTGATCTTCATGCCGGTGGTGCTCAGCCCGCTCGCGGTCTCGTACATCTGGAAGTTCATCTTCGACTTCAACGGCCCGATCAACCAGTTCCTCGGCTGGCTCGGCCGCGAGGACTGGCAGCGGCCCTGGCTGGCCGAGCCCGGCCTGGCGCTCTGGGCGGTCCTGATCGTGATGGTCTGGCAGACCACCGGCCTCGTCATGGTCATCTACCTGGCCGGCCTGGCCACCGTGCCGCCGGAGATCGAGGAGGCGGGCGCGCTCGACGGCGCCGGCACCTGGGGGCGGTTCTGGCACATCACGCTTCCCTCGATCCGCGCTTCCACGGCGATCGCCGGGACGCTCATGCTGGTCCAGGGTCTGCGGGTCTTCGACCAGGTGATGGCGCTGACCGGCGGCGGGCCCGGCGGAGCGACCGAGACGCTGGCGACCCAGGTCTACAAGGAGACCTTCGCGCTGAGCAACTTCGGATTCGGTGCGGCGCTCGCGCTGATGCTGACCGCCATCATCCTCGTCTTCTCGGCGCTGCAGCAGGCCGCCACCCGAGACCGCACGTAGGGAGGGGTTCACTTGTTCCGCTACACCAAGGCCACGTTCCTGCGTGAGGTGCTCGTCTGGATCGCCGCGCTGATCGGCCTGATGCCCTTCTACTTCCTGCTCGCCACCGCCCTCAAGCCCGACGAGGAGCTGCTGACCACGACGTCCTCGGCGCTGCCGAGCCGGCCGACGGTCGCCAACTTCACCGACGTGCTGACCACCAGCGGTGACAACAACATCCTGTTCAGCCTGGTCAACAGCGTGATGATCACGGTCGGGAGCATTCTCGGCCTGGTCGCGTTCGGCTCGTTGGCCGCGTACGTCCTGGCCCGCAGCACCCGCCGCTGGAGCTCGATCGCGTTCTACCTGTTCCTCATCGCGATCATCCTGCCCGCCCAGTTGGGCATCATCCCGCTCTACATCGGCGCCCGCACGATGGGCCTGGTCGGCACCCCCTGGGGCATGATCGTCCTGTACGCCGGCACGCTGATGCCGCTCGCGGTGTTCCTCTACGCCGGGTTCTTCCGGGCGCTGCCGCGTGACTACGAGGAGGCGGCCGCCATCGACGGCGCCGGCCCCGGCCGGGTCTTCCTGCGCATCGTGCTGCCGCTGATGGCCCCGGCCACCGGCACCGTGGCGATCCTGACCGGCCTGATCGTCTGGAACGACTTCTTCACCGCCCTGATCTTCCTGGGCGGCTCCGACTACCAGACCCTGACCGTGTCGATGTACTACTACGTCGGCTCCCTGGTCTCGGCCTGGAACAAGATCTTCGCCATCGTGATCATCTCGATGATCCCGATCCTCGGCTTCTACCTGTTCGCCCAGAAGAAGTTCATCCAGGGGTTCGCCGGCGGCGTGAAGTAGCTCTTCCCCCTCATTCCGGCCCACCTGCGACGTGGGCCTGGTCGAATGCACCCTGAAGGAGGCCGCAAGTGGCCGATCGCGTCCGTGCCGGCATCGTCGGCACCGGGTTCATGGGCGCTGTGCACGCACGCGCCATTCGCCGGGCAGGCGGCACCGTCGCCCGGGTCCTGGGATCGTCGCCCGAGTCCTCGCGGGCCGGAGCCGAGCGCCTGGACGCCGAGGCGTCGGTGGCCACGGTCGACGAGCTGATGAACGCCGACGACATCGACGTCGTCCACATCTGCACCCCGAACGCCACCCACGCCCCGCTGGTGCGGGCCGCCATCGACGCCGGCAAGTCGGTCGTCTGCGAGAAGCCCCTCGCGGTCGACCCGGCCGAGGCCGAGGACCTGGTCGAACGGGCCCGGGCCGCCGGGGTGACCGCGACCGTGCCGTTCGTCTACCGCTTCTACCCGACCGTGCGCACCGCACGCGCCAGGGTGGCCGGCGGGCAGACCGGCCCGGTACGCCTACTGCACGGCTCCTACCTGCAGGACTGGCTCGCCGAGGAGAACGACGACAACTGGCGCGTCGACGCGGCCGCCGGCGGCCCGTCGCGGGCGTTCGCCGACATCGGCGTGCACTGGTGCGACCTGGTCGAGTTCGTCACCGGCCACCGCATCGCCCGGCTCGCGGCCCGCACCGTGGTCGCCGTCCCGGAACGCAACGGCCGGGCCGTGACCACCGAGGACGCCGCCGTCGTGCTCTTCGAGACCGACCGCGGCGCCACCGGCACGCTGACCGTCAGCCAGGTCAGCCCCGGCCGCAAGAACCGGCTGTGGTTCTCCGTCGACGCGGCGGCCGAGTCGCTCAGCTTCGACCAGGAGAACCCGGAGTCGCTGTGGATCGGCGGCCGCGACGTCAACCAGGTGCACCTGCGCGGCGCGACCACCGAGTTCCCCGGCGTGCTGCCGGCCGGGCACCCGCAGGGCTACCAGGACTGCTTCGACGCGTTCGTCGCCGACACCTACGCGGCGCTGGCCGGCGGTCAGCCGGACGGGCTGCCCACCTTCGCCGACGGGCTGCGCGCGGCCCGGATCACCGCGGCCGTCCTGGAGTCGTCGCGGACCGCGCAGTGGGTGGAGGTCGTCTCGTGATCTTCGGGACGACGCTGTTCTCGCTGACGCCGCTGTGGCGCTTCGGCGCCACCCCGGTCGAGCTGCTGGAACAGGTCGCCAAGTGCGGTCCGGCGATCGAGGTGATCGGGCACCAGAGTTGGCGGGGCTTCCCGCAGCTGGACCCGGCGGACGAACGGGACTGGCGTGACGCGGTGGACCGGCTCGGGCTGCGGCCGGCGGCGCTGGGCGTCTATACCGATCTGTACCGGCACGCCGGCCGGGTGCTGAGCGAGGACGAGGCGTTCGACGAGCTCCTGCCGCAGATCGAGGCGGCCGCCCGGCTCGGCTTCCCGGTGGTCCGCGCAACCCTGGGCATGGCGCCCGGGCTGCTGCGGCGGGCTCTGGTAGCGGCCGAGGCCAACGGTGTCGTGCTCACGTTCGAGATCCAGGGCACCACCGCGCCCGACGCGCCGGCGGTCCTGGAGGTCCTCGCCCTGCGGGCGGAGACCGGCAGCCCGTACCTGGGATTCACGCTGGACTTCAGCCTGACCACGCCGGAGCTGCCGGGCGGGCTGCGCACCGCGCTGCTGCGGCTGGGCCTGCCGGGCGAGGCGGTCGACGCGGTGTACCGGGCCCGCGGGAGGATGGGCGAGGCGCTCGGCATCGTCGCGGGCAACCCGATGCAGACGATGCTGGTGGCCGGCGTCCTCGGCCGGTGCGGCACCACGCAGCCGGCCGACTGGGCGCATGTGCTGCCCGCTGTGGTCCACGCGCACGCCAAGTTCTGGGACACCGACCTCGAGACGGTCCGCGAACCGCACGGCGCCTGGATCGCCGCGCTCGCCGGGGCGGGATACGACGGCGCGGTGGTCAGCGAGTGGGGCGGCCACGAACTGCTCGAACTAGCCGACGCCGACCCGATCGCACTGACCCGCGCGCACCTCGACCTGCTGGAGGCTGTCGCATGACCATGCACGAAGGCATGCTGCGCCCCGGATGCGCCACCGTCCGCGACGGTCGTCTGGTCGTCGCCGTCCACCTGCCGTGGTACCGGTCGCTGCCGCTGTCCTGTGTCGAGTCCGTCGAGGTCAACGGCGTGCCCGGCGTGATCCCCGACGGCGGGACGTGGGACCTGCGCGATCCGATCGAGGTCAGCGCGCCGGCCGCCGGCGGCGAGATCGAGGTCAGCGTCGCGGTCCGCATCCCCTACATCCAGCAGGCCCCCGGCGTGCCGCTCGTGCAGCGCGCCACCGCCCGAACGGAGGTGACCGTCCGATGAGGCTCACTGTCGGTGACAAGGCGCCCGCTTTCACCCTTCCGGACACCGATGGCACGCTGGTCAGCCTCGCGCCCGCCGAGCAGGCGGCCACGGTGGTGGTCTTCACCGCCAACGGCTGCCCGTACGCCCGCGCCTGGCACGACCGGATCCAGGACGTGGCCCGCGACTACGCGGACCGGGGCGTCGTCGTCCTGCAGATCATCAGCAACGACGAGACCGGCGCGCCGCAGGACACCGCCGCCGTGATGGCCGCCCGGGTGGCCGGCGGCGAACTGGCCGGCCCGTTCCTGCGGGACGCCGCCCAGTCCACGGCCCGTGCCTACGGCGCCACCGCGACGCCCGAGGTGTTCGTGATCGACCGGGCCGGGTCCGTCCGCTACCACGGCGCCCCGGACGCGGACTACGACGACCCGGCGCAGAACGCGTCGTACGTACGCCAAGCGTTGGAAAGCGTGCTGACCGGAAGCGACGTGACCAGGCCGATCACCTCACCGGCCGGTTGCTCGATCAAGTGGCGGGTGGAGCTGCTCTGGTGGGCCGGCTGCCCCAGCCACGAGCAGGCCGCCGAGTTGCTGCGTGCGGTGCTCGCCGAGGCCGGGCGCACCGAGGTGCACGTCGCCGAACGCGAGGTGCACACCCCTGAGCCGGGTTTCCCGGGCTCGCCGACCTTCCACGTCGGCGGCGCCGACCTGTACGCCGACGACAGCCCGCCCGCCCTGGGCTGCCGCGTCTACACCCGGCCCGACGGCCGTTTCTCGCCCCTGCCCGACCGCGACGACCTGGCCGCCCGCCTGCGCGAGGCGCTCGCCCGCCCCTGGGACCTGCCGCACTGGGTCGACCACCGTAAAGAAAGGAAGACAGCGTGAGCATCAAGCGTGGCGTGAGCCTCTACTCGTTCCAGGAGGAGTACTTCCTGCGGACGCTGTCGCTGGAGGACTGCATCCGGGTGGCCGGGGAGATCGGCGCCAAGGGCATCGAGATCATCCCCGAGCAGTCGATCCCCGGCTACCCGAAGCTGACCGACGAGTTCGTGACCGACTGGTTCGGCTGGATGGACAAGTACGGCACGCACCCGGTGGCGACCGACCTGTTCCTGGACACCAAGCGCTACCCGAACCGCTGGCTGACCCTCGAGGAGCAGGTCGCCTCGGTGCACCAGGACATCGACATCGCGGTGAAGCTCGGCGCCACCATCATCCGGGCGATCATCAACACCCCGCCGGAGGTGATGGCGGCGGCCGCGCCGTACGCCGAGGAGAAGGGCGTACGCCTGCTGCTCGAGGTGCACGCGCCGTTCCACTACGAGCACCCGTGGATCCTGCAGCACCTGGAGGTCATGCACCGCACCGGCTCGCCGGCGCTGGGCCTGATGCCGGACATGGGCACCTACGTGAAGCGGTTCCCGCGGGTGGTCAGCGAGCGGGCCCTGCGCGACGGCGCGAAGCCGGAACTGGTCGACCTGATCGTCAAGACCTACGACGACCACGGCGACTCGCACGCGCTGATGGACATCGTGAACTACCGCGGCGGCGGCCCGGTCGACTTCGGTCTGGCCCGGCAGGCCACCCACTACATCTGGTCGGACCCGAAGGCGATGCTGCCGCACATGGGCCTGATCGGGCACATCCAGGCCAAGTTCTACGAGATGACCGAGGACCTCACCGAGTACTCGATCCCGTACGACGAGATCGTGCCGGTGCTCGCCGCGGGCGGCTTCGACGGCTACCTGTCCAGCGAGTACGAGGGCAACCGCCACATCCAGGACGTCTACCCGGTGGACAGCGTCGAGCAGGTCCGCCGCCAGCACGCCATGTTCGCCCGCCTTCTGGGAGAGGAAGCCTGATGTTCGACAAGTACATCGTCTGCGAGGAGGGCTTCACCGCCCGCGAGGACGGCGGGGTGGTCGAGGTGCGGATGCCGTACTACCGCGGCCTGACCCTGTCCATGGTCGAGGCTGTCGACCTGGTGCTCGACGGCAAGCCGGTGCCGTCCTCGCGCACCACGTTCACCGTGCACGGCAACACGTACACCTTCGACCAGCTGCCGCAGGTCACCGACGACCGCTGGGAGATGGGCGAACGCGCCCAGCTCGGCTTCACCACCGACGAACCGCTCGCCGCCGGCGAGCACGACGTCACCGTAGTCGTCCGGCTGCGGATCTCCTACATGCCCGTGCCGGGCGGTGGCCGCGACAGCAAGCGGCTCACCCTGGCGGGCTGATCCTCTCAAGGAGCGACATGAGCGCGTACGACGTGGTGGTTGTCGGATCGGGTCCGGTCGGCACCGCCGCCGCCCGGGAACTGGCCGACCGGGCCCCCGACCTGCGCATCCTCGTGCTGGAGGCCGGGCAGGTGCTCGGCGACGTGCCCGGCGGGCACGTGAAGAACATCGCCGATCCGGGCGCGGCGCTGGCCGGGCTGCCGGCGGGTGCGGCGCCGCCGCCGGGTGCCACCCCGGCCCGGCCGGGAACCGCGCTGATCGGCACACCGGACATGCCCAACGCCGCGATCTCCACGAACGTCGGTGGGATGGGCGCGCACTGGACCGCGGCCTGCCCGCGGCCCGGCGACGACGAGGTGCCCGGCTTCCTCGACCCGGCCGTCCTGGACGAGGCGCTGGACCGGGCCGAGGAACTGCTGGCCGTGACGACGCACGCGTTCGACGGCGCGCCGCTGCGGGACGCGGTGCAGCAGGTGCTGGGGGAGGTGTTCGACCAGCCCGAGCGGCGGCCGGTCGGGCCGATGCCGGTCGCGGTCGCCGCCTCCGGTGACGGCAGCCTGCACTGGACCGGCCCGGCGGTGATCGCCGGTGACCTGTGGGAGCGCGGCAACGTCACCCTTCGGGCGGGCACGCGGGCCACGCGGATCGTCACCGAGGGCGACCGGGCCACCGGTGTCGAGGTCGTCGACGTGGCCACCGGTGAGCGTGAAGTCGTCGAGAGCCGCGCTGTCGTGGTGGCGGCGGACGCGTTCCGTACCCCGCAGCTGTTGTGGGTCTCCGGGATCCGGTCGGCCGCGCTCGGCCGGTATCTGAACGACCAGCCGCAGATCATGACGGCGTCGTTGCTGGACGACCGGTACGTCACCGACGAGGCCCCGGCGAAGGTGAGCGTGTCGGCGGCCAGCACACCGGGTGGCGGCGCGATCATTCCGCTCTCCGGCGTGTCCTGGGTGCCGTACGCCGCCGGCCGCCCCTTCCACGGCCAGGTCATGCAGATGGACGCTTCCCCGGTCAAGCTCGACCCCGGCATCACCGTGCGCCCCGGCCAGGTCGTCGGGCTCGGCTGGTTCTGCCGCAAGGAGGTGTCCGCCGCCGACCGGGTCTGGTTCGACGAGGACACCCCCGACGAGCACGGCATGCCGGCGATCCGGGTCGACTACACGCTGACCGACGCCGACCAGGCCGCGATCGCCGCGGCCGTCGAGGAGCTGCGCACCGCCGCGAAAGCCCTCGGCCGCCCGCTCGGCGAGCCGTTCGTGCTGCCCGCCGGCAGTTCCCTGCACTACCAGGGCACCACCCGGATGGGCCCGGCCGACGACGGCACCAGCGTCTGCGACCCGGCCGGCCGGGTCTGGGGCACCGCGAACGTCTTCGTCGGCGGCAACAACGTCATCCCGACCGCGACCGCCTGCAACCCGACGCTGACCGCGGTGGCCCTCGCCGTGATCACCGCCCGCGCTCTCGCCGACCTTCTGGAGGTGTCCCCGTGACCTCGACCGTTCTGATCGTCGGCAGCGGCCCGACCGGCGCCACGTACGCCCGCAAGCTCCTGGAATCCGTCCCCGGCGTCACCGTCCTGATGGTGGAGGGTGGGCCGGTCGTCTCCGACCCGCCCGGCATGAACGTCAAGAACATCGCCGACCCGGCCGAACAGGCCGCCGCCCGGCTCGCCTCGCAGGGCCGGGCCACCGACAGCGGCGTCTCCGGCATCCCCGGAGGTGTCGTCGTCGAAGGCACCGTCACCGCACGTCAGGGCACCTTCCTGATCGGCAGCGCCGCCGAGGGCTCGCCGGGGATGCCGGCCGCCGCCGCGGCGTCCTGCGTCGGCGGGCAGGGCGTGCACTGGACGTGCGCCACCCCGCGCCCGGTCGGCAGCGAGCGGATCGACTTCCTCGACCCGCGGGAGTGGGACGAGCACATCACCGAGGCGGAGAAGCTGCTGCACACCACGCGGGCGGCGTTCGGTGACTCGCCGCAGGCGTCGGCGATCCTGGAACTGCTCGGCAAGGAGTTCGCGCCGGACGGCATCACCGTGCGGCCGCTGCCGGTCGCCGCCGACCCGCGCGAGGACGGCACGCTGCGCTGGAGCGGCACCGACGTGGTGCTGGCCCCGGTGCTCAGCGACCCCCGGTTCACGCTGCGGTCCGAGACGCTGTGCGTGCGGCTGCTGCGCGACGGCGACCGGGTGACCGGGGCGGTGCTGCGCGACCAGCGCACCGGGGCCGAGGAGGAGGTGCGAGCGGATGCGGTCGTGGTCGCGGCGGACGCCATCCGTACGCCGCAGCTGCTCTGGGCCTCCGGGATCCGCCCCGACGCGCTCGGCCGATACCTGACCGAGCACCCGTTGCTGTTCGGTGTCGTCGCCCTGCGCGACGGGGCGGTGCCGCCGCGCGCCGACAGTGTCGCGCCGGTCGACCCGATCCGCGCGGTCGTCGGGATCGGCTTCGACGAGGAGAAACACCCGTACCACGCGCAGATCATGTTCAGCCCGATCTGCCCGGTGCCGCTGCCCGCGGACAGCCCGTACCGCGACAACCCGGCCGGGTACGCCGGGATGGGCTGGGGCGTGCGCAAGTGGCCGCGGCCGCAGGACCGGCTGACCTTCGCCGACGACCAGCCCGACGAGAACGGGCTGCCCGGCATCCGGATCGCGTACGAGCTGACCGAGCGGGAGCAGGCCGAACTCGACCGGGCCCGGGGACACCAGGCCCGCGCCGCGGCCGCCCTCGGCTCCTTCGTCGAGGGCATGCCCAAGGTGATGCCGGCCGGCAGCTCACTGCACTACATGGGCACAGTCCGGATGGGCCCGGCCGACGACGGCACCAGCGTCTGCGACCCGTTCTCGCGGGTGTGGGGCGTACCCGGTCTGGTCCTGGCCGGCAACGGCCTGATCCCCACCGCCAACTCCTGCAACCCCACCCTGACCAGCGTCGCGATCGCCGTGCGCGGCGCCGGCGCCCTGGCCGCGGAGCTGGCGGGGTGACTGTCGCCCCGGCAACGACCGTCAGCAGCCGCCCCCGGCTGCTGCTCGCGATCGCCTGCGCCGCCCAGTTCGTCTGCGTGCTGGACGCCTCGATCGTCAACGTGGCGCTGCCGCCGATCCAGAGCAGCCTGGCGCTCGACGCGACCGGCCTGCAGTGGGTGGTCAGCAGCTACACGCTCACGTTCGCCGGGTTCCTGCTGCTCGGCGGGCGCGTCGGTGACCTGTGGGGGCACAAGCGGGCCTTCCTGGCCGGCCTGCTGCTGTTCTCGCTCGCCAGCCTGGCCTGCGGTTTCGCCCAGGCCGGCTGGCAGCTGATCGCCGCCCGGTTCGTCCAGGGCGCCGGCGCCGCGGTGCTGGTGCCGACCACGCTCACCCTGGTCACCGCCGGGGTCGCCGACCAGAAGGCCCGGGCGAAGGCGCTCAGCGTGCTGACCGCCGCGGCCGCCGCCGGGGGAGCGTTCGGCGGCATCCTCGGCGGCGTCCTGACCGGGCTGCTGAGCTGGCGCTGGGTGTTCTTCGTCAACGTGCCGCTGGGCGCGATCCTGATCGCGGCCGCGGCCTGGGTGATGACCGGACAGGGCCGCCGCGACACCCGCGGCCGGCTCGACCTGCCCGGCTCGATCGCGGTCACCACCGGCACCGCGGCGCTGGTGTCCGCGGTGATCCTGGCCGAGGAGCACGGCTGGGCGGCGCCGCAGACGCTCGGCGTCGGGCTGCTGGCGGTGGCGGCGTTCGCCGTGTTCGTGCTGGTGGAGCGGCGCGCGGCGTACCCGATCGTGCCCCTCGGTGTCTTCCGGATCCGCTCGGTGACCGCCGCCAACGTGCTCGCCGCCCTGGTCAGCGGCGTGCTGCCGGCGACCATGTTCTTCCTGAGCCTCTACCTGCAGCAGGTTCTCCGGATGGACCCGCTGCAGGCCGGGCTCGCGCTGACACCCGGCGCGATCGGCATCGCGCTCGGTGCCCGGGCCGCCTCGCTCACGATCGGCCGGCTCGGCCCGCGCCGGCTGTTCGTGGCCGGCTCGCTGCTGGCCGCCGCCGGGCTGGCCTGGCTGTCGCTGATCGGCCCGGACGACCGGTACGTGTGGGCCGTGCTTCCCCCGCTCGTGCTGGTGATGGCCGGTCTCGGCGCCTCCGGGCTGCCGCTGACCGTGACTGCCACCTCGGGTCTGCCGGCCGAGCAGGCGGGCCTGGCGTCCGGGCTGCTCAACGCCTCCAAGCAGGTCGGCAGCGCGGTCGGCCTGGCCGTCCTGGTCGCCGTCGCCAGCGCCGCCTCGTCCACCGGCGCGGGCCTGCTCACCGGCGCCGTGCTGCTCGCCGCCTCGTGCTTGATCGCCTTCCCCCTCGCCGCTGAAAGGAGGCCCGCATGAAATGGTCCTACATGGATCACTGGGTCACCGAGACCCCGCAGGGTCCGCAGCCCCCGTCGTTCAACCGCGCCTACATGGACCGCTACGTCAAGCAGCTGTCGGCGCTGGGTTTCCAAGGTTTCGACACGTTCTTCTTCTACCTGCCGATGCTGGCCGGCATGTACGGCTCGGTCGCCGGCTTCGAGCGCTTCCTGCAGGACAACGGCTTCGACAAGATCACCGGCATTTTCTCGGCCTATCCGTACGCCACGAAGTACACGGCCCCGCACGTCCGCGAGACCCACGACCGGATCTTCGCCGACTGCGAGAACACCGTGCGCGCCGTCGAGGGCCTGTCGGTGGAGAACTTCATCGTCATGCCGACCACCACGTACTTCCAGGTCGAGCCGGTCACGCCGGACAAGATCAAGATCATGGCGGATCTGTGGAACCGGGTCGGCGCGATGACCTTGCAGCACGGCATGAAGACCACCTGCCACTTCGAATTCTGGGGCGCCATCCGTACGCGTGAACAGCTCGACCTGTTCTTCGCCGAGACCGACCCCGCGCTGGTCCACTTCTTCTGCGACACCGCCCAGCACACCATCGCCGGGGTCGACCCGATCCAGATGTTCCGCGACTACAAGGACCGCTGCACCGGCTTCCACTTCAAGGACACCCACACCGTCGACACCGCCGAGGCGTACCGGACTCCGCCGGACCCGGAGCTGATGGCGCCCGGCGTGGACCGCTGGTTCTACGAGATGGGCACCGAGGGCGGCCTGGTCGACTTCCCGGCTTTGATCCGCGAGATCGTCGCCTCCGGATACGACGGCTGGCTCACCGTCGAGCACGACAAGGCCGAACTCGGCGGCGGCAGTTACGCCGAGGCGACCTGCGTCGCCAAGTGGTACATCGACAACGTCCTCGCGGAGGTGACCGCATGAGGTGGGCGTACGCACTCAACCAATGGAACATCCGGATGGACGTGTTCGTCCGGCACGAGGACCAGAAGCGTGCCCTCAAGACCGTGTCGGCGTGCGGCTTCGACCACATCGAGCTGGCCGCCGGCACCGGCCGCTGGGACAACCTCGGCCGCCCCGAGGTGATCCTGCTCAACCACGGCAGCCACGCCGGCTTCCTGGAGTTCCTGCGCGGCTGCTCGATCCGGGGTGTGTCCAGCATGTTCTGGGACCCGGGCCAGCCGGTCGAGGAGGAGGGCTGGGCGTTCCGGTCCACCGCGAACCCGGCCGACCACGACGCGATCGTCGAGTCCGCCCGGCCGTTCATCGACTTCCTGGCCGGAATCGGCGCCGACACCCTCGTCGTGCGGCCGACCGGCTCGGCCTGGCTGAGCCCGCCGCTGGACGCCGACGCGATCAAGCACATCGGCCAGGTGTGGAACCGGGTCGGCGAACTGGCCGCCGCCTCCGGGGTTCGCGTCGCCCTGCACTACGACTGCCTGAGCGCGGTGCACACCGAAGCCGACCTGGAGAACCTCCTGGCCGCCACCGACGCCGGGCTGGCCCTGGACACCGCCGAACTGACCATCGGCGGCATCGACCCGGTCGCCTTCTACCGCCGGCACCACGACCGGGTCACCCACGTGCACCTCAAGGACACCCGGTACGCGGACACCGGCACCGAATACCTCATGCCGGGCGCGGAGACGACCATGCTGCGCGGCGGCGCCGGGCGGCGCATCGAACGCTGGTTCTACGAACTCGGCACCGAGGGCGGCCTGGTCGACGTCGAGGCCTTCGTCGCGGCGCTGCGCGAACACGACTACCCGGGCTGGGTCGTCGTCGAGAGCGACCACGGCGGCAACCCGGCCGAACTCGCGATGCTCAACAGCTGGTACCTGCAGCACGAACTCGGATTGGAGCGCACACATGGCTACCGGTGACACCGTCCTCAGCGACGACAGCCTGGCCACCCACCCGGACGGTCTGGCGATCAGGCTGACCGTGCCCTGGTACCGCAGCCTCTGGCTGTCCAGCGTCACCGACATCGCTGTCGCGGTCGGTGGGCAGCCCGTCCCCGCCTCGCGGCTGCGCGCCGAACTGGACGGGCGCAGCTACCGGATCGACGAGCTGGGCGAGCAGTGGGACGTGCTCTGGTTCATCCAGGACCGCCTCACCGTCATCGTCACCCTCGATGCGCCTGCCCCGGCCGGGTCGGACCTCGACGTCGAGGTGACCGTCGACCTGCGACTGCCGTACATGCAGATCGCGCCGCAGAAGTACGTGACCAACCACGCCAGCAACCGCCGGACCCTGGGGGTCGGAGCATGACCATCAAACTCGGACTCACCCTCTACTCCCTGACCAGCGAGTGGGCCGCCGGCCGCTACGACCTGGCCGGGCTGCTCGACACGGTCGCCAAGACCGGCATCGGGCCGGGTGTGGAGATCGTCGCCTCGCAGACGTTGCGCACCTATCCGTACGTCACTGATGAATTCGTGCGGGAGTGGCGCGACGCCTTCGACCGGCACGGTCTGGTGCCCAGCTCGTTCGGCTGCAACCTGGACATGGGCCGGCGCCGCGACCGGGACATGACCGAGGACGAGGAGTACGAGTTCACCGTCGCCCAGTTCCGCAGCGCCCGCGCCCTGGGCTTCCCGCTCGTGCGTATCCAGAGCGCCAAACCCTCGCTGATCCGCCGGCTGATGCCGGTGGCCGAGGAACTCGACCTCACCCTCGGCTGGGAGATCCACGCCCCGCTCGGCCCGAACTCGCCGAAGGTCCTCGAGATCCGCGAGCTCTACGGCGAAATCGACTCGCCGCGACTCGGATTCGTCGCCGACTTCAGCTCGACCATGCGCCGGATGTCGCCGACCCTGCTGCGCAAGCTGGCAAAGCTCGGCCTGGAACCGGTCGACCTCGACAAACTGCAGGTGATCTGGGCCGGCGACGGGGACATCAACGCCCGGCACGGCGAGTTCGTCGAATACCTGCACTCGCGCGGGATCGCCCCGGAGAGCCTCGGCTCGTTCGCCCGGCTGGCGTTCAACATGCACGGCCACGTCGACCCGCGCGAATGGGCCGACATCATGCCGCAGATCGTCCACGTGCACGCCAAGTTCTACGACATCGACGACAACGGCGACGAGCCGGCCATCGACTACCCGGCGATCGTGCGCGAGTTCGTCCGCGGCGGCTACGACGGGTTCTTCTCCAGCGAGTGGGAGGGGCACGCGTTCGCCGACCTGGACGAGGCCGACCCGGTCGACCTGGTCCGCCGCCAGCACGACCTGATCCGCCGCTCGATCGCCGCGTTGGGGGAGTGACCGTGTATCAGCTCTCCCCGAACGTCGAACTTCTCTTCACCGAAGCCGGCCCGGACATCGCCGACCGGATCCGGGCCGCCGCCGCGGCCGGGTTCGACGCCGTCGAGATGTGGGGCACCCTCGACCGGGACGTCACCGCGATCGGCAGGGCCCTCGGCGACACCGGGGTCGCGCTGACCTCGATGATCGCGGAGCCGCGCACCAACTTCACGCTGCCCGGCACCGACCTGAAGCCGTTCTTCGACGGCCTGGACCGCGGCATCGAGAACGCCCGGACGCTCGGCTCGCCGCGCATCGTGCTGGGCTCCGGCATCGGCTTCCCCGGCGCCAAGCGGCCGCAGAACCTGGAACGCCTGGTCGAGGTGTTCCGCGAGGCGGTGACCCGGACCGAGGGTTCCGGCGTGAAGCTCGTGCTGGAACCGGTCAACACCCGCGTCGACCACCCGGGCGCGCTGCTCGACCGCACCGCGGAGGCCGTCGCGGTCGCCCGCGCCGTCGACTCTGAGCGCTTCGGCATCCTCTACGACCTGTACCACTCGGTCACCGAGTCCGAGGACCCCGCGACGGTACTGGCCGACGCCGGTGACCTGGTCGACTACGTGCAGATCGCCGACGCGCCCGGCCGTGGCGAACCCGGCAGCGGCTCGCTGGACTGGGCGGCCCAACTGCGGGTTCTGCGCGAAGCTGGATACCGCGGGCCGATCGGGCTCGAGTACATGCCGACCGTCGACACCGTCACGTCCCTGCGCCACATCCGTTCGTTCGAGAGGCTCGCATGACTGCCCGTCAGCCCGTCACGCTGTTCACCGGCCAGTGGGCCGACCTGCCGTTCACCGAGGTCGCCAGGCTGGCCTCGGAGTGGGGTTACGACGGTCTGGAGATCGCCGCCTCCGGTGACCACCTCGACCTGGAACGCGCCGAGGCCGACCCGGCCTACCTGCAGTCGCGCCTGGACATCCTGGACAAGTACGGCCTGCGCTGCTGGGCGATCTCCAACCACCTGACCGGCCAGGCCGTCTGCGACGACCCCATCGACTTCCGGCACCAGGCCATCCTGCGGCCCGGCACGTGGGGCGACGGCGACCCCGAGGGCGTACGCCAACGCGCCGCCGAAGACATGAAGCGGGCCGCCCGGGTGGCCCGC
This sequence comes from Actinoplanes sp. NBC_00393, assembly GCF_036053395.1. Classification (NCBI taxonomy): domain Bacteria; kingdom Bacillati; phylum Actinomycetota; class Actinomycetes; order Micromonosporales; family Micromonosporaceae; genus Actinoplanes; species Actinoplanes sp. NBC_00393. The sequence continues at coordinate 3,910,409 of NZ_CP107942.1, read as the reverse complement.
CGTCTCGGCGCCGACGTGGTGGTCGGCTTCACCGGCTCGAAGATCTGGAAGTACGTCGCGATGTTCCCGCCGGTGCCGCAGTCGGTGATCGACGACGGCTACGAGGACTTCGCCCGCCGCTGGAACCCGATCCTCGACGTCTTCGACGCCGAAGGCGTGAAATACGCGCACGAGGTCCACCCGTCGGAGATCGCGTACGACTACTGGACGTCGGTGCGCACCCTGGAAGCGATCGACCGGCGCCCCGCGTTCGGCTTCAACTGGGACCCGTCGCACATGCTGTGGCAGGGCGTCGACACGGTCGGTTTCATCACCGACTTCGCCGACCGCATCTACCACGTCGACTGCAAGGACACCCGCGTCCGCCCGGCCACCGGCCGCTCCGGCATCCTCGGCTCCCACCTGCCCTGGGGCGACCCGCGCCGCGGCTGGGACTTCGTCTCCACCGGCCACGGCGACGTCCCCTGGGAGGACGCGTTCCGCGCCCTGGCCTCGATCGGCTACACCGGCCCGATCTCCATCGAGTGGGAGGACGCCGGCATGGACCGCCTGCACGGCGCCGCCGAAGCGGTCGGCCGGGTCCGCTCGATGCTGTGGCCGCTGCCGACGGCATCGTTCGACGCCGCCTTCAGCAACCAGTAAGGGCGAGAATGCACGCCATGGCGTGCATTCTCATCACCGGCTCCGCGGACGGCCTGGGGCGGGCCGCTGCCGACACCCTGCTCGGCGACGGGCACAAGGTCGTCGTGCATGTCCGCTCCCGGCAGCGGCTGACCGCCGTGCAGGACCTCGTCGACCGCGGCGCCGTGACCGTCGCCGGTGACCTGGCCGACCAGGGCGAGACGCGGGAGGTCGCCGAGCAGGTCAACCGGCTCGGCGCGATCGACGCGGTGATCCACAACGCCGGCGTCTACCGCGGCGCGCAGATCATGCCGGTCAACGTGGTCGCGCCCTATCTGCTCACCGCCCTGATCGACGGCCCGCAGCGTCTGGTGTATCTCAGCAGCGGCATGCACCAGGGCGGCCGGGCGGATCCAGCCGGCCTGGCGACCGGCACCTACTCGGACAGCAAACTCTTCGTCACCACGCTGGCCGTCGCGGTGGCCCGGCTGCGGCCCGGCGTGCTGAGCAACGCCGTCGATCCTGGCTGGGTGCCGACCAGGATGGGTGGCCCGGGCGCCCCGGACGACCTGCGGCTCGGGCATCTCACCCAGGAGTGGCTCGCCACCAGCACCGAGCCGGCGGCGCTCACCAGCGGCGGGTACTGGCACCACCAGCAGCTGCGCAGCCCGCACCCGGCGGTCCACGACGTGCGCTTCCAGGACCGGTTGCTGGCGGCACTGGCCGACTTCACCGGCACGCCGCTGACCTGACTCGTCGCCGCCGACCCCGGGATGCTGCGCGCGGACGCCGGCCCGGGACGCAGTGGGCGGACGCCGGCCCGGGACGCTGCGCGCGGACGCCGGCCCGGGATACTGCGCGCAGACGCCGGCCCGGGACGCTGCGCGCAGACGCCGGCCCGGGACGCAGTGGGCAGCCGTCGCTGGCCCGGGATGCACGAGCGCGCAGGCCGGGAGCCAGCCGAGCAGAAGCTTCCCAGGGTCGCGAACTAGCCTCCTAGGACGGCTGACCGGGTGTGCGGGCGGTCCCAACAGGGTGTGCGGGCGGTCGCGGTCGCCACCGGTGGAATCGGCACCAAGACAGGAACGGCCGACAACCTCGATCGGGCGGCGAACCGCGCCTTCGGCCAGGCCAGGGATTCCATGGCCAGCGCGACGGTCGGCAGGCGACCAGCCAACGCACGCCGAGGCGGAGCTGTGCGGGCCCAGCCGGCGCACGCGGCCGCGGCGTTGTGTGCGCGACCACCCGGTGCACGCCGCCGCGTCGCTGCGTGCGCGACCCGGCCGGTGGATGAGATCGGCAACGGCCGAGCGGCACCCATGAGCGCACATATCCGACAGCTTCACCAGGCAGGTTCCGGACTACGGTGAATCGATGGAGCCAGTGGTGGGCCGCGGCGGGCCGGCCCGGGTGATCGTGTGGGTCGCGCACCTCGCGGCGCCGCTGGCCGGGCTGTGGGTGCTGCTCGCCTGGCCGCAGCTGGATCACCGCTGGCAGCACGGTCCGTCGCATTTCTGGCTGGTGCTCGCGGTGTCCGCGGTCAGCCTCTGGCTCGCCATCGTGATCAACGAGGCGGCGCGGCGGCGGTCCGACGCGCGGCTGCTGCTGGTCGCGTTCTCGTTCCTGATCGCGGCCGCTTTTCTCGGGTTGCATGCGGTGGCCACGCCCGAGGTGCTGTTGCAGGGGCGCAACGCCGGTTTCACGTACGCCTCCCCGGTTGGTCTCACCTTGGCTGCCGTGTTCGCCGCCGCCTCGGCCGCCGATCTGCCCGCCCGCCGGTCCGCCGCGCTGCTGCGCTGGTCGGGGCCGTTGCGTGCGGCGCTGCTGTTGTTCGTCGCGGCGTGGGCGGTGGCCTCGCTGACCGGCATGCCGCCGCTGTCGCGGGTGCCCGCCGCCGACGAGGCCGTGCCGACGTTCGTGCTTTCGGTCGTCGGCGTGCTGCTGTTCGGGCTGGCCGCGGCCCGCTATTTCGTGCTGTACCGGCGGCGCCGCACGGTCATGCTGCTGTCGGTGGTGACGGCGTACACGCTGCTCGCCGAGGCGTCCGCGGCGATGGCGGTCGGCCGCAGCTGGCATGCCGCCTGGTGGGAGTGGCATCTGTTGATGGCGGCCGGGTTCGGCTATGTCGCCTACAGCGCCTGGGTGCAGTATCGCAACGAGGGCGCGGCCGCCGGGCTGTTCACCTCGGTCGGCACCGAGGACACCGTGCGCCGGCTGCGCGCCGAGTACGGCGCGGCGCTGGAGGCCCTGGTCGACGCCCTGCACCAGCGCGAGCGTGGGCAGCTCACCGAGCAGCAGATGGCCGCCACCACCGACCGGCTGGCGCAGCGTTTCGAGCTGACCGAGGGCCAGACCGCGGTGCTGGGCCGCGCCGCGGGCGCGCTGGCCGCCGAACGCGACCAGATTCGCAAGCTGGGCGCGCTGGTCGCGGTCGGGCACGATGCCCGGGTGATGCTCACCGACGGGGAGCTGCTGCGCGGCGCGGTCACGCACATTTCACGAGCGTTTGATCGGTACGCGGTGAGCGTCGGCCTCGTCGAGGAGGGTCATCTGGTCTTCCCGCCGGAGTTGACGACCGGCTCGTTCGACGATCGGGAGCACCCCGCGCAGACAGCGCTGGCCGTCGGCGAGCCGGTGACCGACACCGCCGGCACCCTGTTCGTGCCGTTCACCGTGAAGGGCCATCCGGCCGGGGTGCTGGCCGCGGGCCGCGCCGGGGAGCCGGTCCCGGACCGTGATGCGGCCCTGCTCGCCTCGCTGGCCAGCCAGCTCGCGATCGCGCTGGAGAACGCCCGGCTGTACCGCCGTCTCGACGTGCTGTTCCGGCAGTACATGTCGCCGGATGTGGCGACCGCGCTGGTCGCCGACCCGAGTCAGGCGGCGCTGGGCGGTGCGGTGGTCGAGGTGACCTCGCTCTTCGCCGACCTGCGCGGGTTCACCACGTTCTCGGAGCGGTCCACGCCGGTGCAGATCGTGGAGATGCTCAACCGCTACTTCGACGTGGCGACCAGGGCGGTGCTCAGCGAGAACGGCACGGTCGTCCAGTTCGTCGGCGACGCGCTGATGGCGTTGTTCAACGCTCCGGCCCGGCAGCCGGATCACGCGTTGCGGGCTGCCCGGGCGGCGTTGCGGATGCAGGCCGAGGTGGACCGGATCGCCGCGGACTGCCCGGGCTGGCCGCGGTTCCGGGTCGGGATCAACACCGGGGAGGCGCTGGTCGGCAACATCGGCGGGGAGGCGCTGCGCAACTTCAACGCGATGGGGGACGCGGTCAACGTCGCCGCCCGGCTGGAGACGTCGGCCGAGCCGGGGCAGGTGGTGATCGGCGCGTCGACCCGGGATCGGCTCGGCGCCGGCGCGCTGGTCGACCCGTTGGGCGATCTGCATGTGAAGGGGCGGAGCCAGCCGGTTTCCGCGTACGTGCTGCGGAGCCTGCGAGGTGAGGACGCATGGCGCGGGAGTTCCTTGATCAGCTGAGCGCGGCGGACCGGGAGGATCTGCTCGGCCGGGGCCGGCGGCGGCGCTGGCGTTCCGGCGCGACGCTGTTCGGCGAGGGTGATCAGTCGACGACGGTGGTGCTGGTGCTCAGTGGCCGGGCGAAGGTGTTCTCGCTGACCGAGCAGGGCGGTGAGGTGCTGTTGGCGATCCGCGGGCCGGGGGCTCTGCTGGGGGAGATGTCGGCTCTGGACGGGGCGCCCCGCTCGGCGTCGGTGGCGGCTCTGGAACCGTTGGAGACGGTTGTCGTACCGGTGCGGGCTTTTCTTGATTTTCTGTCCGCCCGCCCGGAGGCGGCGCTGTGCATCGTGCGGTTGATCGTGGGCCGGTTGCGGGACGCCGATCGTAAGCGCATCGAGTTCGGCACCTATGACGCTCTCGGCCGGGTCGCGTTGCGCCTGGTCGAGTTGGCCGAGCGGTTCGGGCAGTCCGGCGAGCGGGGGGTGCGGATCACGCTGCCGCTGACCCAGGAGGAGCTGGCGGCGTGGACCGGCTCGTCGCGGGAGTCGGTGACCAAGGCGTTGCGGACGCTGCGCCGGCACGGGGTGATCGAGACGAGCCGCCGGTCGGTGGCGGTGCTGGACGTGGACGAGCTGCGCGCCCGGGCCAGATGAGACCCGGGCGCGCAGTTTCTCGGGGTGAGGATCAAAGTTCGCAGCTGACCCGCACGTCGATGGCGTCGGTGTTGCAGTCGTCGGTGTTGGCGCCACCGTTGGCGATGTCCCGCACGCCGTCGACGGCCTGGATCAGGTCGTTGCCGGCCTGGCCGAACATCTGGTCGTTGCCGGCCCCGCCGATCAGGGTGTCCCGGGCGGCGCCGCCGGACAGGATGTCGTTGGCCGCGTTGCCGCGCAGGACGTTGGCGACGCCGTTGCCGGTGAGCCGGTCGCCGGCCCGTCCGCCGGTGGCGTTCTCCACGTTGGCCAGGTTGTTGTCGAACTCGGGTGCGGAGCCGTCGTTGGCCACGCCGTTGAGGGTGACGTTGACGGCGATGGTGCGGGCCGAGTAGTCCGTGGTGTCGGTGCCCGCGCCGCCGTTGAAGATGTCCCGGCCGTCGCGCAGCGCCAGCGCCACCGCGGTGTCGTTGCCGTTGCCGCCGACCAGGGTGTCGTTGCCGAAGCCGCTGATCAGCCGGTCGTTGCCGTTCAGGCCGGACAGCGTGTCGGCGCCGGCCTGGCCGTCGAGGACGTTGCTGACCGCGTTGCCGGTGAGCAGGTCGCCGACGCGCCCGCCGGTGGCGTTCTCCACGTTGGCCAGGTTGTTGTCGAACTCGGGTGCGGAGCCGTCGTTGGCCACGCCGTTGAGGCTGACGTTCACCGCGATGGTCCGCAGCCGGTAGTCGGCGGTGTCCCGTCCCGCGCCACCGTTGAACGTGTCCCGGCCGTCGCGCCCGGTCTCGTAGATCGCCGTGTCGTTGCCGGCGTTGCCGAACATGGTGTCGTTGCCGAGCCCGCCGCGCAGCCTGTCGTTGCGCGAACCGCCGAGCAGCGTGTCGTTTCCGGCCCCCCCGTTGAACACGCCCGCGATAGCGGTCAGGTTTTTGACCCGGTCGTTGAGGTTGCCGGTGTTGACGGCGACCCGCAGCACGCCGGCGGACGGGCACCGCACCGCGTTGGCAGCCAGCTGGAAGCAGCCGGCCCCGGCGGTCATGGTGTCGCCGAGATCGCGCAGGATGACGTTGTTCCCGAGCGTGCTGATCGTGATGTTGTTGGCCCGGTTGTTCGCGGCGTTCGCCGTGATCTGGGCCCCGGCCCGGGTTACCCCCGTGGCGGCGTGGGCCGGGGCGGCCAGCACCAGCACCGGCGCGACCCCGAGCGCGGCGAGGACCGCGATGCGGCCCGCGTTACGCATTCTCATGACGTACTTCCCCCCTCGATGCGTGCCGGCGACCCGTCGTTGAGCCGCCCGGGCACCGCAACACCGTCGCAGCTCAGAGGCGTGCGGCCGGAGGAAGAAATACGAGCTGGAGCGGGTAAGGATGCCCGCTGGTGGTGTCGCCCAGCCGCTTGTGCGCGGGCGTTCAGCCGCCGGCGCCGTGGTAGAAGAGCCGGCCCAGCCCGACCGTGAAGATCGTGATGCCGTAGAGCGCATGCTCCACCGACACCACCACCAACGAGCGGGACTGCTGATAGCGGCGCGCGAACAGCCAGCCACCACCGACGGTCAGCAGCACCGCGAGGACGTTGCCGAAGATCAGGTGGGCGAACCCGAACGCGGCTGCGCTCGCCGCCGCCGCGCCACGTCCGTCCCCGAAGATCGGCGCGTAGCGGTGCAGCAGGAACGCCCGGAACAGCAGCTCTTGCGGATACACCGACAACAGCGGGTAGAGGATCAGGATCGCCGCCCACAGCCACGGCTGCTCCCGTGGCAGGTCGAACAGGTGCTCGCGGTCGAACATCGCGACCCCGGCCATGGCCAGCACCGAGAACACCGCCCACCGGCCTACCATGCCGGGCAGCGCCGCACGCAACGCGCCGGCCCGCCACAGCTCGCTGCGGGCAACGCTTCTGAGGTACGGGTAGACGGCCGCCGCCGCGACCAGAAGCACCGGAATCGGCCCGCCCGGCACGTCGAGCACCACGAGCAGGCAGGTCAGCCCGTAGAACAGCAGCACATGTTCGACCCGACGCATGATCACCCCGGCCGACCGTATCGGCGCGGAGCGACTCCGGAATGGACTCCAGGTGGACGCCGGAGAGTTCGGCCGCCGTTCAGCCGACGTTGGGGTGCCCGCAGCACGGCGTCAGCCGTGGCGGCGACGACAAAGGGATCCTGCCCGATCCTCGCCCCCGGAGCCCGCAATGATCATTCTGGTGATTGCCGGTTCGGTCCTGCTCGGCGGAACGACCTGGCTCGCCCTGCAACAGCCGACCGCCACCCATCCTGACCGCAACTACCGGCTGACCGCCGCCGGCCTGGTGTTGTGCCTGATATTCGCAGCTGCCGCGCTTGCCGTCGTCGTGACTCGACTGTGATGAAGTGAAATCTTGCTGCGGGCTCTCGACGGCATACGCCCAACGCCTTAGCGTTGACCACCCGGAGAAACATCGGGTAACGGAAGGTTTCGCGATGACCGTGACCACGGTCGACATCAACACCGACGCCGACGGCACCCTCGTCATCCGCCCCCACGGCAGCCTCGACGCCTCCGACGCCGTCGACCTGCGGCGCACCCTGGTCGAGGCCATCCGCCACACCCGCCCGCTGCGCCTGATCGTCGACCTCGGCGCCGTCCGCGACGCCGACCCGATCAACATCGGCACCCTCGCCGCCGCCTGCCACCTCGGCGACGACCACAAGGTCGCCGTCTTCCTCGACCACAGCTGGTCGGCGATCGCCGCCCAGCTCACCGCCGCCGGCGTCCCCAGCCACCGGCTGCGCCACATCACCCGCGAGACCGGCCGGCCCTAGACCGGTTCCGGGCTCGAGGTCCGCCCGCCGGACAGCGCCGGTCCGGGCTCGAAGCTCGCCAGCGGGACAGCGCCGGTCTCGGCACAACGCGGCCCGCAGCCCGGGCAGGCCCGATCCGGCTGGCGCTCAGGGTCGTTTCCCGCCTCCGTAAGCAGCCCTGACAGCCCGCCGGGTCGTCCGGCTGGCGCTCAGGGTCGTTTCCCGCCTCCGTAAGCAGCCCTGACAGCCCGCCGGGTCGTCCGGCTGGCGCTCAGGGTCGTTTCCCGCTCCCGCAAGCAGCCCTGACAGCCAGCCGGGTTGTTCGGCTGTTGTGTATGCGCGTCGCCGTAGGCGCGGTCTGCATTCGGGTGCCGCGTGACACCGGATCGGCGGGCCAGCCGCGGGGCGGTGACCATCTTGTGTGGATCACGCTGAGAGCCGTAATTCCCAGCTGAGGGGTCCGCGAGGCTGTTTTTCCGGGGTCGGCTGGGAGCTGCTGCTGCCTCGACCGGCCGAAAGGGTGCGCAACTCCCAGCCGGGTGATCAACAAGGCCGGATACACCGGCTCGGCTGTGCTTTATGGCGGGCGCCTGCCCTGGACCGCAGGCACCGAACCGGGTGACGTCGCTGCCGGGCGGCTCGGGCCTCGATTCGGGCTTAGTTGATCACTCGGCCGTGCAGTGGTGCTGTCCCACGGCACCGCAGACAGCTCTGCCGGGCGGCTGAGCGATCAAACAGGCCGAAATAGCGGCCTCAGCCGCCCACTGGCGCTGTCACCCGCTGATCCACCATGCGCCGCAGCCCGTACGCCAGGCGCCGCAGCCCGCCGCGTCGATGCCGGGCTGGATGAACGCGATCGACGAGTTCGGCGCCGGCAAGTCGCTGGGCGTGGCGGTGCTGCTGTCGGCGGTGAACCCGAAGAATCTGCTGCTGGCGGTGGCCGGGGCGGCGGCGATCGCGCAGACCGGCATCGCGGGCGGGCAGCAGGCGGTCGCGTACGCGGTCTTCGCGCTGATCGCGAGCCTGGGTGTCGCCGCGCCGGTGGGGCTTTACCTGGCGTTGGGCAAACGGTCGCAGGAGCTGCTGGCGGGCCTGAAGGACTGGCTGAGCGCGCACAACGCCGTGATCATGTCGGTGCTCTGGTGAGAGTCATCCGTTCCGAGTGATTCCCGCCGGGCGCGCGACGGCCAGGCTTCGGGCATGCCTTCCGGAATCAGTCCCGAGGTCCGTGCCGCCGTCGCCGTCCCGGATCAGCTGGAGTCCCCGCTCGGCAAGCTGAGTTTCTTCGACGGTGTGCCGAGCCTGGATTCGATCGACACGATCTATGACCTGCTGGATCTGAACCGGGCGATCGAGGTGTACCTGAACACGATCCCGGGTGCGTCGCTGGTGGCGATGCGCAACGGTTTCCGCAGTGTCGGCCTGGACGGTATCGGCGCGGTGGGTTACACGGCGCCGCGCGCGAACTCCGGCAGTCTGTTTCTCACCCCGAACACCGAGACGACGTACGGCTCCGCGTTCCTCGATCTGGCGGCGAGCGGCCCGATCGTCGTCGAGAACCCGCCGAACTCGCTCTGCGTGATCGACGACTTCTGGTTCCGGTACGTCGGCGACCTCGGCCTGGCCGGACCGGATCAGGGTGCGGGTGGCCGTCACCTGCTGTTGCCGCCGGGTTTCGAAGGCTCGGTGCCGGACGGCTACCACGTGCTGCGCACCCCGACGTACACGAACTGGCTGGTGGTGCGGGCCCTGGGCGGGGTGCCCGACATCCTGCGGACGAGGGTCTACCGGCTCGAGGATGCCGCGGATCCGCCGGCGAACGAGTTCGTGAACCTTGCGGACAAGTCGTTCAACACCGTGCATGCCAACGACCACACCTTCTACGACGAGATCGACACGCTGATCCAGGAGGAGCCGGCCGGCGCGCTCGATGCGGAACGGGCCGGGCAGTGCGCGGCGATCGGGCTGGTCAAGGGGCGGCCGTTCGCCCCGGACGAGCGGATGCGCCGGATCCTGGCGCAGGCGGCGCCGTTGGCGGCTGCGATCGCCCGGGCGTTGGTGTACAAGCCGCGTGACCCGCGGGCGTACGTGTATCCCGGCGGGACCTGGCTGAACGCGTTCATCGGTGGCAGCTACGAGTTCCTGGACGATCACGCCCGGCTGCTGGATGCGCGGGCGCAGTTCCACTACTTCGCCACGGTGATCACGCCGGCCATGGCGGCGGCCCGGGTGGGCACCGGTTCGGCGTACGCGTACACCGCGATGGACAGCCGCCACGAATGGCTGGACGGGGGCCGGTCGTACCGGCTGACGCTGCCGCCGGAGATCCCGGCGAAGAACTTCTGGTCGGTGGATCTGTACGACACGCAGACCCGTTCGCTGCTGGAGACCGACAACCCGTATCCGTCGGTGATGGGCCGCACCACCGGCGGCGTCGACCTGTTCTTCGGGCCGAACCCGCCGGCCGGGCGCGAGGCGAACTGGGTGCGCACGGTGCCGGGCAAGTCGTGGTTCGCGATGCTGCGCCTGTACGGCCCGCTCGAACCGTGGTTCGCCAAGACCTGGCGCCCGGGGGATATCGAACCGCTGGACTGAACCCCGCGGATGTGGCGCAGCGGACACCTTCCCGCCTTGCCGGATACCCCCAGGGGGTATACGTTCGGGCATCGGAGGTGGTCGAAGTGCACGAACACAGCCACGCGCATGGGCATCCGGGCCACGACAAGCACGCCGGGCACGACCCCGAGGCGTTCCGCCGCAGGTTCTGGCTGAGCCTCGCGCTGACCGTCCCGATCATCGCGACCAGTGACATGATCATGGAGTGGTTCGGCTACACCCTGGACTTCCCGGGGATGGCCTGGGCCGGGCCGGTGCTGGGCACGGTGGTGTTCGTCTACGGCGGCCGGCCGTTCCTGGCCGGCGCGGTCAGCGAGGTTCGCGACCGGGCGCCGGGGATGATGCTGCTGATCTCGATGGCGATCACCGTGGCGTACACGGCGTCGCTCGCCACCAGCCTGGGCCTGTTCGACCTGGACTTCTGGTGGGAGCTGGCCGCGCTGGTGACCATCATGCTGCTCGGCCACTGGCAGGAGATGAAGGCCATCGGCCAGGCCCGGGGCGCGCTGAGCGCGCTGGCTGCGCTGCTGCCCGACGATGCCGAGCGCATCACCGGCGGCGGGGCGGTCGCGCGGGTCCCGGTCGCCGACCTGATGGTCGGCGACACCGTGCTGGTGCGTTCCGGTGGGCGCGTCCCGGCCGACGGAAGAATTATCGAGGGTACGGCCGAACTGGACGAATCCATGATCACCGGTGAGTCCCGGCCGGTGCCGCGTGGCGACGGTGACCGGGTGGTGGCCGGGACCGTGGCGACCGACTCGGCGATCCGGGTCCGCGTCGACGCGGTCGGGGAGAACACCGCCCTCGCCGGCATCGGCCGGCTCGTCGCGCAGGCGCAGGCGGCCGGCGGGCGGGCCCAGGTGCTCGCCGACCGGTTCGCGGCGATGCTGTTCTACATCGCCACCGGGGCGGCACTGCTGACCTTCCTCACCTGGTGGGCGCTGGGTGATCTGGATCAGTCGGTCGTGCGTACCGTGACGGTGTTGGTGATCGCGTGCCCGCACGCGCTGGGCCTGGCCATCCCGCTGGTGATCGCGTTGTCCACGGCCCTGTCGGCCAAGGCCGGCATCCTGGTCAAGGACCGCCTCGCCCTGGAGCGGATGCGCACCGTCGACGCGGTGCTGTTCGACAAGACCGGCACGCTGACCAAGGGCGCGCACACGGTGACCGGGGTGGCCGCCGCCGACGGACACGGCGACGACGACGTGCTCCGGATCGCCGGGGCCGTCGAGGCCGACAGCGAACACCCGCTCGCGCGGGCGCTGACCGCGGTCGCCCACGAGCGCGGGCTGCACGCGAGCGCCACCGGCTTCCGGTCCCTGACCGGCCGCGGCGTGCAGGCCACCGTCGGCGGGCACCCCTACGCCGTCGGCGGGCCGGCCCTGCTGCGGGAACTGGGCGTCACGGTGCCGGCCGAGCTCGAGAAGACCGCCGGGCAGTGGTCGCGCCGGGGCGCGGCGGTACTGCATCTGGTACGCCTGAGCGACACCACGGTCATCGCGGTGTTCGCGCTGGAGGACGAGGTGCGCCCGGAGGCCCGGCAGGCCATCGAGCAGTTACGGCGTACCGGGATCCGCAAGATCGTGATGATCACCGGGGATGCCCGGCCGGTCGCCGAGGCGGTCGCCGCCGGCCTCGGTTTCCGGCCCGGCGTGGACGAGGTGTTCGCCGAGGTGCTGCCCGCCGACAAGGACCGGGCGGTCGCCGGACTGCAGGCCCGCGGCCTGCGGGTGGCGATGGTCGGCGACGGTGTCAACGACGCGCCGGCGCTGGCCCGCGCCGACGTGGGCCTGGCGATCGGCGCCGGAACGGACGTTGCCATCGAATCGGCCGGGGTGGTGCTCGCCTCCTCGGACCCGCGCGCGGTGACCGGTGTGATCCGGCTGTCGAAGGCGTCCTACCGCAAGATGGTCCAGAACCTGGCGTGGGCGGCCGGCTACAACATCGTCGCGATCCCGCTCGCCGCCGGCGTGCTGGCCTGGGCCGGTCTCACCCTGAGCCCGGCGATCGGCGCGGTCCTGATGAGCGCCTCGACGATCGTGGTGGCGCTCAACGCCCAGCTGCTGCGCCGGGTCCGGCTGACGCCGCAGGATTCGCCGGCGGAAACTCTCAGGTCCGGTGGTCGCCGGCCGATGCCCTCCGACGCGTCACGGTGAGAAGGAGGCGCACATGGTGGGAACCGGTCCGTTGGCCGGCTTGATGGCCGCGTTGCTCGTGGTGGGCCCGCTCGGCGCCGGTCCGGCGCGGGCGGAGGCTCCGGTCGAGTTGGCCGGCGCGAAGTGGCTCGACGACGGCGGCAAGAACGCCGCCGTGCAGGCGGTGAAGAAGGCCGCCGGTGGCAAGGTCAAGAACGGCAAGGTCGACACGGCGTCGCTGACCGGCGCCGGCATCGGGGTCGCGCTGATCGACTCGGGGGTGGCGCCGGTCGCCGGGCTCGACCAGCCCGGGAAGGTGATCAACGGCCCGGACCTGTCGTTCGAGTCGCAGACGCCGGGCCTGGCGCACCTGGACACGTACGGGCACGGCACGCACATGGCCGGGATCATCGCCGGCTCGGACCCGGCCGCCGGTTTCGAAGGGGTCGCCCCGGGCGCCCACCTGATCAGCCTCAAGACGGCGGCGGCCGACGGCGCGGTCGACGTGTCGCAGGTGATCGCGGCCATCGACTGGGTGGTGGCGCACCGCAACGACCCGGGCCTGAACATCCGGGTGCTGAACCTGTCGTTCGGCACCGACTCGATCCAGCCCGCCCTGGTCGACCCGCTGTCATACGCCGTGGAGGCGGCCTGGAAGAAGGGCATCGTGGTGGTGTCCAGCGTCGGCAACGACGGCGCCGGCGCGACCCGGGTGACGATGCCGGCGGCGAACCCGTACGTGCTGGCCGTCGGCGCGGCCGACCCGAACGGCACGGATGACCGCGGCGACGACACGGTGGCCACGTTCAGCAACCGGGGCAGCGTGACGCGGCACGCCGATCTGCTCGCCGCTGGCCGGTCGCTGGTGTCGTTGCGGGTGCCGGGGTCGTACATCGACAGCGAGTACCCGGCGGCGCGGGTGGGCGAGCGGTTCTTCCGCGGCAGCGGCACGTCGCAGGCCGCCGCGGTGGTGTCCGGCTCGGTGGCCCTGCTGCTGCAGCAACGGCCGGGGCTGACCCCGGACCAGGTCAAGCAGCTGCTGATGCAGACCGCCGACCCGCTGACCGGGGCGGATCCGGTCGCGGCCGGCGCGGGGCAGCTGGACATCGCCGAGGCGGCGGCCCTGAAGCTGCCCGGCAACGCGGCGCAGACCTGGCCGGCGGCCACCGGGCTCGGCTCGCTGGAGCTGTCGCGCGGCAGCGCCCACCTGGTCGACGACGCCACCGGCACGGTGCTGGTAGGGGAGCGGGACATCTTCGGCAAGGCCTGGGTGCCGGCGACGTGGACGGCGGTGGCCCGCAACGGCAAGGCGTGGACCGGCGGGACGTGGAACGGCAGCGGGTGGACCGGTCAGGGCTTCACCGGCACGTCTTGGACGGTGGTGACGTGGACCGGCAGGTCCTGGGCCGGGCGCAGCTGGACCGGCTCGGCCTGGTCCGGGCGCAGCTGGACCGCCGGCGCCTGGACCGGCCGCTCGTGGACGTCCGGCACGTGGGCCGGCCGGTCCTGGACGGGCCGCAGCTGGACGTGATCACTCAACCCGCTGGGCCGCCACGCCGATAGGAACGGTGACCGCCGGGAGGTGACGTATGGCAAGCACAGGGCATCGTTCGCCCACCGTGCGTGTCCTCGCCCTCGCGGCGGCACTGGCCGTGGTCGCCGTGCTCGGGCAGGTGGCGTGGCTGGTCCTCGGCCCGCCGGTGACCGGCGCCGACCTGTGGCTGCTGGCCACCCTGGCGCTGCTGTTCGCGCTGGCGGAGCGGTTCACCGTCACGTTCCCGGTGCGGCGCGGCGCGCACACGATGAGCCTGAGCGAGATCCCGCTCATCCTGGCCCTGATCATGATCCATCCGGTGCTGCTGGTGCCGGTCCGGCTGGCCGGCTCGCTTGCCGGGCTGCTCGTGTTCCGCGGCCAGCGTGGCAGCAAGCTGGTCTTCAACACGGCGCTGTACCTGGCCGTGACCACCGTCGCCGGTGCGGTGTTCCACCTGGTCCGCGGCGGCGGTGACCCGTACGGGCCGCTGGGCTGGGCGGGCGCGTACGCGGCCACGTTCGCCGCCGACCTGGTGGCGATCGTGGCGATCACCGCGGTGATCGCCGTGCACGACGACAGCCAGGAGTGGCGCCGGCTGCTCACCGCGGACGTCAAGCAGCTGTTCCAGCTGCCCCTGGTCGCGGTCACCACGACGCTCGCGCTGGTCACCGCCCTTCTGGTCCGCGAACACTGGTACGCCGCGCTGCTGCTGGGCGTGCTCGCCTTCGCCGCACACCGGGCGTTCCGTCAGTACGCCCAGCAGACCCGCACCCATCAGCAGGTGGAGGACCTCTACCGGTTCACCCGCTCGCTGGACGGGCTGGCCGACGCCGGCGAGGTGACCCGTACCGTGCTGGACCAGGTCCGGGACCTGGTGCGGGCGGAGCAGGCCGCGCTGGTGGTGCCCGGCGACGACGGCGCGCCGGTGCGGATGCGCCTGCACGGCCGCGACCGGTTCGAGCTGGAACCGGCCGAGACCGGCGAGCAGTGGTGGCAGCCCGCCTGCTCGGGCACTCCGGTGCTGCTGCCGGACTCGCTCGCCGTGCCGCTGCGCCTCGGCGACGCCACCGGCGTGCTGCTGGCCGCCGGCTGCATGCCGGACACGCCGTACTTCACCGGTGAACACCTGCACCTGCTGCAGACGATGTCCTCGCACGCCGGGGTGGCCCTGTCCGAGGTGCGGCTGCTAGAACGCCTGCAGCACACCGCCTCGCACGACCCGCTGACCGGGCTGCCGAACCGGCAGCTGCTGCTCGCCGACCTGCAGCAGGCCATCGACACCGCCGCCGGTGGGGTGACCGGGGTGCTGCTGCTGAACCTGGACCGCTTCAAGGACGTCAACGACGGCCTGGGCCATGACATCGGCGACGACCTGCTGCGCCGCATCGGCTCCCGGCTGCAGGACCACTTCGGCGGGCACGGAACGGTGTCGCGCATCGGCGGGGACGAGTTCGCCCTGCTGGTCCGCGACGGCGGCGGGGAGCAGGAGATCCTGGCTCGGGCCGAGGACGTACGCCGTACCGTCGAAGTGCCGATCCGCGTCGGTGACCTCGACCTGGCCGCGCAGGTCAGCATCGGGGTGTGTATCGCGCCGCAGCACGGCGCCGACGCCAACCGGCTGCTGCGCCGTGCCGACCTGGCCATGAACGCCGCCAAGCAGACGCGCTGCGGGATCCGCCTCTACCGGGCCGAGGACGACCGGGACACCGCACGCCGGCTCACCCTGATGACCGGGCTGCGCGCGGCGGTCGAGGCCGGCGCGCTCACCGTCGTCTACCAGCCCAAGGTCGACCCGCGGACCGGCGCGGTGCTCGGTGCGGAGGCGCTGACCCGCTGGCAGCACGACGGGCAGCCGGTGCCGCCGGACGAGTTCATCCCGCTCGCCGAACGCGGCGGGCTGATCCGGCCGCTGACCCACCAGGTGCTGGACACCGCGCTCGCCGACTGCGCCGGCTGGCGGGCCGCCGGCTACGACCTGTCGGTGGCGGTCAACCTGTCGCCGAACACCCTGTCCGAGCCGGACCTGGCCGAGACGGTCGAGCAGGCGCTGCGCCGGCACGGGGTGCCCGGGCCCGCCCTGACCCTGGAGATCACCGAGAACGGTTTCATGGCCGACCCGGCCAACGCCCAGCGCACCCTCGACGCGCTGCACGTGCTCGGCGTGAAACTGTCGATCGACGACTTCGGCACCGGGCACTCGTCGCTGGGGCGCCTGGCGTACCTGCCGATCCACGAAGTGAAGATCGACAAGAGTTTCGTGCGGCACATCGTGACCGACCGCAACCGGCGCGCGGTCACCGACGCCGCCCTGCAACTCGCCCGCGCGCTGGACCTGACCGTGGTCGCCGAAGGCGTCGAGGAACAGCCGGAACTGGACTACCTGCGCCGGCACGGCTGCCACGCCGTGCAGGGCTATCTCATCTCGCGGCCGCTGCCGCCCGCGGCGTTCACCGCATGGCTGACCGCCCATGCCACCCCGCGGGTGCTGACCGGTCAGGCGATCCGGTAGCCGACGCCGGGCAGGGTGACGATCGCCGGCGGGTCGCCGAGTTTGCGGCGCAGCCGGCCCACCGTCACGGTGACCGTGTTGGTGAACGGGTCGGCGTTCTCGTCCCACACCTGCTCGAGCAGGGCCTCGCTGCTCAGGTAGCCGGGCGCGGCCCGCATCAGTGCCTCCAGCACGGCGAACTCCTTGACCGACAGGCTCAGCGGAGTGCCGGAGCGGGCAGCGGTGCGCCGGATCGGATCCAGCTCCAGGGCGCCGCAGGTGAGCGTGCGGGGCTGGGCACCCGGCCGCCGGCGGGCCAGCGAGCGCACCCGCAGGATCAGCTCCGGGAAATGGAACGGTTTGGCCAGGTAGTCGTCGGCGCCGAGGGTGAGGCCGCGGACCCGGTCGTCGGCGGAGCCGGCCGCGGTCAGCATCAGCACCATGGGCCGTTGCGCCCGGCCGGTGATCATCTCGCAGAGGGCGTCGCCGCTCAGACCGGGCAGGTCCCGGTCGAGCACGACCACGTCGTAGCTGTTCACGTCGAGTTTCCCCGCCGCGGCCAGCCCGTCGAGGGCGACGTCCACGGCCATGCCCTGATCGCGCAGGCCCTCGGCGACCACGTCGGCGAGCGCGGCCGCGTCCTCCACCACGAGCACTCTCACGGCAGCCGGATCTCCACCCGCAGCCCGCCCTCGGGACGGGCCTGCAAGCTCAGCGACCCGCCGTGCGCCGACGCCACCGCGGAGGCGATCGCCAGGCCCAGCCCGGTGCCCGAGCCGGTGCGGTCGGCGCCGAGCCGGCGGAACGGACGCCCGAGGGTGGCGACCTGCCCGGGATCCAGGACCGGGCCGTCGTTCTCGACGACGATCGTGCCGGGCTCCAGGGTGACCCGCATCCAGCCGCCCGGCTCGTTGTGCCGGACCGCGTTGTCGACGACGTTGGACACCATCCGCCCGAGCAGCACCGGGTTGCCGACGGTGACGAAATCGCCGCCCTCGACCGGCACACCGGCCGGGATCAGCGAGCGCACCGCCACCGGGGTCCGGTCGTCGAGGGCGCCGTGCTGCGCGCGGGCCAGTACGAGCAGGCCCTCGAGGAGGCGTTCGAGCTGGTCGAGTTCGGTGCGCAGGCGGCCGGCGAGCCTGCCGACCTCGGCCGGCGGGGCGGGTTTGGCCTCGGCCACGTCGACGGCGGCGCGCATCGTCGCCAGCGGGGTCCGCAGCTCGTGCGAGGCGTCCGCGACGAAGCGCCGCTGCGCCTGGAACGCCTCGTCGAGGCGGCCGAGCAGGTCGTCGATGGTGTCGGCGAGCGCCTTCACCTCGTCGGCGGGCCCGGCGACGGCCAGCCGCGAGTGCAGGTTGTCGGCGGTGATACGCCGGGTGGCGGCGGTGATCGTGCGCAGCGGCCGCAGCACCCGGCCGGCCGCGGCCCGGCCCAGCACCAGCGACACCACCAGCATCACGGCCATCGCCACCAGCGCCCCGGCGAGCAGCTGCCGGGCCTGTACGGCGGCCGCGTCGTCGAGTTGCTGCTGCAGCCGGGCGATCTGCTCGGTCGCCGACGTGGCCGTCCCGACCGGAACGGACTGGGTCTTGCTGAAACTGAACACGCCCATGATCAGGAGCAGGCCGGCGCCGGAGATCAGGAACAGCACGCCGTACAGGAGGGTGAAACGCAGCCGGACGCCCATCCGCCCAGCATGCCTGCTCGCGGCTAACAGCGGCATGACAGTGTCTGTCGCGCCCGGGTTAGGCCCGGATCCGTAGAACTTGCCGGCATGACAACCATCGAAGTCAACGGACTGCGCAAACGGTTCGGCCCGGCGCTCGCCCTGGACGGCATGACCTTTGTCGTGCGGCCGGGCCACGTCACCGGTTTCGTCGGGCCCAACGGCGCCGGCAAGTCCACCACGCTGCGGATGATCGTCGGCCTGGACCGGCCGGACGCCGGGACCGCCACCATCGGCGGGCGCCGCTACGCCGAACTGGTGCGGCCGATGCGGCAGGCCGGGGCGCTGCTCGACCCGCACGCCCTGCACCCGGCCCGGACCGGCCGCAACCACCTGAGCTGGCTGGCCGCCTCGCAGGACCTGCCGGCCCGCCGGGTGGACGAGGTGCTGGCGCTAACCGGGCTGGCCGACGCCGGGCGGCGTGCGGCCGGCGGCTACTCGCTGGGGATGCGCCAGCGGCTCGGCATGGCCGCCGCGCTGCTCGGCGACCCGCCGGTGCTGCTGCTCGACGAGCCGTTCAACGGGCTCGACCCGGCCGGGATCGTGTGGATGCGCGACCTGCTGCGCGAGCTGGCCGCCGAGGGCCGCTCCGTGCTGGTGTCCAGCCATCTGATGAGCGAACTGCAGGACATCGCCGGGCACGTGGTGGTGGCGGGGCACGGCCGGGTGCTGGCCGCCGCCGATGTGGACGAACTGGTCGGCGAGTACGCGTCGCTGGAGTCGGCGTATCTGCAGCTGACCGCCGGGGTGGGAGGCATCCGATGATCTGGCGCGCGGAATGGATCAAGTTCCGGACGGTGCGCGGCTGGCCCGCCGGTCTGGCCGCGTCGGCGCTGATCGTGGTGGCGCTGGGCGTGCTGTTCGCGACCGGCTCGCGGATGTCCTGCATGAACGGCGATCAGGAGATCACCTGCCCGACCCCGCCGGCCAACGCCGACGGGGTGGCCGTGCAGGACAGGTTCGCCTTCACCCACCGGTCCCTGAGCGGTGACGGCGAGATCACCGCGAAGGTCGGCGGCATCGACAGCACGATCACCTACCCGCCGCCGAACCACGACCGGATCGTCTCCGGGACCCTGGCCTGGTCGAAGGCCGGGCTGATGATCAAGGACGGGACGGAGCAGGGCGCCGACTACGCGGCGGTGCTGCTCACCGGCGCGCGGGGCGTGCGCATGCAGTCCGGGTTCACCGAGGACCAGGCGGCGCCGGGCTTCGCCACGGCCAAGGAGGCCTGGCTGCGGCTGACCCGCGCCGGCGAGCAGATCACCGCCTGGGCCTCCGCCGACGGCGCCGCCTGGCAGAAGATCGACACGGTACGCCTGAAAGGCCTGCCCGACACCGTGCAGATCGGCCTGTTCGTCACCTCGCCGGGCGGGCTCACCGTCGACGAGAAGCCCGAGGGCGGTCACGTCGTCGCCGTCCGGTTCACCCAGACCACCGCCGAGTTCTCGCAGGTCAGCCCGGGCGGCGGGTGGACCGACACGCTGGTCGGCTACACCGGCTACCGCACCGACTGGGAGAAGGGCCACCCGCCCGGGCACACCGAGACCGGCGGCGTGATCACCGTGGCCGGCTCCGGCGACATCGCCCCGCAGAACCAGAGCGAAGGCCTGGCCGTGGAACGCGTCCTGACCGGGGTGTTCGCCGGGCTGCTGCCGCTGATCGTGGTGGCCGCGCTGTGGGGCGCCGCCGAGTTCCGGCACCGGATGATCGCGTCCACGCTGGTCGCCATGCCGCACCCGGTGCGGGTGTCGGTCGCCAAAGCCGGGGTGGTCGCGGCGGCGTCGCTGGTCGCAGGGCTGGTGGCGGTCGCGGTGGCGATGCCGGTGACGCTGCGGCTGATGGCGGCCAACGGGGTGGTGATGCTGCCGACGCCGGTGCTGACCACGGTCCGGGTCGCGGTCGGCACGGCGCTGCTGCTGGCGTTGGCGGGCGTCCTCGCGTACGGCATGGGCTCTCTGCTCAGGCGGGCCGTGCCCGCGGTGGTGGCGGTGACCGCCCTGCTGATCGCGCCGCCGATCCTGGCGGTGACCTCGGTGCTGCCGACCGAGGCCGGCGCGTGGCTGCTGCGGCTGACCCCGGGCGCCGCCTTCGCGATCCAGCAGAGCATCCCCGCCTACCCGCAGCTGTCCACGCCGCAGACCGTGTTCGACGGCTACTTCCCGCTCGCACCGTGGGCCGGGCTGGCCGTGCTGGCGCTGTACGCGCTGACCGCCGTGGCCGCGGCGACCTGGCGGCTGCGCAGGAGCGTCGCGTGAGGGCCGCGCTGCGCGCCGAGTGGGCGAAGCTGCGCACCGGCCCGGCCGGCCTGCTGGTGCCGCTGGCACTGGCCGGGCTGCTCACCGCCGCCGGCGCGGCGCTCGGCGACCGGGCGGTCGACGCCGTGCAGGTGCGGCTGCTCGGCGTCCGCCTCGGTCAGGCCGCCGCGGCCGCTGCGGGCGTGTACCTGCTTGCCGGCGAGTACCGCACCGGCCTGATCCGCACCACGCTGCTGGCCGTGCCCCGCCGGCTGCACGTGCTCGCCGCCAAGGCCACCCTGGTCGTCGCCGGGGTGGCGCCGGTGGCGCTGCTCGGCGTCGGCGCCGCAGTGCTCACCCTGCCACCGGACGGTCCGCTGCTGCGCGCCGCCGGCAGCGCGGTGCTCTACCTGATCCTGATCGGTCTGCTCGGCCTGGGCGTGGCCGCGGTGGTACGCGACGCCGCGGTGGCGGTCGGGATCGTCCTCGGGCTGCTGTACCTGATGCCGATCCTGCTGCAGATGCTGCCCGACCCGGACTGGCAGCGGGTGCTGTACCGGCTGACCCCGGCAACCGCGGTGCAGGCCCTGACCGCCACGACCGGCGACGCCCTGCCACTCGGACCGTGGGCGGCACTGGGCGTGGTGGCGGCGTGGGCCGCCGGCACGCTAGGCCTCGGCGCGATGGTCCTGCATCGCCGCGACGGCTGACGGTCGGTAAGGTCGCGGCATGGCAGGGACCGGGCGCGCGACGCTGAAGGACGTGGCGGCGGCCAGCGGCGTGTCCCGGGCCACCGTCAGCTTCGTGCTCAACGAGACCCCTAACCAGACGATCTCCGAGGCCACCCGGCAGCGGGTGCTGCAGGTGGTGCGCGAGCTGGGCTACAAGCCGCACGGCATCGCCAAGGCGCTGCGTGAGGGCACGTCGCGCATCGTGGTGCTGCAGATCGGCAGCGGCCTGGAGGGCAACTACTCGCGCAGCTTCCTGCACGGCCTGGACCAGGAGCTCGCCGCGCACAACCACGTGCTGGTGGTGCGCCACGGGCCCACCGACGCCGCGGCGACCGCGCAGGTCCTGGACGCGATCAACCCACGGGCCGTGCTGCGGTTCGGCGAGCCGTACCTGACCGGGCACGAGCTGGAGGACCGCGGCGGCGGCTGGCGCGACGGGCTGGCCGCGCACGCCGCCCTGCAGATCGGGTTCCTCGCCGAGCGCGGCCACACCCGGATCGCGCTGGCGCTGCCCGACGAGGCGCCGCTGGGCGAGGTCCGGCTGGGCTTCGCTCAGCAGGCCGCGGCGGCGCTGGGTCTGCCGCCGCTGGTCACCGTGGTGGTGCCGCGTCCGCGCGAGGCGGGCACGGCGGCGCAGCGCCGACATCCTGGTGGTCGCCACCGGTGTACGCGGGCTGATCGGCGCCGAGCACGTGAAACCCGGCGCCACCGTGATCGACGTGGGCATCCACCGCACCCCGGACGGGCTCGCCGGTGACGTGCGCACCGCCGAACTCGACGGGATCGCCGCCCGCGTCACCCCGGTGCCCGGCGGGGTCGGCCCGATGACCATCGCGATGCTGATGGTGAACACGTTGCGGGCCGCGCGGTGAACGGGGCGCGGTTCGACGACTTCACCGCCGGGCGGGCCCTGGTGTTCGGGTCGCCGCGGCACGTCCTGACCGCGGAACGCGCTGCGGACGTGCCCGGGGTGCTGCGCGAGGTCGAGGCGGCGACGGCGGCCGGCGGCTGGGCGTTCGGGTACGTCGGCTACGAGGCGGCGCCGGGATTCGACCCGGCTCTGGTGACTGCGCTGCCCACCGGGGCAGAGCCGCCGGTGGCCTGCTTCGGGATCGGTGACGCGCCGTCGCCGGCCGCGCCGATCGCGGCGGCCGGCGCTGGGTGGCGGGCGGCGTGGACGCCGGGCTGGTCGGCCGCCGAGCATGCGGCCGCGGTCGGCCGGGCGCGCGAGCACATCGCGGCCGGCGACGTGTACCAGGTCAATGTCACCGACCGGCTGCGCGCGAACGACGTCGGTGACCCGCTGGAGCTGTACGCGGCGCTGGCCGGTGCGCAGCAGGGCGCCCACCACGCGTATCTGGATGTCGGGCGGTTCGCCGTGGCCAGCGCGAGCCCCGAGCTGTTCTTCGAGTGGGTGGGCGAGGACATCCGCACCCGGCCGATGAAGGGCACGATCGGGCGCGGCCGCAACCACGACGAGGACATCGGGTACGGGCAGCGCCTGCAAACCAGCGTCAAGGACCAGGCCGAGAACCTGATGATCGTCGACCTGCTCCGCAACGACCTGGGCCGGATCGCGGCCTGCGGCAGCGTACGGGTGACCGAACTGTTCCGCCTGGAGCGCTACCCGACGCTGTGGCAGCTCACCTCGGAGATCAGCGCGCGGTTGCGTACCGGATGCGGTCTTGCCGAGATCTTCGCGGCCCTGTTCCCGTGCGGATCGATCACCGGAGCGCCGAAGGCGCGCAGCATGCAGATCATCCGCGAACTGGAGAGCGGGCCGCGCGGCGTGTACTGCGGCGCGATCGGCGTCGTCGCCCCGCCCTCGGCCGGCTTCCGGGCCCGGTTCAGCGTCGCCATCCGCACCGTGGTCGTCGACCGGGCCACGGCGACCGCCGTCTACGGGGCCGGCGGCGGCATCACCTGGGACTCCGAAGCCGGCGCCGAGCATGCCGAACTGCTCAGCAAGGCCGCGGTGCTCAGCGCCGCCCAGCAGACAGGACCGAGATGACCGCCACCGTTCCCGGCATCGACAGCGGTATCGACCTCGGCGCGGCCGAGCAGGCGGCGCAGCAGTTTCTGCACGCCCTCGGCGTCGGCACCCACGACGAGAGCATGCGCAACACGCCGCTGCGGATGGCCAAGGCGTACGCCGAGTTCTTCACGCCCCGGCCGTTCGACCTGACCACGTTCCCCAACGACGGCGACTACGACGAACTGGTGATCGCCCGCGACATCCCGTTCCGGTCGGTGTGCGAACACCACCTGCTGCCGTTCTTCGGCCGCGCCGCCGTCGGGTATCTACCCGGCGAACGGATCCTCGGGCTGTCCAAGCTGGCCCGCGTCGTCGAACACTTCGCGCTGCGCCCGCAGGTGCAGGAACGCCTCACCAAACAGGTCGCCGGCTGGCTCGACGAACAGCTGCACCCGCAGGGCGTCGGCGTGCTCCTCGAGGCCGAGCACACCTGCATGAGCCTGCGCGGCGTGCAGGCCATCGGCTCCAGCACGGTCACCTCCACCATGCTCGGCACGCTGCGCCGCGACGTGCGCTCCCGGCAGGAGTTCCTGGCCATCGTCCGCGGGTGTGGCTGAGACCACCGGGACATCTGCCCAGGTCCGGGCCGCGCCTGCCGACGTCTGCAGGCATGGCAACCCGCAACATCTGGCTGTTGCTCGGCGTCGCGGCGGCGGCGGTCGCCGGGCTGGTCGTGACGTACGACTCGACGCTCGGCAACGTCCTCTACCTGCTCACCTACACGGCGCTGTGCGTCGTGGCCTGGCTGGCCGTGCGCCGCACGCCGCCGGGAGCCGAGCGCCGGCCGTGGGTGCTGGTCGCCGCCGCCCAGACGCTGTGGCTGGCCGGCGACACCATCGAGCTCGTCTACTACTACCTGTCCAGCGTGCCGCCGGTCGGCGTCGCCGACGCCTGCTGGCTGGCCGGATACCCGCTGCTGGCGGTGGCGCTGACCATGATGGCCCGCCGCCGCGCGCCCGGCCGGCTGCGCAGCGCCGTGCTCGACGGGCTCACCCTGACCGTGGCCGCCGGGCTGGCGAGCTGGCAGTACCTGATCCTGCCGAACCTCGGCGCGGGATACACGCTGGCCGAGACGGTCATCCCGGCGCTGTACCCGATCGCCGACGTGGTGCTGCTGGCCGCGGTGCTGTTCATCGCCCTGTCGCCCGGCGACCGGGGCACGCCGACTCGGCTGCTGCTCGCGGCCGTGACGCTGTACCTGGCCATCGACATCGCCTACAACGTCCTGCCGTACGTGCTGGACTACGCCCTGGTGGCCCGGATCGGACCGCTGATCATGCTCGGCAACGCGCTGATCATCGCGGCCTGCCTGCACCCGCGGCGCGCCGAGCTGACCAGCCCCGGGCAGCAGGTGAACGTGCTGCACCCGTCGCGGGTGGTGTTCCTCGGCGTCGCCTTCCTGGCCGCGCCCACCCTCACCCTGCTGCAGTCCGGCGTCGAACGCGGCGCGGTCGTCGCCCTGCTCGCCACCGCGCTGAGCACCGGTTTCGTGCTGACCCGCTTCACCATCGCGGTCCGCGAGCAGGAGAAGGCCCAGGCGCAGCTGGCGTACCAGGTCCGGCACGATCCGCTGACCGGCCTGGCCAACCGGGCCGTGCTCACCAGCGAACTGGAACGCCTGATGCCGCGGCGCACCGGCCCGGTCGCCGTGCTCTACCTCGACCTGGACGGCTTCAAGCAGGTCAACGACACGTACGGCCACCAGGCCGGCGACGCCGTGCTGGCCGCCGTCGCGCAGCGGCTGTCCGGCGCGGTGCGCGCCACCGACCTGGTCGTCCGCCTCGGCGGCGACGAGTTCGTGCTGTGCTGCCCGGACCTGCCGCAGGCCGACGCGATCCGGCTCGCCGAGCGCGTGCTCGCCGACGTGGCCCAGCCGATCCCGTTCCGCGGGGAGCTGCTGGACATCGGGGTCAGCGTGGGCATCGCGGCGTACGGCCCGGACGCGCCGGCACACGACACCGACGTGCTGCGCACCGCCGACATGGCGATGTACGAGGCGAAGAAGCAGGGCCGCGGCCGCTGGGTGCTGGCCGGCACCGCGCGGTGAACCGGCTGCATCCATCGACAGCCGCCGGGACGAAGGAACGGGCGTACCGAATTTCATGACGCCCGTTCAGGAGTCTCGATGCGCAATCTGCCCGTCCGGCGTGCCGCTGCGGTCGGCACGCTCACCCTGCTGGCTCTCGGCACCGCGGTCTCGTTCAGTTCACCGGCGTACGCCAAGGCGAACTCGCAGGTCACAGTCGTGCACGGCATCCCCGGCCAGCCGGTCGACGTCTACGTCAACGGCGAGAAGACGATCCCCGACTTCCAGCCCGGTAAGGTCGCCGGCCCGCTGAGCCTGCCCGCCGGCCAGTACGACATCGCGCTCACCAAACCCGGCGACGCGATCGGCAACGCCCTGCTCACCGTCGACGACGCCGAGGTGCCCGGCGACGCCAACCTCAGCCTCGTCGCCCACCTCAACGAGGGCGGCGAGCCGGCGCTGACGCCGTTCGCCAACGACACCGCCAAGCTCGGCGCCGGCAAGGCCCGGCTGATCGTCCGGCACACCGCCGCGGCCCCGGCCGTCGACGTGCGCGCCGGCGGCGACCCGGTCTTCGAGGACCTGACCAACCCGAACGAGGCCAAGGCCGACCTCGACGCCGGCACGGTCACCGCCGACGTCGTGCTGGCCGGCACCTCGAACCGGGTGCTCGGCCCGGCCGACCTCGACCTGGGCGAAGGCACCGCGACCATCGTGTACGCGGTCGGCTCGGCCGAGGACGAGACGCTCGACATCGTGTCGCAGACCATCGAAGGCCTGCACTCGGCGCCCGGCGGGGTGCCCAGCGGCGACGGCGGCCGCGCCGACCGTACCGCCGGGCTGCCCTGGTACGGCGCCGGGGCGGTCGGCATCGTGCTGGCCCTGTTCGGGCTGTTCCGGCTGGCCACCGGCCGTCGATGAGCATCGGCGCCCGCACGGGCACGTCCCGGCGTTCGCCGGGGCGTGCCCTGCTCCTGCTGGCGTCCGGCCTGGTGCTGACCACCGGCGCCACCCTCGTCGCCTGCCGGTCGCAGCCCGCGGAAGACTTCGGCGCCCCCGCGGTCACGGCGCTGGCGTCCACCGCCCCGCCGTCGGTGCGCGTCCAGGACGGCACGCTGCCGGCGGCTGCCGCCGTGGACGCGCCCACCCGGCTGCGGATCCCCGCCCTGGACCTGGACGCCACCGTCGACCCCGTCGGCATCGACGCCGCGACCGGTGACTTCGCTGTCCCGCCGAGCGTCGACCGGGTCGGCTGGTACCGGTACGGGCCGGGGTTCTCCGCGTCCGCCGGTTCCGTCGTCATCGCCGGGCACGTGGACAGCGCCGAGCAGGGCGACGGGGCGTTCTTCCGGCTCGGCACGCTGGACGCCGGTGACCCGGTGACGCTCGTCGGCCCCGGCCGGCAGAGCCGCGAGTTCAAGGTCGTCGCCCGCGAGCGGTACCGCAAGACAGCCATCCCGCTGGACAGGTACTTCGCCCGCGACGGCGCCACCCGGCTCACCCTGATCACCTGCGGCGGCCCGTTCGACGCGGAGACCCGCCACTACCGCGACAACGTGGTGATCACGGCTGAGCCCGCGTGAGGTAGGTGCGGCGGAACGGGTCCGGCAACGCGCGCCAGTGCTGCTCGCCGCGGGACAGCTCGTCGTCGGTGAGCAGGCACCGGTCCAGCGTGCGGTGGATCCGGACCGGGTCCAGGTCGATGCCGACGAACGCCAGCTGATGGTGCCGGTCGCCGTAGTACGGATCCCAGTCCAGCGTCGCGGCCAGCCGGCGTTCCGGATCGACCTCCGCCCAGTGCTCGTCGGGCAGCTCGGCCAGCCAGCCGCTGTGCGGGCCGAGCGTGAGACCGCCGGCCGACTCCCACGTCATCACCAGGTCGGGGCGACTCGCCAGCCAGAAGTGGCCGCGTGAGCGCAGCACCCCGTCGGTGACCTCGTCCAGGGCGTCGTGCAGGCGGCCGGGATGCAGTGGGCGGCGGGCGCGGAACACGCAGGCGGCGACGCCGTGCTCGGGCACCGGTTCGTGGGCGCCGACGGCGTACCCGCGCAGTCCTCTGGTCACCGCCGCGACCGGCTCGCCGGGCCGCCGGCGGTCCGTCCACGGGGCGAGGCGGCGCAGCAGCACCCGCAGCTGCTCGGCCTCCCACGCGTCGTCGAGGTCGGCGTCGCCGGTCAGCAGGACGGTGTCGGCCTGTTCGATCTGCCGCGCCACCAGGTCACCGATGCTGCGGGTGTCGGCGGCGTCCTGCTGCAGGCCGACGTCGCGCAGGGTGGTCTCGTCGGTCAGGCCGTCCAGCAGCAGGTCGGCGGGGACGACGGTGGTGATGCTCGGTGGCGGGCCGGCCGGGTGGGCCTGCCAGGCGGCGCGGATCTGGTCGGGCTCCCGGTTCTGGGCGGCGACGTGCGGATCGCCGGGAAGGGTGCGGGCGGCCTGCTCGGTCGCGTGCGGCCAGAAGCCGCAGAGCACGTCATTGCGGGTGACCATGAGCGTCCTCCCACTGCCAGGCCGGGAACGGATCTGGCAGCGTACGCCACCCGTCCTCACCGGCTACCGGTTCCCGCCAGTCACCGGAGACGCCGGCCGGGTCGCAGTGGCCGTGCGGACCGGCCTGCGACCAGAGCCCGATCACGGCGGGCCGGGTGGCCAGCCAGAGGAGACTGCCGGCGCGGCGGTGGCGGGTGTTGGCGCGCGAGGTGCGCCGCTTCGGGACAGCCATGGTTTCCTCGTCTGTCGGAACTCGTTGCCCCTATCTTGTTGGAAATGGTTTTCATTGTAAAGCGGGTCGGGGAAGTCCTGTCAGCCAGCCGACGGGAGCTCGACGGTGGTGGTGACGCGGACCAGGGCAGGGAAGCGCGGCGTCGAGCCGAAACCGAAGCGGACCGGCGGGTCGATGGCGGTGAGCGGCCCCAGGCCGGCGCCGTCGAGCACGGCGGTGGCGGTGGTGATCCGGTGCAGGTCCTGCACGGCGTACCACTCGCGGCGCCCGTTGCCGGCGCTGCCGTACGTGCGCACACCGGGCAGCAGCCGGGCGGGCACGTCGATCAGGCGCACCCACGGCAGCTGCCGGGCCAGCGGCGGCGGCACCGCGCGCAGCAGCCGGCCCAGCGCGCCACGGCCGCCGGTCGCGAACTGCAGCGCGAGCGGACCGGCCGTGACCGTCCACGCCGGCCCGGTTTGCCGCACCTCGACCGGCACGACCTCTACCTGGTCGAACGCGTAGGTGTCGGCGACGAACCGGCCGAGCTCCCCGGTCGGGGCCAGCAGCAGACGGCTGCCGTCGCCATGCTCGACCATGACGTCGGTGACCGGCCCGAACGGCGAGTCCGGCCAGTGACCCACCACCAGCCGGGTTCCGCTCGCGGTGCCGAGACCGGCGATCCAGCCGTCGAAGCGCATCCGAACACGATCCACCCCACCGGCATACCCGCCGCCGGCGATCGCTATCGGTCGTCAGCCGGTGCGCCGAGGGCGGCGGCCGCGTCCTGACGGTAGGTGCGCTGCCCGCGGAAGACGATCAGACTGCCCACCACCAGGGGCAACAACACCACGGTGTACGCCCAGCGCAGCGACCCGGTCGCGTCGGAGGCGAGACCGATCAGCCACGGCCCGAGCGCGCCGCCCAGGGTGACCAGCATCTGCAGCACCGCGAAGCCCAGGCCACGGCGATGAGCGGCGACCACGTCGGCGTTGGCCGCGGTCAGGTTGGCGATGGCCGCGGCGAAGCCGACATTGGCCACGGTGAAACAGACCGCCTGCGGCGCCAGCATCGGTACGCTCACCGCGCCGGCCAGGAACACGGTGCCGAACAGCAGTGACCAGCCGCCGATCGCGACCCGCTGCTGGTGGTGGCGGTCGCCGAGCCAGCTGCCGATCAGGATTCCGGCGACGATGCCGACCAGCCCGGCCCCGCCGCCGACCGCCGCCGCCGACGCCTCGGGCAGGTCGAACTCGCGGGCGTAGAACGACGGCATCCAGAAGAACAGGCCGCCCAGGCCGAAGAACAGGATGCTCAGGCCGATGATGACCGAGCGCAGCGTACGGATCTGCAGCAGGCTGACCAGCTGCGCCCGCATCGGGGCGGTCTGCCCGGGCGCCTGCTGTTCCGCGGCGGTGGAGTCGTTGTACCAGCGGGAGAGCTGGTCGCCGACGCCGCGCACCGGTTCGCGGACGGTCAGCACCAGCAGCGCGATGATGATGCCGGGCACGGCGACCAGGAAGAAGCCGGTGCGCCAGCCGACGGTCTGGGCCAGCGCACCGCCGGCGATGACACCGATCGGGAGCCCGGCGAAGTAGGCCATCCGCTCGTAGCCGTACGCGCGGGCCCGTCCCGGACCGGGGTAGAGGTCGCCGAGCAGGCTGGACGACGGCGGGTTGTAGAGCTGGCCGGCGGCGCCGAGCAGTACCCGTACCGCGAAAAGGGTCGCGTAGGTGCCGGCCAGGCCGGTGCCCACGGTGAGCAGCGCCCAGATCGCGACGATCGCCGAGATGGTCCACGTGCGTTTGCCGGTGTCGGCGAGCTTGCCGGCCGGCAGCAGCAGAACGATCGCGGCGAGTGCCCCGGCGGTGGCGATCGCGCCGCCCGCGCTGTCGCTGAAGCCGAACTCCTCCTGGATCGTCGGCAGCGCGCCGGCCAGCAGGTTGTACTCGATACGGTCGATGGCGGCGACCAGCGCCACACAGATCGCCGGCCACCAGCCGAACGGCGCCCCGGCGCCGCGGCGGACCGCGACCGGCGGCCGTCCCGGATAGGCCGTCACCTGTCGGATCTGCTCGGATTCATCGGTGACGGCCATGGTCGGTCGCTCCTCCGCGAGGCTGCCGGGCCGCCCGGGCAACGACCGTGCCGCGACCCTACCTTCGGGAAACGATGTTTCGCTAGGGGACACGGCGTCGGTGTGGGGCATCCCGATCCGCCATCCATTTGAGATCATGCCCGGATGCCCGCGTTCAAGGTCGTGCGGACGACCACGAAACCCGTTCAGGTCAAAGAGGCGGCATCCGTCGAGCTTCGGCAGGATGCCGCCGCGATGTGGGCGTTCATGTGGGAGCCGGCCTCCACCGTCGCGCTCGACGAGGCCTGACCATCGAGCCGCTCGGGCCCGGTGCCTGCCGGCTCACCCAGGCGCACTGGATGGACCTGCCCGCCGGCGTCCCGGTCGCCGTGGTCAAGCAGTGCCGTGACGGCAGCAAGCGCGAGCTGCGCAAGCTGATGTCCCGGCTGACGGCCATGTCGCCGCGCTGAGGCTCATGCGGCGGAGCGGCGGAAGACGTCCAGCAGGTCGGTCTCCTTCGCCTCCCACCGCTGGAACAGGGCCTCGGTGCCGTGCTGTTCGGCGAAGAGCAACTCGCCGGTCGTGGCCGGCAGCAGGGTGATCAGCTGCAACTCGGCGGCGTCGCCGGGGGAGTGCAGCGTGTCGAAGTCGTCGTCGGCGTACGGGTGGATGGCCGCGATGACGCCGCCGATGTCGCTGTGCGGGATGAGCGGGTGCGGGGACGGGATCACCTGCTCCAGCACCAGCCCGCGGCGAGACTTCATCACCAGCTCCGCGGTCAGAGCGGTGATCAAATGGGCCGCCTTACGCTGCGCGGCGTGCACCGTGCAGACCAACTCCTGCGGCAGGACCGCGGTGATCGGCTGGAAGCGCAGGCCGTTGGTGACGACCGAGGCCAGGTCGTCGTCCGGCGTCCGGCAGAACAACAGCGCGTAGCCGTCGGTCGGGGGCTCGGTCTCGCGTACCGGGCCCAGGTAGGCCTGGATGTGCTCGAGAAAGCCGGAGTACTTGTCGGTGGTGCTCACGCCGGGCGGCTCCTTCTGTCGGTTCTCCCCGTTCGGTAACGAGCCCGGGCATCGGCGGTTCCGGAACTTTCGTTGATGTCGATGAAAGTATGGACGAGGGCATCGAAAGTCATTAACGTCTGGGGCATTCGGCGGAGCCCTCCCTCGGTCCCGCCTCCCCCGTCAGGTTCGGAGAGTCGGCGCAGGTCCCCGACCCTGGCATCCACCGGAGAAATGTGGACCTGCCATGCCCCTGAAACGCGGCTTCGCCGTACTCGGATCCTTGCTTCTCGTTCCTTCGCTGATCCTGGCCGCGCCCCGGCCGGCCCTCGCCCACCCCGTTGATCCGGCCGACTTCCAGCAGGTCACCCTGGCCAAGGGGGTCGCCGAAGTGGGCGAGCCGATGGCCATCGCGGTCCTGCCGGACCGCTCGGTGCTGCACACCGCCCGCAACGGCACGCTGCGGCGCACCGACGCCGCCGGCGCCACCACCGTGATCGGTACGCTGCCCGTCTACACCCACGACGAAGAGGGCCTGCAGGGCGTCGGCGTCGACCCGGGCTTCGCCACCAACCGGCAGATCTACCTGTACTACGCGCCGCCGCTGTCCACCCCCGCCGGCGACGCCCCCGCCACCGGGACCGACTTCTCCGCCTGGAACGGCGTCAACCGACTGGCCCGCTACACCCTCAACGCCGACTACACGCTGAACACCGCCAGCGCGGTCACCGTGCTCGACGTGCCGGCCACCCGCGGCATCTGCTGCCACGTCGGCGGCGACATCGACTTCGACGCGGCCGGCAACCTGTACCTGTCCACCGGCGACGACAGCAATCCGTTCGACTCGGCCGGCTATTCGCCGCTGGACGAGCGGGCCAACCGCAACCCCGCCTACGACGCGCAGCGCACCTCCGCCAACACCAACGACCTGCGCGGCAAACTGCTGCGGATCAAGGTGAACGCGAACGGCAGCTACGCGATCCCGAGCGGCAACCTGTTCGCGCCGGGCACCGCGAACACCCGCCCGGAGATCTACGCGATGGGTTTCCGCAACCCGTTCCGGATGAGTGTCGACAAGGCCACCGGTGTCGTCTACCTCGGCGACTACGGCCCGGACGCCGGCTCGACCGATGCCGGCCGCGGTCCCAGCGGGCAGGTCGAGTTCAACCGGATCACCAGCCCGGGCAACTACGGCTGGCCGTACTGCACCGGCACGAACACCACCACCGAGACCTACAACGAGTGGAACTTCAGCACCGGCGCCACCGGCCCGAAGTACAACTGCTCCGGCGGGGCGACCAACAACTCGTTCCGCAACACCGGGCAGGCGACGCTGCCGCCGGCCCGGCCGGCCTGGATCCGGTACGCCGGGGACGCCGGCAGCCCGCCCGAGTTCGGCGGCGGCTCGGAGTCGCCGATGGCCGGCCCGGTCTACCGGTACAACGCTGCCAATCCGTCGACCACGAAGTTCCCGCAGTCGCTGGACGGGCACTTCTTCGCCGGGGAACTCGGCCGCGGCTGGGTCAAGCCGATCCACGTCGGCGCCGACGGCTCGGTCGGGGCGATCTCCGACTTCGCCTGGGGCGGCAAGCAGGTGATGGACATGGCGTTCGGCCCGGACGGCTCGCTGTACGTCCTGGACTACGGCACCGGCTACTTCAACGGCGACGAGAACTCCGCGCTCTACCGCTACGACTACGTGGGCGGCGGCAACCGGGCGCCGACCGCGGTCGCCGCCGGCTCGCCGACGACCGGCCAGGCTCCGCTGACCGTCACGTTCTCCTCGGCGGGATCCTCCGATCCCGAGGGCGGGGCATTGACCTACTCCTGGAACTTCGGTGACGGCACCACGTCAACTGCCACCAACCCCACCAAGACGTACGCGTCGAACGGCACCTACAACGTGACGCTCACCGTCACCGACCCGCAGGGCGCGACCGGCACGGCCAGCGTGCAGATCGGCGTCGGCAACACCGCCCCGTCGATCAGCATCGCGACGCCCGGCGACGGCCAGTTGTTCTCCTACGGCGACACCGTCCCGTTCTCGTTCACCCCGAGCGACCCGGAGGACGGCACGATCAACTGCGCCCGGGCCAAGATGACCTACGTGCTCGGCCACGACAGCCACGGCCACCAGATCACCTCGGTGAACGGCTGCACCGGCGTCATCACCGTCCCGGTCGACGGCGAGCACGACGAGGCGGCCAACATCTTCGCGGTCTTCGACGCCGAGTACACCGACGCGGCCGGGCTTACCACCCACAAGCAGCACATCCTGCAGCCCCGGCACCGGCAGGCCGAGCACTTCAAGACCTCGTCCGGGATCAACACGTTCACGAAGACGGCGGCCGAGGGTGGCCGGACTGTCGGGGACATCCACAACGGGGACTGGATCGCGTTCCACCCGTACCAGCTGGGCAACGTCACGTCGTTCACCGCGCGGGCCTCGTCCGCCGGGGTCGGCGGAACCCTGCAGATCCGCGCCGGGTCGCCGACCGGGACCGTGCTCGGCTCGGCCACCATCCCGGTGACCGGCAGCTGGGACACGTTCACCACGGTCAGCGGCACGGTGACCGGCGCGCCGGCCGGCACCACCACCCTGTACCTGACCTTCGCCGGCGCCGCCGGGGCGCTGTACGACCTGGACGCCTTCACCCTCAACGGCGCGACCGCCGGCCCGGTCAAGGGCCTGGCCGGCAAGTGCCTGGACGTCGCCGGTGCGGCCACCGCCGACGGTACGAAGATCCAGCTCTACACCTGCAACGGCACCGCCGCGCAGCACTGGAGCCGGCAGGGTCAGACCTTCCGCGCTCTGGGCAAGTGTCTGGACGTGGCCGGCGGGGCCACCGCCAACGGAACGAAGGCCCAGCTATGGACGTGCAACGGCACCGGCGCGCAGAACTGGGCGCCGCAGTCGGACGGCACGATCCGCAACCCGGCGTCCGGGCGGTGCCTGGACGTCAGCCAGAACAGCTCCGCGGACGGTCAGCAGATCCACATCTGGGACTGCACCGCGGCAGCCAACCAGAAGTGGGTGCTCCCCTGATGAAAGCCCTGCTGATTCTCACCGTGGTCGCGGCGACGCTCGGCGTGCCCGCCGCGCCGATGGCCGACACACCGCATGACGTCCTGGTCTTCTCCCGCACCGCCGGGTTCCGGCACGACTCGATCGCCGCCGGCACCCAGGCGGTCCGGGAGCTGGGCGCCGCAAACGGTTTCACCGTGACCGCCACCGAGGACCCGGCCGTGTTCACCGCGGGCGGCCTGGCCCCGTACGAGTCCGTGGTCTTCCTGAACACCACCGGTGACGTGCTCAACGCCGCGCAGCAGAGCGCGTTCGAGACCTGGTTCCGCTCCGGCCGCGGGTTCGTCGGGGTGCACGCGGCCGCCGACACCGAGTACGACTGGCCGTTCTACGGCGAGCTGGTCGGCGCCTATTTCGCCTCGCACCCGGCGATCCAACCTGCGAACGTGAAGGTCGAGGACCGGGCGCACGCGGCCACCGCGCACCTGCCGCAGACCTGGAACCGCACCGACGAGTGGTACGACTACCGCACCAACGCCCGCTCCAGCGCGCACATCCTGGCGACGCTGGACGAGTCGTCGTACTCCGGCGGCACGATGGGCGCCGACCACCCGCACGCCTGGTGCAAACCGTTCCAGGGTGGCCGCTCGTTCTACACCGGCGGCGGGCACACCGCGGCCGCGTACACCGATGCCGCCTTCCGCGCCCACCTGCTCGGCGGCATCCGGTACGCGGCCGGCCAGGCCAAGGCGGACTGCCGGCCCGAGGTCGGCTACACACCGCTCTACAACGGCTCGACCACCGGCTGGTCGCAGGCCGGGCCGGGCGCGTTCACCAACACCGACGCCACGCTCACCTCGACCGGCGGAATGGGCCTGTTCTGGTACAGCGCGAAGCAGTTCACCAGCTACTCGCTCAAGCTGGACTGGCGGCTCGCCGGTGACGACAACACCGGGGTGTTCATCGGCTTCCCGCCGTCGAACGACCCGTGGTCGGCGGTGAACAACGGCTACGAGGTGCAGATCGACGCCACCGACGCCGCCGACCGCACCACCGGCGCGGTCTACACGTTCAAGTCCGCGGACCTCGCGGCCCGCGACGCCGCGCTGAACCCGCCGGGCGCCTGGAACACCTACGAGTTGCTGGTCGAGGGCGAACGGCTGCGGGTGTACCTGAACGGCGTACAGATCAATGATTTCGTCAATGCCGACCCGGTGCGGTCGCTGGCCGGCCATATCGGCATCCAGAATCACGGTACGGGCGACGAGGCCTCGTTCCGCAACATCCGGATCAAGGAGCTGGGCGGTCCGCCTCCGGTGACCTCCGGCCCGGTCAGGGGCCTGGCCGGTAAGTGCCTGGACGTCTCCGGAGCGGCCACCGCCGACGGCACGAAGATCCAGTTGTGGACGTGCAACGGCACCGCCGCGCAGAACTGGACCCGCTCCGGGCAGACCTTCCGCGCGCTGGGCAAGTGCCTCGACGTGGCCGGCGGCGGCACCGCCAACGGCACCAAGGCGCAGCTGTGGACGTGCAACGGCTCCGGCGCGCAGAACTGGACGCCGCAGGCCGACGGCACGATCCGGAACCCGCAGTCCGGGCGCTGCCTGGACGTCAGCCAGAACAGCTCCGCCGACGGCCAGCAGATCCACATCTGGGACTGCCACACCGGCGCCAACCAGAAGTGGGCGCTGCCGGCCTAGCGTTTGACCAATATGGACGGTCCCCCGAGGTTCGTGCGATGATCGGCGGCCTCGGGGGAGCCGGCGAAGGGAATGTCGAGAGATGGCCGAGAACCAGGTGGACCTGCACACCGACCGCCCGCACCCGGCCCGGGTCTACGACTACCTGCTCGGCGGCAAGGACAACTTCGCGGCCGACCGCGAGGCCGCCCACCGGGGCCTGCAGGCTAACCCGGACAGCCGGATCCCGCCCCGGGAGAACCGGCTGTTCCTGCGCCGGGCGGTCCGGTTCCTGACCGAACAGGGCATAGATCAATTCCTGGACATCGGTACGGGCATCCCGAGCGCGCCGAACGTGCACCACGTCGCCCAGGGGATCAACCCGCGCGCCCGGGTCGTCTACGTGGACAACGACCCGATCGTGCTGACCCACGCCCGCGCGCTGCTGACCAGCCACCCCGACGGCCGCACCGACTACATCGACGCGGACCTGCGCGACGTCGACTCGATCCTCGGCTCGTCGGTGCTGCGCGACACCCTCGACCTGAACCGCCCGGTCGGTCTGCTGCTGATCGCGATCCTGCATTTCGTCGGCGACGACCACGATCCGTGGGCGATCGTCGAGCGGCTCCTGGCCGCGTTGCCGTCCGGCAGCTATCTGGCGTTGTCGCACCTGACCGGCGACTTCCGGCCGGAGGCGTGGGAGCAGATCGCCGAGGTGTACCGTCGGCAGGGCGTCACCATGCAGGTGCGCCCGAAGGCGGAGATCGGGCGGTTCTTCACCGGCCTGGACCTGGTCGAGCCGGGCCTGCAGGTCGTGCCCGCCTGGCGCCCCGACCTGGGCGAGCCCACCGACCCCGCGCCGTCGGACGCACAGGTCTCCGTGTACGGCGCGGTGGCCCGCAAATAGATCGGCGCCGGGTGGTGCGTCACGCCCAGTCGTGGCGGGCCGCGTACCAGCCGAGCTGCATCCGGCTCTGGACGCCGGCCAGATCCATCAGGTGCCGCAGGCGGCGTTGCAGCGTACGGAGCGAGAGGTTGAGCTGGGCGGTGATCGCCTGGTCGGTGAGTCCGGCCAGCATCAGCGCCAGGATCTTGCGGTCCAGCGCGGTGGGGGCGTCCGCGTCCGTGCCCGCGAAGTCCTCCGCGGCCGGGTTGCCGAGCGCCAGCTCGTCGAGCGGATGGGCGTGGCGCCAGACGACCTCGAACAGCGCGTCCATCGCGGTGAGCAGCCCGGCGCGGTGCAGCAGGACCGCACACGGTTCGTCTGCGGGTGTGCCCGTCAGCGGCACCAGGGCGAGTTCGCTGTCGGCCAGGATCAGCTTGATCGGCAGCGACGCGACCACCCGTACCTCGACGCCCTGGCGCAGGGATTCGCTGGTTTCGGCGATGACACCGGGTTCGGTCAGCGCCGGCTGGTCGATGACGACCCGGTACCGCACGCCCTGCGCCACCATCTGCACTCCGCCGGGTTGGCGCCCGGCGGCACCGCGATGAAGGGCGTGGTGACGAAGCTGCGGACCTGCGTACGGGCGGCGTGCTGCACCTGGGCGAACCGGTGCCGGATCGCCTCGACACCGGTGACCACTTCGATGAGTTCGCTGATGCTGCGGCCCGCCATCGCCTGGCGATGCTCCTCGGCGAGGGTGACCAGGGCCAGTTCGGCGCTGCGCAGCTCCGCCCGCCGCTCACTGATCATGGCGCCGAGCGCGACCGCGGGCGGGGCGGCCGCGAAGGCGCCGTCCGGGGCGGATTTCACCAGGCCGCAGGCGACCAGGTGGTCCAGCGCGGCCGCGATCCCGGCGGCGGGCAGGTGCAGGAGCTCGCTCAGCTCGGCCAGGTCGGCCTGGGCACGACCGGCGAGCACACTGTAGACCGCTTCGTGTTCGGGGCTCAGGCCCAGCGCACCCAGCATCGGTGGCCGTCTCCTCTCCGCCCGTGGCTGCGGAGAGGATATGCGAATCGGCGCGGGCACGGGCCCCGGGACGTCACCGTCCCGGGGCCCCGCAAAGGGGATCACTTGAGCCCGTACGCCCGGATGATCTCCTGTTCGATGCCGAAGCCGGCGTCGGTGGCGCCGGAGGCGCGCACCGAGAGGAAGCCACCCGGCTGCCTCGGCAGCCGCAGCGTGCCGGCCCACCAGCCGTCGTCCCGGCGCAGCGTCACCTGCTGCCAGGTGGCGCCGTCGTCGGAGGACACCGCCAGCGTCACCGTGGTGACCTTGCCGGTGCCCGGGCCGCCGCCGGCCTGCGGGATCGGCTTCACGCGGATCTTCTGGGTCGTGCCTGCCGCGACGTCGCCGTGCAGGTCGGTGTCGAGCCGGTATTCCATCTGCAGCAACGCCATCGGTTCGAAGTCGTCCGCGGTGTTGGAGTCGGAGACGAAGTCCCATTCGGTGTGGGTGCGGGTCGACAGCCGCCACTGGCCGGCGGGGCGGGAGGCGTCCAGCACCAGGCGGTACGGCAGCTTGCCGGCCGGCACTTCCGCCCATTGCAGGTCCGACGCCAGCTCGTTCTCGTGCAGCAGCTTGTCGCCCTGGTACAGCTTCAGGTTGGTCGGCACCTCACCCCACTCCAGGTTGCCGCCGTGTTCGAGGACGTCGCCGGACGGGCTCCACGCCTGCACGTTGATCGTCATGTAGTCGCGGTAGCGGCTGTTCTGCACGGCGAACGCACGGTTGAACGCGGGCCGCACGGCCGGGGCGAACCAGTCCAGCCGGGCGGTGGAGTTCTTGGCGTACGTGTTGAGGTTGGCCGTGTCCGTCCAGGTGCCCTGGGCGTGCGACTCGGTCCACACCTGGCCCGGGGTGACCCATTCGGTGCGGGTCGACGGGTGCCACTCGCGTTCCGGGAACCCGAGGCCGGGGATGAATGTCAGGTCGTACCGGAATCCGCTGCCCTCCGCCGCCTGCGCCGGGTTGAAGTAGCGCGCGTCGATCCGGGCGAGCTCGTGGTGACGCGGACGGTAGGTGAGCGGCCGGTCCGGCACCTTCCCCGGGTAGGTGCGGGTCAGGTCGTAGAGGTAGGTGGCGTTCGGGACCCGGTGGGTGAGCAGGTGACGCTTGCCCGTCCTGGCGAGGGCGATCAGTCGTGCCCCGGCGTCGCGGTGCACGCCGGCGACCGGGATCGGCGACTCGCCCACCACCTCGTTGAGCACACCGGGCCCGTCGTTGACGACCAGCAGCAGTTTCGCCCCGGCAGCCACCGCGGCAGCCGCCCGGTCGGCGGCGCTGATGGTGTCGCCGCGGGTCACGACCACGGCCTTGCCCTTCACGTCGCGTCCGGCGTACTCGCCCGGCGTGCCGGCTCCGGCATGGACCAGGGGCAGGACATCACGGCCGGCGGTGACGGTGCTGCCCGGCTGGACGGTGGCGTCGATGCCCGGCAGGCCGGCCGCGGTCACGGTGAGCATCGGCTCGCCCTGGCGCCACCGGTTGACCATCGTGAACGACCCCTCGGTGACCGCCTCGGTCGGCGAGACGTAGACGTCGTCGTACTTGATCGGGATCAGGAACGCGTCGCGGAAGCTGTCCCCGTTGGCGTATTCGACGGTGTAGTCGACTCGGCGCTGCCGGTTCTCGCTGCGCTGCGGCGCGACCGTGTCGAGCAGCCTCGCCCTGCGCGCGTCCAGCACCACGTCGGCGGGCGCGTCCTTGAGCACCGTCTCCGGATCCACCAGCACGGCGTAGCCCAGCGCATCGGCCCGCTCGCCCGGAACCTCCAGGTAGGTCTCGGCGGTGTAGGTGCCCGGCGGCATCCGCAGCGTCTGCTGCCCGGACACGGTCACCACGTACGGATAGAACTCGCCGGCCTTCTTGATCACGACGGTCGAGGTGGCCGGTTTGCCGTCGCGGCCCAGCAGCTTGAGGTTCAGGTCATAGCGCTCGGCCTCTTTGAGAAGACCGAGCGAGGTACGCGTGAGCACCGCCCCGGTGGCGGCGTCGGTGCCGACCAGCGTGGCGGCGAAGGTGCCGGTGCCCGGCTCGGTGGGGTCACCGGTGACCGGCACGGTCGCCGTGCCACCGGCGGGAACCGTCACCGCGGTGTCGCCCAGTTCGAAGGGCCCGTCACCGGTGATGGCGACGTTCAGGTTCACCGCGGTGCTGCCGGTGTTGGTGAAGGTCACCTGCCTGGTCACCGGTGCGTCCGACGACTCGTGCGGCCAGGTGAAGTTGCCGAAGAACACCGGCCCGCTCGCCCGGACCGCGGCGCGCACCGCAGCGGCGACGTCGAGCCGGCCGGTGCCGACCTCGTACGCAGTGACGTCGGCCAGGCCCTTGGCGCTGCTCATCAGAGCCTCTTTGAGCTGCGTCCCGGAGAAGTCGGGGTGGCGCTGGGCCAGGATCGCCGCCGCACCCGCGACGTGCGGCGTCGCCATCGAGGTGCCGCTGATCGTCTGGTACGCGCCGTCGCCGCTGGGCATCTGCTGCGAGCGGGCGGCGGTGATGTCGACTCCGGGCGCGGTGATGTCCGGCTTGAGTGCGCCGCTGCGCGTCAGCGGTCCGGTGCTGGAGAAGTGCGCCAGCTGGTCCTGCTTGTCGACTGCGCCGACGGTGAGCGCGCTGGCCGCCGAAGCGGGCGTGCCGATGCTCTGCGGCCCGTTGTTGCCGGAGGCGATGACGAACAGCGTGCCGTACTGGGCGGACAGCGTGTCCACCGCGACCGCCATCGGATCGGTGCCGTCGGACAGCACCGGGTCGCCCAGGCTCATGTTGACCACGTCCGCACCGGACTCGGCGGCCCACTGCATGCCGGCGATGATCCAGGAGTCCTGACCGGACCCGTTGTTGCCGAGAACCTTGCCGACGATCAGGTCCGCGCCCGGCGCGACCCCCCGGTACGCCCCGCCGGAGGCCGCCCCGGTGCCTACGATCGTCGACGCCACATGGGTGCCGTGGCCGTCGACGTCGGAGGTGTCCTCACCGGGCACGAAACTGACCTTGTCGTCGATCTGGCCGGCGAGGTCGGGGTGGCCGGCATCCACCCCGGTGTCGAGCACCGCCACCTTGACGCCGCGGCCGTCGTATCCGGCGGCCCACGCCTCGGGAGCACCGACCTGCGGCACGCTGTCCTGAAGGTTGGCGGTGACCCGCCCGTCCAGCCAGAGCTTGGCGGGGGCCTGAGCCGCACCCGGCTTGATGGTGCTCCAGAACGGGCGGGTCTGCTTCTTGTCGACCGCCAGCGCGGCGGCGCCCACCTTGCGCAGGTCGCGGACCAGTTTCGCGCCGCGCGGTGCGATCGGTGCGGCCGTGCGGGCCGCGGCCGGCGGCACGGTGCTGATCACCGGTACGACGCCGGTCTTCGCGTCGTCGTAGCCCATCTCCAGCAGATCGGTCACGTTGAACAGGCGGCGGTCCAGTCTGTCGCTGCTGAGCAACGGCAGCGCCTCGTCCGGCAGGACGAACAGGTCGCCACCGGTGCGCTGCAGGCGGACACCGCCGGTGGCCTCGTCGGGCCGGTCGACGTCGACCGTTTCCGCGCCGCCGGCGGAGCTCGTCACCGTCACCACGTCACCGGTGATCAGAGTGATCT
This sequence comes from Actinoplanes sp. NBC_00393, assembly GCF_036053395.1. NCBI lineage: Bacteria > Bacillati > Actinomycetota > Actinomycetes > Micromonosporales > Micromonosporaceae > Actinoplanes > Actinoplanes sp. NBC_00393. The sequence continues at coordinate 3,869,358 of NZ_CP107942.1, read as the reverse complement.
TGCGGGTGGACGTGGCGACGGTCTTCTGCGGCTTGTCCGGGGCGGCCGCGGTGGCGGGCGCCTGGGCCACGGCGACAACGCTGGTGATCAAGCCGGCCGCCGCGGTGGCGGCCAGCAGGCGGCGCTGTACCGCGCCACGTGCCGGGAAATGCGAGGGGGGAGGCATGTCAAAGTTCTAGTCACCGCTTCGAAGCCGGTGAATACCTTCGTGGTGGCGGAGTCGCGCCAGGGCGCAACTCCGCCACCCGTGTGCGAGAACCGCCTGATCGGTCTTTCGAACCGAGACTCCGAAAGTTTCGGAATGCAATGGGATGCATGGCGGACGATTCCGCCGAGTGGCGATGGAATGCAACGCTCTCCGTGACATCCCACCAGCACTTCTGTCTCAATCTGCCCTCGAAGATCAACTTCGGTATTTCCGTTGGATTTCCGGAAGTTGTTGACAAGGGTGCGGTCGGCGGGCCACGATCTCGCAATGACGGGCCTCGATGGCCGTCATTCCCGCCACGAGGAACGACACCGATGCCCGGTGGTGCCCGCCAGCGCCACCGGGACATTTCCCCGGTGTGGTCGTCGTTCCCGTGCGGCTGTTTCCCCGCCAGCCGTCCCTGAGGAGGAAGCGCTCACATGACCGCAGATCTCGCCCCACCCACAAGCCGCCGTCGCGGCCGCATCCGGCTGCTCACCGCCGCCGCATGCGCCGCGGCGATGGCGATCACCGGAGTCACGGTGGCCGGCACCGCCCACGCCGAGGCCGACCGCACGGTCAGCTCGAACACCACCGGAACCCACAACGGCTACTACTTCTCGTTCTGGAAGGACAGCGGCAACGCCAGCATGACGCTGCGTGCCGACGGCCGGTACACCAGCAGCTGGGACCGCAGCACCAACAACTGGGTCGGCGGCAAGGGCTGGGCCACCGGCAGCCGCCGCACGGTGACCTACTCGGGCACCTACAACCCGGGCAACAACAACACCTACCTGGCTCTGTACGGATGGACGCGTAACCCGCTGATCGAGTACTACGTCGTCGAGAACTTCGGCAGCTACAACCCGAGCAGCGGCGCCACCCGGATGGGCACGGTCACCACCGACGGCGGCACCTACGACATCCTGCGCAGCCAGCGGGTCAACCAGCCGTCGATCGACGGGACCGCGACGTTCTACCAGTTCTGGAGCGTGCGGCAGCAGAAGCGCAGCAGCGGCACCATCACGGTCGCCAACCACTTCGACGCCTGGGCCCGTGCCGGCCTGAACCTCGGCACCAACCACAGCTACCAGGTGATGGCGACCGAGGGCTACCAGAGCCAGGGCAGCTCCGACATCACCGTCCGCGAGGGCAGCGGGCCGAACCCGACCACGCCGACCACCGGCCCGACCCAGAACCCCGGCGGCAGCAACTGCACCGCGGTCCTCTCGGCCGGCCAGCAGTTCGGTGACCGGTTCAACCTCAACGTGTCGGTCCAGAACACCAGCAACTGGACCGTCACTCTCAACCTGAACGGCGGTCAGAGCATCCAGAACAGCTGGAACGCCGCGGTCTCCGGCACGAGCGGGGCCGTCACCGCCCGGCCGAACGGCAGCGGCAACAACTTCGGCGTAACGATCATGGCCAACGGCAACTGGACCTGGCCGACGGTCACCTGCCGAACCAGCTGATCCCGATCTCACCTGTGGCGCGGCGGCTCAGCCGCCGCGCCACCATCACTGCGGGCGGAACCTTCATGACGATTGCCAAGGCCGCTGTCTCGACCACCGGTGACGACCGGCCCGGCCACCGGATGATCCGCAACCCGGTGCTGCCGGGCTTTCATCCGGACCCGTCGATCCTGCGGGTCGGTGCCGACTACTACATCGCCACCTCGACGTTCGAGTGGTACCCGGGTGTGCGGGTGCACCACTCCACCGACCTGGTCGACTGGCGGCCGCTCGGCGGTGTGCTGACCGAGCGGCGACTGCTCGATCTCACCGGGACCGCCGACTCGTGCGGCATCTGGGCGCCCAACCTGACCTACGCCCACGGGCTGTTCCATCTGGTCTACACCGACGTGGCGACGTTCGCGGGCGGCTACTGGGACCCGCAGAACTACCTGGTCACCGCGCCGAGCATGACCGGCCCCTGGTCGGACCCGGTGGTCCTGCACGGCCGCGGCTTCGACGCGTCGCTGTTCCACGACGAGGACGGCACCAGTTGGATGCTGTCGATGTGCGCGGACTGGCGGCCCGGCCACAACCGGTTCGCCGGCATCTCGATCCAGCAGTACGACCATCGCGATCGCCGCCTGACCGGCCCGGAACACCTGATCTTCGAAGGCACCGGCGCCGGCCTCACCGAGGCGCCCAACATCTACCGCAAGGACGGCTGGTACTACCTGGTCACCGCCGAGGGCGGCACCAGCTGGACACACCAGGTCAGCGTCGCCCGGTCCCGGCGGCTGCTCGGCCCGTACGAGGTGGATCCCGGCGGACCGCTGCTGACCTCCTCCGGGCGCCCGGACCTGACCCTGCAGAAGGCGGGCCACGGCAGTCTCGTGCAGACCCCGGCGGGGGAGTGGTACCTGGCGCACCTGGCCGCCCGCCCGTACCCGCCGTCCGGCCGCTGTGTCCTCGGGCGCGAAACCGCCCTGCAGCGGGTGGACTGGCCGGCCGACGGGTGGCCGCGTATCCACGACGGCGTGCCGGCCGAACTGGTCCCGGCCCCTGCGGGCGCTGACGTCAGCCCCGTGCCGGCCGGCGAACAGGTCGAGGACGACCACTTCGACGCGCCGGCGCTCGGCGTGAACTGGTCGACGCTGCGCCGCCCGGCCACGCCCGACTGGATCGACCTGTCCGCGCGACCCTCGCACCTGCGGATCCATGGCGGGCAGTCGCCGATGGCCCGGCACCGGCCCAGCCTGGTCGCCCGGCGGGTGACCGCGCGGCACTGCACCTTCGAGGCGACGTGCGAGTTCGAGCCCCGCAACTACCGGCAGCTGGCCGGGATCACCGCCTACTACAACTCCCGCAACTGGTACTACCTGCACGTGACGGCCGACGACGACGGGGCGCCGGTGCTCGACGTGCTGTGCTGCGACAGTGGGAAGGTCACGGCGGCGACCGGGCTGCGTACGCCGCTCGGCTCCCTGCGCCGGGTGGGGTTGCGGGCCCGGCTGGACGGTCCGGCGCTGCGGTTCGCGTACACCACCGACCCGGACGCCGGGGCGGCCTGGCACGATCTCGGCCGGACCTTCGACGCCACGACGCTGTCCGACGAGTACGCCGTGACGGTGGTTCCCGGCGAGCCCGAGGCGTGGGGTTTCACCGGCGCCTTCGTCGGGCTGTGGGTCCAGGACCTGGGCGCGGAGGGCGGCTACGCCGACTTCGACCGGGCCGTCTACGCGACCGTGGACGCAGATGGTGAAAATCGCCGCTGACTGACACCCCGCCATCGCGAGCGACACTGGCCAGAGAGGCCTGTCGCAGGGAGGGCAATGTGTGGAGCGCAGAGGCACGGCCACCGAACTTCGTACCGGTGTTGTCGCGGGGCAAGCACCGCAATCCCCGTAAGGGCGCCTGCTTCATGGAGTTCGCGTCGTATCTGGCGGGGGAGCGGTGGAGTGACCATCCCGCCTGCACCCATCCGCTGCTGGCCTACCTGGCCCGCCTGGTCAACGACCACATCTCCGATGCGGGCCGCCGCCGGCTGGTCGGTCTCGTCCCCTCAGTCGTGGGGCTGACCAGCGACGACGCACGCGTCGACCTGCGGATCGCGCTGCGGGCCGCACTGACCGCGCTGCCGGTGGTCGCCGAGGAACGGCAGCGGAGCATGGCGGTGACCGTCCTGACCGCCAACCGCCTGCTGGCCGAGTTGGACGGCCGCGCCCCGGATCACCTGGACGAGCCGAGCGCCCGGGTCCTGGCGCAGGTGCCGCTCGCGGCCCGCTGGGCGCGCGAGTACATCAGGGCGTTGCCGGTGTCGTTGCGCTCCTTCCGGGAACGTGGCACGCGAGCCGCCGTGCTGTACGCGGTCGACGGCATCGCGAAAGCCTGCACCAGCGACCCCGACCGGCTGCTGCACGACCTGCTGGCAGCGGCGATCGACGACTGTGCCGCCCACGCACGCCGGCCGGCCCCGGTCGCCGACCTCGACCGCGTCGGCGGTTCGTGACCGTCGAGGCGCTGCCCGCCAACCAGCCGGCGACGTTCTACCGGGGCGCCGGGCGGATCGCCGGGTTCCGTACCGTGCCGGCGCTGGACGACCGGCCCGAGGACTGGGTGGGCTCGGTGACCACCCGGTTCGGGCTCGCGCCGTCCGGGTTGTCCACGCTGGCGGACGGGCGGGTGCTCGCCGAGGCGATCGCCGCCGATCCGCGCTGGTGGCTGGGCCCGGAACGCACCGACCCCGGTGTGCTGGTCAAGCTGCTCGACGCCGGTCAGCGGCTGCCGTTGCACGTCCATCCGGACCGGCGATTCGCGAACGCTCACCTGGCGTCGCCGTACGGGAAGACCGAAGCCTGGGTGATCGTCTCGGCGCGGCCGGGCGCGTACGTCCATCTGGGTTTCGCCCGTGATGTGACGGCCGGTGAGCTGGCCGGCTGGGTGAGCGGGCAGCAGACCGGGGCGATGCTGGCGGCCACCAACAAGGTCCCGGTGGCGGCCGGCGACGCGATCCTGTGCCCGGCCGGCCTGCCGCACGCGATCGGCGACGGCATCCTGCTGGTCGAGGTGCAGGAGCCGACCGACTTCTCGGTGCTGCTCGAGTACGAGGGTTTCGGCCTGGCCGACGGGCACCTGGGACTCGGCTACGACCTGGCCCTGCAGTGCGTCGACCGGGGCGCGTGGACACCGGAGCGTCTCGCCGGGCTGCGCGGCACGCGGCGGCTGCTGCCCGAAGCCGCGGACGAGTTCTTCACCGCTCGCCGCGTGCAGGGCGGCGAGCGGCTGGAGCAGGGGTTCAGCGTGCTGGTCGTGGTTTCCGGGCAGGGCCGGCTGACCGGCGAGAAGGACGATCTTGCGCTGCGGAGGGGCGACACACTGCTTGTTCCGTACGCCGCCGGGTCCCTTCTCCTCGACGGTGAGATCGAGGTGATCCGCCTGGCGGCCGGTCACTCGGCCCGGACGTAGTCGATGTCGACCGTGCCCGGGTTGACGTAGATCCACAGCACCCGCACATCGGCCAGCGCGGCGGTGTCGCAGGACATCGCGGACAGCAGGTCGATCTCCGCCGTGGTTGTCGTCTCCTGGTTGACCCAGGTGAAGTTCGACTGGCACCAGGCGAGCCCGGCCCCGGTCTGCACCGCGATCGCCGCGTTGCTGCCGGCGGCGGGGCCGGTCCGGAGGTCATACTTCAGCGACGTACGGGTGGACAGGTCGATCGGCTCGGTGAAGGTGACGCCGAACCAGCCGCCGTCGGCCGCGTCGACCCGCAGGCCGTACGACCCGGCGGTGGCGAACTCGCTGGTCTGCTCGACCGTGCCGCCGTTGGCCTGCCAGGAGGCGGACGCCCAGCCCTCGGTGCCGGTCTCGAACGAGGCGAGCACCGCCACCGCGGCCGGATCGGGTTTCACGGTGACCGTCACGGTCGCCACGTTCGACAGCCGCCCGGCCTGGTCGCGGACCGTGTAGGAGGCGGCGGCGCGGCCGGCGAAACCGGTGGCCGGGGCGAAGGTCAGTTCGCCGGAGGCCGCCGCGGTGAAGGTGCCGCCGTCGACCGTCAGCGTGCGCTGCCGCTGCGGGGTGACCGGATCGAGGTCGAGGGTGGCCGGCTGGATCCTGGTGCGATAGGCGATGTCGTTCGCGGTGGGCTGCAGCGTGACCGCGGTGTCGAACTCGGTCACCGCGGTGTCGTGGTCGGCCACCGGCGGCAGGGACCGCTGCCCCGACTCGATCTCATGGGTGGCGTTGGTGATGGTCGTGCAGACCGGGCTCGGGCAGTAGACGGTGAAGCCGTCGTAGTCCGGGTACAGGGTGCCGTCGTCCTGCGAGCCGGACAGGATCCAGTAGAGGAAACCGGTGCCGCCGGTCCGGGTGAAGTCGCTGAGCCACTGCTGGTAGACCGGGTTGCGGGTGCTCTTGTTCTTCCACCCGAACTCGCCGAGCATGACGGCCTTGCCGAGCTTCCTGGCCTCCCGGTTGTGCCGGGCGATGTACTCCGAGCCCCACTGCGGGGTGCGGTTGCCCCAGCCGTCCGGGTACAGGTGATACGACATCACGTCGATGGCGGGCAGCTTGGTCAGCGCGATGCTGTCCACGCCCTCACCGCAGTTGTCGATCCAGTCGGGGGCGTCCGGCCCGTCGCAGAAGAAACCCTCGTCGCCGACGCTGACCAGGTGTTTCGCGTCGACGGACTTGATGTGCCGGGACATCTCGTCGGCCCACGCGGTGAGGGTCGCCGTCGTGCACTCGGAACTCTGCGGGTAGATGCCGGAGCCCTTGCAGCGCGGCTCGTTGCCGAGCTCCCACGTCATGATCGTCGGGTCGTCCTTGTACTTGACCCCGGTGATCGTGTTGGTGCGGTTGAGCACGTGGTCGAGGTAGTCCCGGTACCAGCCTTTGATCACCGGGTCGGTGTAGAAGTCGTCGTGGTGATCGGCGCCGCGCCACCGCACGTACTGATCGATGCCGCCGAAGTCGGACCAGTTGTTGGTCAGCGGCAGCACCAGCTTGATGCCGTGCCGGCGGGCCGCGTCGATCACGTAGTCGAGCCGCTCCAGACCGTTCGGACCGTCGTTGACGGCGGGTTTCTCGCCGTCCCAGTACTGGAAGTAGACACCCTCGGGAGCCGGGGCCACCGAGTTGCTGCCGTCGGCGTTGCCGATCAGGCCGAACGCCCAGGTGCGCAGCACGGTGAAGTCGGCGGCCTTGGCGTCGGCGAACACGTCGTCGACCATCGCCCGGCTCTTGTAGAACAGGTAGTAGTTGTTGGTGCCGCCGAAGCGGAACGTCTTCCCGTCCAGCTTGAGCTGGTGGCCGTCGCGCACGACGAAGCCGTCCCGCGGGGCGGCGGTGGCGGCGGACGCTGTCGCGCCCAGCAGAGCGACCACAGCCGCGAGAACGGCGACGAAACGACTCCTCATGCGGACCCCCGTGGCATCGACTGTGGCCGATGCCACGGTAGGCCCGCACGTTTCCTCGGGTCAACGCCCTGAGCTCAGAAAGTTGAGGCGTTTAAGTTAGGGTCTTTTCCGGTGGTGCTCTCGCGGGCGCGCCGCTCGTCGCCGGTGAGGGTGGACAGCGGCTTCTCCCGGATGAACAGCACCGCGAGGACGGCGAGGAACGCGATCGGCGCAGCCACCAGGAACAGATCCGCGGTGGCGACACCGTAGATCTCCTGGACCACCGCCAGGACCTCCGGCGGCAGCGTGCTCAGGTCCGGCACCTTGCCGCCGCCGGCCGCGGCCGCGCCGAACCGGTCGGCGGACAGCGAGGTGACCCGCTCGGCGAGCACCGCTCCCAGGGCGCTCACCCCGATCGCGCCGCCCATGCTGCGGAAGAAGGTGAGGGTGGAGGTGGCGGCGCCCAGATCGGCGGCGGGCACGTCGTTCTGCGCGGCGAGGATCAGGTTCTGCATCAGCATGCCGACACCGGCGCCGAGTAACGCCATGCAGGCGGCCAGCCGCAGCATGCCGGTGTCCGCGTCGATGGTGCTGAGCAGCAGCATGCTGCCGGTCATCACGATCGAACCCACCACCAGGTACGCCTTCCAGCGCCCGAACCTGGTGATCAGCTGCCCGCTGACGGTCGAGGAGACCAGCACCCCGAAGACCATCGGCAGACTCATCAGCCCGGCGACCGTCGGGGACTTGCCCAGCGAGATCTGGAAGTACTGGGACAGGAACACGGTGCCGCCGAACATCGCCACCCCGACCAGCGTGCTCGCCACCACGGCCAGGGTGAGCGTGCGGTTGCGGAAGATCCGCAGCGGCACGATCGGGTCCGCCGCCCGCGACTCGATCCACACCGCGACGGCGAGCAGCAGCACGCCGCCGCAGACGAACACGGCGCTCTGCCAGGACGCCCACGCGAACTGGTGACCGGCCAGGCTGGACCAGACGAGCAGAGTGCAGACCCCGGCCATGATCAACAGGGCGCCGAGCCAGTCGATGGTCACCTCGCGGCGAACCACCGGCAGGTGCAACGTCCTCTGCAGCAGGGCGATGGCGGTCAGGGTGAACGGCACCCCGATCAGGAAGCACCAGCGCCAGCCCAGCCAGGAGGTGTCGACGAGCACACCCCCGATCAGCGGCCCCGCGATGGTGGCGACCCCGAAGACCGCGCCGAACAGACCGGAGTAGCGGCCCAGTTCGCGCGGCGGGATCATCGCGGCCATGACGATCATGGCGAGGGCGCCCATGCCGCCGGCGCCGATGCCCTGAACGATGCGGCTGGCGAGCAGCACACCGACGTCCGGGGCCAGCCCGGCGATCAGCGAGCCCGTGCCGAACAGACCCAGGGCGAGTTGGATCAGCAGCTTCTTGTGGTAGAGATCGGCCAGTTTGCCCCACAGCGGGACGGTCGCGGTCATCGCCAGTAACTCGGTGGTGATGACCCAGGTGTAGACCGACTGGGAACCGCCCAGGTCGGCGATGATGCGCGGCAGCGCGTTGGACACGATCGTCGATGCCAGGATGGTGACGAAGACGCCGAGCATCAGGCCCGACAGTGCTTGAATCACCTCGGCATGCGACATCCGGGTCGTGTTCTCGGGCGCGGTTGATCGGGAGTGGATAGTCACTACTCTCCTCCGAGAGGCCATGAGCGGAATCGTGTTCTCGGCCTCGGCCAGCGATTTTGCGCCTCCACCGGGGTCTTGCCGCAAGCCCCGGGGTGCGATATACGTTAGAAAGGGAAAGGAGCCGGCAGCTCTTTTCCCTTTGTCATTTACCGGTCATGAGCCCCTTTGTCATTTACCGGTCATGAGCCGTCGATCGCCGCCGGGCTGTTGGGTACGTTGGGTACTCGGGCGCCAGACCGGGACGGGCGGGATGCGGCAGATCCCCTTTGTGGCGGACGGGCTGCTGCGGGGGACCACGACATCCGGGGCGGCCGGCCCGGCCGTGGGCTCGCCGGCCTGGTTCACCTGGCTGGCCGGCGACGCCGCCCGGTCGTTCTCGTTCCGCTCATCCGCCGGGGCGTACACCGCACGCAAAGAGCGCCGGCAGCGCGGCAGCGCCTACTGGGTCGCCTACCGGACGGTCGCCGGGCGCCAGCACAAGGTCTACCTGGGCAAGACGGAGGAGCTCACGCCCGAGTGCCTGGCCGAGGCGGCCGCGACGCTTGCCGTACGCATCACGCGATCTTCTCCCGGCAGCGTGCTGCTGCTGTCCACCAAGCTGTTCGTGCCGCGGCCCCGCCGCGATCTGGTGCCCCGGCCCCGGCTGATCGGTCACCTCAATGAAGGCCTCGACGCGGCTCGATGCTCGCTGCTGTCGGCCCCGGCCGGCACCGGCAAGACCAGCCTGCTGGCCGCCTGGCTCGCCCAGCTGGACCGTCCGGTCGCCTGGCTCACCCTCGACGACCGCGACCAGACGGCCGACCAGGTGCTGCGCTATCTCGTTGCGGCCTGCCAGACGATCGCGCCCGGCTGTGGGCGGCGAGCGTTGGCCCGGCTCGAAGCCCCACGGACACCGCCGGCTGACGTCCTGGTCGGCGAGTTGGTCAACGACCTGGCCGCACTGCCCGCTCCCAGCGTCCTCGTGCTCGACGACTACCACGTGGTGCGCGACCCGGCCGTGCACGAAGCGGTCGTGTTCCTGCTCGAACACCTGCCGCCGGCGCTGTATCTGGTGATCGCCACCCGCGAGGACCCGCCGCTGCCCCTGCCGCGCCTGCGCGCCCGCCGTCAGCTGGTCGAGGTGCGAGCGGCCGATCTGGGCTTCAGCGTCGAGGAGGCGACCGAGTTCCTGGACGCGGGCATCGGGTTGCGGCTGCCCGAGGCGCAGGTGGCGGTGCTGGTCGAGCGTACCGAGGGTTGGGCCGCCGGGTTGCAGCTGGCCGGGCTCGCCCTGCGGGACCGGCCCGACCCGGCGGCGTTCGTGGCCGCCTTCACCGGCGGGCACCGGCTGGTGGCCGACTACCTGCTCGCCGAGGTGCTGGAATGTCAGCCGCCGTCGACCCGGCGCTTTCTGCTGGCCACCAGCGTGCTCGACCGGATGTGCGCCCCGCTGTGCGACACCCTGCTGGCCGCCGACACCGGGGACAGCCAGAAGGTGTTGGAAGAGCTGGAGCGGGCCAATCTGTTCCTGGTCCCGCTGGACGACGAGCGGGTGTGGTACCGCTACCACCATCTGTTCGCCGACGCGCTGCGGACCCGCCTGGCCCGGGAGGCCGGCCCGGAAGCGGCGGCCGGCCTCCACCGGCGGGTCAGCGTCTGGTTCGGCCGGGAAGGGCTGCTGCCGGAAGCGATCGGTCATGCGCTGGCCGGCGGTGCCACGGAGGATGCGGCGACCTGGATCGAGGCGCTGACGCCCCGGCTGTTCGCGACCATGAGCATCCACCGGACGCTTGCCGACTGGCTGGCGGCGCTACCGGAGCCCGTGGTGCGCGGTCGCCCGCTGCTCTGCCTGGCGCAGGCCTGGCTCCGGCTTCACCGGGTCGAACTGGAGTCGGCGGCCGTGTGGGTCGAGGCGGCGGCACTCGCGCTTCCGGCGGCTCCTGACGCGGGCGGCGCGGTCGCTGCCACGCGTGCGTACCTGGCCACTGTCGTGCCGGATACGGCGCCTGATCAGGCCGTGGCTTGGGCGGACGAGGCGCTCGCCGGCCTTGCGCCGGACGACGTGGCCTTCCGCGGCATCGCCGGGATCAGCCTGGGGCAGGCCGCGCTCGCCCTGGGCCGGCTCGACCGTGCCGAACGGGCCTTCGCGGAGGTCGCCGCGGCGGACCGGGCGGCCGGCCTGGTGCAGGGCAGCTTGACGGCCTCCACCCAGCAGGCCAACGTCCAGCGGCTGCGCGGCGCGCGGCGGCAGGCGCTGAGCACCGGGCTGGCGGCCCTGACCTGGGCCAGCGAGCACGTCGTGCCCGCGATTGTGGGCCGGTTACGGACGGTGCTGGCTGATCTCTTGATCGACGAGAACGACCTGACGGCGGCGTGGCCGTTGGCGAACGACGGGCTGACCGCGCTGAGCGAGTTCGGGAACGCGCCGCCGCTGATGCTTCTCGGCAGCATTCCGCTGCTACGGCTGCACCTGGTCCGGGGCGACGTGGCCGCGGCGGAAGCCATGCTGGCCGAGCTGCGGCCGCTGCTGCAGGATGTGCCGTACGCGATGGTGGCGCAGCTGCTGGCGGCGGCAGAAGCGCGGGTGCGCCTGGCCCGCGGTGACGCAGCCGAAGCCGTTGCCTGGGCCGCTGCCGCGGCGTGGACCGCTCCGCTGGAACCGGCGACGCTGGCAGACCTGCTCCGGTTCGGTGCCTCCGCCGTCGAGGCCGCGGCTGTCATCCCGGCCCGGGTCCTGGTCGTTCAGGGCCGGGCCACCGGCGACGGCGCTCTGCTGCAGCAGGCACGACGGCACCTCGAGGTCGCCGGGCAACTGGCCGACGAGCGAGGGCTGGGCTGGCTGCAGCTGCGGGTGTCCATCCTCCAGTCGCTGCTCACCGACGCCCGGGGCGACCGTCAGATGGCGCTCGAATCGCTCGCGGCGGCGGTCGCCCGGGCCGAGTCCGAGCATGTCATCCGGCCCTTCCTCGACGAAGGCGAACCCATGGTCGCGCTCCTCGCAGCCCTGCGCGCTGGCGGCAGCATGTCGCCGGCCTTCCTCGGAACCCTGCTCGGCGGCGGTTCACCCGGTCCGCGCGGCACCGGGCTCGCCGAGCCGTTGACCGAGCGGGAGCTGGACGTGCTGCGGCTGCTCGTGGCAGGACACTCCAATGCCGACATGGCCGCGGAGCTGTTCGTGGAACAGAGCACGGTCAAGACCCACCTGATCCACCTGTATCGCAAGCTCGGCGTCCGCAGCCGCACCCAGGCGGCGGCCCGCGCCCGCTCCCTCCGGTTGCTGGACTGAGGTTTCCACCCCGGGCTCCACATTCCGGTGGACGCCCTGCACGACTCGCGCGGCCAGGCTGATGAGCAGCGATCGAGAGGAGTTGAACCATGACCACCACCCTGCCGGCCTTCACGCCGCTCGAGGACAGCCTGTGGCTGACCCTGTGCGGCCGGGCTCTCGACAACCGCTCGCCGCGCCCCGTCCTCGGCGACGCCACGTCCGACCAGATCGTGCGTACCCTCGACTACGACTACAAGAAGCTCAACATCGACACCAACTTCCGGCTCAGCGTCGCCCTGCGGGCCAAGAAGCTGGACCGGGTGGTCGCCGACTTCCTGGTACGCCACCCGGACGCGGTGGTGCTCGACCTCGGCGTCGGGCTCGACACGCGACACGCACGGCTGACCGTGCCGGCGACGGCCGACTGGTACGACGTCGACTTCCCCGCAGTCGTCGCCGTCCGGGAACGCTTGATCCCGGCGCAGCCGAACCGTCACGTGATCAGCGCGGACGTGCGTGACCCGGGCTGGCTGGACGCCGTACCCACCGGCCGGCCGGCCGTGATCGTGGCCGACGGCCTGATGGGCTTCCTCAGCGAGGACGAGATGGTGTCGCTGTGGAACCGGCTCATCAGCCGTTTCCCCAGCGGCGAGTTCGTCTTCAACGCCTACACCCGGTTCGCCGTCTGGGTGGCCCGGCACGCGCGCGGCACGAAGTCGGTCGCCGAGCTGATGAGATTTCCCGGCATGGACGACCCCCGGGTGCCGGAAGGCTGGAACCCCAAGCTGCGTCTGGTCCGGGAGATCGTACTCAGCAAGGAACCTGAGGTCGCCGAGTTTCCGGCGGGCTGGCGCCTGTTCCAGCGGATCATCTCGCACAGCACCACGCTGTCCCGGATGGCGAGCTTTGTTCTGCACTACCGGTTCTGAAGAACCTTCCCGGCCGGCGGCCACGCCATGACAGCGCCGACTCAACCGCCTGCGCGGTACCGCATCCGCATCCGCGGCCACGTCGACCCGGTTTGGTCGACGTGGTTCGACCGCCTCACCGTCACCCCAGCCGAGGACGGCACCAGCGAACTGACCGGACCCTTGGCTGATCAGGCAGCGCTCTTCGGGCTGCTGGCCCGCCTGCGTGATCTGGGCGCGACCCTCCTGCTGGTTGAACAGCTGACCGCGGAACCGCGGCATCCAGAGGGCCGGGATGATTGAGGTGTGGATGAGTTCCGTCGGCACCGGGCATGGTGTCCGCTAGGTCAGCCGGCCGGCCGCCGCCGGCTCGACCTGGCCACCGACCATGGCGCCTTCCCCGTCTGGGAATGGGTGCGCCTGCCCGGCCGCCCCGGTAGGCCCGCGAGACAGGCGCATGCCAGCGTCGGGCCTCGCTGTCTCGGGCTGTCCGTGGAGCTTGCCACCGCTTTGCAGGCCTGGGCCGACTGGCACGACCAGCAACCTCCCGCCGATGACGACGATCGGCGACGATGGAGGCAGTCCGGCGCACGGCTGGCCGACCGATTGGCTGACGAGACTGGGGCTGCAGTCGTGTATCACCACGCCTGGGCGACCGATTGCCCGCACGGCACAGCGGCAGCGTCACACGAATGACTACGGCGGTGAGTGGTGCGAAGGCGTACCTTTATGCGTCCGGCTGTGGTGCCAACGTGCGGAGCACACAGAATTCGTTGCCCTCGGGGTCCGCGAGAACGACCCAGCTCACGTCGCCCTGGCCGACGTCGACGCGGCGGGCGCCGAGTGCGATCAGCCGTTCCACCTCGTCGTCCCGGCTGACGTCGATCGGGCTCACGTCGAGGTGCAGCCGATTCTTGACGATCTTGTCTTCCGGCACCTTGGCGAAGATCATGGTCGGCGGTTGGGGCGCCGCTCGTACCGCCTCGGCCGTCGGCTCCCAAGCGGCGATCTCGACCAGATCGGGTCGTTCGTCGATGATCCGGTAGCCCAGCACGGCGGACCAGAACTGCGCCAGCCCGCGCGGATCGTGGCAGTCGATGGACAACTCGGTGAACCTGCTCGCCATTCTCGCTCCTTCGCCAACCGTCACTGGTCCATCGCCAAAGTACGGCCGAGGATCTTGCGATCTCTCGTAGGGTGCCAGCCGTGTCTGTTCCGGATCTCGTTGTCCAGTTGCGCGCCAGGATTGGGCACGCTCCGCTTGCCTTGGCCGGTGTGATCGCCGTGGTGCTGGATGAGCGGCAACGAGTGCTGTTGGTGCGCCGGTCGGGCACCGGGGACTTGGGTATTGACGACGGGGTGCCTGGAGCCGGGCGAGCAGCCGGCTGCCGGCGGTGACGCCCGCGTCAACGACGATGAGTCGGTGGAGGTGGGTCGGTTCGATCCGACCGCGGTGCCACCGTTACCGTCGCATCAGGCCCGCTGTCTCTCGCTCGCGTTGTCCGACCACCTCAGGCCGTGGATCGCTGGGCTCTCGAACGCCTCCGCGGACGAGAGCCAGCGTCTTCAGCACCAGCAGCCGGTCAGGCCCGGGGGCCGCGGCGGACCAGCCTCTGGAGCGCCTCGATCCAGTCGCCGTCGGGGCTGATGCCCTCGACGAGCCAGGTCGCGCCGGCGGCGGCGTACTCGTCGGCGGGGATGCCGTCGCCGTGCAAAGCGACCACGTCCCACGCCGGGGGCCGCTCGACAGCGCTGAGGTAGTCGGCGAGCTTGTCGGGCGTCAGCGTCTCGGTGCCGGAGAGAGGAACGAAACCGTCCCAGCGGGCGGCGCGTTGCAGTGGGCGACGGTGCGGGCTCTCGCCGGCGACCCAGATCGGTGGACGCGGCTGCTGAACCGGGCGCGGAAACATCTCGGTGTGCACCGTGAAGTGTTTGCCGTCGTGGTCGACCCGGCCGCGCAGGAGGCCGTCGAGAACGGTCAAGCCCTCATCGAGTACGGCCGCGCGGTGGCGTGCGTCCCCCGGCTCGCCGAACGCTTCGAACTCGGCGTCCGCCGGCGCGCCGAGTCCCACGCCGAGCACGGCACGACCGCCGCTGAGATGGTCCAGCGTGGTGATCTCCTTCGCCACCTTCCACGGTCGCCGCCGCACGAGCGGGGTGACCATCGTGCCCAGCAGCACGCGCTGGGTGTGGGTGGCGGCAGCACCGAGCAGCACCCACGGGTCGTGCACGTTGAGCCGTAGTTCGGGCAGCCAGGTCATGTGGTCCCAGAAGAAGACCCCGTCCCAGCCGGCCTTCTCCGCGTCGACGGCAAGTTCGATCAGCGTCGCCGGTGGCGCGAACGGGGGCAGGTTGACAGCAAATCGCATGTTCGCCGGTTTTCCTTTCGCCGGACGTGCGCCCTTTGCTCGGCGCGTCACGTGTCTGCTCGCAGCGCCGAAAATGCCCCAGTAGACCGCCGGTGTAAACGGGATTATGGCGTCGGCTCGATGCTGACCGCGCCGACCTGGGTGTGCACCTCGACGCGGTGTTTCGAGGCCGGGTCCTGGTCGACCGAGATCTGCGACCTGCCCACTTCGGTGGCGACCGTGACCGCGTACGCGACCTGCGGCGGCAGGTCCAGGCTCACGGCGCCCAGTTCGGTGCGGACCTCGAGGGCGGTGGGCGGCTCGGCGAAAACCAGCTCGGTGGCGCCGGCCTGACTGGTCACCGTCACCTCAGGGCCGGCCAGGCCGGATCCGCGCACCGCACCGGCCTCGGTGGTCACCTGCACCGCGCCGGCCAGCCCGGTCAGCGTCACCGACCCCGCCTTGGCGGTGATTTCGGTACGAGTGACGGCCGGAACCCGGATGCGGTACTTCACCTCGCATCGCACGTTGTCGTCGCCGCAGCCGGATTCGGTCAAGGTCAGGGTGGAGTTCGCGACATTGTGCGCGGTGGTCGGCCGCTGCTTGCCGTACCGGAAACTCTCGGTGACCGTGACCGGCCCATCGCCGGCTTCGACCGTGATGGCGGCGGCGCGAGCGTCGACGGCCAGGACGTCGACCTTCTGATCGATCTGATAGGACTGCTCGTCGGTGCTGGTCGCGGCGCTGTCCCCACACGCCGGCAGGGCAGCGAGCGCGATCAGCAGAACAGCAGTCCCGGCACGTACGGTGAACGCTGCCATTCCCTCACGCTGGCTGATCCGGGACCGGCAAGGCAATGCCCGCGCGCCCGGCTTCGCAAGGGCCGCCTTCTGGCGTACGGCCGACAGCCCGGCGGTCTGACCCGGCGTAACCTCTGTCGACGCTCAGGTGGACGACGGCAGCCCGACCTCCGCCTTGAACAAGTCGATCACCGCTTGCTTGTAGCTCCCGCTGATCGACCGCAGTGATTCGGCGAACGCAGCGCGTTTGGCGCTTCTCAGCTTCTACAGCATCTCGATGTGACCGCTTTCCAGCTGGTAGATCGCGCCGACGATGTCGAGTCGGCGGGCCGTCAGCGCCTCTCTGAGGTAGGCGGCCTGCCTGAGCGTCGCCACCGTTCGGCGGATGTGGCTGCGCGTGGCGTGGTCGAGGCTGTAATCCGCCGATCCGGTGGCCGGTATCGCGGGAGCGATCTGGTCGATCAGGAACTGGCGGGCGCCGGCAGGTCGGCGGCCGGTGCGGACCGCCTGGGCCGCGGCCGCAACGGCACGGCAGTCCTCGTGGCCGAGCACGACCACCAGCGGCACCGCCATGTCGGTCACCGCGAGCTCGATCGAACCCATCACGGCGCGGTCCAGGACGTGGCCGGCGGAACGGGCGACATAGATCGCGCCGGGGCCCTGCCCGAACACCGCTTCCACCGGCACCCGGGCATCCATGCAGCCGACGACGATGGCGAAGGGCTGCAGATAGAGGCCCTCGTCGGGAGCGGGTTGCGAGGTGCCTGAGGTGAATCGGTCGTTGCCCGCCCGCAGACGGGCGAGCGCCTCGACGGGGTCCGGCCGACCGAGGTGTCGCCCCAGCTGATGCGCCGGGATCGGCGCCGCTGTCGGATCGGAGAACAATCGTCCCGGTTCCACTGAAGGAGGATGACACGCCAGCCGGTGACTGGGAATCAGCCGGGACTGCGACGGCGCCGAGACGGTGAATGGCACCATGGCGCGATGCTCTGGCCGGTCCTCCTCGATTCCAGTCCCCGCGACACCGTCTGGTCGCTGGGAGAACGAGTGTCGACCCGCCTGAGGTGGCTGGACGAACCGGATCTGTCGGACGACCTGGTGCTGCACCGGACGCCTGTGCGGACCAGCGCCTTGCGCGACTGCCACGGCGAGCCCTGGGCGCAACTCGTCGAGTCCGGTGACCTGCGGGCGGTCCGAGAAGGCGATCAGTCGGCTTGCGAGATCACACTCAGCGGCTGCCTGGGTTTCGACGCGTTCCTGGGGATCATCGGCGAGTTGCCCGTCACCGTCGGTATCGTCCGGCGGGTGCGGCTCGTGCAGGACCTGCATGAACGTGGCGCCGACCAGTGGATGCGGCGCCCCGGCGGTGTGCGCCTGATCGACGTCCCGGATGCCGGCCCGCAACGTCTGATCGACGATCCGTCGTTGTTCGAGCCGATGCCCCCGGACTGGGAACCCGAACCCGGAACGGTGCAGTTCATGAGCCCTGAGCAGCACTTCCGGATGGTCCGCGACAAAGAGCAGTGGCAGGCCCGCGGCTTCCTCGTCGACCTGGAGGTCGGCGCCTCAGGCGGCTAACGCGCGGATCTCGCGGACCACGGTGGGCCAGATCTCCCGGGGCAGGTCGTGGCCGGTGCCGGGCAGTTCGACGTAGCGGGCGCCGGGCACGGACGCGGCGATGCGGCGGCCGGCGGCGGGGCGGCCCAGCGGGTCCTGCTCGCCGTGCAGCACCAGAGTCGGCACGCGCAGCTCGCGCAGGCGCGGGCCGTGCCAGGTGGCGCCGACCTGACGGGCCTGGGCACGGCCGTCGCGGACGCCGCTGGGCAGCCCGGCGTCGAGTTCGCGCTCCACCCGGAGGCGGGCGTCCTTCTCGTCGAACGGATAGCCGGGGGAGGCGACCGCCCGCAACAGGTCCAGGCCGGCCGCTACGTCGCCGTCGCGGCCGGCGGGGTGGCGCATGCGCGCCAGGCGCGCCAGGAACGGCAGGCGCACGTAGCGCAGGACGGCGGCGCCACGCACGTCGCTGGGGATCGCGGCGAACGAGGTGATGGTGTGCACCCGTTCCGGGTGGCGCAGCGCGGTGCGCTGAGCGACCAGGCCGCCCTGAGAGATGCCGAAGAGGTGGGCGCGCTGCCAGCCGAGCACGTCCAGGACGGCGACGGTGTCGTCGGCCATGTCCTCGGCGGTGTAGGCGGGCGGGCGACGGCGGAACAGCGCGGTCAGCTGGTTGCCGACCGGGACGTCGTCGAAGTGGGTGGAGCCGCCGGCGTCGCGGCCGTCGAACGAGGCGACGTGGAAGCCGGCGTCGATCAGAGCGTCGACCAGGCCGTCGGGCCAGTAGAAGCGGGAGACGCCGAGCCCCATGATCAGCAGTAGGGGGTCACCGCCGGCGCCGCCGAGGTCGTCGACGGCGAGGTGCACGTCGCCGTTGCGTGCGGTGTAGGAAGTTCGGGTCATCGCCGCCTCGCTCGTTCGGGAACATCGTTCGCGAACACCGTATCCGAGGCGTAGGGTGAGCGCAATCGAGAGGAGTGGCATGGAGACGGTGCCGGTGTGGTTGCGGGAGCGGCGTACGGGTGTGGGCCGCCCTGCTGAGCGATCCCGGGCCGAGGTGACCACTGCGGCGATCGCGCTGGCCGACCGCGAAGGGCTGGCTGCGGTGTCGATGCGCCGGGTGGCCGCGGAGTTGGGTACCGGGGCGGCTTCGCTGTATCGCTATGTCGACAGCCGGGACGACCTGCTGGATCTGATGGTCGACGAGGTGGCGGCCGGCTACGACTTGCCGGCGCCGGATGGTCCGTGGCTGGCGGGTCTGCTGGAGGTGTGCCGGCAGGGCCGCGAGTTGATGCTGCGGCACGGCTGGCTGCCGGAGTTGGTGCTGACCCGCTCGGCGCTCGGGCCGCACGGCGCCGACCTGCTGGAGCACGTCCTGGCGGTCCTCGCCGGGCATCCGGCCGACGTAGGCCGCAAGCTGGAGGCGTACGCGGTGATGAACACGCTCACGGCCGCCCTGGCGTTGAACGAGCTGAACGGCAATGCCGGCGCCCGGCAGCGGCAGGGCGCGTATCTGGCGCACGTGATCGCGGAGGGCCGGCACACCCATCTGACGGCGGCGCTGACCAGCGGTCCGCTGGTGCCCGCGCCGCGTTTCGAGGACACGGTGTCGCGGGTCCTGGTCGGCCTGCTGGGGGAGTGAATCAGGACAGCCGGGCCGCGACGTCCTCCGCCCACAGCCGGTAGCCGAGCGCGGACGGGTGGAAGCGGTCGCTGCCGAAGAACTCCGGTGGCGGCTGCCCCGCGGGTGAGCTGATGAAGGTGGTCCGGTCCGGGTTCTGTGCGCAGATGCGCTGGGAGACCTCGTCCAGGGCGCCGGCGCGTTCGCCCAGGTAGCGGGCGAGGGCGGCGGGCAGGGCCGGGAACTTGCTGAACGGCGGGATCCCGGCGACCACGACGTGGCCGGCGCGGGCGGTCAGGTCGGTGAGGATGGCGGTGAGCTCGTCGTTCCACTGGGCAGGGGTACGGCCGGCCATCACATCGTTGGCGCCGGCCAGCAGGACGATCAGGTCGAGGTCGTCGTCGAGGAGGGGAACGAGCCGGTGCCGTACGCGGCGGGCCGTGGCGCCGAACCGGCCCACCGTCTCCCAGGCGACCGGACGGCCGGTGTCGGCGGCGAGCCGCTGGGCGAGTGCGGCGGCGAAACCGTCGGTGTGGTGGGTGGCGCCGCAACCGGCGGCGGTGGAGTCGCCGACCACCGCGAGGCGCAGCGGCGTTCCGGAGCCGCCGGGTGCGGTGCCGCTGGTGGCGCCGCCGGCTTCGGGCGCGGGTTTGAGGGTGGCGCGCAGCCAGAGCCCTTGGGCGGCGACGAGCGGGAGCAGGATCGGGTTCATGCCGCCCTGCCCAGGGTGAGAGTGGTGAGCAGGTCGAGGGTGACGGTGCCGCCGAAGTCGTCGACCAACCGGCCGAGGGCGTCGAGGCCCTGACGTTGCAGCTCCGGCGGGCGGGTCAGGAACGGGCCGAACGTGCTCACCAGCGCGAGGTATTCGTCGCGGGTCAGCGGCAGGCTGCGCCGGAACCGTTGGACGCGGACGTCGGTGAATTCGCCGGCGGCCATGACGTCGTGGTACATCCAGTCGGCGGGGCGTTCCTTCGCGGTGGAGTCGAGGTTGTCGAGCGTGGCGCGGATCGCGGCGGCCTGGGCCGGGTCGGCGTACCCATAACGGTGTCCGAACAATGCCAGGGTGCCGCCGGCGGTGAGTGCGGCGCGGGCCCTGGTGTTGCGGGTGGCCGGATCCAGCCAATGCCAGGCCATCGCGCAGGCCAGCAGGGCGACGCCGCCCGGCGGCGGCCGCCACTGCTCGAAGGTGCCGATCAGCACGTGGGCCTGGGGGAACTTGCGGGTGAGCCGGGTGGCCATTCGAGGGTCGGGCTCGATGCAGGTGAGCGGGGCGGCCAGCGCGGCGAGGATTTCGGTGCCCTTGCCCTTGCCGGTGCCGGCGCCGATCTCCACCACGCTGGTCGGAGCGCTGCCGTGGTAGCCGGCGATGGCGTCGGTGAGCTCGGGTGGATAGCCGGGGCGTGCGGTGTCGTAGCGCTCGGCGACTGATCCGAAGACATCCATGACGACTCCCTCGTATACGCTGCCGTATAAGAGCGACGGTAGTGCTCCATATACGCTGGCGTATACGGTGAGGTGAGTCACACATCAAATTCGAGACACGTACGCCGCGGGAACGCTGGATCGCAGCCGGGCTGGACGCCCTGGCGGCCGGTGGGCCGGACGCTGTCCGGGTGGAGGCGCTGGCGAAGAGCCTCGGGGTGACCAAAGGCGGGTTCTACGGCTTCTTCGCCGACCGGGAGGCCCTGCTGACCGCGATGCTGGACAGCTGGGAGCAGCAGAGTACGGACGCCGCGCTCGAACGCGTCGAACGCGAGGGCGGCGACGCGAAAAAGAAGATCACCCGGGCCGGTCTGCTGACCTTCAGCGAGCAGCTGCTGCCGATCGACCTGGCGGTGCGCGACTGGGCCCGGCGTGATGAGGCCGTCGCCGAGCGACTGCGGCGCGTCGACAACCGGCGGATGGACCTGCTGCGCCAGATGATCGGCACCTTCTGCGCCGACCCCGACGAGGTGGAGGCGCGCAGCGTGCTCGCCTTCTGCCTGCTGATCGGCGAGCACTTCCTGGCCGCCGACCACGGCGGCCGCACCCGGGCCCAGGTGCTACGCCGAGCCGGCGACCTGATCCTCGACCGCGACACCGGCACGGCGCCGCACTGAACCTCACCGCCGCTGCAGGCCGGTGAGGTCGAGTTCGGCGAGCCGGGCCGGGTCGGACAGGATGTCGATCTCGGCGATCCGGCCGGCGGCGACCGTGAAGCTCATCACCGAGATCAGCCGGCCGTCGATGGTGTTGACCAGACCGGCCAGTCCGTTGATGAGGGCCGGGCGGGTGTGCGAGGCGGTGGCCATGCGCTGGAAGGTGGCCATCTGCCCGGCCACGAGCGCGGCGCCACGCAGGATCCGCATGCCGCCGGTGAGTGCGCCGCCGTCGGCGCGGAGCACCACGTCCGGGTCGAGGATGCTCAGCAGCGCGTCGAAGTCGCCGCCGCGTGCGGCGCTCAGGAAGGCGTCCACCACGCGACGTTGACCGGTCAGGTCGGGATCAGGGCTGGGGGTTGCGCCGCGGACCCGCCGGCGTGCGCGGCTGGCGAGCTTCTTGGCTGCCGAGGGCGTGCGGTCGACGATCGGGGCGATCTGTTCGAACGGCAGGCCGAACATGTCGTGCAGCACGAACGCGAGCCGCTCGGCGGGGGTCAGCGACTCCAGCACCACCAGCAGGGCGAGCCCCACCGAGTCGGCCAGCAGCGCCTGCTGCTCCGGGTCGGCGCCGGTCTCGCGGCCGACCACGGGATCCGGCAGCCGGTCCTCCAGCGGCTCCTCCCGGCGTGCTTTGCGGGCGCGGAGCATGTCCAGGCACACGCGGCCGACCACGGTGGTCAGCCAGCCGGCGAGGTTGTCGATGTCGCCGGCGCCGGTGCGGGCCAGCCGCAGCCAGGCCTCCTGCACCGCGTCCTCGGCGTCGGTCAGCGAGCCGAGCATGCGGTAGGCGACCGCCTTGAGATGCGGGCGATGGCCCTGGAACTGCACGGCCAGGTAGTTGTCGGCGTTCACGGTGGCGGTCCCTTTCCTCGACTGCGTCGTATCGCTGACGCGGCAGCCCTCGAAAAGGTGACCGGTCACCTTCGCCGACCGGGGTTCGTCATGACGGCGATCATCCCTACGAAAGGTTGCCGATCATGAGTCATCCGGAAGTGTACGGACATGTCGCGGACGGATTCGAGCAGGTCCGTGAGGAGTACGCGGCGGTGGTCGCCGAGCAGGACGGCCAGGTGGGGTCGCAGCTCGCCGCGTACGCGGACGGCCGCCTGGCAGTCGACCTGTGGGCCGGACCGCAGGTCAGCAATGAGACGCTGACCGGGGTCTATTCGTCCACGAAGGGCGCGGCGACGGTCGTGGTGGCGTTGCTGGCCCAGGAGGGGCTCGTCGAGATCGACGAGCCGGTGGCCCGGTACTGGCCGGAGTTCGCCGCCGCGGGCAAAGACACGATCACCGTACGCGAGGTGCTCACCCACCGTTCCGGTGTGATCGGCGTCGACGGCGGGCTGACCGCGGCGGAACTCGCCGACGACGCGACGATCGCCCGCCGGCTGGCCGGGCAGCGGCCGTACTGGAAGCCGGGTTCGGCGTACGGCTACGGCGGGTTCGTCACGTTCGCGGTGATCGCCGAGGTGGTCCGGCGGGCGACGGGACGGACACTGCAGCAGGTGTACGAGCAGCGCGTGCGTGTCCCGTACACCTTGGATCTGTATCTGGGTCTGCCGGAGGCGCTGGAGGAACGGTTCGTGCCGATCCAGTGGTGGTCGGCCACGCCGGCGCAGGAGGCGGCGTTCTGGGATAACGTGCCCGGTCCGCACAGCATCACCGGCATCGGCTACGGGCTGAACAGCACGCCGCCGCTGGACCAGGTGGCCTTCGTCAACACGCGTGCGGTGCGCGGCAACGGCCCGGCCTCCGCCGGTGGCGTGGGCAGCGCACGGGGTCTGGCGGGCCTGTACGCCGCAGCCGTCTGGGGCGGCAACGGGCTGCCTGCGCTGCTCAAGCCCGGCACGGTCGGGGAATTCGCGATGCTGCACTCCACCGGCGGCGACCTGGTTCGCGGCGAGCAGGGCAACTATGCGCTCGGGTTTCAGGCCAAGGGTTTGCGCTATCCGTTCCTCAGCGCGAACGCGTTCGGGCACGACGGCTCGGCGGGTTCCGAGTCGTTCGCGGATCCGCAGAGTGGCATCGCTTTCGGCTACACCCGGTGCCGTTTCGGGTTCGGCTGGTCCTATCCCGAACACGATCGGCTCGCCGCCGCCGTTCACCGCGCCGTCACGAGCCACCCGTGAACTCGTACCCCGAAGATCGTGAACGAAGCGGCCCGGCCCTGCTGGTGATCGCCGCCGCGCAGCTGCTGATGGTGATGGACGGCACCATCGTGACCGTCGGGCTGCCGGTGATCGGCGACGGGCTGGCGATCGCCGAGGCCGACCTGGATTGGGTGCTCACCGCGTACGCCCTGGCGTTCGGAGGCCTGCTGCTGGCCGGCGGCCGCGCCGGCGACCTTTTCGGTCGCCGCCGGATGTTCCGCATCGGCCTGCTGGTCTTCCTGGCCGCCTCACTTCTGGGTGGCCTGGCCGGCAACGGCGACGTCCTGATCGCCGCCCGGGTGCTGCAGGGCGTCGGCGCCGCGATCGTCGCCCCGGCAGCCTTGTCGCTGCTGGCCGACACGTTTCCTGCCGGGCCGCGACGCAACCGGGCGCTGGGCGTGTACGGGGCGATGGGCGGCCTCGGCTCGGTGGTCGGGCTGCTGCTGGGCGGCGCCCTCACCGAGTACCTGGGCTGGCGGTGGATCATGTTCATCAACATTCCGATCGCCCTGCTGGTTCTGGCCGGCACCGCCGCCGTGGCGCCCGGCACCCGCGAGCGCGGCGGAATCGACCTGCCTGGCGCGGCCACCGCCACCCTCGCCCTCGGATCGCTGGTCTACGCCATCAACCGCGCTGGATCCCACGGCGCCGGCGACGGGCTCACCGTGGCCTTCGCCGCGACCGCCTTCGCGCTGCTCGTCGCCTTCGTGCTGATCCAGCGCGGCGCGCGCAGCCCGATGCTGCCGCGCCGGGTCCTCGCCGACCGGGGCCGGCTCGGCGTCAACGTGGTGATGCTGCTGATGGGCGCCGGGCAGCTGGCCACCTTCTACTTCCTCACCCTGTACATGCAGACGATCAAGCAGTACTCGCCGATGATCACCGGGTTGGCGTACCTGCCGTTCGCCGTGGGCATCGGCATCGGCTCCGGCCTCATCGGCCCGAAACTGCAGGCCCGCACCAGCACCCGCAACCTGCTCGCGATCGGCATGGCGGTGGCCGCCGCGGCGATGGGCTGGTTCAGCCTGCTCACCCCGGACCAGAACGCCCTGCTCGTCCTGCTGCCCGCACAACTGCTCGGCGGCATCGGCCTGGGCATCGGTTTCGTCGCCGCCACCATCGGCGGGGTACGCGGTGTCGCACCCCAGGACTCCGGCATCGCCTCCGGACTGGTCAACACCAGCCAGCAGATCGGCGGCGCCGTCGGACTGGCCGTGCTGGCCGGCCTCGCCGTCGCCAACCAGCCGTCCGGCGTGCCCGTGCCCGAGGCACTCACCGGCGGCTACACCGCCGGCATGCTCGGCGCGGGCGCGTTCTACCTGGCCGCTGTCCTCGCCACCGTCCTGCTGCCCCAGCGCGACCCGGAAGCGGTCACCTTTGCCGCACCGGATCCGTCGAAGCGATGACACCCCAACCGGAATCCGAGAGGAACGCCACCATGCAGGAACTCCAGTCCCGTCTGCCCAACCCCATGCTCCTGGTCCCCGAGCTGGGTGAGATCGGCGGCGCGCTGTTCAAGGCCACCGGCAACGGTTCCGTTGCGCCGACCACCATCAGCATGCTCCAGCTCCGGGCCGGGCAGATCGCCGGCAACACCTACCTGACCACCCTGCACACCGGGAACCTCCGCAAGGCCGGCGAGACCGAGGAGCGCATCACCGCCGTCGCGTCCTGGCGTGACGCTGCCTGCTTCACCGACGCTGAGCGCGTCGCGCTGGCGCTGGTCGAGGCCGTCCTCACCGCCAACCCGTCAGGGGAACGCGTCAGCGATGATCTGTACGCCCGCGCGAGCACCCAATACGACGACAAGGCCCTCACCACGCTGATCATGGCCATCGGCCAGGTCTGCTTCTTCATCCCGCTGGCCGTCATCGGCAAGCCGCTGCCCGGCGTGTCGCCGGCGCAGCAGTGGAGGCAGTAGCACTCGATCGGTCTCAGGGTGAGGACACGGCAGCGTGCCTCACCCTGAGTTCCCGAGAGCCGTGCGGGCACTAGCGTGACTGGGATGGATCTTGTCGTGATCGGTGGCAGCGGGCTCCTCGGCCAGGAGACCACGAGGCAGGCGCGGCGCGCGGGCGCTCGTGTCCTGGCGACGTATCACCGCCGTGTCCCCGCCATCGCCGGCGTGCAGTGGCGGCCGCTCGACATCAGGAACCGTGACGAGGTCATGGATCTGATTCAGCAGGTCCGGCCGGCTGCGATCATCAACGCGGCGTTTCGGCAGGCTGACTGGGTGACCACCGCAGACGGCGCGATGCACGTTGCGGCGGCCGCGGCCTGCGCCGCAGCGCGCCTGGTGCACGTGTCCAGCGATGCGATCTTCTCGGGGCGGGCCAGCAGCTATGACGAGACCTGCTCGCCCGATCCCACAACGCCGTACGGCGCGGCCAAAGCCGCGGCGGAGACCGCGGTCAAGGGTCTCGCTCCCGATGCCGTCATCGCCCGCACCTCGCTGATCATTGGAGGTGGGGATTCTCAGCATGAGAGGTACGTGCATGCGCTCGCGGCGGGCACGACGAGGGGAGTTCTTTTCACCAACGATGTCCGGTGCCCCGTACACGTCACTGATCTTGCGTCTGGGCTGTTGGAGCTCGCTCGGTCCCGGTACTCGGGTATCCACCACCTCGCTGGGGCTGACGCCCTGAGCCGTCATGAACTCGGGGTGCTCATCGCTCGCCGTGACGGCCTCGACGGCGCCGAACTGCCGGGCGGTCTCCGGACGGAGGGGCCGCTGGACGTACGCCTGGACTGCGGCATGACGCAGGCCAGGCTGAAGACCAGGCTACGGGGCGCACGCGAGTTCCTCGCCACCGAGCTTGATCACTGACCAGATACTCTTCGGGGCCCACACCGACCGAGACTGTTGGAGCTCCCGTGCTTGCCCATCCTGAGGCGCCGCCCAAAGGCCGTAGCGCGGCGCTGGCAGTGGGAGTGACCGGGGTGGTGTTCACCGCGATCGCCGGCTACCTCGGGCTTCGCGGGCCGTCGCCCGGCCTCGTGGTGGCCACGCTCGGCACCGCCATCGTGCTGGCCGGCGGTGTAGCGCTCGCCGCACTGATCCGGTGGGCCACCTCCACCCCGGCGTCGCTCGGACAGTGGATCCGCCGATCCGCGGTCGGCGCCCTGCTGTTGACGCCGGCTGCGCGGCTGGCCACGCAGCCGTTCCTGGCCGAGGGCTGGTCGTTCGACACCTGCGGGACGCTGGCCGGCCGGAATCGTCCGGCCGGTTCCACCCTGGCGGAATTCCGGCTGTTGTGCGATGCGGCCGCCGGCGATCGCCTCCTGCAGACAGTGGCCCTGGCCGCCGCGGCCTGCCTCGCGATGGCGGCGTACGCGCTGTGGCTTCGTCACCGCACGCGCCTTTAGTCCCCCGGCGGTTGACGGTTTCCGGTACGGTCCGCAGGCATGGGCGCGATCCGGCCGTGGCATCTGTTCATCTGTCTCATCGTCGTGCTGGTGATCTTCGGAGTGGCGGTGGCCGTCAGCAGGGCAGGTCGGCGGAAGTAGCTAGGGTTTGCGGCCGACGGCGCCGTACTGGTCGATGTCCTGAAGATCGGTGTCCGGGTGCCACCGGGTCACCGAGACCAGCCCGGGATCGACCAGCTCGAGCCCTTCGAAGAATCGGGCCAGGCGCGCCGGGCTGCGCAGGTGGTAGGGCAGTGCGGCCGACTCGTTCCAGATGCGGGCGGCTTCGACGACCTCGGGGGTGTTGTCGGTGCTGTCGCAGATGGCCAGGTAGCTGCCGGACGGCACCGCGTCCAGCGCCGCGCGGACCAGGCCTTGCGCTTCGCCGTCGTCCTCGACGTGGCCGAGGACGCCCATGAACAGCACCGCCACCGGCTGATCGAAGTCGAGCGTGCGGGCCGCTTCGCGCAGGACGTGCGCCATGTCGTACAGGCTGCCGTCGACGTAGGCCGTGGCGCCGTCCGGGTGGCTGGTCAGCAGCGCGCGGCCCTGGGTGAGGACCAGCGGATCGTTGTCGACGTAGACGATGCGGCTGTCCGGTGCCACGGACTGGGCGACCTCGTGCGTGTTGTCGGCGGTCGGCAGCCCGGCGCCGATGTCGAGGAACTGCCGTACGCCCGCCTGGCCGGCCAGGTAGCGCACCACCCGGGTGAGGTAGGCGCGGCTGAGCCGGGCGTTCTCGGCCAGGACGGGCTGGCCGAGCAGGACCTGTTCGGCAACCGCCCGGTCCACGGCGAAGTTGTCCGTGCCGCCGAGCAGGTAGTTCCAGATCCGTGCGGTGTGCGGGACTGAGGGCTCGTCGCTGGCCACGGCCCCAGCCTAGGCCGCCAAGTCCGATGAGGACAGCCGTCACAGCAGCCCGGCGAGCTTGTAGAGCACCAGCGATCCGGCGACGGCGACGTTGAGACTCGAGCCGGTGCCGACCATGGGGATCTCCACCGCCCCGTCGAGCAGGTCGAGCGCCTCCGGCGGGATGCCGGTTGCCTCGTGCCCGAGAACCATGACCGTCCGCCGGCGGGCGGCGGACAGATCGGCGAGCCGGACGGCTTCGTCGGCGAGTTCCACGCCGAGGATGGTCGCTCCCGCCCGGCGCTCATCGGCGAGCCACCGCAGCGGACTGCCGACGCGGTGCACGCAGGCGGGCTGTCGCAGCGTGTTCCCGCGGGCGAGGGCCTCGTCCACCCAGCCGAACGGCGGCACCGCCAGGCATGCCCCGACGGCGTCGCAGGTGCGCAGCAGCGTACCGAGGTTGGCGCCGTGCATCGGCCACAGGGATGCCGCGACGAGATGCCCCCAGCAGCGGTGCCGCCGTGGGCGCCGGGCCGACCGGATCTCTCGAGGGGTCCGGACCCGGATCGCGGGCTTCACCGCGCGGGAGCGCAGACGCTCCAACTCTTGAAGATCATGTTTGACGTGCTTCGCGGCGCACGTGAGCCATCGACAGACGCGTGATTCTGATCGACAGGGTACAACGCGGTCAGCCGCAGCTGTCGGGCTCCGGGGTGGGTGCGCCGCCGCGCAGCTGCTCGAGACGGACGACGGTGACGCGCTGCAGCGCGTCGAGGAAACGTTCGGCGTCGAGGTCGGTCAGCAGTTCGGCCTCGAGCGTACGGATCTCGGTGCTGGCCGCGGTGAGTGCGGCCTGTCCGGCCGGCGTGGTCTCCACGAGCCGGGCCCGCCGGTCCTGGGGATCCGGCCGGCGGCGGACCAGTCCTGCGGATTCCAGCTCGTCCGGGATCGCGACGAGTTTCGTCTTGTCCACCGGCACGGCGCCGGCCAGCGCGAGTTGACTGCGGGGGCGCGACACCCATGGATACCGGTCTGCAGCAACGTGTCGTCCTGGTCACCGGCGGGTCCGCCGGGATCGGCGCCGCCACCGCGGTCGCCTTCGCCCGGGAGGGCGCCAAGGTGGCGATCACCTACCGCAAGGACGAGCGCAGCGCCGCGGCGGTGGTCGCCGCGATCACCGAGGCCGGGGGAGAGGGCCGGGACCCTACGGCACCGCCAAGTCCGGCCTGCACGGCCTGGCCCGCAGCCTGGCCTGGCAGGGCGGCCGCGACGGCATCCTGGTCAACGTCGTCGCACCCGGCTTCACCCTCACCGAGCGGCGCCCGGACATCCCGCAGCCGATCATCGACCGGCTCGCCGCGGGCACACCGACGCGCCGCCTGTCGACGCCGGACGACGTCGCCAAGCTGGTCGTGTTCCTCGGTTCCGGCGCCAACGGCAACCTGACCGGCGAGATCCTGCGGGACGGCTCCTCCGCGGCCCGCGCGCCCCACGCCGGTCCCGGACCCACTGTCACGCGAGCGTGAGGACGACGTGGTCGTCGCGCAGTTCGCCGACCATCGCGAAATCGGCCCGGTCGACGTCGCAGCAGAGGCGGACGTCGTCCGACAGGTCGACGCGTTCGGCCGGCGGCAGCCGTGCATAGTCGCGGGCATGCTCGGCAGCGCCGGCCATGATGCCCGCAATCAGGTCGGCGCGCCGCGGGGCGGTTCCGTCGAGCAGGCCGGTCAGATGCCGCGCGCAGGCCCGGTCCTCGGCGGTCGAGCCGGTGCAGATGATCGTGCGCGGAGTCCTACCGTCGTGGCGTTCGATCCATCGCGCGGTGGCGGTGACGTTCACCGCGGACACCGCGAGCACCGCCGCGGGATCCGGGCATCGGACGAGTCCACGCGTACCGTTCGAGGTCGCCTGGATCAGACGCCGGCCGTCGAGGCTCGCCGTCGACAGATCGAACGGCGAGTTCCCGAAATCGAAGTCGGCCGGCCTCAGCCCGCCGCTCTCGCCGACCAGAAGACGGTCCGGGTGCCGCCGCCGCAGACTGCGGGCGACCTCGAGTGACGGCGCACAGGCGATCTCTGCGGCACCACGCTCGAAGGCGACAGCGGCGGTGGTGAAGGCCCGGATCACGTCGATGACGACGACGACCCGGCCGGCCGGGACTTGCGCATCCATTCCGACGATCGACACGGCGCCCGATGTTATTCGGTCGCGATCACACCTTCCCAGGCGATAGAACGCGGGCATGGTGGAACAACAGCTACCCGGCGGGCGTACGTTCGGCGCCGTGCGCGTCGGCGACGAGGTTCGCCGCCCGCCGCAGCCGTGGACGCCGACCGTGCACGCGGTGCTGCGGCACTTGGAGGATCACGGGTTCGCCGGCGCGCCCCGAGCCCGCGGCTTCGACGATGAGGGCCGGGAGCGACTGACGTTCCT
This sequence comes from Actinoplanes sp. NBC_00393, assembly GCF_036053395.1. Taxonomy (NCBI): domain Bacteria; kingdom Bacillati; phylum Actinomycetota; class Actinomycetes; order Micromonosporales; family Micromonosporaceae; genus Actinoplanes; species Actinoplanes sp. NBC_00393. The sequence goes on along the minus strand of NZ_CP107942.1, from coordinate 3,839,192 downwards.
GCCGGGCCGCACCCTGGCCGAGACCAGCCCGTGGCCGCAGTGGGTGCGCTCCGACGACGCGCTGCGGCAGGTCGGTGGGTGGCTGCGGCGGCTGCACGACGCGACCACCACCTTCCGGCCGCCCGCCGACGCGGTCTGGTTCACCGGCCGGCCCTGGCAGCCGGACCTGCTGATCGGCCACCTCGACGCCGCGCCGTGGAACGTCGTGTGGGCCGACGACACCCTGGTCGGCTTCGTCGACTGGGACACCGCGAGCCCGGCGCGGCCCGAGGACGACCTGGCGTTCACCGCGCTGACCTGGGTGCCGCTGCTGACGGCGCGGATCGCCGAGCCCGCCGGGTTCCCGGATCCGGCCGACCGGTCCCGGCGCTTGCATCTGCTGCTCGACGCGTACGGCTACACCGGCGACCGGACCGCGATCCGCGAGGCGATGCTCGGCCGTGTCGAGCGCAACGTCGCGGTGATCCGGCAGCTCGCCGACGGCGGTGAGCCGACCTACCGGCGGATGCTGCCGTGGGCCGCGGACCTGGAACGTTCCGGTAGCGAGGTGGCCGCCCTGCCGGACGTGTTCTGGCAGCGGCGGTAGCTATCGTCGGTGCATGGCGGTAAGCGGCGCGCGATCTCGCCGGGCTCGATCCGTTGCTGCGCGCGTGCTGCTCCTGCTGGCTCTCCTCACCGTTTGTGTCCGCGACACGGTCCGGGAGGAGCCGAATGCGATGGACGCGCTCGCCGGCCCACCCGCGGCCGCCGATCTGGAGGTGATGACCTTCAACCTCCGGTACGCCGCCGACGTCGAACCCCACTCCTGGGCGCAACGGCGTCCAGCGATGCGGGCTCTGCTCCTGGCCGAGCAGCCGGATCTGATCGGCACCCAGGAAGGCCTCCCCGCCCAGCTGCTCGACATCGAGAACGACCTCGGCGCCGGCTACGACTTCATCGGGCAGGGCCGCGAGGGCGGCGACCTCGGTGAACACATGGCGATCTTCTTCGACAAGACCCGCCTGGCCCCGCGCGAGTCCGGCAACTTCTGGCTCTCCGAGACACCCGGGGTGCCCGGGTCGATCAGCTGGGGCGCCTTCCGGATCCGCATGGTGACCTGGGCGATCTTCACCGACCTGCGGACCGGCCGCGACTTCTACGCCGTGAACACCCACCTGGACAACGTCAGCGAGGTCGCCCGCCGCAACGCCACCCGGCTGATCACTGAGCGGCTCGCCACGTTCGGCCCGCTGCCGGTCGTGCTGACCGGCGACTTCAACAGCCCGGCGCCGAGCGGCTCGGTCCACCACCTGCTGGTCGAGCAGGCCGGTCTGCGCGACACGTGGATCGCCGCCCCCCGTCGCGGCCCGGCGTACGCGACGATCCACAACTACCAGCCGCTGGTCCCCGACGGTAAGCGTGTCGACTGGATCCTCACCACGCCGGACGTGACCGTCCTGGCCGCACTGATGAACACCTACCGGCACGGGACCCAGTTCCCGAGCGATCACCTGCCGGTTCAGGCCCGCCTGCGGCTGCCCTAGCCTGCGAGGCGCGGATGGGCCTCGAAGAAGTCCCACAGGATGTCGGTGGCCACGATCGGCGCGTCCTTCAGAGCCATCTGCCCGTTCTGCGCGCCGGGCCAGGAATGACCCATGTCGGTGACCACGTATACGTCCAGGTCGGAGCCGTCGGCGCAGGTCGCGCTGGACCGCTCGACTCCCTTCTTGCCGACCGGTGGGGTCTTGACCGGTTCGCACTTGAGCCGGTCTCGCCACGTGGTCAGGCCGGCCTGGAACACGTCGTAGTACTGGTCCAGCTTGCCGATGATGGTCACCACCGATACCGGCTTCTGCGGCGCGAAGCCGGCGTCCTGGATCTTGGGGCCGCCGAGTCCGCCGCTGACCGCGCCGATCGCGGCGAACACGCCGGTCGCCTCGACCGCGGCCCGGAAGCTCATGTCGGCGCCGTTGGAGATGCCGGTGGCGTACACCCGGTCGGGGTCCACCCGCCAGTCGGCGATCAGCCGGTCGGTGAGCGCCTTGAGGAAGGCGACGTCGTCCTCGGCGCCGCAGCAGATCAGCGCGTTGAACCCGCCGGCGACGCCGTCCGGGTAGGCGACCAGGAAGCCGTTCTCGTCGGCCTTGGCGTCCATCTCGATCATGTCGCGCAGGGCCGCACCGGAACCCGGGAAGAAATGCAGGCCGACGACCAGCGGCACCGGCTTGTCGCCGGTGTAGCCCGGCGGGGCGTGCAACAGGAAGCTGCGCTGCTTGCCGCCGACGTCGACGGTGAGCTGATGGTCGCCCGCCGCCGGTTGCACCGCCGGCGCCTGCGACGCCGGCGTCGCCGCGGGTTCGTCCTTGCCGCATCCGGCGAGCAGCAGGCCGCACACCAAACCAATGATCATGATCGTACGCCGCACCGGCCATCCCTCGTCTCTGTCGACCGCCGACCTCTGCAGACTCAGGTCCCGGCAACTGACCGGTCAACGGTTTCGGCCACCACCGAAAGGCTGGCAAGCTGACCGGATGTTGCGCCTGTGGCTGAAGCCGGCGGACCTGACACGGATCCGGTTCGCCGACCGGTTGCATCCGGCGGGCACCGTGCTGCTCGCGAGCCAGGCTATGCGGCAGCCGTCCGTGGCCGCCGGCCTGCCGACGCTGGCCCGCCGGGTGGCCGCCTGCGCGCCGGCGCTGCGGCCACTGCACCACCTGACGCCGGCGCAGGGCTTCGTCCCGGACTTCATGACGCCGCTCGATGGACTGGAGTCCATCGAGGGCGGGCTGGACGCGATCCGTTCGACCCCGGCGACCCGGGTCCGGGCGGAGGTGTCCTCGGCGTACGCCGACGTTCCGGTCAGCGCCGCCCGCCGCCGGTTCGCCGCGGCCGACCCGCACGTGCTGGACACGCTGGTCACCGCGATGCGGGCCTACTTCCACCAGGTGCTGGCGCCGGACTGGGCGGCGCTGAACCGTACCCATCGCCAGGTCGTCGCCGAGGCCGCCGGCCGGTATGCGCTGGCCGGCGCCGACGGTCTGCTGGCCGACCTGCATCCGGCGATCCGGTGGCGGGAGCCGGTGCTGGAGGTCGATGCCTGGCAGGACGGCGAGGTGCGCCTCGCCGGGCACGGGCTGATCGTGGTGCCGTCACCGTTCGCCGGGCCGCGGCCGCGGGTGCTGGTCGCCCCGGACGGGCCGGCGCTGCTGGTCTATCCGGTGGAGCCGGCCGTGGTGCCGCCGGACGGGCGTGGCGCCGGGGATCCGCTGGTCGGCCTGTTCGGCCGCACCCGGACCGCGGTGCTGATGCAGGCCGCCCGGCCCGGCCGGCACACCACGTCGTCGATCGCCCGGCAGGTCGGGATCAGCGTGTCGTCGTCCTCGGAGCACCTGTCGGCGCTGCGGGCGGCGGGTCTGGTGGCCAGCCGCCGTGACGGGGGAGCGATCGTGCACCGTGCCACGGCACTCTCCCGCGACCTGGTGCAGCGGTAGCGGTCAGACCCGGAACTGACCGACCAGTACGCGCAGTTCGTTGCTCAGCTGCGACAGCTCCTGGGTCGCCTGTTTGATGTCGATGACCCCGCTGGTCGTGGTCTGCGCGCTCGACGAGATGGTCGTGACGTTCGCCGCGATCTCCGCCGAGCTCGTCGTCGACTCGCTGATGGTTCGGCTCATCTCGTCGGTGGTGGCGGTCTGCGCGAGGATGGCCGAGGCGATGGTGGACTGGAAGTCGCCGAGCCGGCCGGCTATCTCGACGATCTCCCCGGTCGCCTCGGTCGCCATCCGGGTGTCCTGCTGGATGCTCTGCACCTTCGCCGTGATGTCGTCGGTGGCGCTCTCGGTCTCCTGCGCCAGGTCCTTCACCTCGCCGGCGACGACGGCGAAGCCTTTGCCGGACTCGCCGGCCCGGGCCGCTTCGATGGTCGCGTTGAGGGCCAGCAGGTTGGTCTGCTGGGCGATCGCGGCGATGGTCTTGACGGTGTCGCCGATCTCCTGGCTGGAGACGGCGAGCCGGCTGATCACGTCCCGGGTGGCCTGGGCGGCCTGCATGCTGCGCTCGCAGACCTGGGTGGCCTCGCCGGCGGTGCCGGCGATCTTCTGCAGCGATCCGCTCATCGAGGTGGTGCCGGCCGCGACGGTACGCACATTGGCGGCCACCTCCTCGGCAGCGAGCGCGGCCTCACCGGACTGCCGTGACGTCGCCTTGGCGTCCACCATGATCTGGATGGCGGTGGTGGTGAGCGTCTCGCTGGCGTGCGCGACCGTCGAGGCCGACTCGCCGATCTCGCGCACGGTGGCCGCGATCTTGTCGACGAACAGGTTGAACGACCGGCTGACGTCGGTGAACTGGTCGTGCCCGGCGGTGTCCAGCCGCAGGGTCAGGTCGCCCTCGCCCTCGGCGATGTCCGCGAGGCGTTCCCGCAGAGCGCTCAGCGGCCGGATGATCGACAGGGCCAGCAGGACCGCGAGCACGGTCGAGATGACCAGCGCGCAGGCAGCCACCAGGGTGGCGACGTCGCTGGTCCGGTCGGCGGTGTCGTCGGCCCGCTGGTGTGCGATCGCCTCCTGCTCCCGGGCACTGGTGAGCAGCCGGTCGACGCCGCCGGCGATCACCGCGTACAGATCGAGGCCGGGACCGGCCACCAGCTCGTTGGCCTTGTCGACCTGGGCCGGGGTGCCGGCCCGGTAGGCCGCGATGACCTCGTCGTCCAGATCCTTGAACTGCTGAAACGCTGTCCGGATCGTCGCGACGTCGGCCTTCTCGGCGGCGGTCAGCGGCAGCGCCGCCATCTCGTCGAGCTCGACGACGAAGCTGTCCTCGGCGGCGAGGAACGCGGCCCGCTCGGGCGCCGAGTCGGCGGTGGCGTTCGGCGCCCCGCGCACGATGTTGAACGCGTAGCCGGCCTGCCAGCCGCTCACGTCGGTGACCCGGTACTTGAGTTGCTGGGCCGCGTCGAGCTGGGCCTGCGAGCGGGCCAGCGCCTGAGCCGTGTCCCGGGTGCTGTCGGCCGACCATTCGGCGGCGATCCAGATGGCCACCACGCACAGCGCCATGAGGAGGAAACCGCCCACCAGGCGCGTCGTCACCCGCATCTGCCGAAGCAATCTCACGTCGACCCTCCGCGATCATGCTAGTCGGCGACCCGGTCCGGAAAGGGGCAAAGCCGAGTACGGACCCGCAGGTCAGGCCCCGTCAGGCCAGGTGCCCTCCTGCTCGCTGCCGGCGGTGATGGCGGCGTCGGCCGAGCGGGGGATCAGCGCGGCGAGCGCGACCATCACCGCCGCCACGATGGTGATGCCGATGAAGATGCGGTGTACGGCCGTGGTGAGCGTGGCGGGTGTGGCCTGCCCGCCGCCGACCGCCGCGTTGACCAGGGCGCCGAACACCGCCACGCCGAGGGCGCTGCCCAGTGAGCGCAGGAAGATGTTGTTGGCGCTGACCACGCCGCGTTCGGCCCAGCCGACGCTGGACTGCGCGGCGATCAGGGTGGGCGCCGCGGTCAGGCCCATGCCCAGGCCGACGATCAGGCAGTACACCCCGACCTCGAGCACGCTGGAGTCGCGGCCCAGCCGCAGCAGCATCAGCACCGCGCCGAGCAGCACCAGCACCGTGCCGAGCAGGGCGCAGGCGCGGAAGCCGAAACGCAGGTACACCCGGCCGGCCTGGCTGGCGGACAGCGGCCAGCCGAGGGTGAGCGCGCCCAGGGCGAAGCCTGCCACCAGCGGTCCGGTGCCGAGCACCTCCTGGACGTAGGCCGGGACGTAGGAGCTGAGAGCGAGCAGGATGGCGCCGACACCGATGGCGAGCTGGCCGCTGACCAGCAGCAGCCGTCGCTGGAAGATCCACAGCGGCAGTACCGGCTCGGTGGCCGTACGCTGACTGATCCCGAAGGCCACCAGCAGGGCGGCACCCACGGCGAGCACCACGATGCTGGCCGGTGAGTTCCAGGCCCAGGCCTGGCCGCCCTCCAGGATGCCGAGCATCGTCAGGGTCAGCCCGGTCGCGAGCAGCGTGGCGCCGCGGTAGTCGATCACCGGGCGGCCGCGCCGGACCCGCTCGTGGAACCGGCTTCCGATCATCGCGGCGGCGGCCAGGCAGAGCGGGATGTTGACCAGGAAGATCCAGCGCCAGGAGACGTACTCGCTGAAGATGCCGCCCAGGGCCGGGCCGACGACCGAGGAGATGCCCCAGACGCTGGCCACGTAGCCCTGCACCTTGGCGCGTTCGCGCACCGAGTAGAGGTCGCCGACGATGGTGACCGTGGAGGGCATGATGGCGCCGGCGCCGAGGCCCTGCACGGCCCGGAACGCGATCAGCACGCCCATGCTCCAGGCCGCGCCGCACATGATCGACCCGACCAGGAACAGCCCGATGCCCCAGAGGATGACCGGTTTGCGGCCGAACAGGTCGCTGAGCTTGCCGTAGATCGGCACCGACACGGCCTGGGCGAGCAGGTAGACCGAGAACACCCAGGGCAGCTCGGCGAAGCCGCCGAGGTCACGAACCACCGACGGTACGGCCGTCGCGATGATCGTGGCGTCGATGGCGACCAGCGCGGTCGACATCATCACCGCGGCGAGCACGGGTCCGCGTTCGGACCGCAGCCCGATATTCGTCTCAGCCATCGGCTTCACCGTACCCAGCCGCTGAATTCGTATGCTCTCCCGCGAATCGGCGGGTGTTAGGCTGCCCGCGATGCCGACTTCCGCGCGCGGCGCGCGAGCAGAGCCACCAGACCGGCCCGGGTCCGCTGCCGGGCGTCCGATCGTCACGATGCGGGACATCGCCGTGGCGTCCGGGGTTTCGCAGAGCACGGTGTCGCGGGTGCTCAACAACGCGCCGTCGCGGGTGCCGATCGCGCCGGACACCCGGGAGCGGGTGATCCAGGCGGCCCGCCACCTGGGTTATCGGCCCAATCCTCTCGCGCGTGGCCTGCGTGGTGCGTCGACGAATCTGATCGGCGCGGTGGTCCGTGACTTCAGCGACGTGTTCTACGCCGGTGTCATCGAGGCGCTCGTGGTCGAGTCGATGGCCCACGGGTACAACGTGGTGCTCGGTCACGTCCACGGCCGGCTCGACGAGGCGACCCCGCTGACCACGGTGCTGGAGACCCGGCACACCGACGCGATCATCCTGCTCGGTGACATGCAGGGCTATCCGGAGCTGCTGGCCGACCTGCGCGGCTCGCCGGCGCCGGTGGTGGGGTTGTGGCAGGGCTCCAGCCCGCTGGAGTTTCCGACCGCCAACCCGGACGAGCGGGCCGGGATCCGGGCCGGGCTGGAGCACCTGGCGTCGCTGGGGCACCGGCGGATCGGGTTCCTGAGCGCGGAGCTGCCCAACAACTACCGGATCCGCGAGGAGGCGTACGCCGACTTCATGCGGGAGCGGTTCGGCGGGGTGCCCGACGGATACCTGCAGCGCTGCGCCGGCACCCTGGACGGCGGCGCGTCGGCGCTGGCCGCGCTGATGGCCGTGCCCGAGCCGCCGACCGCGGTGGCCGCGTCGACCGACCTGGTCGGGATCGGCGCGCTGCACGCCGCGCACGGCCACGGCATCGCGGTGCCGGGCCGGCTGTCGGTGGTCGGCTTCGACGACATCCTGATCTCCGCGCACACCGTGCCCGCGCTCACCACGCTGCGGATGCCGATCCACGAGATCGTCGGCTTCGGCATCGCCCAGGCGGTGGCGCTGGCCCGCGACCCGTCCGCCGGCCGCGAGGCGAGCGAGACGGTGTTCCCGCTGCCGCTGGTCGTGCGCGACTCCACCGCGCCGCCGCCCTGATCAGGCCGGGATCCAGACCCGCATGCCGCCCGGGCCGCGGTTGGCCCACGCGAAATAGGGGATGGCGCCGGCGGTCCGGCCGCCGGTCATCGGCACGTCGATCCCGACCATCGCCTCGGCGATGTCCGGCCGCGGCACCGGCGTCAGCTCCCGGCGCGGGTCGCAGGTCAGTTCCTCGATCTCGGTACGCGGTGGCGCGTCGGCCGCCTCGATGCAGTAGACGAGCGGGCCGCGCTGCACCGCCACACATCCGCGGACCGCGTCGATCCGCGGATCGGGTTCGGTGATCCGGGCCGGCTGGTCGAGGCTGAGCTCGACCACGTCGCCGGGCTGCCACCGGCGGTGCCGTTTGACCACGCCGGCGTCGACGGTGTGGGTGCCGTCCGGCCCGGTCAGGGTCGCCGAGCGGCTCCACCGGGGCACCCGCAGCGACAGTGTCCAGGACTGCGCCGGTGTTTCGGCGACATGGACGGTGATCCGGCCGTCCCATGGGTAGCCGGTGCGCATCCGCAGCAGCGTCGCCGGGGTCCGGAGGTCGGCGGAGGCGTACTGGTGCAGCTGGATGCCGCTGTCGTCGTACGTCGCCAGGTGTTGCTCCCAGGTGCTGAGCATGCGCATCAGGTTGGGTGGGCAGCAGGCGCAGCGGTACCACGGCTGCCGCTGCCCGGTGCCGCCGGGCGCGCGGTGGGTGCGGCGCTGCAGCGGGTTGGTGTAGAAGAACTCGGTGCCGTTCAGCGCGATGCCGGGGAGCACACCGTTGAACATGGTCCGTTCGATCGCGTCGGCGTAACCGGCTTCGCCGGTCGCCAGTGACAGCCGCCGGGCGAGCATCACGTTGGCGATGGCGGCGCAGGTCTCGGCGTACGCCCGGTCCGGCGGCAGCTCGTACGGGTCGCCGAACGCCTCGTCGCGGTGCCGGCTGCCCAGCCCACCGGTGAGGTACGCCCGGGTGCGCATCATGTCGTCCCAGCGGCGCCGCACCGCCGCGAGCAGCCGGTCGTCGCCGAGTTCCACCGCCACGTCCACCGCGCCGCAGTCCAGGTAGAGCTGCCGGACCGCATGGCCGGCGACCGAGCTCGCCTCGCGTACCGGCTCATGGTCCTGCCAGTAGGCCGCGCCGAACCGGGCTGCCGGCAGCGTGCCGTGCCCGCGCAGCTCGAGCATGCGGGCGGCCATCGTCAGATGGCGGCGCTCGCCGGTGATCCGGCCGAGGTCCACGAGCGCCATCTCGATGTTGGGATGGCCGTCGATGATGTCGTCCGGCACATGCGCGACGGCCCGCAGCGCGATCGTCAGCAGCCGGTCGTCGCCCAGCGCCCGGTGCCATGCCACCGCGGCCTGGATCAGGTGCCCGAGGCAGTACAGCTCGTGCCCCCAGGACAGATCCCGGTACGGCACGCCGCCGCCGACCACCTGCACGTAGCTGTTCAGATAGCCGTCGGGCCGTTGCGCCGCGGCGACCAGCGCGATCACCTCGTCGGCCGCCGAGGCCAGGCCCGGCTCCGGCGCCCGGCCGAGCTCCCAGCCGACCGCCTCCAGCCACTTGTAGACGTCGGAGTCCAGGAACGGCAGCGCGTCGGGGGAGCGGTACTCGCCCTCGGCGCCGGCCGCGAGCCGCAGGTTGTGCAGGTTCCCGGCCTTGCCGAGCTGCTCGAACCCGTGCGGGATGGTGTGCTCCCGGTTGATCCGGACCCGGTCGGCCCAGAACCCGCCGGTGAGTTCGACCCGGTGGACCACTGCCACGCTCATTTGACGGCTCCGCTCATCAGGCCGGCCATGTAGTACCGCTGAAGCAACAGGTAGACGAGGACACAGGGGATGATCGAGATGGTGACGCCGGCCTGGAGCATGCCCCAGTCGGTGCCGCCGAGGCTGGTCTCGGTACGGGCGGTCGCCAGGATCACCGGCAGGGTGAACTTGGCGCTCGAGCTCATCATCACCAGCGCGCCGAGGAACTCGTTCCACGACGTGATGAAGGCGAACAGGGTGACCGTGACGACCGCCGGCACGGTCGGCGGCAGGAACACCCGCCGCAGGATCTGCAGGGAACCCGCGCCGTCCATGACGGCGGCCTCCTCGATCTCGCGGGGCACCGCGGCGAACGTGTTGCGCAGGATGTAGAGGCTGAACGGCAACTGGATCGTGGTGTGCAGCACGGCCAGGCCGAGCAGCGAGTTGGTCAGGCCGATCTTCGCGAACATCAGGAACATCGGGGTGAGCAGCGCCTGGTACGGCACGATCAGCGCGAGCAGCAGGACGACGAAGATCGGTTCGCGGGCGGGGATCGGGAAGCGGGCCAGACCGTACGCGGCGGGCACCGTCAGCAGCAGGGTGAGGACGATGGTCAGCACCGCCGTGCCGAAGCTGTTGCCCAGGTAGGTGAGCAGACCCTCCTGGTAGTCCCAGAGCCGCCGGTAGCTGTCCAGGCTCACCCCGTGCGGCAGGTACGTCGGTGGGGTGGCGGCCGCCTCGGCGGTCGGTTTGATCGAGGCCAGCATCGAGTAGGCCAGCGGCAGCAGCATGACCGTGGCGATTGTCAGGCAGGCGGCCGCGATCAGATAGCCGGTCCGTGCCGGGGCGGTGGTCATGACTCGCTCCGGCGGGTCAGTACGAGCTGCACGATGGTGAACGCCAGGATGGTCACCGCGAGGATCAGCGACAGCGCGGCGCCGTAGCCGAGCTTCAGGTACGGGAACGAGTTGAGGTAGACGAAGAAGACCGAGGTCGCGGTCTCGTTCTGCGGCTGCCCGGCGGTCATGATGTAGAACTGGTCGAATGCCAGCAGCGAGCCGATCACGCTGACCAGGGTGACCAGCAGGACCGTGCGCATGGTCAGCGGCAGCACCACCCGTCCGATCCGCTGCCAGTACCCGGCGCCGTCGACCAGGCTGGCCTCGGTGATCTCGGCCGGGACGGCCTGGATTGCGCCGACGAACAGGATCATCCCGAAGCCGATGACCTTCCACACCACCGAGGTGCTGATCGCGAAGTTCGACGTGCCGGCGTCCACCCCGAGCCAGAGCACCGGCTGATCGATGAGGCCGAGGTCCAGCAGGATCCGGTTGATCACCCCGAAGTCGGTGCTGAACAGCCAGTACCAGAGCAGGCTGGAAACCCCGAGACCGATCACCACCGGGACGAAGATCACGGTACGGGTGAACGCGCGCACCCGGGAGACCGGTGCCGTCAACAGGGCCAGCAGGTAGCCGCCGATGATCAGCACCGGGGTGATCAGGGCCGTGTACTTCAGCGTGAACAGGAACGACGTCCAGAACTGCCGGTCGCTGAACGCCTGCCGGAAGTTGTCCAGCCCGATGAACCGTGGTTCGGCGATCAGCGACCAGTTGTGCAGCGACATCCACACCATCCGGCCCAGCGGGTAGACCGTGAACACCAGCACGAACACCAGCGCCGGAGCCACGTACGCCAGGCCGGTCAGGCGGTTGCTCCGCGTACGCTGCATGGCCTCCGCCTCTCAGGATTTCGCGGCGATGTCGCTCATTTCCTTCTTCGCGTCGGCGATGACCGTGTCGAGGTTGTCGTCGGTGTAGTAGGCGCGCTGCAGCATCTTGAGCCACGGGCCCTGCGGTGAGTTGATCTGCTCGAAGAAGGTGAGCGTGTACGGCGTACGCCCGACGGTGAGCGCCTTCGCCACGTCCTGGACCAGCGGTTCCTCCTTGAAGTACTTGTTGTCGACCATGTCGGCGCGCGTCGTCAGGTTGAGCGCTTTCGCGTACACCTCGACCTGGACGTCGTCGGAGAGCAGGAACTTCATGAAGTTGACCGCGTCGTTGACCCGCTTGCTGCCCTTGGGCACCACGACCAGGTCGCCGCCGATGAACGAGGCGCTCGAGTTCGGCGTCATGCCGGGCAGCAGGGTGATCCCGAACTGCATCGACGGGTTCTGCTGGCGGGCCAGGGTGATGTTGAAGTTGCCGGTGCCCATCATGCCGACCTTGCCGGAGCCGAACTGCAGGTGGAATGTCTCGCCGTTCTCGGTGCGGTCGCCGTCGTGCACGTTGCCGGCCTTGACCATGTCCCGTTCGAACTGCAGCACCTGTTTGACGCCGTCACCGACGAGCGGCTCGTCGCCCGGCCCGGCCGCCTCGATCTTGGCGCCGGAGGCCCACATCAGCGGGCCGACCGTGAAGATGTTGCAGCCCGCGCAGTTGCCCGGCAGGTAGTAGCCCTTGACGTCCCCGCCCAGCGCGGTGATCTTGTCGGCGTAGGCGCGCAGCTCGGGCAGGCTGGTCGGCGGCTTGGCCGGGTCCAGGCCCGCCTTCGTGAACAGGTCCTTGTTGTAGAACAGCGCGGACACGTCGGCGTACAGCGGGACGCCGTAGAGCCGGTCCTCGAAGGTCGCGACCGTCATGTGCCCCTTGCTGGCGGTGGTCAGCTCCGGCCAGCCGGTGAGCCGGTCGGTGAGATCGACGAGCTGGCCGGCCTTCTCGAACTGCGGGGCGTAGATCAGGTCCATCCCCATCAGGTCGGGGACCTGGCCGGAGGCGATGCCCTGGGCGATCTTGCCGACCATCTCGGTGTGCGGGATGTAGGTCAGCGCGACCTTGCAGTCCGGATTCTTGGCGTTCCAGGCCGCGACGAGCATGTCCACCATGTCCTTGTTGCCGCCCGAGCGCTCCCACATGGTGAGTTCGCCGCTGCTGGCGCAACCGGTGGTGGCCGCGACGGCCGTGGACTCCGGCGCCTCCGCCTCCTGCGAACAGCCGGCGGCCCCGAGCAGGACCGCGACCGTCAGGAGGGCCACCCGCTGGCGGATTCTCATCGCACGTGCCTCCCGTCCTCAGTTCTTCCGGTAAATCGGGACCGTACTCGTACCGCATACGTTTGCGTACATACGTTTGCGGACTCGCCACGACCCGGGAGTCCCGACATAACCGAGAAACCGGGATACCCTCCGCGGGTGCGATCGAGCAACGCGGATGTCGAGCTGCGCCTGGCCCGGGCGGCCGCGATCGCGCTCAGCCTCGGTTTCGGGTTCGGCGGCTTCGTCGGCATCCTGGACAGCGACGATCCGCTCGGGCATCAGATCGTCGCGGCGGCGCTGCTCACCGCGCTGCTCGTCCTGCACCTGCGCAACTGCGTGCGCCGTAGCGACGGAACCCGCCCGAAGGGCTGGCAAGCGACGCTGGCCGCCCAGACCGTGCTCACCGCTGCCGGCATGCTCTGGTTCGCCGACACCTGGTACGGCAACTCCGGCTTCCTCGCCGCGGCGGTGCTGCTGCTGATCCGCCCCGCGGGCCTGGCCTGGGCCGGGTTCGCGCTGATCGTGGCCGCGCAGTTCGTCGCGGCCCTGCCGGTGCGGCCGACCGTCGGCGAGGCCCTGTACCTCGCAGTCGGCCACGCGGCGTTCGTCGGCATCGCCCTGTATGCGATCGCCCGCCTCGCCGACCTCGTCACCGACCTGCGCGACACCCGGCTGGAACTGGCTGCCGCCGAGGTCGCCCGGCAACGGCTGGAATTCGGCCGGCAACTCAACGACCGGGTCGGCGCCAGCCTGCGCCGGGTGGTCGACGACGGCGAGACGATGCTGGCGCTGCCCGATCCGTCGGCCGCCGGCGACCGGCTGCGCCAGGCGCTCACGACCGCCCGCTCGGCGCTGAACGAGGCGCGCTCGGTGGCGCACGGCCACCGCGCCGAGGACACCGGCCCACCCGTACGCCGGGTGGCCGCCGACCTGACCGTCAGGACCGTCGCCGCCCTGGGCGTCGCCACGATCCTGCTCATGATCGTCCCCACCGGGGTCCGCTATGTGATCCGGGCTGATCTGGCGCTCGCCGAGCTGCTGCTGTTCAGCCTCTGCCTGATCACCGTCGTCGCCTGCTATCTGCGCTGCTGCACGCCCCGGCGCGACGGTTCCCGGCCACGCGGATGGCCGGTCCTGCTGCTCGCGCTCGCCGCGCTGACGGTCGTGCCGCTGCTGGTGTTCGACTTCTGGCTGTGGCACATGGCGTACTTCCTTCCCGGCGCCACCCTCGTGCTGCTGCGCGGACCGCTGCGCTGGCTGGTCACCGTCCCCCTGGTGCTGCTGGACTCGGTGCTGCTGGTGTGGGGCGCCCACCTGGGCGCGCCGACCCCGATCGGCCAGCTCTACGAGGCGGTCTGGGTGGCCGAGCGCGCGCTGCTGGTCTACGCGCTGTCCCGGATGGCCGGCCTGGCGATCCGCCTCTCGGACGCCCGCGCCGAACTGTCCCGGGCCGCCGTCGTGCACGACCGGCTGCGCTTCGCCCGCGATCTGCACGACCTGTTCGGCTACAGCCTGTCGGTGCTGGTGCTCAAGAGCGAGCTCGCCCAGCGACTGCTCGACCGCGATGCCGCGCGGGCCCGGGCCGAGCTCGCCGAGGGCGTGCAGGTGGCCCGCCAGGCGCTCGCCGACCTGGACGAGGTGACCGTCGGCTACCGCCCGATGTCGGTCACCGCCGAGGCGCAGACCGCCCGGGCGGTGCTGACCGCCGCCGGTGTGCAGGTCTCCGGCGACGCGGTGGCGGGGGAGTGGAGCACCGAGGTGGACACGGTGCTCGCGACCGTGCTGCGCGAGGGCGTCACCAACGTGCTGCGGCACAGCACCGCCGGGCGTTGCGAGCTGAGCGTGACAGCGGACGCGACGGCGGTGCGGTTGTGCTTGACCAACGACGGCGTCACCGGCTCCGGACCGCACCGGGCCGGGATGGGCCTGGAGAACCTCGGCCGCCGGCTGGAGACGCTGGGCGGGCGGCTCGACGCCGGGCCCCGCGACGGCGGCTTCGAGCTGGTCGCGACCGTGCCGCTACAGCCAGCCCTGGTCGGTGGCGATCCGGATGGCGTCCACCCGGTTGCGGGCGTCGAGCCGGGTGATGGCCGACGACAGGTAGTTACGCACGGTTCCCACGCTGAGGAATAGCGCCGCGGCGATCTCGGCCGGCTCCGCCCCGGTCGCGGCCAGCCGCAGCACGTCCACCTCCCGCGCGGGCAGCGGATTGTCCGGGGTCTCCAGCGCGGCCAGCGCCACCTGCGGATCCACCACGCGCTCGCCCGCGGCGACCCTACGGATCCCGTCGATCAGCGCCTGCGGCGGCGAATGCTTGAGCAGGAACCCGCTGGCGCCGGCCGCGAGCGCCCGGCGCAGGTGACCGGGCCGGGTCAGCCCGGTGAGGATGACCGTGCGGCAGCCCGGCACCCGCTCGGCCAGCAGTCGCGCCCCGGTCAGGCCGTCCACGCCGGGCAGGTCGATGTCGAGCAGGGCGACGTCCGGGGCACAGCGTTGCGCGGCGGGCACGATCTCGTCGCCGCGCTCGACGGCGGCCACCACCTGCAGGTCGTCCTCCAGGTCCAGGACCGCGGTGAGCGTCTCGCGCAGCAGCCGAACGTCCTCGGCGACCAACACCCGGATCATTGTGAATTCCTCACATGCAACTGCTGAGTGTCGCACTACCGGCCGGTCCGCCGGAGTTGGAAATCTAAACCATGTCACCGACACCGAAGGAGCCAGACATGCGCCGCATCATCGCTTCCACGTTGACCACCCTGGACGGTTACATCGACAACCCGCACCTGTGGTCGATGTCGTACAACAGCCCGGACGCCCTGAAGTACGCGCTCGACCTGACCCTCGGCTGCGACGCCCTGCTACTGGGCCGGGTCACCTACGAGGGCATGGCGCAGGCGTGGCCCACGATGGGCGGCAACCCGTACGCCGACCACGTCAACAGCATCACCAAGTACGCCGTCACGTCCACCCTCGACAAGCCGGCCGACTGGGACAACTCCCGCCTCATCCGCGGCGACGAGCTGATCCCCGCGGTGACCGCCCTCAAGTCCGAGCCGGGCGCCGACATCCTCACCTGGGGCTGCGGCCGGCTCACCGACGACCTCGCCGCCAACGGCCTGCTCGACGAGTACCGCATCTGGGTCCACCCGGTGATCAAGGGCGAGGGTGAGCCGCTGTTCCGCCCGCAGAGCGTCACCGCGCTCGAGCACGCCGAAACGACCACCTTCGATTCGGGTGTCGTCCTGCTGACCTACCGCCCGGTGGCCGCAGCCGTTTAGATGTGATCGTGCGTCTCCTTCTGGCCCAGCTGCTGCTCGCCGCCCTGCTGCTGCCGGGCGTGCCCGCAACGCCCGCCCACGCCGCCGCCGACCCCGGGTGGACAGCGCCACTGTCCACCCGCGGCCGCTACATCGTCGACGCGGACGGCCGGCGCTTCAAACTGCGCTCGGGCAACTGGCACGGCGCGAGCGGCACCTGGTCCGGATCGGGCGACACCCACCACGCCGGGGAGGACTCCGGCCGGATCCCGCTCGGCCTCGACCGGGCGCCGCTGGCCGCGATCGTCGCCGACTTCCGCGCGCTGGGCCTCAACAGCGTGCGCCTGCCGTTCTCCAACGAGATGCTGCGCGACACCGTCGCGGTCACCGACACCGCGGTGGCCGCCAACCCGCAGCTGCGCGGCCTCACCCCGCTGCAGGTGTACGACCGGGTCGTCGCCGCGCTCACCGGCGCCGGACTCGCGGTCATCCTCAACAACCACACCAACACCACCCGCTGGTGCTGCGCGGTCGACGGCAACGAACGGTGGAACACCTCGCAGACCGCCCAGCAGTGGGAGGACGACTGGGTGTTCATGGCCCGCCGTTACCGCCACGACCCGCGGGTGGTCGGCGCCGACCTGTACAACGAGGTCCGCCGTACCGTCCTGGACGACCCGAACTGGGGCTGGGGCAACGCCCACGACTGGTTCGCCGCCTCCCAGCGGGCCGGCGACCGGATCCTGGCCGAGGCCAACCCGAACCTGCTGATCATCGTCGAGGGCATCAACTGGACCGGCATCCCGGTCGACGGCTTCGCCCATGAACGGCCCACCCTGCGACCGGCCCGCACGCTGTCACACACCCTGGTCCGCTCCGGGAAACTGGTCTACTCGGCGCACTTCTACGACTACACCGGCCCCAACCACAGCGGCGCCACCGGCGTCGGGGAGACCACCGACCCCCGCTACCGGGACCTGAGCGCGACCGAGCTGGCCACTGTCGTCACCCGCGACGCCCTCTTCGTCGCCGCCGACGCCGGGCAGCACTTCACCGCGCCGGTGTGGATCAGCGAGTTCGGTGTGGACGGCGACGCCGCGCCCGGCAGCAAGCAGCGCGCCTGGTTCGAGAACTTCACCGACGTGCTGATCCGCGCCGACACCGACTTCGCCTACTGGCCGGTGGTCGGCTGGGCGGAGAGCGGCAACGAATGGGGCCTGCTCTTCTACGACTCCGCCGGCCGGCGCTCGGGGTTGCTCGACAACGGCGACTGGCGCTCCGCCGCCTGGCAGCGCCTGATCACTGCGCAGACCAGGACGGGGTACGTGGAACCGGCGCCGACCCGCTCGATGCTGAGCCCCGACCACGCGGACTTCGTCGCCTCGCTGCGGCTGCGCGCCGAACCCGACTGGGACCGCGGCGCCCGCAAGGCAGCCTGCCCCGACGGCCAGCGCCTGATCGGGTTGAGTCGCACCGGAAAGCGCGGGCTCTGCACCGACACGGCGTTGTCCGCCACCTGGACCGCGTACCAGGTGGTCACCGACGAGCGGCACGTCTCGCGTGACTGGGCGTCCGGCTACACCAAACTGCAGTGCCCTTCGACATCACTGCTGATCGGGTACGCCCTGCGCGGCGCCGCCACCTCCAGCGCCCTGTGCGCCACCGCCCTGCCCACGCCCGGCGACCCGGGCCGCACCGTCTGGTTCGACCGCGGCGACAACCGTCCCGCCGGCAACCCGGGCGGCGACTTCGCCAGCGGCCACTACAAAGGCCAATGCGCGGACGACGAGTACGCGGCCGGCATCGCCTACACGGGCCGGTTCGGCTCCTCGCGTACCCCGGATGCTCTGCTCTGCCGTCGCCTGCCGTGAGAGTTACCGTGGAACGATGAGCGCTGACAAGCTGTTCAAACGACTTCGCAAGGTGACCTTGATGGATCAGGCGACCGGCGCGGCCGCGGTCAAGGCGCTGCGGCGGCAGATGGCCGAGCACGAGACCCCGGCCGCGGTCTGGCCCGACGAGCACCGGGCAGCGACCCGCCGCCGGCGTCTGCGGTGAATCACCGGAGCTGAGCGCAACCGCTGCTCCGGCTCTCGATCCACGGCGTGCCGGCGAGGGTTACCGGTGAGACGGTCCGGAGCTGCTCGTCCGCCGTCTCCACGCTGACGGAGGCGACGAGAGCCGAGGGCTGGGCCACCGTGCACTTCCACTCGACCACCACGTCGACCGGGACGGCCGTGCCCGGCGCGACCTGGCGTTCCTTCTCGGGGCTGAGCACCGTGACGCCCGGCTGGTCGACCCGGACGGCAAGGACGTTGACCTGTGCCGGCCCGGCGTTGACGACCGTCACCTGGGCGTCGATGCGGACCCGCCGCTGTCCCTTGTCCACCGTCAGCACGCCGGACTCCGCGAAGAGCAGCACCGAGGCCGCGGATCTCTCGGCCTGATCAGCCTGGTCCGCCGACGCTGCGAGCGGCTTGTACCACCAGAGGTAGGTCGCGACGCCGCCCAGCACCGCACCGGCCAGCAACGATCCCACGACGAGCAGGACCAGCGCCCGCGCGGTGGCGAGCCGGCGCCATCCGCGGCCTGAAGTCCCGTCCGGTGGTGTCCGGTACTGAGGTGGCTGGTCCAGATCGATCACTGCCTGCCCTCCCTGGCGACGTCATGAGCCGGCGCCCGCAGCGTACTCATCGCAGTCACTGTGTAGATCTGTTCCGGACCCGCGACGGCCTGAGCGTGGAGAAGCTCGCGTACGTGACGGGTCAGGCGCTAACGTCGGTGACCATGAAGATCGGGGTGCTCGGTGCAGGGGTCGTCGGACTGTCGGCGACCGTGGAGCTGATCCGGCGCGGCATCGACGTCACCTGCTACGAGGCCGGCACCCCGATGGCGGAACGCTCGGCGGGCGACAGCCGCATCTTCCGGCTCGCCCACGCCTACCCCGACATGGTCGAGTTGGCCGCCAAGGCACGCCGGCTCTACACCGGGTGGGCCGAGCGCGCCGGCGAAGCGCTCATCGACGAGGTCGGCACCGTCATCAGCGGCGACCACACCAGCGCGTGGGCAGCCGCGATGGCCGCGGCCGGCGCCGGCCATGAGGTGGTCGAGCCCGGTTCGCCGCTGCTGCGGGTCCCGGCCCGGCTGAGCGGTCCGGCGCTGCTGGACCCGGCCGGCGGCATGATCCGGGTGGACCGGGTGCGCACCTTCCTGGTCACGGCGGCCGCGTCCCACCTGCGGCAGGCCCGAGCCGACAAGATCGAGTCAACCCCGGGCGGCGTACGGGTATGGTCCGGCCCCACCGCCGAAGAGTTCGACGCCGTCCTGATCTGCGCGGGTGCCGGCACCCCCGCACTGGCCGCGGACGCCGGCATCGACGCGCCGTCCGCCCTGGAACACCACGTGCGGTTCAGCTTCCCGCTGCGCCCGGACGCACCGCAGCCTCCGCAGTGCCTGATCACGCAGCACACGTACCAGCACTCGTCCGCACCCGGCACCTGGGCCGTCGGCGCCGACATGGACCCCGCCGCGGTCTCCTGGGAGGGCGGCCGCGAGGCCGCCGAGCTGGCATCGCTGGCCGCGGTGACCGCGTACGTCACCGAGGAGCTGCCCGGCGTGGAGCCCCGTGTGATCGACCGCCTGTACTGCACCCACAACCCCGGCCTCAGCGACGGCCTGCAGTTCCTGCGCCAGGGCCCGGTGCTGGCCGTGCACGGCGAGAACCTGTTCAAGTTCGCCCCGCTGCTCGGCGAACTGCTCGCCCAGTCCTGCATCGACGGCTCCACTCCCACCGACGCCGGCCCCAACGCCGCGTAGGGCCGTACCCTGCCGATGTGATCACACGGTTCTTCGCGTTCATAGGTAGCCGCCGCCGCGTCATCCTGGCCGTCGCCCTGGTTCTGGCCGCGTGCTATCTCCTGGTGCAGGCCTGGGTGCCGTCCCTCGGCCGGCGCGCGTTTCCCGCGCTGGTGGCCTTCACCATGATCTCGCTGCTGCTCGCCGTCCTCGCGCTTGCGGTGGAGCGGCCGAAGAACCTCGTCGTCCAGCCCGGGATTCCGGCGTTCAGCGCTCCACCGCATCCGGGTCTTGTCCTCATCGCCCTGGGATATTTCCC
This sequence comes from Actinoplanes sp. NBC_00393, assembly GCF_036053395.1. Lineage (NCBI taxonomy): Bacteria > Bacillati > Actinomycetota > Actinomycetes > Micromonosporales > Micromonosporaceae > Actinoplanes > Actinoplanes sp. NBC_00393. The sequence goes on along the minus strand of NZ_CP107942.1, from coordinate 3,819,295 downwards.
TATCGGCACTGCCATGGCGGGCAGCGCCATCCGCGACTGGAGATCCGAGCCGTTCTCGTCGGATCTGGTTCCGGCGCTGGGCTACGCGGCCGTCCTTGCTCTGTGGATCGTCATCGCATGGGGGGACACGAGTACGCAGCTGCGGCCCGACGGTCTGTGGCAGCACGGCATCATGGGCCGGCTGTTCGTCCCCTGGGACGCCGCACCTGTCATCCCGGCTCCGCCGCCGGCCTCGAGGGACCGCACCATACTGCTGACGTACGGCCGACCGGAACTGGTCCGTCGATACGGCCTTCAGCTGCACCCGAACCGGCTGCGCACGGACCACATCGATCCGGGATTCCTCGGCGCCGCCATCCGCTACTACCTCGCCCACCCCGAACGGCGCCCCGACATCGGGACCCGGGACGAGTACGAGCGCGTCCTGCCTCGCCTTCTGAACCCGCTGGACCGGTCGACGCCACCCTGCGCGCCGCGGCCGTGATCGGATAGCGAAGAATGATCAACGAGCGGGCCGCTCGGCCGGGTCTATACCCCCGGGCGGTCCGCCGCCCTCGCGTTCAGCCCGCCTTTCCGATGAACTGGGCGTGCGTGGTAAGCAGCGCCCGCAGGTGGGACGGGTCCGTGTCGACGACGCCGCGCTTGGGCAGCACGATCACCATCGCGCCGAGGCCGCGGGAGGCCAGCAGGACGAAGGAGCGGTCGGTCTCGATGGCCAGTGGGTAGCTCGCCCAGCCGTACGTCGCCTCGTCGGTTGCTGAGCGCAGGTGGATTCCGGTGGCGGTGACCGTGCCCTGCGCGGGCTGTGACAGCGACGGGTTCCCGCGGATGAGCAGGTGGGCCTGCCAGCGGTACACGCCCGCCAGGATCAGATTGAGGACCAGCACCGCGATGGTGCCGAGGACCGACGCCACGGCTGCGGCGAGCACGATCGCTATCAGCGCGGCGCCGGGCGGCATCTCCCACACCCGGGCGGCGGCGAGGCCGGTGAGCGTGGCGGCCGCCACCACGACGATCATCATCGGTACGCGCCGCCGCAGCCAACCGCGGCGCTGCTGGGCTGCGACCGCGTCCCGCAGGTCCTCCGGCGTGAGGGTGTAGTCGAGGCGGATCGGCGCCGTCGTGGCGGGTTCGGAAGACACGAGGCAGCACCTTACTTCAATATCCACTCCGGTTCGGGGGCCGAAATCCGGACAGAACCGTCGCTGAATCGTGTGAAAGATGATCCTTCGGGTACCTCCAAGCTCTGCCACCATGACCGACTACCGGAGGAGCAGGGGTGACGACACCGGCATCGACCCAGACTCCGTCCAGCGCGCAGCCGTTGGCCGAGGCGCTCGTCGCGCTTGCTGAGACGCCGGACGACATGCCCGGCCTCGACGCCCGGCTGGAGCGGCTGGCTGCGCTGGCGGCCGAGCGGATCATCGCCGTGGACTATGCAGCGACCGCGCCGCGCCTGGACGGCGAGTCGTACACGGTGGCGACCAGCGGCGAGCTGGTCGAGGACGTCTCCTCCGCCGCCCCGACCACGGTGGCCGGTGCGGCGACGACGACGATGACCTGGCCCGGCTTCCGGGAGACGGCCGCCGGGATGGGGCTCGGCGTGGTGTCGGTGCCGCTGTTCACCGGAAGTGGCGCAACGATCGCCAACCTCGATCTGTACAGCCGTGACGCGGACGCGCTGGCGCCGCTGACCGTCGGGATCTGCGCCGCCTACGATCCCGAGGTGCCGTGGCCGGCCGACCCGGGCGACCTGCAGCCCCTGGACGCCGGCGGCGAGGAGCTGATCAACGGGTTCGCGGAGGCGCTGTCCGTGCGCGCCACCATCCAGCTCGCTCTCGAATTGATGAACCAGGATGCCGGTTCCGCTGCCCTGAACGCCTACGCGAAGCTGCGGCTCGACGCCGTCACCCGGGGCATCTCCCTGTCGGCCGCCGCGACCGCGGTCATCGCCCGGCGGCTCGGCTGAGGGCCGCCGGTGCAGTGACCCGGCAACGTCCCTTGTGCACTATCTGTACTTCCGGCCGCTGCGTTCATTCTTTCAGCGGGACACAGGTCGCCGTTCGGCTTACCTCGGGACGGTGAACACCGATGCTGCTCTACGTTGCCGTGCGTAAGCGTGACAGCAGAGGGAGAAGCAGTGGCGAGTGTCGTGGTGGTCGAGGACGAGGAAGACGTGCGCCGGGTGATCGTGCGCCTGTTGCGGCGTGCCGGCCATGAGGTCGAGCAGGCCTGCAACGGCAAGGAGGGTCTCGATCTGGTCCTCGGCAATCCGGTCGATCTCGTCGTGAGCGACATCGACATGCCGGTGATGGACGGGATCGAGATGTGCCGGAACATCCGGGGCGACGCCCGTACCCGTGATCTTCCCATTCTGATGGTCAGCGGAAGCCTTCTGCCGGGTGATGACCGCCCGCTGCAGGCCGGAGCGACCCTCGTGCTGACCAAGCCGTTTGCAGGCCCTGAGCTCCTGCAATGTGTCGCGGAAGCGCTGGACCGAGGCTAGGGATCAGTGCCGGGAAACGCCTGGTTTGCGGTATCACATGATGGGAATACCACCGCGACGCGACGAACAGGAAGGCGGCTGTGCTGCACCGCAACCAGGCAGTCCTGAGTGACCCGGCCCGGCTGGCTGCCGCCGAGCGGGCTACTCGGTTACTGGCCACCACGGGGCTGTCCTTGGACAGCGTCGCCCACATGGCCGCCTCGCTGCTCGACACGCCCCTGGCCGCGGTCTCGATCGTGGGGCGTACGGGGGAGCAGCGGGTGGGCGGTCACGGTCCGCTGCCGGCGGCCGGGTCGGTCGGGGAGTACGTGATCTGCGGGGACGGATCCACCGTCGTGGCCGACATGTCCCGCTCGATGCCCGGCCATCCGCTCGCGAAGGCCGGGGTGACCGCCTTCGCCGGAGTGCCGATCCATGACCTCTCCGGCCGGCCGTTCGGGGCGTTGATCGTCCTCGACATGCGGCCCCGCGAGTGGGCGGAGGACCAGATTCTTGCCCTGACCGAAGTGTCGTGCCTGCTCAGAGCCTCGATCCACTGGGATGATCAAGTCCCGGCCGACCGGGACGAGACCGGGATGGGGATCCTCGACAGCGCGGCGCTGCTGGACAGCGTGCAGGAGGCGTTCCTCGCCGTCGACGACGACGGGGTGGTGCGCGGTTTCAACCGGTCAGCCGAGGAAATGCTCGGCTTCGCCTCCGCCGAGATCTGCGGGCGCCGCCTGGATGACACGCTGCGGCCCGACTACGGCAGTGAGCCCATCGGTACGGCCCTCGGCCGGCTGTTCGCCGCGGGCCCGGTACGCCCGGTCGTGCGGGAGCTGAGCATGCGGCACCGCGCTGGGCACCGGGTCGCAATGCGTGCCGCGCTGTCCGTGGTCCGCGGGACTGCCGGCCCGCTGGCCTGCGTGTTCCTGACCGATCTGTCCGCGCAGGCGGCGGCCGAGGAAGCCGCCGAGCGGCACGCCAGCTTCTTGGCGGCGCTGCTCGACAGCCTGTCGGTCGGAGTGATCGCCTGCGACGACTCGGGCCGGGTGAGCGTGGTCAACCGGGCCATGCGCCAGATCCAGAATCGGCCGGAGACCGGGCCCGTCCCCGACGACGTGCCGGACGTCGTGGGGCAGTACCTGTTCGACGACGAGATGCGCCCGCTGTCCTGGGAGCAGACGCCGGTGATGCGGGCCCTGAACGGCGAGTACATCAGCGACCTCGACGTGAAGGCCCGCTGCGCCGACCAGCGGGTGCGGACATTCGCCGCGACGGCGCAACCGATCACGAGTCGCGACGGCCGGCGGCTCGGCGCGGTCGCGGTGGCCCACGAGGTCACCGCCCTGCGCCGCGCGGAACGCTTCGGCAGCTGCCGCCGGGAGGTGGAGTACGCCCTGCGTTCGGTCGAGACGATCGCGGAGGCAGCCCCGGCGGTGCTGAAGGCGGTGACGGCGACCCTCGGCTGGCCCTGCGCGGAACTGTTCCTCATCGACGAGGCGACCGGGGAACTGCGCGCCGTGGGGCACCACAGTGACGCCGGCGAGGCGCCTGATCAGCTGTTCGGGCACGTGCCGGTGCGCGGGCTCGGCGTCACCGGCCGGGTCTGGCAGACCGGTGAGCCGTTGTGGGTGCCGGACATCTCCGAGTTCTTCAACCTCACCACCGCCTACGAGCAGGGGCGGGTCGAGCTGTGCGCTCGGTACGGCATCCGCACCATCCTGGCCGTGCCGGTCCGCGACGGCGGCACCCTGCTCGGGGTGCTGACCTGCTACGCGGGCTCCCCGGAGGTGCACGAGGAGCTGCTGACCGTGCTGCTCGACGGCGTCGCCGCGCAGATCGGCGTCTATGTGGCGCTGCGCCGCGCCGAGGAGCTGGCCCGGCAGCTGCGCCGGGCGCAGGACGACTTCCTTGCCCTGGCCGGGCATGAGCTGCGGACCCCGCTCACCTCGATCACCGCCAACGTCACCATGCTCGTCGAGGAGGCCGAGGCGCTCGACGACGAGCAGCGGCAGATGCTCGACACCGTCGCCCGCAACACCGCGACGCTGCGGCACATCTCCGACAGCCTGCTGGACCTGGCCGGCCTCGAGTCCGGCCACCATCTCCTGAACCTCGATCGCATCGACCTCGTCGCGCTGGTGGCCGAGGCGGTCACGGTCTTCCGGCTCTCCGCAGCCGACGCGGGAGTGCAGCTGCGGGCCGACCTGCCCGCGCACCTGGCGGTGACCGGCGACGCCCGCCGGCTGCGGCAGGTCGTCGACGACCTGCTGTCCAACGCCGTGAAGTACAGCCTCGCCGGCGGCGAGGTCGAGGTCGCCCTGCGGACCGGCGACCGCGACGTCGAGCTGTCGGTGACCGACACCGGGATCGGCGCGCCCGCCGAGGAGTACCCCCGCTTCTTCGACCGGTTCTACCGCGCGAGCAACGTGCGCCACCACGGCATACCGGGCAGCGGGCTCGGGCTCAGCCTGGCCCGCGCCATCGTGCGCCTGCATTCCGGCACGATCACCCTGCGCCCGCACCAGCCGGCCGGCACGACTGTGCGGGTCAGCCTCCCGCTGCACGCCCCGGCGGCCTGAGACCGCCGGGGCGGGCGGATGTGTCAGCTCGCGACGGGACGGCGCCGACCGCGACCGCGGTGTCCAGCATGTGCAGGGATTCCTTCCCTCGAAGTGCCGGCGGCGCGCGGGAAGGAGGATCTGGGCACCGCCGGTCATCCGCTGGGTCTTCAACTGCGAATCCCACACAGTGGCAGGTCCTGACTGGGGGAGGGTGTTCATGGATGTGGTGGCGATGCACATCGCCAACGGGATCATCGACGGTCCCGTTTCGTTGATCTTCACTGGGATCGCGGCGGCGGGTCTCGCGGTCTGCGTCTGGCGGGCCAAGGCGGACCTCGACGACCGGCTGGCCCCGATGGCCGGGCTGGTGGCGGCGTTCATCTTCGCCGTGCAGATGCTCAACTTCCAGGTGCTGCCCGGGGTCTCCGGCCATCTGCTCGGCGGCACCCTCGCGGTGATTCTGGTCGGTCCCTGGGTCGGCGCGCTGTGCGTGGCGACCGTACTGATCGTGCAGTGCCTGCTGTTCGCCGACGGCGGCCTCAGCGCGATCGGCCTCAACGTCACCAACATGGCCCTGATCGGCGCCGCGGCGGCGTACGTGCTGGTCGCCGGTCTGCTGCGGGTGCTGCCGAGGACGCCGGGCGGGCTCGGCGTCACCGCCTTCATCGCCTCGGTGATCGGTGTCGTGCTCGCTGCGATGGGCTTCGTCCTTCAGTACGCGCTGGGCGGCACGACCGAGCTGTCGCTCGCCGGGGTCGCCGCCACCCTGGGCGGTGTGCACGTGCTGATCGGCATCGGTGAGGGCCTGATCGCCGCCACCACGGTGGTTACGGTGGCGAAGGTCCGCCCGGATCTGGTGTACGCGAACCGCCACTTCCGCAAGTCCGCCGTTCCCACCGCCGGAGCCGCCGTATGAACCGGAAACTGGGATGGTTCCTGGCCGGCGGCCTGCTCGTCGCCCTGCTGCTGGCCGGTGTGGTGTCCAGCTTCGCCTCCGGCAGCCCGGACGGTCTGGACTTCGCCGCCCGCGAGGGCTGCACGTTCAGCGCCGACGACGAGATCACCGGCGGCACCTGCATGCTTCAGCAGGAGGGGGCGCACCAGCTGGCCGACAGCCCGTTGGCCGACTACGCGATCCGCGGCGTCGGCAACGAGTTCCTGGCGACCGCCCTGTCCGGGGTCGCCGGAGTGCTGGTCACCTTTGCCGTCGGGGGCGGGCTGTTCTGGTTGGTGCGTACCCGTGCTCGAAAGGTCTGACGGCCAGGCTTATTGCAAAAGGCTGGCAGTTGCCGGAAGATGGCTATAGGAACCGAAGTTACGTGGCCGTGACCTGTCGTTCCGTTGCAAGGGCGTTCCGGCCGGCGATGATCCAGCGGCCGGAGCGCCCTTGTTGTCACGGGATCAGAATCGCGGCGCCGGATCGTATCCGAGGGTGTGCAGAATGGTCGTCACCACGATCGCGAGAGTGATCCCGGCGGCGGTCAACATGGCGAACGCGACGATTGCCAGCACGAGACTGTGCCCGGTTCCCCACAGCTCGGTAAGCATGATCCTGCGATAGTCGGTTCGCGCCCACTCGATCGGCGGCAGCTTCCTGCCGGCCGGCGGAACCGTTGCGGACGCTGTCCGTACCGGGGCATCGTGACTTGCCCCGACCCGGAAGCCATCCCGCCCTGAACCTTGGTTCGGCTTTGTTGCCTGCACCATGATGTCGCCTCCCTTGGCCACAACCAGCGCGATAGATGCCTTCCCCATCGGCAGTCCACGCCTCTCGAGGAGGGGCCGTTCGGCCTGTTCTGCGGGCCCATTGCCATGATCCGCCCGGTCAGCCGATCGAGATCACGAAGGTGGAGTGCTCACCGGACTCCAACCGCAACCGCAGGGTGAGCGCTGCCTCGGCGGCGTCGGTGACGGCGATCAGGGCGAGGCTTCGGCCGACGGCCTGGACCGGAATGCTCCGCGAGAGAGCGCCGAGCCGGTGCGACGCCGCCCAGGCGCGGACCGGGCCGAGGTCGGGGTCGGCGCACAGATGGACCAGGGTGGTGCTGTGCGTCTCCTCGGCGCGGATCCGCAGCGTGCCGTGGCCGTCGGTCAGGGCGCGCGAGACGCGTGCGGGGCAGGGCCCGCCGGGCGGTGCGGCCGTCAGGTCCGGCACGGCGAGCAGCGCGCCCACGCCGGCGACCAGGACGAGGAAGGCCAGCACCAGCAGACGCGCGCCCGGCGTCCGAAGCGATGCGGGCGGCTGCCGGCGCGCCACCAGGACGACCTGCCCGTGCAGGTGACGCACGCGCAGATGCGGGCGGGTGGCGCGCCGGTGCCGTGATCCGCAGTAGGGACGGCCGGGCGACGGCAGCGCGGTCATGAGCGACGAGCCTGATCAGCCCTTGACGGGTGCCGGAGACACCGGAACCACGTTGCGGTTCCGGCGGTTGCGCACGGCGCCCGTGACGACGTCGATCAGGAGGAATGCGATCAGCGGGATGCCGAACAGCGGCAGGGCCCAGGCCACGGCGAAGACGACCGGTACGCCGACGGCGATGCCCCAGGTCGGCAGCTGCTGCCAGGCGCCGCGGGCGGGTGGGGCGCCGACGGGTGCGCGGCGGTCGGCGCGGGTGGGGCGGCGCTGCCACCACATCCGGTAGCCCCAGACGATCACGGTGATCAGACCGATCGCCAGGGCGGCGAGGATCAGCTGGTTGGCCAGGCCGAACAGCAGGCCCATGTGCGCGTTGATGCCCCAGGAGGTCAGTTTCGCCAGGAACGGCCAGTCGGCGAAGTCGACCCGGTCGGTGACCGCGCCGGTGGTGTCGACGGCGACGCTGTCCAGGCGTACCGGCCAGAGGCTGTCGTTCTGGGTGACCGTCCAGGCGCTGGCGGCGTCGGCGGGCGGGGTGATCTGCACCGGGCCGTCGAGGCCGGCTTCGCGGGCCCCGCCCAGGACGGTGTCGATGGCGGCCGGGTCGGCGGCGGCGTCCGTGCCGGGCGAGGCGGCGCCGTGGTGCCCGCCGGACTCGGCACTGGCGCCCGGGGTCAGCTCGGTGGCGACGTACGGCCGGTTGCCGTTCATCGAGTCCAGCGCGGCGCTGAAGTTGGCGCCGGCGTAGTTGGACCAGGTCAGCCCGGTCGCCGAGATGATCAGCAGGCCGAGCAGCAGCCAGAGGCCGAGGGCTCCGTGCCAACTGCGAGTACGCCGTACGCCCTTCTTGGCGGCCAGGTCGGGAGCGAGCAGCCGGCGCGCGGTGCGGTTGCCGCGCTGCCGGCGCCACCACAGGATGACACCGCCCAGGGCGATGATCCACAGCCAGCTGGCCGCCAACTCCGAGTAGAGCGAGCCGGTCGTGCCGAGGTGCAGGTCGCGGTGGAACTGGTCCAGCCAGGTGTTCAGCGGGGTGGCCGTCCACCAGGTGGTCAGCCGGCCGGTCACCTCGGCGGTGTACGGATCGACGTACACGGTGTGGACCAGCTCGGACTCCACGCTGAGGTCGGGGGAGGTGAAATCAACCTGCGTGGTGCGGTCGGCCTCGCCTACCCGTACCCCGACAAGGTCGCCCTCCGGATGACTGGCTCGCGCCGCCGCGACCTGCTGGGCCACCGGCAGGGCCGCGTCACCGGGCTCCGCAACGATCAGCTCGCTGCTGTAGACGACCTTGTCGAGCGTCGGGGCGAGCGTGAACAGCAGCCCGGTCGTCGCCGCGACCAGCAGGAACGGGGCGACCAGGAGGCCGGCGTAGAAGTGCAGGCGCAGCAGCAACGGACCGAAGCTGCGGACGGGGGCGGTGCGGCGCTGCGCCTGGTGACCGCTGGTGGCGGGCTCGGCGACCTGGGGAGTTACGGCCATCGGCTGTCCTCATCGAGGTGTCGGCGGCGCTCTGGGGGTGCGCCGGCATCCGGGGACTTCGTCAAAGACCTCCGCCACATCGCGAAGGTCATGTCACTAGTCGCCGGCCGCCGCCCGGAAGTTCCCAGCTATTTTTCAGATCGCCGGCCGGTGATCAGAAACTGCATCTGGACCTCGTGGTTCTCGGCGACGCCGTACTGCTGATCAAGGCGGTAGATCGTGGTCAGCGGGGTCGCGGTGACGTCGCGCAGCCCCGCGTTCGCCATCAGCAGCACGGTTTCGTCGATCGACTTGGCGGCGGCCAACGGCAGCACCGCTTGCACCGAGTCGTCGTAGAAGCCGGCGAAGTTCTCCGAGGCGTTGTCCAGGCCGTCCGGGAACCAGGTGCTGTCGACCATGGCGACGATGCCGCCGGGACGCAGCAGGCGGATCCAGTTGGCGACCGCGGTCTGCGGCTCGCGCAGCGTCCACATCACGTAGCGGCCGACGACCGCGTCGAAGGTGGCGTCCGGGAAGCCGGGGTCGACCGCGTCGCCGAGCCGGAAGTCCGGGCCGCCCTCGATCGTGGCGGCGTGCGCGCGGGCGCGTTCCAGCATGCCTTCGGCCAGGTCGACGCCGGTGACCCGATGGCCCAGCCGGGCGAGGGTCATGGCCACCTGGCCACTCCCGGTTCCCACATCGAGAACATCAAGAACATCGCGGGGTACGCCGGACAGCGCGCTCTGCCAGATCTCGGACCAGGCCTGATCGTCCGCGGCGAGCCGGTCCGGCCGCTGCTGGTATTCGTCGTACGCGGGCGCCCGGCCGGTCCAGTAGGCGTTGATACGGTCCTGAGCGCTCACGCGGGGATCTCCTCGTCGATCGGGTGGAACAGCAGGTGCAGCTCGTCCTCGAGGTCCAGGCGCCGGATGCCGATGCCGTAGACGGGTTCGAGGATCTTCGGGTCCAGCACGTCGGTGACCGGGCCGGCGGCGACGACACCACCGGCGCCGAGCAGGACCAGGTCGTCGCAGTAGCGGGCGGCCAGGTTGAGGTCGTGCAGGACGACGATCGAGCAGGTGTCCAGGCCGCGGACCAGCCGCAGGATCTCGTGCTGGAAGCGGATGTCCAGATGGTTGGTGGGTTCGTCGAGCAGCAGGTGGGTGGCTTCCTGAGCGAGGGCGCGGGCGATCAGCACGCGCTGGCGTTCGCCGCCGGACAGCCCGGCGAACGAGCGGGCCGCCAGGTGCGAGGCGCCGACCCGGTCCAGGCAGCGCGCGGCGATCTCGTGGTCGCTCGCGCCGGTGCGCTGGAAGGTGCCCAGGTGCGGGCCGCGGCCGAGCAGCACCATCTCGGCCACGGTCAGCGCGGTCTCGCCGCCGGACTCCTGCACGACGACGGCCATCCGCCGGGCCGCGTCGCGCGGGGCCAGGGCGCGCAGTTCGTCGCCGTCGACGGTCACCGTGCCGGTAGGGCTGCGCAGGGCGCCGTAGAGCAGCCGCAGCAGGGTGGTCTTGCCGCTGCCGTTCGGGCCGATCAGGCCGAGCACGCGGCCCGGCTGAGCGGCGACGTCGACGCTGTCGATGACGGGGGTGGCGCCGTAGCGCCAGGACACCCCGCTCGCCTCGATCACGCCGGCGCCTGGAAACGCTCGACGATCCTCTCCAGGCCGTCGATGGACAGCGGTGACGGCGGCTCGGTGAAGTTGAACAGCTGCGGCATCACGTTGCCGCCGCTGACGGCCTTGAGTTTCACCGCGCCGGGCAGGCTGGTCACCGCGGCCTCGACCGCCTTCGGGTCGCCGTCGCTGTAGAGCAGGATCAGCACGTCGGGGTTGCGGCCGAGCAGCTCCTCCAGGGTCACCTCGAAGACCCGCTCCTTGCTGTCGGCGAACACGTTGGTGAACCCGGCCGCCTCCAGCTGCGGGTGCGCCATGCTGGTCGAGCCGTAGGCGTAGGTCACGCCGCCGCCGACGGTGGGGTAGAGCACGGCAGCCGTACGCTGCTCGGTGGGTTTCTTGATGCCGGCCATCCTGGCCTTGAGCGCGCTGACCGCGGTGGTGGCTTCGGCCTGGCGGTCGAAGACCTTGCCGTAGGCCTCCATCTGCCGGTAGATGTCGTCGAAGCTCGGCACGGCGGTGGCGTCCGGGCAGAGCGCCGGTTCCTCGAGCAGCGGGATGTCGACGCCGGAGAGCGTGTCGCGCGACAGGTTGTCGACCTCGCCGAGCACCAGGTCGGGCTGCTGGCTGATCACCACCTCCTTGGAGATCTGCAGGTGGCCGCTGGTGTCGGTCTTGTCGGTGAGCAGCGGGATCCGGTCGATCTCGGCCTGGGTGGCGGCGTCGTAGTACTCCTTCGGGTACTGCCCGGCGCGCGCGGTCACCCGGTCCATCACGCCGAGCGAGTGCAGGTAGGGCACGGCGGCGCTCTTGAGCAGCACGACCCGCTCCGGCGCCTTGTCGAAGCTCACCTCGGCGCCGCAGTTGGTCAGCGTGACCGGATAGCCGGAGGCGGCCTCGCCGGTGCCCGAGGCGGCGTCGTTCGCGCCGCACCCGGCGGCGAGCACGACGGTGGCGGAGACGGCGAGCAGGCGGCGAGCCCTCATCAGATTCCTTTCGAGGCGTGCAGGCGACGGATCAGGATCAGCAGGAACGGGGTGCCGATCAGGGCGGTGATGATGCCGATCGGAATCTCCTGCGGGGCGAGCAGCACGCGGGCGACCACGTCGGCCCAGACCAGCAGGATCGCGCCGAGCAGCGCGGCGACCGGGACCACGCGCACGTGCGGGGCGCCGACGATGCGGCGGGCCAGGTGCGGCACGACCAGGCCGACGAAGCCGATGCTGCCGGAGGCCGAGACCAGTACGCCCACACAGAGCGAGACGATCACCAGCAGGCGCAGCCGCAGCCGGTCGGGGGAGATGCCCAGCGTGTGCGCGGTCTCGTCGCCGACGGCCAGAGCGTCCAGGCTGCGGCCGGTCACCGTGAGGTAGGCGATCGTGCCGCCGATGACCAGCGCGGCGACCCCGAGCAGCGCGTCCCAGCGGGCCAGGCCGAGCGAGCCGAGCAGCCAGAACATCACCGAGCGGGCGCCCTCGGCGGAGCCGGACGCGAAGATCAGGAAGCTGGTGGTGGCGTACAGGGCGTAACCGACGGCGACGCCGGCGAGCAGCAGCCGGATCGAGGTGACCCGGCCGCCGCTGCGGGCGATCAGGAAGACCAGCAGCGAGGCCGCCATCGCGCCGAGGAAGGCGCTGGTGGACAGCGCGTACTGCCCGAAGCCGGCGCCGGCGCCGAACAGGATCGCGGCAGCGGCGCCGCTGGAGGCGCCGGAATTGATGCCCAACAGGTACGGGTCGGCGAGCACGTTGCGCACCATCGCCTGCAGGGCCACGCCGCAGACCGCGAGTCCCGCGCCGACCAGGACGCCGAGAATGACGCGGGGCAGCCGAACCTGCCAGACGATGGCTTCCTCAGGCGGCGTCCAGGTGACGTCGCCGACGCCGAACAGTTGATAGCCGATGATCCGGGCGACGGTGGCCGGGCTGATCCCGATCGCCCCCGTGCCGACCGCGACCAGCCCGGTGGCGATGAGCCCGGCAGTCAGCGCAAGCAGCCACAACGTGGTCCGGCGGCGCTGCGCGCCGAGGCCGAGAAGATCCCGGCCCGGACCGGCCGACAGGGTGGTGGTCAAGCCGGCACCCCCCAATAACCGCAGCCTAGTAGTTGCAAAAGATATGCAGCAAGGTAGCAGCATGATCATTGTGAGGTGAAGGGCGTTTCGCCCACTGTGTCGCTCGTCCGCCTGCGCAGGGCTGGCGAAAGCCGCGCCGTCCCGACCGCTATCGTGCGGGCGCCGTGGCGCCCGGGAAGCCGGTTCGATATGGGCGTACCGGTGCGAACGCGGGTCGGGGCTTGCTGCGGCCACGAACCTCTGCCGGCGGCCCATGACGCCGGCTACCTCGAGCCGGATCAGCGCGGCTTCAGCGCCGGCGCGAGGTCCTTGAGCATCGCGTCATAGACGGGAGCGTCGGCGAAGGGCTGCAACTCGCCGATCTTGCGCCAGCCCCATGTCTCGTACGCCGTTCGCGCCGCCACATTCGAAGGATTGACCAGTAGCGCCGCACGCCGCTCAGGGCGTGCCTCCAGCAGTTGGTCGTGCAGCACCTTGGCGTAACCGCGCCGCCGATATTTCTGTCGGACCATCATGTAGGTGACTGCGAAAGTGCGCGTCCCGTCCTCGGCGATCAGAGACGGATCCACTGGCGTGGTGAGGCCTTTCCACCAGGTCGCATTCTCGGGCAGCCGGTAGCCGAGGGCGTATCCGACCAGGTAGCCCGTAATTCGTCCCTCCACAAGGGCATAGCCCTTGGCCGAGGCGTACCCTTCGATTCGCTCCCAGTGCCGCTGATCGGACAGGAACGGGTCGGACAGTTTGTCCTCGTACGCGTCGCGATAAACATCGATCAGGTCTGCCTTGTCGCGAGCCGTCGCGGATCTGCCGCCCACTTCGATCTCCAGCGGTGGATGCAAGCCTGTCACCCCTTCGGATCCTTTGCGGCGTCATAGCGCGACACGAACAGTTCGACTTCGGCCATCTTCCGGTAGGGAGCAAGTGCGTCGGCGACGCCGTCCAATTCGGTCGACACGATCGAACTCGCCACGTCGTTGCTGAGTTCGCCCAGGGCCGTTGTTGCGGAGCGGGCCGCATCGGTGATGGAGTTCAGTTCTAGTTGGCTGCTGGCGAGCCTGACCCGATAGAGCGCCCTGTTACGCACGAACTTCGGCCCGTGCCGAGCTATCGCCGACTCAAGAGTCCGCACGGCGCGGTGGGCTATGCGCCGGTCGTTCCTGCCTCGGGCAAGATGGAGCAGGCGCGTCCCTTCGATCCCGTCGATCTCGGCTGACGTGACGAACTCGCACCATGGCAGAGCCGGCTTTTCTGCTTCGCGGTCGAGGCGACGGCGCGCTTCCGTAACAGCGTTCTTACTCGAAGTGTCATCGCCCATCAGGGCAAAAGCCGTTGCCTTTCTGAGGTTCAACACGACGCCGACTTTCGGCGCAGCGTCCTTCGACGCTCTCTCGGCCGCTTCGGCGAATCGCAGCGCTTGGCGGGGCATGCCCAGGAAGTTGCTCTGCAGCGCGAGGTTGCAAAGGGCATGTACTTCCAGAGCAGCGTCACCTACCTGTCGTGCCAGAGACAGGGCCTCATTGAAGCTGGTTCGAGCGACATCATGCTGTCCGCTGTCCATGGCGAGCCATCCGGCACACATTTCTGCCCGGCCGATGGCCTGTTGAAGAAGGGTCCCGACGGCGTGGCTGTATTGCCCCTTCTCCAGTTTCTGGTGTCCTTCCTGGGCGACGCTCAATGCCGCTCGCCACAAGCTGTTCCCACCGTGCAGGGCGCACAGATTGCGTAGACGGGAGGATTCCCGGTCGAGTCGCTCCACGTCTGCCACGCCGATTCGCCAGCCACTTGTCGGGCCTGCCTTCAGTGCGCCGCCCAAGCTGGACGCCAACATCACGCCGATGCCGATTGCGCTTCTGCGTTGCATCTTTTCGTGACCTTCTTCCGCAGGCGTAGACAACGTCGTGTTGCCGGCATCTGGCGGGCGGCTGTGGTCCGGGAGGTCGGCCAACAGTTGAGCAACGCTGCACTCGTAGAGTTCCGCGAGCCGGGTGAGCGATTGCAGGGAAGGCGCGTGTCCACCGTTTGGCCATACTTCCCAGGTCGAGATTACTTTTCCGGACTTCGCGTCGTCCGGCCACCTGGTACACCACTCTTCGGCAACGCGCGCTTGGCTCCAGCCGCGAGCGTAGCGGAACGCAATCCGTGCGTTCACGCGATAGCGAGCGCGGAACACGTCGGCGATCTCTCCGGTGGTCCGGCCCTGTGACATCAGCGCACGCGCGATATGAGCGCGTTCCTGCCTGCGGCTCTGGAACCGTGCGGCCGGCCCGGTCGTGTCGATCTGTGGCCACTCGGTGGCGGCGCCTTCCCCCACAGCGCCCCCTTCGGACTCCGGTGATGCATTGCTGTCCCGGCGATGGGACGAATTTACTCCGGCCATGGCCGCCTTTGAAGTGCACGTGATGGATGAGCGCGCCAGAACATCCCGGTTCAACCGGGAGCTTCCTTGGAAGCTCCTGATCGCACAGGGTGTTCATTCTGAGCCGCCTTCACCACCATGTTTGACATGTAGCGCGGTGGTCCCTTTGTCGATCTCGGCAATCACTTGATTGCTCTGGACTGCAGCTGACGGGAGACCGAGATCAGGGCCGTTGCATAGTCTGATGGCACGGCTCTGACCTCGGGGTTCGCGGGTTGAGTGGCCTCTGTGGAGGCGAAGAGGACGGGTGAGATCACGTCAGTGATCATGAAGTTCTCTACGCCCCATAACGCCCCGAGGACCTCACCCGCCAATGGCATCATCTCTCATTGCTGCACTGACTGTCACGACACCTTCCGCCGATGCCCTACCCGCCCCGATCACTGAAAGTGAGCGGGGCGGTCTGCTGGCTGTCCTGGCGAAGGTTCCCGATCCACGGGATCCGCGGGGGATCCGGTACCCGCTGACCGCGGTTCTGGCCGTAGCGGTCTGCGCCGTCATGGCCGGCGCGTCGTCGTTCGCCGCGATCAGCGATTGGTTGCAAGACCTCGACGGACACGGCCGGGTCCGGCTCGGGTTCACCGATGCCGTCCCGGCCGGCACGACCGTATGGCGGTTGCTGATCCGGCTGGACGCGCAGCTGCTGGCCGGTGTTCTCGCCGGCTGGCTGCGCACCCGAGCCTGCCCGCCGGATCCTGCCGCCGTCACGCGCAGATACCGGCGGGTGATCGCGGTCGACGGCAAGACCCTGCGCGGCGCCCGGCATGACGACGGCCGTCAGATCCACCTGCTGTCCGCCCTGGACACCGGCACCGGAATCGTGCTGGCCCAGGTCACCGTCGATGCCAAGAGCAACGAGATTCCGGCGTTCGCGCCGCTGCTCGACGCCGTCGAGCAGGTCCTGGGCAGCCTGACCGGGGCACTGTTCATCGCCGACGCCCTGCACACCCAGACCGGTCACGCCGACGAGGTCGCCCGGCGCGGCGCTCACCTGCTGGTCCAGGTGAAGGCGAACCAGCCGACCTTGTTCAAGCAGCTCAAGCGCCTTCCTTGGGCGCAGATCCCGGTCGGGGACCGCACTCGCGACCGCGGCCACGGCCGCCGCGAGACCCGCACCGTCAAAGCCGTCACCGTCCACCTGCCCGGCGGCATCGCGTTTCCGCATGCCGCACAAGCCATCCGGATCACCCGCACCCGTGTCGTCGCAGGCCGGACCAGCCGCGAGACCGCCTACCTGACCATCTCGCTGCCCGCCGGCCACGCCACCGCCCGCGATCTGCAGACCTGGATCCGCCGTCATTGGCATATCGAGAACCGGCTCCATCACGTCCGCGACACCACGTTCCGTGAGGACCAGCACCAAGCCCGCACCGGGAACGGACCCGCCGTCATCGCGACGCTGCGTAACACCGCGATCGGCTGGCACCGAGCCACCGGTGCTGCCAACATCGCCCGCGCTACCCGCTATGCCAATCGGCGCTCACACGACCTGATCACCGCCGTGACCAGCTGCTACCCGACAACGCAATGACCCTGAGACCGAGATGGACAGCAATACTTATTACGCAACGTCGGCCGACTCTCAGTTGAGCCGTGCGCAGGCCACGCTTGATGAGCACGTGACATGCAGCGCGACCGGTCTCTGCCTCGCCTGCGGTACGCCGGGACCATGCTGGCGGCGAGAGGGCGCGGTGGCGATCTTCTCGCGCAGCCTGCGGCTGCCGCAGCGCCGGCCCGGAGCGAGCCGGCCGGCGTTGCTCGGCGCGGTGCGGGCCGGCGCGCAGTGGTTCCCTGCGACGAGGCCGCGGCAGGAGCCGATCTGACTTCCGTCACCGAACCGAGTGGCGGGGAGGCTGGCGGGCGTGACAGGTGCTTCCTTCGGACGCTGGTCACGCCCGTCCGGCCTGATCGTGTGATGACGCTTGAAGGGCAGCGCTTGGCTGGTCATCGCTGGTTGCGGTCGCGGCGGGTGCCGCGCCACGTGACGAACAGGGTGCTGGCTACGCCGGTGACGGCGGCGAGGGCGGCGGGGCCGGCGGTTGCGTAAACCGCGGCGCAGACGGCGAGCAGGAGGAGCAGGCCGCACAGCTCCATCAGTTTCAGGTTCATACGAGCACTACAGCGGCCGGGCGGCGCGGCCACCCCATGGGACGGACGAACCCGAACGAACCCGTTTGCGAGCGTACGGGCGGCGAAGGAAGCCGTAGCATCGGAGGTCCTCACCGAAGGACACCGAAGGGCGCCGATGGCACAGGACGAACGCGCTGAGGAGTCGGGTGACTACGCCCGGGAACTCGCCCGGTTCGCCGCTGACCTCACCACGCTGCGTATTGAGCAAGGCAATCCGTCGTTGACGGATATCAGCCGGCGGGCGCCCGGCTCGCGGTCGCTGTCGCCGTCCGCGATCAGTGAGGCGCTCGGTGGGCGGCGGCTGCCGGGCATCGACTTTTTGATGGCGCTGGTGAAGACGCTGCTGCTTCTCGGTGAGCACCGGCCGCCGGCCGAGGACGATCCGCGGCTCGACCGGTGGCGGCAGCGGTGGCGGGAGCTGCAGCGCCTGAAGACCGACGAGCGCAGATCCCGGCTGGCGGCTCCGCCGGCGGCGACTCCCGCCTCGGAGCAGGATCCGCTGCGGTGTTTCGTCGCGATGCCGGGCGAAAGCATGGGAGCGGCGGCGTGGGACGACATTCCGGCGATTCGGAAGCAGCTGTTGGAGCCGGTTGCGCGCGCTATCGGCGTACTGATCGGCCGTGACGTGAAGTTGATCCTGGAGAAGGAGAAGACCCGGCCGGGAGTGATCCACAGCTCGATGTTCGGGGAGGCGCGGGATGCTGAGCTCTACATCGCCGATCTGACCGGCGCGAACCCGAACGTCTACCTGGAGCTCGGGGTGCGCTGGGCGACCCGTGACAACGTGACGATCGTGATCTGCCAGGACCTTGATGAGGTCAAGTTCAATCCCCGCGTGGTTCGGGTGATCCCGTACAGCAGGGACGCCGTGGAGGAGTCGATCCAGCGGATCGCGGAGGCGGCTGCTGACGGCCTGGAGAACGCGGAGCATGTGGACAGTCCGGTCCGTCACGCCGCTCCGGCGGTGACGCTGTCGCGCGCCGAGCTGGACTCCATGCGCCAGGAGCGCGCGGACATGACCGCCGAGCTGGCCCGGTTGCGCGAGCAGTTGGCCGAGGATCTGCTGGAGGCGGCGCACAGCACCACCAGTTCCCGCCGTAAGGTGCTGCTTCTCGAACTCGCCGTGGACCGCAATCCGGCCAGCTGGCAGGCGCACTACGAGCTGGGGTCGATCTTTCGCCGGGAGGGCCGGCACCACGAGGCCGTCCAGGCGCTGCGGTTCGCGACCGAGCTGCGGCCCGGTCACGCGCCGGCCTGGCGGGAGCTCGGCACCGCGCTGGGCAAGATTCCCGGGTCGGCGCAGGAGGCGACCGTGGCGTTCGAGCGGGCGCTGGAACTCGACGACCGTGACGCCGAGACCTGGGCCACCCAGGGTGGTCTGTTGCGCCGGATGGCCCGGTCGAGGACGTCCGGAACCCTGGATCAGGAGCTGCTCGATCGGGCGCTCACCTGTTACCGGCGGGCGGCGGAGCTGTCGCCGAACAACCTCTATCCGCTGATGAACGAGGCGCGGATCATGCTGCTGCTCGCCGGGCTGCGGCGCACCGGCACCGCGGCGATCCGGGACCGGCTCGGGCAGCTGGAGCACCTGGCGCGGTTCGCTGCGTACAACGACAGCGCGGACCCGTGGGTCGCGTTCGACCTGGCGGACACGCTGATCCTGACCGGACGGTCCGAGGAGGGGCTGGCCGAATTGCGGCGGGCGGCGGCGCTGTGCCCGGCTGAGGAACGGACCGCCACGCTCAAGACCGTGGCCGAGCCGATGAACGACCTGCTGGCGGTCGCGGAGGTGCTCGATCCCGAGGTGGCCGCCGCGGTCCGCGCCGCCGTCGAGACCTGCAAGAACCTGGCCTTCCTGGACTAGCCGGTCGAGGCTTCGCGGGCGTCGAGGAGTTCCTCCCAGTGCTCCCGGCTCCAGGCGCAGACGGCGTCCATCGGCTCGAGCAGGCTGCGACCGAGGAGGGTCAGGTCGTACTCGACGCGGCGTACCCCATCGGGGTAAGTGGTGCGCTGGACCAGGCCGTCGCGTTCGAGCGCGCGCAACGACTTGGTGAGCGCTTTCGCGGTGATACCGCGCAGCGGGATCCGCAGCTCGGAGAAGCGGCGGGGCCCGTGCTCCAGACAGCGGATGATCATGCCAGCCCATTTGTCGCCGATGCGGATCGGCGAGAGGCCGGACGGGCAGACCGGATCGAACATGTCGGGGTCCAGTGGCGCGGTCACGGCCCCACGGTAACTGGTATCCGATCGGTAACCATGCCGCCGGATACGGTCCTCCGCGGTGGCCGGCGAAGCGCGCCGGCCGAGGCGAGCGGGGGATCGGATGGGCAGCATTGTGGTGTTCGGTGCGGGCGGCCGGGCCGGGCGGGCAGCCGTTGCTGAGGCACGCCGGCGTGGTCACCAGGTCACTGCTGTGGTGCGGGAACCGGACAAGTACGCCGCCCTCCCGGGCGAGGGCGTGCGGCTGGTGGCCGGTGACGTGACCGACAGGGACAGCGTCGCCCGGGTCGCCGCTGGGCATGATGCGGCGATCAGCGCGGTGTACGACGCCGGCGCTGAACCCGCCGCCTTCTTCACCAGCGCCTCCCAAGCCCTGCTCAGCGGGCTGCCGCAGGGGGGTGTGGGGCGGCTGCTGGTGGTCGGCCTGGCGTCGGTGCTGCCGGACGCCTCCGGGGTGGCGTTGATGGACACGCCGGGATATCCGCAGGAGTACCGCTCGTTCTATCTCGCGCACGCCGCCGGGGCGCAGGTGCTGGGCACGGCGGGCAGCGACCTCGACTGGCTGATCGTCAGCCCGGCCGGCGACTTCGACCACGACGGGGAACACAGCGGGAGATACCGTACGGCTGCAGCTGACGCGGCGAGTCGCATCTCGTACCCCGATTTTGCGGTGGTGTTGGTCGACGAAGTCGACGCCCCCAAGCATCACCGGATGCATCTCGGCGTCGAGGGGTGCTGATGGTTTCCGACAGCCCGAACGCCTGGGTGGCCGAGCACATCCGCCGTTTCGTGGCGACCGGCGGCAATGCCCGGCCCGGCATGAACGACCTGCTGCTGACCACCCGGGGCCGTAGGTCGGGCAAGTCGCGCCGCACCGCGCTGGTCTACGTGCGAGACGGCGACCGCTACGTGGTGGCCGCCTCCAACGCCGGAGCGGACCGGCATCCCTTCTGGTATCTCAACCTGCTGGCCGATCCCCGGGTTGCTGTGCAGATCGGCGCCGAGACCTTCGCCGCGACGGCGCGGACCGCCACCGGGCAGGAGCGATCGCGGCTGTGGGAACTGATGGTTGCGGCGATGCCGTCCTATGAGGAGTACCGGAAGGCGACCAGCCGGGAGATTCCGGTGGTGATACTCACCGCGGCCGGCTCAGGGCACCACGACGAGCCGGCTGCCCCGTAGATCGGTGCGCTGCCAGGCGGTCTCGATGTCGCTGAGCGGGACCTTCACCACGTCGAAGGTCAGCTCGCCGGACTGCGCCCACGTGACGACCTGCTGGTAGACCTCCTGCATGGTCTCTGGGCCGAGTCCTCTGGCCGCGCCGTAGATCTCGACCCCGGAGGTGCGCAGGCTCTCCGCGGCGAGCGTGAGCGCGCCGCCGGCGGATTCGCCGACCTGAACCAGCCGGGTCGGTTTCGGGAACGCGAAGGTCTGCGGGACCAGCGCCCGCAGCAGGATCTCGGTGGGCCGGCCCCAGAGGAAGTCCAGCACGATGTCGTAGCCATCTCCTTGGGAGTCCATGTACGCCTGGGTCAGCGCTTCGTCCGGCACGGCGGTGTTGATCACCGCGTCGGCGCCGAGGGCCTGCACCTCCCGCAGTTGGTCGTCGTCGCGGCCGGTCGCGACGATCCGGCCGGCGCCGAGCAGCCGGGCCACCTTCACCGCGAGTCGTCCCGCGACCCCGGTGGCGCCCTGCACGAGCACGGTCTCGCCGGGCACGAAACCGGCGGCAGTCCTGATCGACATGCCGGTGATCGCCGTGCCGAGGACTGTCGCGATCGCCGGATCGATTCCCTCCGGGACCGGCACGTACGCGCCCCGGGGCACCACGGTCCTCTCGGCGAGCGCGCCGTAGGGCCGGCGTGGGTTGCCGAACCCGACCAGGGTGCCGTCCGGCAGCGCGCCGATGCCGTCGAAGGCGGGAATCGCCGGCAGTTGGGCGGTGTACTGCCGGCTCGCGTAGTGCGTGCCGGCCGCGATGCGCTTGTCGACGGTCTCGACCGCGACCGCCTTCACGTCGATGATCACTTCGTCGTCGCCGGCCACGGGATCCGGGAAGTCCTCGTAGCAAGGGATGCCGCCGATCTCGTGCAGCACTGCCGCCTTCATCACAGCTCCCGGCCGAAGAGCGCCGCGATCCGTCGCTGCCAGGCCGGCAGGAACCGGGGACGGCGGTCGGCCGAGTGGTTCCACCGGCGGTTCGGCGAGCCGTGTGCCGCGCCGCGGCGGTGGACTGCCGTGCCCTGGTGGCCGGCCGGGCGTTCGGCGTGCGCGGGGACGCCGGGAATGCGATGGGTCGCCCAATGCAACATCATCATCTCCATCTCTCTATCACCGATAGAGAGAATCTAGCACTGATAGAGTGCCGGCGGGAGGTGCCGCATTGGCGCTGGACAGAAACCGGATCGTCGCTGAGGCCGTCGCGCTGCTGGACGCCGAGGGCCTCGACGGCGTGACGACACGCAAACTCGCTGCACGGCTCGGCGTGCAGTCGCCGACCCTCTACTGGCACCTGCCGAACAAGGCGGCGCTGGTCACCGCGATCGCCGACGCGATCCTCGACCAGGAGTTCGGCGAGATGTCACCGCCCACGCCGGACCAACCCTGGCAGGACTGGTTGCGAGACCTGGCCGAACGGCTGCGCCGCGCGCTGCTCGCCCACCCGGACGGCGCCCGGGTCATCTCCACCGCTCAGCTGTCCGTCACCATGGCAGCGATGTCCGAACTCGCCATGAGCACGCTGGTGGCACGCGGCATCCCGCTGCGGCAGGCCCGCGTGATCGTCCTGACCGTCGAGCGTTTCACGGTCGGCCACGTCCTCGAGGAACAGACGCCCCGCCCGGACGCGCAGGCGCTGAAGACCTTCGACATGGCCGCGTTCACCGAGCAGCACCCGACCGTGGTCAACGCCATCGCCGAGTACTTCCGGCCCGGCCGCACCGTGGACGACCTGTTCCGCGACTGCCTGGAGGTCGTCTTCAAGGGCGCTGCGGTCACCGCCGGAGAGTGATGTTCCGCGTCAGCCCGCCAGGAGGCTGCGGATCCCGTCCGGCACGTCCGCAACCTCGGTTGCGGCGGGCTTGTCGACCTTGACGGCTTGGCCGAAGCCGGCGAACTCGGCGGTGCTCGCATAGGTCGGCAGCGTGACGGTGAGCGAGGTCAGATAGCCCTCGGCATCGACTGACGCCTCGTACGGCACGGACTGTGCCGTGCCGCCGTTGCCCTCCAGCTGCTCGGTCGTCGCCGGCAGTAGGCCCCGCGACACCCCGGCCGGCGCCTCGGCGAGGTCCAGTTTGCCGGTGAAGGCGCCCTCGCCGGTGCTCGTCGCGGACGTCATCGCCGCCGACAGGCCCTTGAGCCCGGCCGGGTCGAACGGGTCGCCCAGATGCACCAGCGACGCAGTCGCGAACTCCGACGTCGGGAACGGGATGAACTTCGTCGGGTCGAGGTTCGGCAGGTACGTCTTGCCGAGCGTCATCCACGCGTCGGCGCCGACCACCCGGATCTTGGACTCGGTGGTCTCGCCGTCGGCTTTCGTCGTGGCCGTCAGGGCCAGCACCTTCGCGGCCGGGTCGGTGTCGCCGTCGACCTCGACGTTGGGGGCGCTCAACGTCACATGCGCCGGTACCCCGGCGGTCTTGGCAGCGGCGGCACGGACCTGGGTGAGCGGGTCACCGGCGGGCGCCTCCGAGGAGGCGCCACCGCCGGAGTCGCAGCCCGCCGCGAGGGCCAGCACCGCGACGAGCATCCATCGACGAATCATGATCCGGAATGTTACGGCAGGCCGGGTCAGGGCTTGCGGGCCACCGCCCCGTACGCGTCCAGCCACTCGGCCTCGCCGTCCGGACGCCATTGCGGGATCTGCACCAGGCCCGGCTCGACCAGCTCCAGGCCGTCGAACAGGCTGCCGATCTCGTCGGGGCTGCGCAGGATGTACGGCACGCCGCCGCTCTGCGCCAGCCGCTCGGCGCCCTCCACCACCGACGGCGTGGTGTTCGTGCCGTCCCACAACACCAGGTAGCTGCCCGGGGACGTCGCTTCCAGCACCCGGTTGACCAGGGACGAGACGACCTTCAGGTCCGGCTCGTAGCCCATGACGCCCATGAACATGACGCCGACCGGCTGGGAGAAGTCGAGCAGCTTGCGCGCCTCGGTGAGGATCCGCTCCGGATCGTGGTAGTCGGCCTGCACATGCATGGTCCGGCCGGTGTCGGTGGTCTGCGCCATCAGCGCGCGGGCGTGCACCATCACGAGCGGGTCGTTGTCCACATAGACGATCCGGGAGTCCGGCGCCACGGACTGGGCCACCTCGTGGGTGTTCTGCATGGTCGGCAGGCCGGTGCCGATGTCGAGGAACTGCCGGATGCCGGCCTCGGCCGCCAGGTAGCGCACGACGCGGATGAGGAACTCGCGGGACTGCTTCGCCATGAGGACGATCTCGGGGTAGACCTGGGCGACCGCGTCCCCGGCGGCCCGGTCGGCGGCGAAGTTGTCCTTGCCACCCATCCAGTAATTCCAAATGCGTGCTGCATGTGGAATGTCGGGCTGAAGCTGGGCTGCGGTCTCGTCATCCGTGGGCACCATGCGCACGTTCTACGGGAAGCGGGATCGAAGCGCAAGCACTGAGCACTGTGGACGATTTCAGCCGAGCAGTTGCCATTCGGCGAGTTGGGTCATCGGGGCGCCGTGGTTGGCGGTGATCTGCAGGCGGTGTTGCTGGTAGGCGCCGGGGTTGCCCGGGATGACGAAGGCTCGGGTCTGCCGCCGGTGGGCGAAGTCGATGTTGCTGCGGGTGTCCAAGGTGGTCCACGTGGTGCCGTCAGGCGAGCCCTGCAGGGTCCAGGCCCGCGAGTCGCGTTCGGGGGCGTCGTTGCCCGACGTGAGGGTGTACTGCTTGATGGCGGCCGCGCCGGTGAGGCGGTTGGTCAGGGTGGCGGTGCCGGCCATGGTGAGCCACTTGGTGGCCGAGGTGTCGTCGGTCAGCGCGGCCTTGGTCTCGGTGGGCGGGTTCTCGCCGGTGACGGTCAGGGTGCCGCCGGTGGCGCGGTCGGTGAGCTGCGCGGGGCGGGCGGTGCCGGTGGTCAGTGAAGGCGGCAGGTCGGCGGTGGCGCTGCCCCACGAGGACGGGTTGGGGCCCATCACGAAGTCGAGGGTGCCGCCGGCGAGCAGGTCGGCGTGGGTGAGGTAGTTCTTCGTGTAGGCGACGCCGTTGAGGCGGACGCTCTGCACGTAGCGGTTGGTGTCGCTGACGCCGGGCGCGGCGACGGTGAAGGTGCGGCCGTTCTCCAGGGTCACGGTGGCCCGCGGGTGCAGCGGGGCGCCGATCGTGTAGTCGGTGCTGCCCATTCGCGCCGGGTAGAAGCCGAGGGCGCCGAAGACGTACCAGGCTGACATCTGGCCGTTGTCCTCGTCGCCGAGGTAGCCGGGGCCGGGGCCGTACTGGGTGGTCAGCACGTGGCGTACCCGGTCCTGGGTCTTGGACGGGGTGCCGGCGTAGTTGTACATCCAGAGCATGTGGTGGATCGGCTCGTTGGAGTGCGCGTACTGGCCCATGTCGGCGTCGTAGGCTTCGCGCATCTCGTGGATGACGCCGCCGTAGCAGCCGGGCAGGTAGTCACGGGACGCCGCGAACACCGAGTCGATCTTCGCGGCGAGTTGGGCGCGGCCGCCGTACAGATTGGCCATGCCCTGCGGGTCGTGCGGCGCGGGGGTGGCGTAGTGCCAGGGCGCGCCCTCGGTGAATTCGCAGCCCCACAGGTGCGGTTTGAAGTCGGCGTCGCTGGTGCGCCAGTTGCCGTTGCTCTGTCTGCCGCGGAAGAACCCGACGGTGGGGGAGTAGAGGTTGGCGTAGTCCAGGGACCGATTGCGGAAGTAGGCGGCGTCCTCGCTGTTGCCGAGGGCGGCGGCCAGCTGCGCGATACCGAAGTCGTTGGTGGCGTCCTCGAGGGTCCAGGCCGCCGATTCGCCCGCGACGCCGGTGGGCACGTAACCCTTGAACAGCGAGACTTGGTTACCGATGCGACCGTCGCGGGTGGCGGGCGCCCAGACGGTCGCGTTCTTCACCATGGAGGCGTACGCCGCCTGGTAGTCGAAGTTGCGGACGCCTTTGAGGTACGCGTCGGCGAACGCCAGGTCCTGGTTGCTGCCGACCATCAGGCCGACGCTGTGCGGCCCGGACCAGCGCGGTGTCCAGCCGCTCTGCTGGTACGCGTTGACGAACCCGTCCAGCATCTCGCCGGTCTTCGTCGGGGTGAGCAGCGTGTACAGCGGCCAGGCGGCCCGGGAGGTGTCCCAGAAGCCGTTGTTGACATACATCTGCCCGTCGTGGACCTGGTTGTCGTAGGGGCTGTGGTGCCGGCGCACCCCGCCGGCCATCTCCGAGCGGTTGTTGGGATACATGAACGCGCGGTACAGGTTGGAGTAGAAAGTGATCAGCCGGTTGGTGTTGGCGCCCTCGATCCGGACGCTGCCGAGGCGGCTGTCCCAGAGGGCGGCGGCTTCCTCGCGTACCGTGTCCAGGTTCTTGTCGCCGACCTCCTGCGCGAGATTCGCGCGGGCCTGGGCCACGCTGATGAAGCTGGTGGCGATGCGCAGCGTGACCTGCTCATTGGCGCCGGTGGCGAACCGGATCCAGCTGGTGGCGCCCTGCCCGGTGATGGTGCCGGAGGCGGCGATCGCCTTGTCCACGGTGGCGTGCACGAACATCCGCTGACCACGGTGGGTGATCTCGCCGGAGATGGTGCGGGCCGCGGTGTCGACGGCGAGGGTTCCGCCGGCGCTGTCGACGGTGTCGAAAAGGATCACCGCTTCGCTGGTGGCGGGGAACGCGAAGCGCATCACTCCGGCATGGTCGGTGGGCGCGATTTCAGCGGTGATGGCGTACGTGTCGAGCCGTGTCTTGTAGTAGTGGGCCTTGGCGACCTCGTTGGCGTGACTGAACGTGGATTGCCGCGCGTCGGGGGTGGATTTGACGGCGCCGGTCATCGGCATGATCTGCAATTGGGCGTAGTCGGCGATCCACGGGCTGGGCTCGTGGCTGATCCCGAAGCCCTGCACGGTGGTGTCGTCCCACTCGTACAGCCAGTTGTCGCTGTTGCCGTTCGTGATCGGCGTCCAGAAGTTGAAGCCGTGCGGCACGGTCGCGCCGGGGAAGGTGTTGCCGAGCGAGTACCCGCTGTTGGAGTCGGAGCCGCGCCGGGTCTCGACGTAGTCGCTGAGCCGCAGCGCGGGGGCGTCCTGGCGGATCTCGAGGTCGTCGAGGTAGCCGCGGAACACCCCGGTGTTGGCCGGCTGGTCGTAACCGATCAGGATCCGGTCGATCGTCTTTCCGGCGGTGTAGGCGCCGATCGCCGAGGTGATGTGGTTCCAGGTGTTGAAGGTGAGCACGGATCCGTTGCCCTGGAAGGTGGGGTGCAGCCGGATGCCGTGCTGGTCGACGGCGCCGGAGTCACGCAGGTAGGTGCCGTCGGTGAAGGCCAGGTCGACGGCGACGTCGAGGTGCCCGCCGGACTGCGGGTACAGCCAGTAGGACAGTGAGCTGGTCGCGGTCACCGGCAGGTCGACGTCGAGGATGCGCTGGTAGGAGTACGACTGGGTGGTGCTCTGATCGGTGCCGGAGTACATCAGGGCGGCCGTGCCGGACCGGGCGGTCTCGGTGCGTACGCCGCTTTCCATGCCGGTCAGCGCGCAGCAGTAGCCGCCGACTCCGGCGCTCGTCTCGGCGGTGTTCGTCCAGGTCGGCTGGGGTTGCCCGGCCTCGAATCCGGTGCTGAAGTCGCCGGGTGCGGCGGCTGCCGGGGTGGCCGGCAGGACGGCCAGCAGGCCGCTGAGCAGGGTGGTTACGCCGATCAGGGCCCGGATTCTCATGTGCCGCTCCAGCGCATTCGAGATCATCGATGCACGTACGCTCGCAGGCCCGTCTCCCGGCCGTCAACGGTTTGCGGTTCCGGAACCTCAGGCGCGCGAAGCTGACCGAAAGAGATCAATGCCGATCGGATAATGCTGCAAATCAGAATAGGGGTATCTGTCGCCCGCTAAGAGCGGAAATTGTGCCCCGGATGTTCGAGTCGCAATAGGGACAGCGAGAAACGGGACGCCCCTGCTATCGTTCCTCGCCATTGCTGGGCTCTCGCGATAAGCCATCCGAATTAGACCTAAGGACGCCTATGTCCACCCATGCAACGGAAATGCTTTCCGCCGCCGTGCCCGGGCTGGCGACCCGTCCGGCACTTGTCGCCTCGGTCGGCAGTGCCTTTCCCCGGCGCTCCTACACGCAGGACGAGATAGGCACTCTGCTCGGCCTCACCAACCGGGTCGTGCGCAAGCTGCTGAGTGCGCCGCACATCCGTACCCGGCGCCTCTTTCTGCCGGCCGAGGAGCCGGGACCGGGCGGGCGTATCCCGGTGGAGACGCCGGTGGATCTGCACCGCCGGTTCCGCGACGGCGCCCTCGAGATCGGTGCTCAGGCGATCGGGCAGGCGCTGAGCGCGGCGTCGCTCGAGGCCGGCGACGTCGACTATCTGATGTGCATCACGACCACCGGCTTCATGGTTCCGGGGCTGAGTTCGCTGCTCTCCCGCGAGCTCGGGTTCCGTCGCGACCTGCACCGCGCCGACCTGGTCGGAATGGGCTGCAACGCCGGGCTGAACGGCATGAATGCGGTCGCGCAATGGGCCGGGAACCATCCGGACAAGATCGCGCTGCTGGTCTGCTGCGAGATCAATTCGGCGATCTATGTCGCCGACGACACCCCGGGAACCGGCATCGTGAACAGCATTTTCGGCGACGGCGCGGCGGCCGCGGTGGTGACCGCCGGATCGGCTGCCGGGGCGGGTCGCGGGGTGCGCCCGCAGATTCTGGATTTCGAGAGTTTCTGCATCCCGGAACAGTGGCCGGCGATGCGGTTCGACTGGAATGCCGAACACCATAAATGGAGCTTCTTCCTCGACCGCGACATCCCGTACGTCATCGGGTTCAACGTCTATCAGCCGGTGGACCGGCTGCTCGCCCGGCACGGGCTGGAGCGGTCCGCGATCCGGCACTGGGTGATGCACACCGGCGGCGGCGCGGTGATCGACTCGATCAAGGTGAGTCTGGGGCTCGACGAGCACGA
Source organism: Actinoplanes sp. NBC_00393 (assembly GCF_036053395.1). Classification (NCBI taxonomy): domain Bacteria; kingdom Bacillati; phylum Actinomycetota; class Actinomycetes; order Micromonosporales; family Micromonosporaceae; genus Actinoplanes; species Actinoplanes sp. NBC_00393. The sequence goes on along the minus strand of NZ_CP107942.1, from coordinate 3,790,856 downwards.
CGTGCGGCACACCCGGTCGGTGCTGCGCGACTACGGCAACATCTCCAGCGGCAGCTTCCTGGTCAGCTTGGAGCGTCTGCTGGCCGAGGGCACGGCGGTCGCCGGCGACCTCGGCGTGATGATCACCATGGGGCCGGGCGCCCAGATCGAGACCGCGCTGCTGCGCTTCGTCGGCGACGAAGCCGGCCACGAAGTCAACGCCGGAGGTGATCACCGATGAGCAAGCTGCCACCGCGCCGGCCCGGCCCGCCGCACCGGCCTCCACCCCAGGGAGCGCATCCGCTCGGGCCCGACCTCGCCCTCGCCGAACGTGACCGCACCGGCCTGCCCCGCCCGTTCTGGATCGTCGACGGCGAGGCCTACGACTTCAGCGAGTGGATGGACAAGCATCCCGGCGGCGGCGCCTGGTTCGCCGAGTCGATCGGCCGGGACATCAGCGCCCTGTTCCACACCTACCACCGCGATCCGCAGCGGCTGCGCACGATCCTCGCGAAGTACCGGATCGACGACGTCGGCGCCGGGCACGTCATCCCGAACCTGGGCCTGCCCCCGTTCCTGCTGCCGGACGGCTTCGACGCGGCCACCGACCTGCCGCGCTTCGAGTTCGCCAAGCCGGGCGACCTGCGTACCGAGATCGTCCGCGAGGTCGAGAGACGGGCGCCCCGCGAACGGCTGCTGCGCTACGACCGGGTCTTCGACGCGATCAGCGTGACCGTGCTCGCCGGGCACCTCGCCGTGCTGGCCGCCCTGCTGCTCGGCGCGCTGCCCGCCTGGGCGTGCGTGCTGCTGATGGTCCTCACCCGCACGGCGCTGGCCGGCTCCGGCCACTTCTACCTGCACCGCCGCAAGCCGCGGCGCCCGGCGCGGGTGCTGAGCCCGGGGATGCTGCCCAGCACGCTGTTCGACTTCAACTACGTGGGCACGTACCTGGTCGGGGTGGACGGGCACGTCATCCTGCACCACCCGTATCTGGGCAGCGGCGCCGACATCAAGGGCGCGTTCCTCGGTGCACTGCGGAGGGTGCACCCGGCGCTGCGGATCCCCGCCTACACCGTGCTCAAGCTGGGGATGGCGCTGGGCGGCATCGCCCGGCTGGGCTTCCCGATCATCTTCGGCAGCACCCACCACGCCGGCATCCGTGCCGAGTTCTGGCTGGTCCGCGGATTCCTGGCCGCCGAGTTCGTCGCCTGCGCGGTGACCGGGCACTGGCTCGCCTGGCTGGCCCAGTTCGTGCTGACGCTGTGGTTCAACACCGTGCTGATCACCGCCAGCCACGACTTCGAGCCGGACGAGCGGGACGCCCCGGTCGACGGGCTGCCCGATCGGCTGCGCGACGACTGGGCGGCCCGGCAGATCCACCTCAGCTACGACCTGACGATCATCGGCAACAAGTGGGCCGACGTGTTCCTGTCGGCCGGGCTCAACACCCACCGGGTGCATCACACGCTGCCGTTCCAGCGTTCCGGGTTCGCCAACCTGGCGTCCGAGCCGGCGGTCCGTGCCGCCTGCGAGACGGCCGGGATGGTCTGGGAACGCCCGCGCAACCTGTTCACCGAGCGGTTCCCGGTGTTCGTGCGCACCTATCTGACCGCACCGGCCGTGAAGAAGATCGGCGCCGGACGTTACCTCGTCAACGGCTGGCGCACCGGAGAGGACTGAGATGGTCGACACCACACCGAGCAGCCCGTTCACCGGGACGGTGCTGCCGCAGGGGCCGCCGTTCTGGATCGTCGACGGGCTTGCGTACGACTTCTCCGAGTGGGCGGACACCCATCCCGGCGGCAACATCTGGTTCGAGACCACCCAGGGCCGCGACATCAGCGCGCTGTTCCACACCTATCACCGGGATCCGGCCCGGCTGCGCCGGATCCTCGCGAAGTACCGCATCGACGGGCCCACCGCGGCGGACGTGCTGCCGAAGATGGGGGTGCCGCCGTTCCTGATGGCGCCCGAGTTCGACGCGTCGAAGGATCTGCCCCGGCTGGAGTACGCCGAGCGGGGCTCACTGCTGGCCGCGATCCGTGCGAAACTCGACACGTATCTGTCCCGGCCGGCCGTACGCCGCCACGACCGGGCCTTCGATGTCGTCACCGCGCTCATCGGCGCCGCGCACGTCGGCGCGTTCGCCCTGCTGCTGGTCGGGATCATGCCGGCCTGGCTGTTCGTGGTCACGGTGGTGCTCACCCGCACCGCGCTCGCCGGCGCCGGTCATTACCACATCCACCGCAGGTCCAAGCCGGGCCGCCGCCGGTTCGCGGTGCCGTTCGGCAAGGCGCTGTTCGACGTCAACTACGTCGGCACCTGCCTGATCGGTACGGACGGACACGTGCTGCTGCACCACCCGTACCTGGGTTCCGGCGCGGACGTGAAACGCACGTTCTTCGACGGGATGCTGCGGCTGCATCCGCTGTTGCGGGTGCCCGGTTACACGCTGCACAAGTTCGGCATCCTGGTGTCCGGGCTCGGTGTGCGCGGCTACGAGGTCATCGCCAGGGAGCGCGAGCGTCACTCGTACCGTCTCGAATTCTGGCTGGTCCGGGCGTTGCTGCTGGCCGAGCTGATCGCCTGCCTGGCCACCGGTCACGTACTCGCGTGGATCGCCCAGTTCGTCATCACGCTGTGGATCAACACGTTCCTGGTGGTCGCGAGCCACGACTTCGAGGACGCCGAGGACGACGATCTCGCCGCGATCCCGGGGCACCTGCGCAACGACTGGGCGGCGCAGCAGGTGTGCCTGAGCTACGACCTCAGCGTGGTCGGCAACCGGTGGATCGACCTGTTCCTGACCGCCGGCCTGAGCCCGCACCGGGTGCACCACGTGCTGCCTTACCAGCGTTCCGGTTTCGCCAACCTGGCCTCCGAGCGTGCGGTCCGGGAGGCGTGCGAGGAGGCCGGCATCGTCTGGGAGCGCCCGCGCAACCTGCTCACCGAACGCTTCCCGGCGACCATCCGGCACTATCTGCTGGCGCCGCCCAAGCGCACCGGCGTGCCGCCCAGCCGGCCACCGGCGGACCGCACGCCGCCACCGGAGCCGCCGCAGCCCACGGTCGCCGAGGAGCGGACCGGGCCGGTGCGCGAGCTCGCCGAGTTCGGCCGTTACTGCTTCGACGGCTGGCGCGGCGTCGGCGTGTAACCGTCGCATCGACGGTATTCCATCAATACTTACTCTCGGGTAACGTGCGGGTCGCCACCCCATCCGTCAGAGAAACCACCCTCTGTGGAGGCACCCGTGCACCACCTACGCCGCACCATCATGCTCGCCACCACGGCCCTGCTCGGGGCCGCCGCCACCCTCGCGGTCGGCGCCCCGGCGCAGGCCGCGCCGATCCCGATCAACTTCAACAACGTCACCGGTACGACGCACCTGGCCAAACCGAACGTCGACGTCCCCGTCCCGACGTCGTCGGTGCAGACCCAGATCGACCTGGAGACCAACACGGTCACCGGCAGCGCCAACCTGGCCGACCTCACCGCCAAGCTGAAACTGGCCAACCTGCTCGGCGTCACCTCGACCGTGAAGATCGTCCCGGTCGGCGGGCTGACCGGCACGATCGACCTCGGCGCCTCGAAGCTGTCGACCACGACGACGTTCACGCTGCAGGTCGTCAACGTGCACGCCGACGCCGCACCGAAGATCAACCTGGTGAAGAAGGGCTGCCGCACGGCCAAGCCGTCGACGCTGACGCTGAACAACACCACCCCGGTGGACCTGTTCAAGCCGATCACCATGCAGGGCACCTACACCATCCCGCGGTTCACCGGCTGCGGCGCGCTGACGCCGCTGCTCACCCTGCTGCTGTCCGGTCCGAACAACACGATGACGCTCAACCTGCAATAGGCACCGCAACGGTGACCGCGGTCGCCCCCGCGGTCACCGTTGCGGCAGGGCGTCGCCCGGCCGGACCAGACCACACTGGTACGCGATGACCACCAGCTGGGCGCGATCCCGGACCCCCAGCTTGGTCATCGCCCGGTTCACGTGGGTCTTCGCGGTCAACGGCGAGAGGTGCAGCCGGCCGGCGATGTCGCCGTTGGACAGCCCGTGAGCGACCAGCACCAGCACCTCGCGTTCGCGTTCGGTGAGCTCGTCGAGCGCCGGTGGCGGCGGGGTCACCGGCCGCAGATGATCCAGGAACCGGCCGACCAGGGCCTGGGTGGCCCGCGGCGACAGCAGCGCCTCACCGCCGGCCACCACCCGGATCGCGTGCAGCAGATCCTCCGGCGCGACACCCTTGCCGAGGAACCCGCTCGCGCCGGCCTGCAGCGCCAGGAACACGTTGTCGTCGTTCTCGAACGTGGTCAGCACGAGCACCCGGACCCCGGCCAGGTCGTCGTCGGCGCCGATGCGCCGGGTCGCCTCCAGGCCGTCCATGTGCGGCATCCGGATGTCCATCAGGACCACGTCCGCGCGGGCCGTGCGGGCCAGGCCGAGCGCCTCGCGCCCGTCGGTGGCCTCGGCGACCACCTCGAATCCCGGCTCCGAGTCGATGATCATGCGGAAGCCGGCCCGGATCAGCGCCTGGTCGTCGGCGAGCAGCACCCGGATGGTCACGTCGGTCGCACCCGGCTGTGCAGCCCGCCACCGCAACCGAAGGCCGGCGCCGACGCGGGCGTGCCGGCCGGCAGCACCGCGTGCACCCGGAAGTCGCCGGCCACCTTCCCCGTGGTGAGCGTGCCGCCCGCGGACGCGGCGCGTTCCTGCATGCCGAGCAGCCCGTACCCGGAACCCGGCGCGGACGCGGCCGCGGGCAGCGCGTTGACCACCTCGATCTCAACCGTGCCCGGGGTATGCCGCACGGTGAGCCGGGCGGCGCCGGCGCCGTGCTTGTACGCATTCGTCAGCGCCTCCTGCACGATCCGGTACGCCGCCAGGTCGGCCACCGCCGGCAGCTGCCCCGGATCGCCGAGCTGCCGCGCCTGCACCGGGAAACCGGCGGCCTCCAGACCGGCCAGCAGGTCGGGCAGCCGCTCCAGGCCGGGCGCCGGTTCGGTGTCGGCCGGATCGTCGGCACCGCGCAGCACCCCCACCACGGACTGGATCTCGGCGAGCACGTTGTTCGACGCCTCCCGGATGTGGTGCAGCGCCGGCTCCACCTGCTCGGGCCGGCGGTGCAGCAGGTGCGCGGCCGCGCCGGCCTGCACGTTGATCACCGCGATGTGGTGCGCCACCACGTCGTGCAGCTCGCGGGCGATGCGCATCCGCTCCTCGGTGACCCGGCGGCGGGCCTCCTGCTCGCGACTCTGCTCGGCGCGGCGGGCCCGCTGCTCCACCTCGCGCACGTAGGCGCGGTGTGAGCGGGCCGCGTCACCGACCGCGGCGGCCAGGAACACCCACGCGAACACCCCGAGCACGTCGGCGCGCAACCAGACGTCGCGGTTGAGCAGCACCACCGTCAGGTACACGCTCGACGACGCGGCGACCGCGCAGGTCCAGCCGCGGCGCCGGTCGGTGTGCGCGGCGATCGAGTACGTGATGACGCCCAGCGCCACGATCAGACCCGGGTTGCGCACGTCCTGCACCACCGCGACGGCGGTGGCCGTGGTGGCGATGGCGAGCGCGAGCATCGGCCGACGGCGACGGCCCATCACCGCCACGAACGCCACCACCGCGATCAGCACGTCCCAGCCGGTCGGCCGGTGCGCGGACCCGGTCAGCGCCGCCTTGAACACCGCGGCGGCCAGCACCAGGGCGAGCACGAAATCCACCAGGAGCGGACGCTCGGCGATCACCCGCCAGCGCCCGATCAGGTGCCCGTCGGTCGTGTCCATCCCTGCCGACCCTACGCGCGGGCGTCACCCGGCGGCGTCGTCTCGTCGTGGTACCGGCCGCCCGTCGCTGTACCGCAAGCGTGGTAGCCGACTGTCCACAGCTGGACGACGACTTCCGGCGCGCGTTTGGCGAGTGTGGAGCAGTCAACGAGGGGGGAACCGATGGCAACGTACCTGTACCGGCTCGGCCGGCTCAGCTTCCACCGGCGCAAGCTGGTCCTGGCGATCTGGCTGGCCATGCTGGGGCTGCTCGGCGTCGGCGCCGCCACCCTGTCCGGGCCGACCTCCGACGACTTCACGATTCCCGGTACCGAGGCGCAGCAGGCTCAGGACCTGTTGGGCGAGCGCTTCGGCGAGTCACCGGCGGGCGGGGCGGGGGCCCGGGTGGTGTTCGCCGCCCCGGCGGGCGAGAAACTCACCGACCCGGACAACCGGGCGGCGGTCGGCCGCACGGTTGCGGCGCTGCGGACCGGGCCGCAGGTGGCCGAGGTCAGCGATCCGCTGCGGGGCACGATCAACAGCGCGGGCACGATCGCGTACGCCCAGGTCGCGTTCCGGGTGCCCGCGCCCGAAGTCGACGACGCCGACCGGGAGGCGCTGCTCGCGGCCGCGCAGACCGGCCGCGACGCCGGGCTGAGCGTGGAAGCCGGCGGTGACGCTCTGCAGACCGAGCCGGAACAGGGGCTGAGCGAGGTGATCGGCTTCGGCGTCGCCGCGGTCGTGCTCACCATCACCTTCGGCTCGCTCGTCGCGGCCGGGTTGCCGCTGCTCACCGCCTTCCTCGGGGTGGCCACCACGATGGCCGGCATCCAGCTGGCCTCCGGAATGTTCGACCTGAGCAGCAGCACGTCGACGCTGGCGCTGATGCTCGGCATCGCGGTCAGCATCGACTACGCGCTGTTCATCGTGTCCCGGTACCGCCACGAGCTGGCCCTGGGCCGCAGCGGGCCGGAGGCGGCCGGGCGCGCGGTCGGCACCGCCGGGTCCGCGGTCACCTTCGCCGGGCTCACCGTGCTCGTCGCGCTGACTGCGCTGGCCGTGGTGAACATCCCGGTGCTGACCGAGATGGGCCTGGCCGCGGCCGGCGCGGTCGCGGTGGCGGTGCTGATCGCGCTCACCCTGCTGCCGGCGCTGGTCGGATTCGCCGGGCGGCGCATCACCGGGCGTGGTGGGCAGACCCGCGACATCGAAGCGGACGGCGAACGCCCGACGCTGAGCCTGCGCTGGGCGCGGGCGATCACCCGCAGACCGGTGCTGACCACGGTCACCGCGGTCGCCGGGCTGCTGCTCATCGCCGTACCCGCGCTGGATCTGCGGTTGGGTCTTCCCGGTGACAACATGGCCGGGCCGGACACCACCCAGCGCAAGGCCTACGACCTGGTGACCGAAGGTTTCGGCGCCGGCTACAACGGGCCGCTGCTGGTCGTCGTGGACGCCGCCGGCAGCCCGGATGCGAAGGCGGCGGCGAACGCGGCGGCCGCCACGATCACCGCGCTGCCCGGGGTGGTGTCGGTCAGCCCGCCGACGTTCAACCCGGCCGGCGACACCGCGATGCTGCAGGTGATCCCGGCCAGCGCGCCGGACAGCACGCAGACCACCGACCTGGTGCACGCCATCCGCGACGCCGACGGGGGGTTGCGGGAGCGCACCGGCGCGGACCTGGCGGTGACCGGCACGACGGCGGTCACGATCGACATCGCCGCGAAGATGGGGGACGCGCTTCTGCCGTACCTTGCGGTGATCGTTGTTTTGGCCTTTCTGCTGTTGACCGTGCTGTTCCGTTCGGTGCTGGTGCCGCTGAAGGCGATCGCCGGGTTCCTGCTGTCGGTGGTGGCCACCTTCGGCGCGGTGGTGGCGGTCTTCCAGTGGGGCTGGCTGGCCGAGCTGATCGGGGTGGACCAGACCGGGCCGATCGTCAGCCTGCTGCCGGTGATCCTGATCGGCATCGTGTTCGGCCTGGCGATGGACTACGAGGTGTTCCTGGTCAGCCGGATGCGCGAGGAGCACGTGCACGGCGCGCCACCGACCCGGGCGGTGACCGTCGGCTACGCGCACGGCGCCCGGGTGGTCACCGCCGCCGCGATCATCATGATCAGCGTGTTCGCCGGGTTCGTCCTGGCGCCCGACCCGCTGATCAAGTCGATCGGGTTCGCGCTGGCCGCGGCCATCCTGCTCGACGCGTTCGTGGTCCGGATGACGATCGTGCCCGCGGTGATGGCACTGCTCGGCCGGCGCGCGTGGGCGCTGCCCGGCTGGCTGGACCGGCTGCTGCCGAACGTCGACGTGGAGGGCGAACGGCTGCGCGACGCGGTGCCGGACGAGCCGCCGGCCCTGCCCGAACCGGTCGGCGCGAGCCGGTAGCGCTTCTCCGAGCGGCTCTGCCCGGCGCCGCAGCGCGCCGGGCGAGCACGGCCTCGCGGAACGCGGCGGAGTGCGCCGCGATCGCCTGGCTCCGGGCGAACCACCGCACGATGTCCAGGTAGCGGTACCGCTGGTATCCGGCCGGCCAGGTCAGTGGGGACCTTGCGGCCCGGTCCCGGTCGGTTCGCCGGGGCTCTCGGGCTCGGAGGCGCCAAGCAGTTGGTAAGCGTGCTTGCGACGCCGAGGGGCCGCCACCCGGCATGCCAGTTCGCGCGCTTCGTCGAGCAGGTCGTCGGCCGCGGTGGTGTCGCCCGGTGACGCGTCGAGCTCCTCGATAGACCAGAACCTCAGAGTCTCTATTTTCATGACCAGCCCGTCGTCGGTGTCGGTAAGTGCGTCGACCGCCGTGCGCATCATCGTCCGGCCCTCCGTGGTACGCCCCGCGTTGAACAGGAAGTAGGCGTAGCCGCGTCGGGCGAACAGCGCGAGCGGCATGCTCTCCTTGACGGCCATGTCGACGGCATTCATCCAGATACGGTTCGCTTCATCCGGATACCCGGCCCGACTCAGGGCGTACGCCAGAACCCGCAGCTCGGAACTGATGATCTCTTTGCGGAACTGCGGGAGCAGGTTCAGGACCTGCGCGCACAACAGCCCGCGACGGCTGTTGATGGTGTCGACAAAGTCGCGCAGTGCCACGCCGTCCGGTGGGCTCAGCTGTTCGAAGTGAAGTCCATCAAGCTCGGCGATGAGCGCGGCGAGCCGAAGGCGTTCCGCCCGCCTGGCTGCGTTTCGCCGCTCAAGGACGCCGTAGACCGAGATGGCGAGCGCGAGGGCGCTGATGAACAGGGCCGCGTAATTGCCGCTGGTCATGGATCAACATTAATGGAGCTGCGCCAGCCGCTCGGCCGGCTGTGCTCTCGCGGCCGCCGTCCTGCCCTATGACCCGCGCAACCCGTTCCGGATCAACTAAAACATCCCGCCGGCGAACTGACCGGCTCAGGCCGCCGGCATCCCGCGGCCCGCAGGATGCCGGCGAGCAGTCACCCGGATCCGCGCCGGGCGCGTTCCTCGTAGGCCGCGCGGGCGGCCGGGTCGGCCCGGCTCAGCACCTTCCCGGCGTCGGAGAGCCGGTCGAGTACGGCCGTGACCCGGCGGGGCAGGGCCTGGGTGAACTTGGTGGGGCCCTGGATCCAGCGCGGCACCCACAGTTCGGCCTGCGGCTTGCGCAGCGCGAAGGCGATCACCCTGGCCACCTCGTCGGGGGTGACCGACTTGACCCCCTTGGCTGCGGGGACGCCGGCGGACAGCTCGGTCTGCACCACGGTCGGCAGGATCAGCGTGACGTCGACGCCGGAAGGTTCGAGTTCGGCGCGCATGGCCTCGCTGAACCCGACCACGGCGAATTTGGAGGCCGAGTAGGTGGCGCCGTTCGCGACCGCGAGCCGGCCGACCGCCGAGGCCACGTTGACGATGTGGCCGTGACCGCGGTCGACCATGCCGGGCGCGACCGCCTTCGTCCCGTTGATCACCCCGAACACGTTGACGTCGAAGATGGTCCGGGTGATCTGGTCGGGTTCCTTGAGCAGCGAGCCGAGCGGCATGATGCCCGCGTTGTTGATCAGCGCGTCCCACGGGCCGAGGTGGGCGACCTCGGTCAGGAACTCGCTCCAGGAGTCCGGATCGGTGACGTCCAGCCGGGCGGCGGTGACCCGGTCACCGAACGGGGCGGCGACCGAGGCCGCCAGGTCGGCGTCGAGGTCGCCGATCGCGACCGATGCGCCGAGCCGGGCCAGGTGCTGCGCGGTGGCGCGGCCGATGCCGCGCGCGCCGCCGGTGACGATCACGGCCATCCCGGCGATCCGGCGGCTCATCGGGGCTGCACCAGGGCGCGGACGGCCTTGCGGTCGAGTTTGCCGACGCTGGTCAACGGCACCGTGTCGAGCACGACGACCTCGCGCGGATACTTGTACTTCGCCATCCGGTCCTTGGCGTACTCGACGAGTTCCGCGCCGCTGACCTGCTCACCCGGCACGAGCTGCACGACGGCGACCACCTCCTCGCCGTTCTCGGTGTCCGGCCTGCCGACGCAGGCTGCGATCTGTACCGCCGGGTGCTCCAGCAGCACGTCCTCGACGTCGCGGGGGAAGACGTTGAAACCGCCCCGGATGATCAGGTCCTTCATCCGGTCGACGACGAAGAGGAAACCGTCCTCGTCGAGATGTCCGACGTCGCCGGTGTGCAGCCACCCGTCCCGGACGGTCTGCGCGGTCAGCTCCGGATCGTTCCAGTAGCCGAGCATCACGCCGGGACCGCGGACACAGATCTCGCCGTCCGTGCCGGCCTTCATCGGGTTGCCGGCGGGGTCGAGGATGGCCACCTCGGCGTGGGGGAGTGGCTTGCCGACGCTGCCGGGCCGGTGGTCGGAGAGTGACTCCGCGGAGATCACCGCGCTGGACTCGGTGCAGCCGTAGCCCTGCAGGACGGTCACGCCGAAGGTCTTCTCGGCCGCGGCGCGGATCGCGGGTGGCAGGGTGGCGCCGCCCGAGCCGAACGTCTGCAGTGAGGAGAGGTCGTAGTCGGCGTGCTGCTGGGCGAGCAGCATCTGCAGCATGGTGGGCACGACGGGACTGGATTCCAGGCGGTGTTCGGCGACCAGTTCCAGCCAGCCGACCGGGTCGAACCAGCGCTGCAACACCGAGACCAGCGGGCGCTCGGAGTGCAGGCCGGCGATGGTGACGATCAGACCGTAGGCGTGCGACAGCGGCAGCGGCAGCAGCGACCTGGTCGCGGTCGACGCCCGTGCGGTCAGCTCGAGGCCGCGCCCGGACTCCCACAGGCCGCGGTGGCTGAGCATGACGCCTTTCGCCCGTCCGGTCGTGCCGCCGGTGTAGAGCAGCGCCGCGAGGTCGTCGTCGGCGCGCGGTTCAATCCCGGCCGGTTCGCCGGTCTCGAGTTCCGCGTAGTTCTCGCCGATGACGAACGTGGTGATGTCCAGCCCGTCGGCGGCACCGCGGAACAGGGGGATCAGCTCCGGGCTGATGATCGCCGCGGTGGCGCCGGAGTCGGTGAGGATGTGCCGCAGCTCCGGCCCGCTCTGCAGGAAGATCACCGGGGTCACCACCGCGCCGGCCCGCCAGATCGCCCGGTAGGAGATGAACACCTCGGGGGTGTTCATGGTCATCACGACCACCCGGTCGCCGGGCTGCACGCCGTGCGCGCGCAGCCCTCCGGCGGCCCGGGCCGACCTGTCATGGATCTCGCCGGAGGTCAGCCATCTGCCCTCGAAGAACAGCGACTCGTAGTCGCCGTGGCGTTCGTACGCCTTCTCGGCAAGGACCGCGAGGTGGTGACTCATCGCGTTGCCTCCCTCATCGCCAGCCGGGCGACCTCGTCGAAGGCCGCCACGTCGTCGCCGAGCAGGAACCGGTCCACCTTGGCGCGCCGCCAGTACAGGTGCGCGTCGTGTTCCCAGGTGAACCCGATGCCGCCGTGCACCTGGATCACTGTCTCGGCCGCCTGTTCGAGGGTGGTGGCTGCGGCGGCTTTGGCGGCGGCTGCGGCCAGGGGCAGTTCGCCGGGCGCGCGGTCGGCGGCCCAGGCGGCCCACCAGACCAGCGAGCGCAGCTGTTCGACGGCGACGTACACGTCGACGAGCAGGTGTTTGACGGCCTGGTACGAGCCGATCGCCCGGCCGAACGCGTGGCGCTGTTTCGCGTACGCCACACCCATCTCCAGCAGGTAGGCGGCAGCCCCCAAGCCTTCGGCGGCGAGGACCGTACGGCCGACGCGCTCGGCCCGCTGCCACCGTTCGCCGGCGTCGCGCGCCAGCACCACGGTCTGGCCCAGTTCGACGTCGCCGAGACCGCGGGTCGCGTCGATCGGCTCCCGCGCGGTGACCGTGCCCGGCCCGCAGACCAGGGCGCCGTCGCGCAGCGCCAGGAAGGTGTCGGCGCCGATTGCGTCCAGCACCGGCCCGCTGTCGTCGACGACCGCGACGGCGAGACTCCCGTCGGCCAGGCCGGCCAGCCGGTCCGCGTCGCCGTCCAGCAGCACGGCGGCCCGCGCGAAGCTCACCAGTGACGGACCGGTGAGCACCCGCCCGGCCTGCTCGGCCACCACGGCGAGCTGCAGCACGCTGCCGCCGCCCCCACCGGCGCTCTCCGGCACGGTGATCGTCGCGTAGCCGCTCTTGACCAGCTCCGCGCGGCCCGGCCGGGCCGCGGCGCCGTCGTCCAGCGCCGCCCGGGCCGCGGCCGGCGACGCCGAGCCCGCCAGGAACTCACCGGCTGCGGCGGCCAGATCCAGATGCTCCTGGTCCAGGTCGAAGTTCATGCCAGGGTCTCCTTGAACGTGACGCCCTTGTCCGCACGGGGTTCGGCGGGCAGCCCGAGGACCCGCTCGCCGATGATGTTGCGCAGCACCTGGTCGCTGCCGCCCGCGATGGCCATGCCCGGCATCACCGCCTGCGCGGTCTGCCAGGGGCCGCCGCCGATGGGCGCGTCGTCGCCGAGCACGCGCACCGCGAGGTCGGTCAGGTCCCGCGCCGACTGGGTGCCGCTCAGCTTGCCCGCCGACGCCTCCGGGCCGGGGAACTCGCCGCGGCTGAGTTTCGACAGTTGCCGGTAGCCGGTGTAGCGGGCCCCGAGCGCGGCGACGAAACCGCGGCCCAGCTGCTGGCGGGCCAGCACCTGCCGGTCGGCGGTGAGCGCGCCGATGTGCTCGGCGACGTGCCGGGCCACCACCTCCGGTTTGGGTCCGACCGCCGTGCCACCGCCACCGAGCGAGAGCCGCTCGCTCATCAGCGTCGTCAGCGCCACCGTCCAGCCCTCGCCCGGCTCGCCGAGGCGTTCCGCGTCGGGGATCCGCACGTCGTCGAAGAACACCTCGTTGAAATGCGCGTCGCCGTTCATCTGCCGCAACGGCCGGACCGTGACCCCGGGCGCCTTCATGTCGACCACGAACATGGTCAGGCCGCGGTGTTTCGGAACATCCGGATCGGTACGGGTGAGCAGGATCCCGAAGTCGGCGAGGTGCGCGAGCGTCGTCCACACCTTCTGCCCGGTGATCCGCCAGCCGCCGTCGGCGTCGCGCACTGCCCGGGTGCGCAGCCCGGCCAGGTCGCTGCCGGCCTCGGGTTCACTGAACAGCTGGCACCACAGGTCGTCGGCGCGCAGCAGCCGCGTGAGGTAGCGCTGCTTCTGATCGTCGCTGCCGTGCATGATCACGGTCGGGCCGCACATGCCGATGCCGATCAGGTTGATCAGCGCGGGCAGCCCGAGCCGGGCCATCTCCTGGTCGACGATCGCCTGCTGCATCGGGGTGCCGCCGCGGCCGCCGGCCTGCTGCGGCCAGGCGACTCCGACGAAGCCGGCCTCGTACAGGGTGGCCTGCCAGGCGCGGGCCGCGTCCGGGTCGTCGCGGGGCCGTTCCCCGGACGGGTGGTGTTTCTCCAGGAAGGAGCGCACCTCGGCACGCCAGGCCGCCTCGTCGGGGGTGTCGTCGAAATCCACGCTGATTCCCTTCGCTCACCGGATACCGAGCCGCCGCAGCAGCCTGAGTTGCTTGTTGCCGAGCGCCACGAACGATTCGGTCGGCCGGCCCGGCGGTGGGCCGAGCGGGCCGAGCCGGGAGACGGCCACGGTCTGCGCGTCGGTGAACCTGCGGATCCCCTCCGCGCCGTGCCGGCGGCCCAGGCCGCTGTCCCCGCGCCCGCCCATGGGCGCCTCCACCGTGCCGATGGCCAGGCCGGCCCCGTCGTTGATGTTGACCGCGCCGGCGCGGATCCGGCGGGCCATCACCTCGGCCTCGGCGGTGTCGCTGCTGAAGATGCTGGCGGACAGGCCGTGCCGGCCGCGGTTGGCCGTGGCGATCGCGGCGGTGTCGTCGGCGGCGCGGTGCAGCGCGATGACCGGGCCGAAGGTTTCGCCGAGGCAGACGTCCATGTCGTCGGTGACGTCGGCGAGGACCGTGGGCGCGTACGCGTACGGGGCGATGTCGGGGCGGGGGCGGCCGCCGGCCAGCACGGTGGCGCCCTTGGCGACCGCGTCACGCACGTGCGCGTCGACCCGGTCGAGTTGGGCCTGGCCGGCGAGCGGGCCGATGTCATAGCCGTAGCCCAGCCCCTGGCCCAGCCGCTGCCCGCTGGTGGCGGCCAGCAGCGCCGCGGTGAACGCCTCGTACACCTCGGCGTGCACGATCACCCGTTCGATGTGGATGCACATCTGGCCGCTGTTGGCGAACGCGGCCTCGGCGGTGCCCCGCGCGGCGAGCTCCAGGTCGGCGTCGGCGCGGACGATCAGCGGGTTCTTGCCGCCGAGCTCGAGCGAGGCGCCGATGAGCCGGCGGGCGGCGCGTTCGGCCACCAGCCGGCCGGTGGCCGTGGAGCCGGTGAAGCACAGGTAGTCGACGGCGTCGACGACGGCCGTGCCGATGCTCGGCCCGTCGCCGGTGACGACCTGCCAGACCTGTTCCGGCAGGCCTGCCTCGGCCAGCAGCGCCCGCGCCCAGAGCAGGGTCAGCGGGGTCTGCTGGTCGGCCTTGCTGACGGCGGTGTTGCCGGCCAGCAGTGCGGGGATCAGGTCGCCGACGCCGAGGTAGAGCGGGTAGTTCCAGGGCGAGATGATCCCGACGACGCCTTTGGGCAGGCGCAGCTCCTTGGCGCGGGTGAGCACCGGGACGGCGGGGCGGACGGCGCGGTCCTCCAGATAGGTCTGCCCGTGCCGGGCGTAGTGGCGGGCCACGGTGCCCAGCAGCAGGACCTCCTGCCAGGCGTGCAGGCGGGCCTTGCCCATCTCCCACTGGATGAGGTCCAGCACCTCGTCCTGCCGTTCGACGAGAAGGTCATGGAAGCGGAGTACGACCTGCGCGCGGGCGCCGTACGACAGGTCGGCCCACTGCTGCTGCGCCGACCGGGCCCGCGCGGCGGCGGCGTCGACGTCCTCGGTGGTGCACGCGGGCACCTCGACGGTCGGCTGGGCGTCGAAGGGGGCGAGCGCGGTGGTCGTACCCCCGCTGCCGCCGGAGGCGGAAACCGCGACCCAGCGGCGCAGCGAGGCCAACCGGGCGTCGGTCAACCAGGCCGGCCGGTGTGCGCTGACCGCGGTCATGACAGGCGGTGGAGCACGATCGGCTGGCCGTCCTTGGGGAACGGCAGCGCGTGCTGGTCCAGCGGGGCGACGTAGCCGGGGTCGACGCTCCAGTGGTAGCCGCGCAGCAGCCGGTGCATGATCGCTTTGATCTCCAGGCCGGCGAAGTACAGGCCGATGCACTTGTGCACGCCACCGCCGAACGGCTCCCAGGCGAAGCGGTGCGAGCGGTCCTCCCGGCGGTGCGGCGCGAAGCGCTCCGGGTCGAAGACCATCGGATTGGTCCAGTACTGCTCCATCAGCTGGGTGAACTGGACGCCGACCGTGCACATGGTGTCGGCCGGGATGCGCACGCCCTGCACCACGGTGTCCTTGACGGTGTAGCGCAGCAGCACCGGCACCGGGGCCCGCAGGCGCAGCGCCTCGCGCATGACCAGGTCGATCGAGACCAGCGACTCCAGCTCGGCCATCGTCGGCGCCGGGCCGAGCGCCAGCGCCTCGGTGCGGCAGCGCTGCTGCCAGGTGGGGTGCTGGCCGAGGTACTGCAGGATCGCGGAGGTGGTGATGGTGGACGTGTCGTGCGCCGCCATCATCAGGAAGATCATGTGGTTGATGACGTCGTCGTCGGAGAACCGGGCGCCGTCGTCGGTCTCGATGTGGCAGAGCACCGAGAAGATGTCGTCGCTGAGCGTGGCCCGCTTCGCCGGCAGGTAGCCGCGCAGGAAGTTCTCCAGGACCCGCCGGCCGCGGTAGGCCCGCCCCCAGCGGGTGAACGGCACGTCGGCGCGGACCACGCCGGCGGCGGCCTGCACACAGGCGATGAACGCCTTGTTGATCCGCTGCATCTCGGCCCGGCTGGTGTCGTGCGCGCCGCCCATGAACAGGTCCGCGGCGATGTCGAGGGTGAGCTGCTTGAGCCGCCAGAACGCGGGGAACTCCTGGCCGGGCGCCCAGCCCGCCATGCCCTGCTCGATGGCCGGGTGCAGCCGGCGGGTGTAGCCCTCCAGCCGGGGCCGGGTGAACGCCTCCTGCATGATCCGCCGGTGGTCGTGATGGTCGTCGAAGTCGATGAGCATCAGACCGCGGTGGAAGAACGGGCCGACCAGCTGTGACCAGCCGGGCTCGTTGGCGAACGCCTTGTCCCGGTTCTGCAGGACCTCGCCGCAGGCGTCCGGGCCGATCAGCATCACCGAGCGCCGGCCGAGGTTGTAGGACGGGGCGACCGGTCCGTAACGCTCCCAGTGGCGCCGGTAGAACGCGACCGGGTCCCGCTGATAGTTGAAGAGGTTGCCGATCCACGGCAGACCGCGGTCGTCGCGGTGCAGATCGGCGATCTGGCGCATTTCCCGAGTTTCGGCCGTCATTGGCTCACACCTCGCGGATGGCTCGTCCGTATCGACCAGCGTGATTCGGGAAGGGCGTCCTGTCAATGTTGCGGGCGTGTTGTGGCATGGTTGCGTCATGGCGGTCCAGCAAGGTGTCTACCGGGGCGTCAGCGCCGCCGACCGGGTGGCGCAGCGCCGCACCCGGCTGCTCGCCGCCGCCCTCACGGTCTGGGCCGACCCGCGGATCCGCACCACGATGACCGCCGTCTGCGCCGAGGCGGGTCTGAGCGAGCGCTACTTCTACGAGAGTTTCACCGGGCTCGACGCGCTGCTCGAAGCGGTCATGGACACCATCGCGGCCGAGATCGAGGAGACCAGTCGCACGGCGGCCGAGGCCGCAGGCGACGATCCGGGAGCACGGGTACGCGCATCGGTGCGCGCCTTCCTGGAACTGTTGCTCGACGATCCCCGCAAGGGACGGGTGGCCATCGTGGAGTCGCTCGCCGTGCCGAAGCTGCGCCGTCGCCGCACCGCACTGCTGCGCCACCTCGCCCACCAGTCGGCGATCGAGTCGCGCAGGCTGCTCGGCTCACCCGGCCACAGCGTCACCGAGGACGAGATCGGCGGCATGTTGTTCATCGGCGGCATGGCCGAACTCATCACCGCGTGGTTGGACGGCACCCTGCGAGCCAGCACCGACGAGATCGTCGAGGCCGCGTCCCGGGCGTTGCTGGGCATCTACGGCTGACGCCCGGGCGGCGGCTCCGGCGGCGCTGCGGTGGTGCCGCGGACCACGACGTGGGTCGGCAGCGTGACGTGCAGGGAGTCGACCTGCGCCTCCTGCAGGATCCGGCGCGCGAGCTCGCCGGCGGCGAACCCCTGCTGCGTCACCGGCTGGTGCACGGTGCTCAGGTCGAACATGTCGGCGAGGTGGTGGTCGTCGATGCCGACCACCGACATCGCGTAGGGGACCGGCACACCGGCGCGGCGCAGCGTGCGCAGGGCGCCGAACGCCACCTCGTCGGAGAAGGCCACGACCGCGGTCGGCGGCTGCGGCAGGCTCAGCAGCGCGCTCATCCCCTCGACTCCGCCGTGGCTGCCCCAGCGGCGATGCACGACGTACTCGGGGCGCACGGCGAGACCGGCCTCCTCCAGGGCGCTGGTGAAGCCGCGCAGCCGGGCGCCGGGCGCGGCGTACTCGAGGCTCCACGTGCCGGTCGAGTTGATCATTGCGATCCGTTCGTGGCCGGCCCGGACGAGTTGCGCGGTGGCCTGCCGGCCGGCCGCGACGTCGTCGATGCGCACGTGCGGGTGCTCGCGCAGCGTTCCGCCGGCCATCACGACGGTGACGCCCATCAGGTCCAGCCGCCGCCGTTCGTCGTCGCTGATCGGCAGCGCAATCAGGATGAGCGCGTCCACCTGCCGGCGGGCGGGCAGTTCCTCGAAGAAGCGCCGCCGTTCCCGCTCCTCCTTGACCTCGTAGAGCATCACGTCGAGGTCGGTGCCGCGCAGGCTGGTCACGATGCCGTCGAGCATGGCCGCGTAGAACCAGTGCGCGACGTCCGGCGTCACCACCGCGACGCGGCCGCGGGCGCCGCGGGCGAGCCGGGCGGCGTCCGGCGAGACGGTGTACGACAGGTCCTCGGCGAGGCTCTTGATCCGGCGCCGGGTCTCCTCCGACACGCCGGGCGCGCCGCTCAGGGCCCGGGACACCGTCGCGATGGAGACGCCGGCGCGCTCGGCGAGGTCGGCCATGTTCAACACCACGCGAGTACGGTAGTTCACGTAAGCGTTTGCGTCGATGTTGGGACACTCGCTTCGAGCGTTTGAGCAGTTGGTAGCCGTGACAGCGGACTCAGGTATTTCGATGGTTGACAGAGGTGGTGATGCAGCCCACTCTTGGCGCGTAAACGTTTACGCGAATCGAGAGGATCGCGATGAAGCCGATACAGAGACGCTGCGCCCTGGTCGCCGCGGTCACCCTGCTGGCTGTCGCCGCCTGCTCCGACGGGCAGCCCGCTTCGCCGGCACCGACCGGCGCCGCCCCCGCGGCCAGCGGCGCGCCGGCCCGGCAGAACGCCGACCTGGTGATCTGGACCTCGGAGGTGGCGAGCCGCGCCGTGCAGCCGATCGCCGAGGACTTCGGCCGGCAGAACGGGATCACCGTGGCGGTGCAGGTGATCTCCGCCGACCTGGCCGCCAACGCGATCACCGCCAACACGGCCGGCAACGGCCCGGACGTCCTGATGCTGCCCAACGACTTCCTGGGCGGGGCGCTGCAGAACGGCGCGATCGCACCGCTGCCGCTGCGCGCCGAGGACCTCACCGCGTACGAGTCCGGCGCGCTGGCGTCGGTGACCCGCAACGGCCAGGTCTGGGCGCTGCCGTACGGCATGGAGAACCTCGTCCTCTACCGCAACACCAAGGCGGCCCCGAAAGCGCCGGCGACCGTCGAGGAACTGGTCTCTACCGGGCAGGCCGCCGTCAAGAAGGGGACGGTCGAGCGGGCGCTGTCGCTGCCGGTCGGGCAGGACGGCGACGCCTACCACATGGAGCCGTTCTTCACCTCGGCCGGCGGCTCGCTGTTCGCCATCGACGCCGACGGCCAGTACGACCCGCAGCAGGTCGGCGTCGGCACCGCGGAGTCGATCGCCGCCGCGAGCAAGATCGCCGCGCTGGGGGAGGGTGGCTCGAAGGTGCTGACCCGTTCGGTCGACGGGACGAACGCGATCGCCCAGTTCACCGACGGCAAAGCCGCCTACCTGGTCTCCGGGCCGTGGGCGCTGGCCGACATCCGCAAGTCCGGGGTGCCCTACGACATCACGCCGGTTCCGCCGTTCGCCGGCGGCGAACCGGCCTCACCGTTCCTGGCCGCCCAGGCGTTCTGGCTCATGTCGAAGGCGCGCAACCCCGCCTTCGCGCAGGAGTTCATCACCAAGACCATGAACACGCCGGAGGCGATGACGGCGATGTACACCCAGGACCCGCGCCCGCCGGTGCGCACCGACGTGCTGGCCTCGGTGTCGGCCAAGGACCCGGACATGGCGAAACTCGCCGCCGGCGCGAAGAACTCGACCCCGCTGCCGGACTTCCCGTTCATGTCGGGGGTGTGGCCGCCGCTCGGTCAGGCGTACGCCGCGATCGTCGGCGGCGCCGACCCGGCCTCGACGATGCAGAAGACCGCCAGCACCATCGAGAGTGTGGTCCCGGCTAAGTGATCGCCGTCCTGATCCGGGTGCTCTGCCTGGGGACGGCGGTCGGCACCGCCGCGGCGCTCACCCCGAGCCTGGTGTCCGGCCGGCACTACGCCGTGCTCGCCGTGGCCTGGGTGATCGTCGCGGTGCTGGTCGGCACCTACGCCACCCGCCGCCCGCTGGTCGCCAAGTACCTGGTCCCCGGCACGATCCTGCTCGTGCTGTTCACGGTCACACCGGTCCTGGCCACCCTGCAGTTGTCCACGACCAACTACGGCGACGGCACCCGCACGACCAAGCAGGAGACCATCACCCAGGTGCTGGCCACCTCCGTGGTCGAGACGCCGGATTCGCCGACGTTCCATCTCGCCGTCGCCACCACCGGGAACCCGGTCGCCGGTCCCTTCACGTTCTTCCTGGTCGACCCGGCGACCGCCGAGGCGTTCTCCGGCACCGAGGAGGGCCTGGTGCGCCTGGAGCCGGATCAGGTGACGGTCGCCGGCGGATTCGTCACCGCCGCGCCCGGCTACACGTTCCTGACCCCGAAGCAGGTCAACGACGCCGCGCCGCATCTGCGCGAGTTCGCGGTGCCGACCGAGGGCGGGGCCATCCGGTCGCGGGGGCTGCGCGAGGCGTTCGAAGGCCGTGCCGTGCTGCGCTACGACGAAGCCACCGACACCATCGTCAACACCGACACCGGCGTGCGGTACACCGTGCAGCGGCAGGGCGACCGGGAGTACTTCGTCGACGGCGGCGGCACCCGGCTGACCGACCAGTCCTGGCGGGCCGGCGTCGGGCTGGACAACTACCGCAAGGTGTTCACCGATCCGCGGATCCTCGGCAGCTTCTTAGGGATCTTCGCCTGGACGGTGGTCTTCGCGGCCGGGTCGGTGGCGCTGACCCTCGCCCTCGGGCTGGTGCTGGCGGTCACCCTCAACGACCCGCGCGTGCGCGGGCAGAAGCTCTACCGCTCGGTCCTGCTGCTGCCCTACGCCATCCCCGGGTTCATCAGCATCCTGGTGTGGTCCGGGTTCTTCAACCAGGACTTCGGGCTGATCAACGGTCTGACCGGGCTGCACGTGAACTGGCTCGGCGATCCGTTCGCGGCCAAGGCGGCGCTGCTGCTGCTGAACCTGTGGCTGGGCTTCCCGTACATGTTCCTGGTCACCACCGGCGCGCTGCAGGCGATCCCGGCGGACGTGCGCGAAGCCGCGACCATCGACGGCGCCGGCCGGCTGACCGCCTTCCGCCGGATCACGTTCCCGCTGGTGCTGGTGGCGATCGCACCGATTCTGGTGGCCGGGTTCGCGTTCAACTTCAACAACTACAACGTCGTCGAGCTGCTCACCCACGGCGGGCCGTTCACGCCCGACAACCCGAACGCCGGCGCGACCGACATCCTGATCAGCTACACCGTGCGGCTGGCCTTCGGCGCTGGCGGTGCCCAGTTCGGTTTCGCGTCCGCCATCGCCACCCTGCTGTTCGTCATCACCGGGGTGCTGGCCGCGGCCCAGTTCCGGGCCACCCGCAGTCTCGAGGAGGTGCACTGACGTGACCGTGCGCTGGTGGCGGGAGGTCGGCTGGCGCCACGTCGCCGCTCTGCTGGCCGTGGCCTTCGCCGTCGTCCCCGTGCTCTACGTCGTCTCGGCGGCGTTCAACCCGCTGGGCACCGTCGTCTCGACCAGTGTCGTTCCGACCGAGTTCAGCCTGGTGCACTTCCGGGCGCTGTTCGACGACCCGTCGCGGCCGTTCCTGCGGTGGTCGCTCAACACCGTGCTGGTGTGTGTGGCGGTCACCGGCGTACAGATCTTCTGTAGTGCGCTCTCGGCGTACGCCTTCTCCCGCTTCCGTTTCCGTGGCCGCCGTGGCGGCCAGCTCAGCCTGCTGCTGATCCAGATGTTCCCGCAGTTCCTCGCCGCGGTCGCCCTGTTCACCATGTTCACCGCGATGGGGGAGGCGATCCCGGCGCTGGGGCTCAACACGATCGCGGGATACAGCCTGGTGCTGATGGGTGGGGCGCTGGCCCAGGTCTGGCTGCTCAAGGGCTACTTCGACACCGTGCCGCGGGAGCTGGACGAGGCAGCGATCATGGACGGCGCCGGCCACGGCACCGTCTTCGTGCGCATCATCCTGCCGCTGGCCCGGCCGATCCTGGCCGTCACCGGGCTGCTCGCCTTCGTCGGCACGCTCGGCGAGTTCCTGCTCGCCTCGATCTTTCTCACCGATACCCAGCGAAAGACCCTCGCGGTCGGCCTGTACGGCATCATCGAGTCGGACCGGTCGAACAACCTCGGTGTCTTCGCGGCCGGCGCCCTGATGACCGCCCTGCCGGTGGTCCTGCTGTTCCTGTTTCTGCAGCGCTACATCGTTGGCGGGCTCACCGCCGGATCGGTCAAGAGCTGATGGGTTCCGCACAGTTTCCGTACCCGGTGCCGTCGCAGCC
This sequence comes from Actinoplanes sp. NBC_00393, assembly GCF_036053395.1. Taxonomy (NCBI): domain Bacteria; kingdom Bacillati; phylum Actinomycetota; class Actinomycetes; order Micromonosporales; family Micromonosporaceae; genus Actinoplanes; species Actinoplanes sp. NBC_00393. The sequence goes on along the minus strand of NZ_CP107942.1, from coordinate 3,768,676 downwards.
GGTCGCTGACGCGGCGGCCGTGGTCAGCGGCGACCGCTACCGCATCACCGTGCTCACCGACGGTCTGCTGCGCCTGGAGTACGCCGAGGACGGCGTCTTCGAGGACCGCGCGTCGACCTTCGCCGTCAACCGGCGCCTGCCGGTCCCGGACTTCCGGGTCACGGAGAGCGGTGGCCACCTGGAGATCGTCACGGCACGCATGCATCTGACGTACGACCGTGGCCCGTTCACCACCAGCGGGCTGAGCGTGGCCGTGCGCGGCGGCGTCACCGCCTACCACTCGGTGTGGCGGTACGGGCAGCCCGCGCCGACCCTCGGCGGCACCGCGCGAACCTTGGACGACGCCGACGGCGCGATTCCGCTGGAGCCGGGCGTCGTCTCGCGCAGCGGATACGCCGTGCTCGACGACTCGCAGTCGCTGCTGTTCGGCGCCGACGGCTGGGTCGCCGCGGACAACATCGGCCGCACCGACCTGTACGTGTTCGCCTACGGCCACGACTACACCGCCGCGCTGCAGGCCTTCTACGCCGTGTCCGGGCCGGTGCCGGTGCTGCCCCGCTACGCGCTGGGCAACTGGTGGAGCCGGCACCACCGGTACACCGCGGAGTCGTACCTGGCGCTGATGGCCCGGTTCCGCGACGCCGGGATCCCGTTCTCGGTCGCCGTCCTGGACATGGACTGGCACCTGGTCGACGTCGACCCGGCGCACGGCAGCGGCTGGACCGGCTACACCTGGAACCGGGAGCTGTTCCCGCAGCCGGCGAAATTCCTGGGCCGGCTGCACGACGCCGGCCTGCGCGTCACGCTGAACGTGCATCCGGCCGACGGGATCCGCGCGCACGAGCAGGCGTACCCGGCGATGGCCGCCGCCCTCGACCGCGACCCCTCGCGGGGGGAGCCGATCGCGTTCGACGTCACCGACCGGCGGTTCCTGGCCGCCTACTTCGACGTGCTGCACCGCGGCCTGGAGGCTGACGGCGTCGACTTCTGGTGGCTGGACTGGCAGTCCGGGCCGCACTCGCGGGTCGCCGGCATCGATCCGCTCTGGATGCTCAACCACTTCCACTACCTGGACAACGGGCGTGACGGGCGGCGCGCGCTCACCTTCTCCCGGTACGCCGGGCCGGGCAGCCACCGCTACCCGGTGGGCTTCTCCGGCGACACCGTCGTCTCCTGGGCCTCGCTGGCCTTCCAGCCGCACTTCACCGCCACCGCGGCCAACATCGGGTACGGCTGGTGGAGTCACGACATCGGCGGGCACTTCTTCGGGGTACGCGACGACGAGCTGGCCACCCGTTGGGTGCAGTTCGGAACGTTCTCGCCGATCATGCGGCTGCACTCGGCGAAGAACCCGTTCCTGACCAAGGAGCCGTGGGCGTTCCCGTCACACGTCGCCGAGGTGATGACGGCGTTCCTGCGGCTGCGGCACCGGCTCGTGCCGTACCTGCACACCATGAACCACCGGGCTGCCGCGGACGGCCTTCCGCTGGTGCTGCCCATGTACTACCGCGCACCCGGCGCCGACGAGGCCTACCAGGTTCCCCACCAGTACCAGTTCGGCACCGAGCTGCTGGTCGCGCCGATCACCGAACCGGCCGACCGGCGGACCGGCCTGGGCCGGGTCAGGGCCTGGCTGCCCGACGGCGTCTGGGTCGACGTGTTCACCGACCTGGTGTACGACGGTGGCCGCACGATCTACCTGCACCGCGACCTCGCCACCATTCCCGTCCTGGCCGCTGCCGGGGCGATCGTCGCGCTCGACGGTGACGCCGTGCCGGCCAACGACCTCGGCAACCCGGAGCGCGTCGAGGTGCTCGTGGTGGTCGGCGCTGACGGCGAGTTCGAGCTGATCGAGGACGGCGACGCGGTCGCCCGTACGCTCCTCCGCTACGAGCAGGAGCCCGGAACGCTGGTGGCCGGGCCGGCGCGCGGCGCGGTGGACGCCGTACCGGCCGTGCGCACCTGGACGCTGACCCTGCCGGCGTTCGCGGGCACCGATGAGCCGGTGGCCACCGTCGACGACGTGCCCGTGCCGGCGGACGTCCGTCGCGAGGGAACCCGGACCCGCATCACTGTCGAGCGGGTGCCCACCACGGCCGCCTTGACGATCGCTCTCGGCGCTCGTCCGAGGCTGCGCCGCAACGACGTCGCGGAACGGCTGTTCACCCTGTTGAACCGGGCGCAGATCGAGTACCTGACCAAGACCCGCGTGTACGAGGCCGCCACGTCCGGGCACTCGCTGCCGGTGCGCCTGTCCGTCCTGCAGGCCCTCGACCTCGACGAGGCGCTGGCCACCGCGGTCGGCGAGATCCTGACGGCCCGTCCCTGAGCACTGTCACTGCCGGCGATTGGACGGCAGCGACGTCAGGCACCGCGCCCTGATCATGACGCGGCGGCGGCCCACCTGGTGGCCGAGGGAACTGACCTCCATGCCGTCGACCTCGTACCAGAGGTCCCCGCGATACTCCACCGGGCTGTCCCAGTGGACACGTTCGACGCGTAACCGCAGCGGCCCGCTGCCGAAGCAGTAGTCGTCCTCGTCGAACTGACTCGCCGGCCGCTCAGGACCGCGGTTTCTGTCCATGGCCGTATCCCATCGTCCAGTTTGTTCGTCGCGTCCAAGGTTGTGCTCCTGCACTCGCAGAATCAAGTGCTCCTGCACGTGCATATGCACAGCGAACGGAGATATGGAAGATCGGATGGCCGGCTCCGCCGATCAGACGAGCCGGTACGGCTAAGCCGCGGCGCGGTGCGGGCCCAGCATGCCCGCGATGACCGAGGCGGCGCGGTTCGGCGGCGCGGCGCCGGCGCAGGCCCGGTCGATGGCCAGGGTGTAGTGCTCCACGTCGAGTGGCCGGTCGACATAGGTCGCGCCGGTCGGCTGCTCCAGATAGACCATGTCCGGCAGCTCCGGCTCGGCGAAACGCAGAATGGTGAACGGCAGAGCGGCCGTGGCCAGCGCGTCCGCCCGGAACGAGCCGATGTGCAACCGGATGTTGGGGACCCGGCTGGCCTCGGCCAGCACCTCCAGCTGCCGGCGCATGACCTCCGGGCCGCCGAGCTGGCGGCGCAGGGCCGCCTCGTCCACCGCCGCCCACAGCACCGCCGGGCTGGCGCCGCGCAGCACCCGCTGCCGCGCCTGGCGCAGCGAGACCCGCCGGTCGAGCTCCTCCTCGGAGCAGGCGCACGACAGCTCCAGCAACGCCCGGGTGTAGTCCGGCGTCTGCAGCAGGGCCGGGACGAAGTGCAGGTCGTAGGTGCGGATCATCGAGGCGGCCTGCTCCAGCCCGAGATACGACGTGAACCAGGGCGGCACGACATCGGACAACGGCTGCCACCAGGCGGGCGTGTTCGCCTCCCGGACCAGCGTCAGCAAGCTCTGCCGCTCGTCGCCGTCCACGCCGTAGAAGGCGAGCAGGTCGGTGACATCACGCTCCTTGAAGGGGACCCGGCCCAGCTCCATCCGGCTGATCTTGGATTCGGAGGCGCGGATGTGCCAGCCGGCGTCCTCGCGGGAGACCTGCCGGGCCAGACGGTACCGGCGCAGGCGTGCCCCCACACGCATGCGTAAGGCGGTCGGGCCGCCGCGATTGTCGGAGAATGCCTGTGTCATGAATCCCCCTCGAGCCATGATGACTCGCCATCGCCGTACCCGTCTGCACGTGCATCAAATCGTGCATCCTCACAACCGTCACCGTTCTGGCACACGAACGGGCCGACTTCACCCGATCGGCGTGCCGGTCAGAGGTTTCATCCCAGCGGGACCCGCACCGGCGATCGCGGCTCCGGCCGGGTTTTGCTCCCGCGGACCCGCACCAGTGATCGCGGCTCTGCCGGGTTTACTCCAGCCGGACCCGCACCAGTGATCGCGGCTCCCGGCCGGCCAGCAGCCAGCCGAGCGCCGCGGCGACCAGCGGAACCCCGGCGGCGATCACGAGCAGCTCCACGACCGGCACGCGCGCCAGCTCGCCGAGCTGGCTGCGGGAGGAGCCGGCCAGGATCACGGTGTACGCGGCGGCGATGCCCAGGATCGCGCCGAGCAGCGCGAGCCCGCCGGCCGTCGCCGAGGTGAGCGTGCGCCGGATGCCGCCGGTCGCGCCCGTCGCGGCCAGCGTGCGCAGGTCGGGTGCCGCTTCGGCCCGGATCAGCCCGACGGTCGTGGCGAGGATCACGAGCGCGAGGACTGCCCCACCCGTCGTTGCGATCGTGCGCAATGCCAGTAGCCCGTCGCGGCCGTCCCCGGCGGCGGCCTGCTCCAGGACGCTCGCCGCGATCACGATCGCGGCCGGGACGGCGAGCGCCACACTGATGGCGGCCAGCGCGGCACTCGATCGTGCCTGGTGGCGGGCCAGATCGCGCAACGCCAGCCGGGGAGCCACCGGTAGCCGAACCGCGGCGGTGGCCAGCAGCCGGATCGCCAGTGGGGCGGCGAACAGCAGGGCGACCCCGACCGCCAGCGTGCCACCGACGATCAACACCACGTCGGCGAGCTCCAGCACGTCGCGATCCGCCGCGAGGTTGCGCTGCGCGAGCCGCAACGCCACGATCCCGAACACCACGAGCACGGCGGCGGCCGCAGCCGACCGGCGCACCCGCTTGGGTCGCGGCGGGCGCAGCGAAAGAGCAAGCGTGATCGGTACGCGTGACGCGGCGCGAGCCGGCCGCCAGGCTGCCGCGGTCGCGGCCAGGACGGTCAGCAGCACGACGGCGGCGAGCTGCCACCACGGCAGGTCCAGCCGTTCGACGCGGTGCCCGGCCGCGGTCTCGAAGCGTGCAGTCACGGCGAACCAGATCAGGACACCCGCGAGGGTGCCGATCGCCGACGCCGCGGCACCGACCGCGGCGCCGTGCGCGAGCAGCACGAGACGAAGGTGCCGTGGCGTCGCCCCGACCGCGGCGAGCAGGCCGAGCTGGCGCTGCCGGCGGTGCGCGACGACGGCGAACCCGGCCGCCGCGATCAGGCAGACGAGCAGCATGCTCACCGCGAAGACGCTGAACACACCGGCGGCCGCCTCGACCCACTGGTGCGCCGGGCGCAGCGCGGACACCGGCGGGTCGTGCTTCGCGCGATACCGGGCGAAGGAGGCCGGGTCGGCTTCGGTGAGCACGGTGACCGACTCCGGCGCTTCGGACTGCGCCGGCACCAGGACGAACTCGGCGCTGAGGTCGCCGGGGTTCTCGATCAGGCCGACGACGGTCCACGTGCGCCCGTCGAGATTGAGCGCGCTGCCGGCGCGTACCCGCAGGGCTGTTGCCGCCTGGTCGGTGACCGCCGCCTCGCCGGGCCCGCTCGGGTAACGGCCGCTGAGCAGCCGCAGCATCGGCGCGCCGTACAGTCCGTGCGGATCCTGCGCCCGCAGCTCGACCACAGCCGCCGAACCCGGGACCGGCAGCCGCGAGTGGCCGATCACGTCGATCGTGCCGAACCACTCGCGCGCCTGCGCCAGGCGGGACTCCAGCGGCTGCTCACCGTCGGCGTACCAGGTGAACGACTGACCGGCGGCGCCGAAGGCGGCGGTGGCGGGGGGCGCCGCGTGGTAGCCGGCCGACACGCCCACGACAGCCGCGGTGACGGCGACTGTCAGCAGTGTCAGCACGGCGGCCTGTTGACGCCACTCGCGGCGGAACAGCCGCCACGCCCAGCGGATCACCGCGCGCCGGGCCGGCAGCCCGCCGGTGCGGCTCATGGGGTTGATCCGGGCGCCAGGATGGACTCCGGGCCGGGACCCGGCGCCGTCTGGTCGACCAGCCGGCCGTCGCGCAGGAACACGACGCGGTCCGCCCAGGACGCCATCTGGGCGTCGTGGGTCACGATGACGCAGGCCACGCCGTCCTGGCCGGCCCGGCGCAGCAGGCGCATCACCGTCTCGCCGGCCAGCGAGTCCAGCGCGCCGGTGGGTTCGTCGGCCAGCAGCAGCTGCCGGTGCCCGACGACGGCCCGTGCGATCGCCACCCGCTGGCGTTCGCCGCCGGACAGCTCGTCCGGGTCGTGGTCGGCCCGGTCGGCGAGGTCCAGCTTGGCGAGCACGTCCATCGCGGCGGCTCGCGCGGTTTTGACCTTCACGCCGTCCAGCTCCAGGGGCAGCGCCACGTTCTCAACGGCGGTCAGCCCGGCCAGCAGGTTGAAGTCCTGAAAGACGTACCCGATCGAGCGGCGCCGCAGCCGTGCGCGGTCGTTGCGGGACAGTCGTGCCACCTCCTGGCCGGCGATGACGACGTCGCCGCTCGTCGGCTCCTCCAGCGTGCCGGCGATGGTGAGCAGTGTGCTCTTGCCCGAGCCGCTGGGGCCCATCACCGCCACCAGCTCGCCGCTGCGCACGGACAGGTCGACCTCGCGCAGCGCGCGCACCTCGGTGGGGCCCGATCCGTAGGTCTTGGACACCTGGCGCAATTTCAGGGCGGCGGTCATCGCCGTACCCCCGCGATCTTGCGGGCGATGCGCGGCGCTGACGGCGCGCTGCGAACCGGAAGGCGCTGGAGGCGGGCGTCCGCGGCGTCGAGCCAGCGGACCATCGCCTCGATCCGGAACAGCTCCGCGTCCACGACGAGCGCCAGCTCCACCTCGCCCTCGGCGACCTCGCTCTTGAGCCGGGTGTATTCCTGCATCGCCTGGACGAGGTGGCGCCGGTGCACCTGGAGCAGCCCGGGCAGGTCGACACCGGGGACCCGCATCGCCACGAGCACCTTCATCACCAGCTCGTCGCGTGGTGGTGGCACCACCTCCGCAGGGGTGCGCAGCCATGCCGTCAGCTCGTCGGCGCCGGCCGGTGTGATCGTGAAGGCGTTCTGTGCCTTCGCGCCGCCGCCGGTGTCCTGCGACGCGACGAGACCGTCGCGCTCGAGGCGCTGCAGGGTGGTGTAGACCTGGCCGACGTTGAGCGGCCACACCTCTCCGGTCCTGGCCTCGAACTCCTGCCGCAGCTGCAGACCATACTTCGGGCCCTCGCTGAGCAGGGCCAACAGTGCATGCCGGATGCTCATACTCAGTAATATACTCAGTATATAGACGAGGCGGTCAAGACTCGCCTGTAAGAAATCGGCTTCTGCGCGCACTCCCTGGTGACAGCACCCCTTCACAAAGGACGGCCCATCAGTGGCAGACCCTGAGATCGCGCAGGAGTTCACCGCGCTGTACGCCGACAACCACCGGCGCGTGTACGCCTACGCCGTCGCCCGCGCCGGCCGGTCACTCGCCGACGAGGTGGTGGCCGAGACGTTCCTCGTCGCGTGGCGGCGCTTCGCGCAGATGCCCGCCGCAGTCGCACTGCCGTGGCTGCTCGGTGTCGCCCGCAACGTGATCCGCGAGCGCTACCGCGACGAGGAACGCCAGCGTGCCATCGCCGCCGAGATGCTGACGTGGGCAGCCGACACACCCGACGTCGCCGACGGCGTCGCCGAACGGGCGGCGGTCCTGACCGCCCTGGCCGGGCTGTCCGAGAACGACCGGGAAGTCCTGACCCTGACCGCCTGGGACGGGCTCGCGCCCCGTGCGGCGGCGCAGGTCGTGAACTGTTCCACCCCGGCGTTTCTCGTACGCCTGCATCGCGCGCGCAACCGCCTCGCCCGCGCCGTCGAGGCCGCCGGCGAACCCACCACGATCGTCACCAAGGAGCCCAGCCGATGAAGAATCCCCCCGACGTCCTGAAGGCCCTCGCGGACGCGCGACCGGCGCAGCTGGACGCGCCGTCGACGCCGCCCCTGCCCTTCGCCCTGACCGGCCGGCCCGCTCCCGTACGCCGTTCCCGGCGCCTGCGGGCCGCCACGCTGATCCCCGCCGGAGCACTCGCGGCCGCAGCGGTCGCCGGAGTCGCTGTGCTCACTCTTGTCGCGATCAAGCCGGGCGACCCGGCGCCGGTGCCAGACGCCGCCGAGGTGGCGAGGCCGCTGACCGCTTCGCAGATCCTGCTGGCGGCCGCCGAGCGCAGCAGCCGGGAGACTTCCGGCACCGGGAAGTACCTCGTCGTCCGGACCGAGAGCGCATCGGTGATCACCGTCGGATCCGGTGCCTCGGCCTACGAGATGACGCAGAAGTCGTCGTACGAGAGCTGGTTGTCCCGTTCCGGGAAGCAACGCAACTGGCTGGTCTTCCAGGATCTCGGCATGACGCCGACCACGCCCGCCGATGCCGCTGCCTGGCGTGCCGCGGGATCACCGAAGCAGGTGATGGTCGGCAAGCCGCTGCCGAACGGCGAACTCGGCCCCGGCTCTCCGGTCAGCATCGCCGCCGGGCCGCGGCGCAGCGGGCCGTCAGAGCCCGCGGACCTCTACGCGATCGGGGTCAGGAACGTCTCGGTACGCGACCTCGAGAAGCTGCCGGTGGATCCGGCCGCGCTTCGCGCCGAACTGCTGCAGCAGTTCGACGGCGGCGGCGGTGACCTGCCCGTCGACCGCGACGAGTGGCTGCTGACCGTCGCGTCCGGCCTGATCACCGAGATCCCGGTCAGCGGTGCGGTGCGGTCGGCCGCCTTCCGCCTGATCGCCACGCTGCCCGGCGTGCGCTCGCTGGGCGACGTGACCGACCAGCGGGGCCGCCCGGGCCAAGGTTTCGCGTATCCCACGCAGGGCGGCACGATCGAACGCCGTTTCATGATCGACGTCGCGAGCGGGCGCGCGCTCGGTGAGGAGACCCGGGTGCTTCGCTCGGAAGGCAGGACCGCCAGGCGCGAGCCGGGAAGCCTGCTCGGTTGGAGCGTCGTCCTGGAGCAGAAGATCACCGACGAGACGCCGCCGAAGTAGGAGTCGGCAGCAGAGCGATTCCTGCATCCTGGCTTGCTGCGGGTCAGCCCGGGCTCTGCTGGGCGAAGCGGTCCAGGGCCGCGGCCCACATCCGGGAGATCAGCCGGCCCATCGGGGGCAGATGCAGCAGGAACAGCATCGGCCGCTGCGAGGGGCGAGCCCCGGTGCTGGTCCACTCGACGTGAAGCCGGCTGCCACCGTCGTCTCGCGGCATGATCCGTACGAATCCGTCGCCGCCTCCGCCGTAGCTGCTCTCCACGATCGTCCAGCGGATCACGGCGGGCTCGGACCAGTCGTAGCGGGCGACCACCCAGAAGGGTGACCCGGGAGTGCTCTCCCGGGCGACCGCCCAGGTGTCGCCCTGCTCGCGCAACTCGTACTTCTTCGCGTCGAGGGTGCGGTTCCAGATCTGCGGCCTGCGCTCGCTGAAGTCCGTGAGGGCGCGGCGCACCTGCTCGGGCGAGGCCTTCGTGTCGAGGTCGAAGCGCATCCGCCAATCCGAGCACACGCCCCGCGGCGCGTCCACGGGTGTGTAGGCGTCCAGACACGGTTGAGCAGCGAGAACGGCGTCAGCCCACCCGCCTCCGGGGCGAGGCCGTCGTCACTGGAGGGTGGCCAGCACCGGGATTCGGCCGGTGCCGGTGCTCAGGTCGGCCAGGGCCTTCCCGACGATCGCGCCGAAGGCGCGGGTGCTGTCGGCCGCGCGCATGGCGTGGCCCGGGCGCGTGCCCGTGGTGAGCAGGTCGCCGACGCGAATCGGGTCGTCGGCGGCGTCGGCCCAGCACCAGACGGTGCCGTTCAGGGCGATCGGGACGCGCCGGATGCCGGTCGGTGCGGGGCGACGGCCGAGGACGATGCCCGGGCGGTCGTGGGCACCGGAGACGATGCCGGCCACCCGGCGGTCGTAGGGCTCGGTGCACGCGTGCAGCCGTCGTTGGGCGCCGATGACCAGGACGGTTCCGGGCTCGGCGCAGGTCTCCGGTGCCAGGTCGAACTCCTCCGCACAGTCGGCACCGGCCAGCACCACGTCGTCGGCGACCCGGATGCTGCCGTTGACGTCCAGGGTGGCCTGCGGGGTGGTGGTGCCGATGCCCACCTTCCCACTCGTGTTGATGATCAGATTCTTGTTGGCGATCGGCTGACCTTCCGCGGCGCCGCCGATGCTGGCCAGTTCCAGCGCGGTGCCCGGGCCGGTGCCGAGCTGACGGAGCACCCAGCGTCGTTCGGTGCCGAGGGTCAGCAGGACCGCGCCGTCGCCGCGGCGGCTGATGACGACATCGCCGGCCACCTCGATCGTGGCGGTGGCCAGGGACAGCGCGCTGACGCCGCCCTCGGTGTCGCCGACGCGCTGGGCGGTGCCGTCGACGCTGCGTTCGACCTGAAGGCTGACCATGCTGCGGCTCCTTTCACCGTGCTCCGACCGACGCAGTGAAGGCGTGACATCGTTGTGTCGCCCCGTGGCACAGCCTCGGGTCACGTAGATGACAGTCGAACGGTCGCGGGGCTGGCAGACTCTCAGGATGCCGGGGGATTCGGCGCTTCTCGGCCACTTCGTGGGCCGGGGACGCGAGCTGGATCTGGTCCAGGACACGGTGGCCGCCGCGCGTCACGGCGAGGGCGGCCTGGTCCTGGTCAGCGGCGAGTCCGGCGTCGGCAAGACGAGCTTCTGCCGGCAGGTCGTGTTCCGGGCCCGCCGGGGTGGGCTGGCGGTGGCGTGGGGATCGTGCTGGTCCGACGGCGGCGCGCCGCCGCTCTGGCCGTGGCAGTCGATCCTCACCGAGCTCGGCGACCGGGAGGCTGGACCGCTGTTCGACGGTGACGCCGGCGGTGCGATCGTGGAACCGGAACGGTTCGCCCGGTTCGCTGCGGTCACCGAGCATCTGGCGGCCGTGTGTGCCCGGTCGCCGGCGGTGGTCGTCATCGACGATGTGCACGCCGCGGACCCCGGCGCCGTCCTGCTCACCCGATTCGTGGCCCGCGCGCTGGCCCAGCTCCCGCTGCTGCTCGTGCTCGCCTGCCGTACCGAGGTCGACGGGCCGCTGAACGCGCTCTGGGAAGTCGACCGGGAGGCGACGGTCGTGCCGCTGGACCGGTTCGACCTGGCCGAGACGGAGGCCTTCCTGCGGGCGCACGGCGAACCGGTGACCGACCATGACCTGTTGCGCGCGCTGTTCCGGGTGACCGACGGGCACCCGCTGCACCTGCATCGCCTGCTCGCCGCGGGCCGGACCGGTCCACGCGGGACGCTGCGCCCGGGTGGGCTGCGCGTGGTCATCGCTGTCTCACTGGAGCGGCTCACCCCGGCCACCCGCGACGTGCTCGAGGTGATCGCCCTGCTGGGTACGCCGGCCGGCATCCGCGATGTGGCCGAGGTGTGCCACCGGCCGGCCGATCAGGTTCAGGCGGCGGTCGCCGAGGCGGTGTCCGCGGGCCTGGCCACGGTCGACGGCGACGAGCAAGTCACGGTCGGCCATGACCTGGTCCGGGAAGTGCTGGTCGGCGGGATCGGGCTGGCTCGGCGTACCGAGTTGCATGCCCGCGCGGCGGACCTGTTCGTTGCGGCCGGTGCGGTGAGCGCGCAGCGGCTGGCGCGCCGGGCGTACCACGCGGTCCGGTCGGCCTCGCTCTCGGCGCAGCGGGCCGGTACGGCGGTCGAAGCGTGCCGTATCGCCGCCCGTTCGATGGTGCGCGGATTCGGCTACGAGCAGGCGGCGGCGATGCTCGGTGATGCGGTGACCGTGCACGAGCGGGCCGCCCTGCCGGATCCGCCCGGCACTCTGCTGGTCGAGTGGGCCGAGGCGATTCTGCGGTGCGGCCGGCTCACCGAGGCCCGGCAGGTGTTCGAGCGGGCCGCCGGCCAGGCCGAGGCGGAGGACGACCCGAGCGCGCTGGCCCGGGCGGCGCTCGGTCTGGGCGGGGTGTGGGTCAACGAGCACCGGACCCGGACGGACTGGGAACGCGTCGCCGGTCTGCAGCGACGGGCCCTGCAACGGCTGCCGGCCGACCACGGGGTGCTGCGTGGGCGGCTGGCTGCCCGGCTGGCCGCCGAGCGGGTGTACCGGGGCGGGCCGCTCGGCCCGGTGCTCACCGCCGTCGAGCAGGCCCGCGGGCTGGGCGACGGGCCGGCCTTGGCCGAGGCCCTGTCGCTCTACCATCACGCGTTGCTGACCCCCGAGCACACGCACGCCCGGCTGCCGGTGGCCGATGAGCTGATCACCGTGGCGGCGTCGTCCGGCGAGGGAATGCTGACCTTGGTAGGTCTGTGCTGGCGCACCGTGGACCTGTTCCACCTGGGCGATGCGGAGGCGGTCCGGTCGCTGGCCGAGCTGCGGGCGCGCACCGAGGTGCTGGGATGTCGCAGTGTGCGCTACGTCGCCGAGGCGATGGAGGTGATGCTGCTGATCCGGGCCGGGCGGCTGGACGAGGCCGAGGCAGCGGCGCTTGCCTGCTTTCAGCTCGGTACCGAGGTCGGCGACGCGGACGCGCTCGGCTACCTCGGCGCGCACCTGCTGACGATCCGCTGGCTGCAGGGCCGTGACGCCGAGCTGCTGGAGACGATCGCGCAGATCGCCGATTCGCCGACGTTGAACCCGGCCGAGTTCGGCTTCCAGGCCACCATGGCGGGCATCGCCGCGCGCCACGGCTCACCGGATCGGGCCCGGGCCATCCTGCGCCGGGTGACCCGGCCGGGGCTCGCCGCGCTGCCGCAGTCGAGCACCTGGCTGGCCGGCATGCTGGCGATCGTGCAGACCGCGCACGAGCTGGGAGAGGCGGACCTGGCCCGCCAGGCGTACGACCTGCTCCTGCCGTACGCCGATCTGCCGATCATGCCGTCCCTGGCCACCACCTGTTTCGGCTCCACCGAACGGGCGCTCGGCTTGGCCGCGGCGGCCGCGGGCGACACCGGCCACGCCGTCGCCCACCTGGAGCGGGCGGTCGAGGCCAACGTCCTGCTGGGCAACCGCCCGATGCTGGCGGTGACCCTCGCCGACCTTGCCGGGGCGCTGTTGTGCCGGGGCCTGGCAGGCGATGCCGAACGGGCCGGCCAGCTGCTCGCCGACGCCGCGCAGCGCGCCGACGACATGGGCCTGACCGCCCGGTCGGCCGACTGGCGCAAACGGCTGCGCGCCATCGCCCACCCGCAGGCGAGTATCGTGCGGCGGCACCGCCAGTGGCTGCTGACCATGGGGGACCATCAGGCGGCCGTACCGGATCGGCTCGGCGCCCGCTATCTGGCGCAGCTGTTGACCAATCCCGGCCGGCCCATCTCGGCGTTGCAGCTGGCCGGTGGCCCGGCGGCCGGCGCGCTGGCCACGCCCGGCGGGCAGCCGATCCTCGACGAGCGGGCGCGGGCCGCCTACCGGCGGCGGGTGACCGAGCTGACCGGCCGCATCGAAGCGGCCGAGGACGCCGCCGACCCGGCCGCGGTACGCCGGTTCCGCACCGAGCTCGACGCCCTACTGGACGAATTGCGCCAGGTCACCGGCCGAAGCGGGCGCGACCGGCGGTTCCCGGACCCAGGGGAGCGCGCCCGCACGGCGGTACAGAAGGCGATCAAACGTGCCATCGGTGAGATCAGCGCCGTCGAACCGGTCCTCGGCGGCTACCTGGCGGCCACCGTGTCGACCGGCGCCACCTGTGTCTACCAGCCCGATCCGAGGCAACCGGTGCACTGGACGCTGCACTGAGCCGCGCTGTGCCACCGCGTGGCACAACTTGCGCCGTCGGATGTCACGCCCTCCCGGAGTGAACGGCATCGCCGGCGGAAGGGAGGCGCGATGGCCGGGCGGGAACTGCGGGTCGCGGTCCTCGGCGACTCCGCCATGTGGGGGCAGGGACTCGCCACGGAGGACAAGTTCGCGCTGCTCGCCGCCCGCCGGCTGGCTGACGAACTCGATGCCGGCCCGCTGGTGACCCGGATGCTCGCGCGATCCGGGGCGAAGCTGCGGGCCACCGCGGATTCCCGGTCGCGGCTGACAGTGCGGCTGCCATCCGGCACGACCCGGCGGGTTGCGGCCGGGGACCGGCACGTCTTCTACGACACCTATCCCGCGCTGTTCGGGACCGACCGGCAGGCGCTGGACTTCTTCGCCGGGCGTGACGAGGACGTGGCCCGCCGGATCTTCGCCGAGGTGCCGAGCACCTTCCCGACCATCGGCCGGCAGATCGCCGATCTGCCCGCTGCCGTCGGTGCGGCCACCGACCTGGTGATCATCGACGGCAGTGTGAACGACGTCGGCCTGCAGGCGGTCCTGGATCCACTGGACGGCCCGTCACTGGACGAGATCGACGCGGCCATCGAGGCCGCCGCCTTCACCGAGCTCAAGGCGGTGCTGGCCGAGGCCCGGAACAAGTTCCCGGCCGCGGTCATCGCGGTGACCGGCTACTACCCGCCGTTCTCGGCGAAGTCCGACCGGAGCCGGATGGCGGACATGTTCCGGTTCATGAGCGAGCGGCCCGGCTGGCAGCTGTGGCTCAACGACATCCTCACCTCCGGTTTCTCCCGGCTGTTCTTCCCGCTCGTGCTGCTCGGTGAGCTGTTCGGCACCGAGGACATCGACGCTCTCGTGACGGAGGCGATCCGGCGGGCCGCGTTCGCACACACTCGCGGGCTGTACTGGCTGCGCCGGGCGGTGGCGGAACGCGTCGAAGCCGGCGACCGCCGGCCCGGCGTCTACTTCGTCCATCCGGGCTTTCGCCCGGAGAACGCGCTGTTCGCGACCGGCACCGCTTTCCTGCACGAGGGCTACCGGCCGCCCGGCGAGGGCGACAGCGACGGGGTACGCGACGCGGCGCTGGCCGACCGGCAAGCCAGAATCCCGCGCCGCGCGCACCTGAGCGCCCTGCGCGACGCTCGGGGACTGCTCACCATCCTGGCGCTGGTGCCCCCGCGGCCACCGATCGGCGACCTCTCTGAGCTGTTACGTGGCCTGTCCGAGCTCCGTGAGCGGCTGGACGGGCCGGCGTCGCTGCGGGACCGGCTGGCCGAGGTCGTCGCCTCCGGTGGCGACCGAGCCGCCGCGGCCACCGCGCGCACCGGGGTCTCCGCCGAGATCGCCCGGATCGAGGTCGCGGTCATCGCCTCGTTCCTGCACCCCAACGAGCGAGGCGCCCGCCGGTACGCCGACCGGATCGTGGCCCGGCATGCCCGGCACCGTACGCAGAGCGTGCGTGACCTGATCGGAGGGACCGCGCCGTCGGCCCCGCTGAGCACCCGCGACTTCCTGCGCAGCTACGGCCTCGACCCGGCTGCCGGGCTGGCCGCGGCCATACAGCACGCCGTCGTGGACGTCCTCACCGTCGAGCTCGACCTGACGCCGCTGATCGCCCTGCCCGGCCTGGACCCAGACATCGCTTTCCCGGTCTTCCTGCGGATCAGCCCGGAGCGGCGGTTCCGGCTGGACCACCCGTTCGGCCGGCTCAGCGTCGTCGACACCTTCGGCGACCTGCGGCTGCACGACATCACGGCGCTCGCTCTGGAACTGGGCGACGGCGACGGGCCGGACGTGGCCCGAATGAGCAGCCTGCGGCTGCGCATCAACGGCCGGCAGGTGTACGCCACCTCGCGCACCGCGGGCCTCGGCACCGTCAAATTCGACTACCCGGGCTGACGAAGGAGGACAAGTGTACGACCCACCACCCCAGCGGTACATCGGACAGCAGGACGCGGAGCAGATCATCAACTGGGAGTACAACCAGTACGTCCAGGCCCGCGATAACTTCCTGCGGGACATCGCGAGTGCCCGCACCAAAGCCCGGCACCTGGTCGTCGTCGGCTTCCTGATGGTCGCCGGCGGCTGCATCATCGCCATGCTCCAGTTGCTGAGCTTCATGAACGAGATCGGCCCCGTCGACCCGAGCGAGATGGTGAACGGGCAGGGCCCGTTCTTCGACGCGATGCCGCTGTTCGCCGTCGGCTTCGCCATCGGGTTCGTCGGGCAGTTCGTGCTTCTCGCCGGGATCGTCATGCACATCGTCGCCGCGTCGCGGCGGCGGGGGCTGCGCGACTTGCAGGCCCGCAGTCCGTGGGCGTGGCAGCCCCCGATGGGCCGCTAGAGGAGGCCACCATGGAGATCGGCAAGCAGAACGCCAACACGATCTACAACAACGAACGCGGCTACCAGGTCAACAACAGCCCCGGCGCCACCGTCAACATCGACGCTCGCATGCGGATCGCCGAGCTGCGCGACGTCCTGGACGAGCTGCGCCTGCCGCCAACCATGGACGCCGCCGCCCAGCAGGAGCTGGACCGTGCCGACGCGGCGCTGGACCAACGGTATCCGGACACCGCGACGGCGGCCGGCGCTCTCGACCGGTTCACCCGGCTGCTGAGCGCGGCCGGCGCGTTCGCCGCGGCCGGGCAGTCACTGAGCGGCCCGCTGCGCGCGCTCGGCGACTGGCTGGCCGCGCACAGCGGCTGACGGCGCTCCGCCATGCACGGGCACATGCATCGGATGCAACAGCAACATCACCAGCAGTTGCTCATCTACGCCGGCCTGCGCCGCGATGCGGCACAGCTGGTCGAGCAGGGCCGGTACGCCGAGGCAGCGCCGAAACTGCTCTTCCTGGCCAGGGCGAACCCGGGTGACCAGGAGGTGCAGAGCCTGTTGCGGGTCGTGCACCAGCAACACGGGCTGCCGTACGAGGAGGCGGACACCTCGGGCGGGACCGGAACCCTGCTGTGGATCGTGGCGGCCGTGCTGGTCCTGATCGGGTCGCTGGTCGTCGGCTTCGGCTACCTCAACGGCGGCACCACGGAGACCGGCGTCACCGGCACGGTACGGCCGGGGACGTGGAACCTGCGGTCCGGCCCCGGCACCAGCTGGCAGGTCGTCGGCCGGCTCGACGCCGGCGACCGGGTCGTCGTGGCATGCGCGACCGGCCGCTGGATGCGTCTGACGCAGCCGCGCCCGGGCGCCTACGTCCACGCATCGGGGCTGAGCATCCGGGGCGTACCGCAGCCCTGCTGAACGACATATCGGTGCCGAGACACGAGGGGGCGTGACGGTGGCACGGGGGACTACGGTTTCGATCGCCATCCTGGCCGAGATCCGGCTGTACCGCGAAGGGCTCCGCGACGTGCTGCACGGCCGGGCGGGGATCACGGTGACCGACGTCGCCGCGGACGCGCCGGCCGACGTGCAGCGGATCATCCGGGCCGGCCCGGACGTCGCTGTGGTGGACATGACGATGGCCCTGGCGGAATCGATCGCCCGCGCCTTCGCCGACCGCGCGCCCCGGGTACGGGTGATCGGGCTCGGCGTGCCGGACACCGAGGCCCGGGTGGTGGCCTGCGCCGAGGCCGGGCTCGCCGGGTACGTGCCGCGTGACGGCAGCCTGGACGACCTGGTGGCAGCGATCCACCGGGCGGCCCGCGGCGAGGCGTTCTACTCCCCGCACATCGTCGGGCTGCTGCTCCAGTCGCTCGGCCGGCGACGGCGACGCCGTGCGGAGCACCCGGGCGAGGAGCTGACCGCCCGTGAGCACGAGGTGGTCGCGCTGATCGACCGCGGGCTGACCAATCAGGAGATCGCCGGCCGCCTGCACATCGAGGTCGCGACCGTGAAGAACCACGTGCATCACATTCTGGAGAAGCTGCGCCTGCGCCGGCGTACCGAGGTCCCGGGCTGGTTGCGGGCTCACCGTGACGCTGCTGTGAACCGTTCGGTTCATGCCGCAGATGGCCCCGCCGATGCATGGTGACCACCCGCCGGCGCCGGAAAGACTCGCTGGGACGGCACCGGGCACCGGTGCGGAAGGCGGGTTCGGCGTGCGAGAGATCCGGATTCTGGTGATCGGCTCGCCGGGGATCCTGCGCGACGTGATCGTCCAGTTGATCGGAAGGTGTGCGGACATGCGGATCGTGGACGTCGCGGCCGATCCGGCAGCGGCTGCGATCTGGCCCGCTGCCGCCGACGTGGTCCTCTGCGACCTCGACGACGCGGAGCGGATCCTGCGGCCCTGCCACCTGAAGGTCATCGCGCTCGGCGACGACGGGCGGCGTGCCGCCCTGTGGGAGCTGCGTGCGCACCGGACCGAGGTGGGCGGGATGTCGCCGTCACAGCTCGTCGAGATGATCCGGGGGAGACTCGAGTGACAACGTCCGAGTACCTGTCCGCCTCACCGTTCGCCGCGGGCGTGTTCACCGCCGGCGCCGAACCACCGGTGACGGTGGGCACCGCGTTGGTTGCCCCGTTCGCGGAGGCGATGACTGCGGAGTGGGAGGACCTGGACCGGCAGGCGGTCGACGCGCTCGCCGCCGAGCTGGACGACGACGAGTTCGAGGAGGCGGTCCGCGCGCTCGGCGAGGAGGCCGCCGGCCGGCACCTGCGCGGCGCGGCCACCTGGTCGGCGGAGTCCGACGCGCCGGCGATGGCCGCCGAGGAGACCCGGCAGTGGCTGGAGTCGGTGGCGGCGGAGGCCGGCCGGATGCTCGGGCGCCTGGAGGAGCACTTCGCCGACCGTACCCTCGACTCGCTGCGGGAAGGTGAGCTGGAGTCGGTTGCCGGGCTGGACCCGGCGGGGCCGCTGGCCGCGCAGGAACAGTTCTTCAAGTCCGTGCTGAACAAGGCGCGCAAACTCGCCTCCGGCGTGCGTAACCTGGCCGCCAAAGGCCTCAAGGCGGTGGCGAAGATCATGCCGCTGGGCAAGCTCTTCGGCATCCTCCGGCAGTTGATCAAGCCATTGCTGCGCCGCGTGCTGGACAAGGCGATCGGCAAACTGCCCGCGGCGGTACGCCCGATCGCGACCCGGCTGGCGGCCAGGTTCACGGGCGAGGCGGAGTCCGCCCCGGATCTCGCCGCGGAGTTCGACCGGCAGTTGGCCGACGCCGTGCTGGCGCCCAACGACGCGGCACTGGAACACCTGCTGGCCGAGGCAGCCGACACCGGCGAGACCGGCGGTGACCCGCTGCGCGACCTGGACGCGGCCCGCGCCCGGCTGGCCCGCGAGCTCACCGACGCCGAGCCGAACCAGCCGCCGGCCGCCCAGATGGAGCAGTTCCTCCCCGCGGTGATGGCCGCACGCCCGGCGATCAGGCTGGCGATGGGCGTGGTCGGCCGCGAGAAGATCGTGAACATCCTCGGCAACGGGATCGCCCAGCTGATCAAAGGCATGGTGGGTCCGGAAGCGGCGCGGCTGCTCTCCCGGCACATCGCCAGTGCCGGGCTGGGCCTGCTCGGGCTCGAGGCGGAGACCGGCGCGGATCCGGGCCTGGGCGCCGAAGCCCTGGTGGCCACGGTGGAGGACACCGTGCACGAGGTGCTGGCACTGCCACCGGAGCAGCTCGGCGACGAATTGCTGGTGGCGGCCGAGACGCAGGCCGCGTTCGCCGAGGCCGCCGCGCGCCACCTGCCGGCGGCGGTGCTGCGCCCCGAGGTCGTGGAGAGCGAGTCCGAGGGCGAGCACGGGTTCTGGGTGATGATGCCGCGGGCGACCCGGCCCTGCTACCGGTTCAAGAAGTACAGCCAGGTGTTGCCGGTGCGCATCAGCCGTCCGATCGCCCGTTCGGTGGCCATGGCCGGCGGGGACACCCTGGAGAGCCGGCTGCTGGACGCGGGCGTGCAGTCCTGGCCGGTCACCGCCGAGTTGGAGGTGTACGAGCTGCTGGACGGGGCGAACCCCGGGCACCTGGCGGCGTACGAGGTCGGCGACCTGGCGGACATCGCGGCGGCGGCCGGTGAATTCGAGGAACTGAGCGCGGCGACCGCGACCGCGCTGGCCCGCAACCCCCGGCTGGCCGGGTCCGGGCGCAGACGGCGGTTCTACCGGCTACGGGTGGGCCGGCGCGCGCTGCGGCGGCACCGCCTGTTCGCGCTGCGGCTGGACCTCACGGCGGCGCAGCCGGTGCTCGGCGTACACCTGCGGGTCGGCGAGCGTGACGCGCACACCCTGGCCGGGCACCTGGACAAGGGGGAGATGGTGCAGGTCGTCGCGCTGGTACGCCGCCTGGTCGGTCCGGCCGCGCAACAGCGGCTCGCCGAGCGGCTGACGAAACTGCTGACCCGGCACGGCGTGCGGCTGGACTCGGGCGCTGCCGGGCTGGCGGGCCGGCTCGCCGACGGCATCGTCGCCGGGGTGTCCGCCCAGCTGCCCGCGGCGGCCACCACCCTGACCCAGGCGGCCAAGGATCCGGCGGCGGGGGTGACCCTCACCTACCGGTTCACCTTCCCGGACCGGGACGGGATCGGAACCGCCGCGCCGCCGGCTCCGACACTCACCGTGCGCCCCGGGCTGCACCATGACTGACCGGCTCGAACGGGAGCAGACCGGCGCCGAGGTCGCGCACTGGCGGCTGGCCGTGGAAGCTCTCGCCGACCTCGACACGGTGGCCGCCCCGGAGGCCTGGCGAGCCCTGGAGGAGTATCTGCAACGCGAGGTCCGGGCCCGCCTGGCGGCGCTGGTGGCGGGCCTGGCCGCCGAGGCCCGGGCGTTGCAGCAGGCTTTCGGCTCCGGCCGGGATCTCGGCGAGGTGCGGGCGGGCCTGCTGCGCCTGCGCACCCGCTACCTGCGGGCCGAGACGATCCTCGACTTCTACGGCGACGCGGTGAACAGCCGGACCAACCCGCGGCTGCGGGCGCTGCTGCGCGGCTTCGACACCCTCGCCGGCGACAGCCTCGCCGCGGTGCTGACCCGGGTCGGCGGGGAGGTCCCGCTGGCGCTGGTCTATCTGGACACCGGTCTCGGCGCGGCGATCCTGCGCGCGGGCGTGCGACTGTGGGACCGGGAGCACCCGTCCCCGGCCGCCGCGATCAAGCTGACCCGGCACAACCTGTCCTGCCCGACCTCCCTGCTGCACGAGACCGGGCACCAGGTCGGCCACCTGACCGGATGGAACACCGAGTTGGGTGCGGCCCTGGCGGAACGGCTCAACCGGCGGTCAGCGCCACTCGCCGCCGCCTGGCAGGGCTGGGCCGGCGAGGTGGCCGCCGACGTGCACGCCTTCGCCCAGGCCGGCTGGGCGCCGGTCGCCGCACTGGCCAACGTCGTCGACGGGCCCACCGCCACGGTGTACCGGATGCGGCCCGGCGACCCACACCCGTACCCGATGATCCGGGTCCTGTTCAACGTGGCGCTGTGCCGCGGCTGGTTCGGTGCCGGGCCGTGGGACGGCGTGGCCGCCGCCTGGCTGCGACGCCACCCGCCCGACGCCGGCGACACCCTCACCCGGGACAGCATCGCCGCGCTCGACGACATCGTCGACGTGTGCACCCGTACGCCGATGGCGGCACTGCGCGGGGCGGCGCTGGGCGACGTGCTGGACCCGCGCCGGGTCTCCCCGGAGGCACTCGGCGCACTGGCCCGGCAGGCCGGCCCGTCCCTGCTCACCTCGGACTACCTGCGCCGGCGCGAGCCGCTGCGGATCCTCGCCCATCTGGTGAGCCGGGCGGTGGCCGAGCCGCGCCGTGCCCGCGAGCACCACGACCGCCTGCTGACCTGGATCGCCGCCCTCGGCGCCAACCCGGCCGTCCTCGAGCCCGCCGCCTGACCACGACCGTCACCGGAGGAATGACCATGACCAACTCGAAGCAATCGGCGGCCGACACCGGGACCGCCGCGATCGCGCCCGAAGAACTGATGCGCCAGCTCGTCCGGCTGACCGACTCGGTGCAGCAACTGGCCCGGCAGGGCGCGTCCACGCCGCAGCCCGCCCCGCCTCCGGCCGGCGCGCAGCCCGACCCGGCGGCCGACGAACGCCGCAAGGTGCTGTTCGCGTACGACTACCTCGGCCAGGTCCTCGACCGCCGCAACTTCCAGTTGAAGCGGGTGACGGTGACCCGCACCGCGGACGGCCTGACCTTCACCGATCTCAACGGCGGTGTGTCGGCGCGGCTGCGTTCGGCCGGCAACCGCACCGAGACGCTGACCGGCCTGTCCGAGGGCGTCCAGGTGGATCTCAAGGAGATACCGGACGACGACCGGATCGACGCTTTCCTCGTCCTGGACGGGCAGGGGGTGCCGGTTGCGCTCGGCAACTGCCTGGACCGGGTCGACAACGGCGACGGCGGCATCGACTAGAGGGGGAGTCCCGATGTTCTTCAGCCTTGCCACTCTCTATCCCGTGTTCCCGGTGGGCGGCCCGCGGTCGCTGTTCCGGGTGCACCCCACCCAACTGAGCTACTGGCTCGACGAGGTGTGGGCGACGGCCCGCCGGACCCCGCCGATTCCGGGACGCGACCCGAACTCGGTTTTCTCGTTCCTCGACGACACCGTGCTCGACGCCCTCGACCTGCCGACCCAACCATCGTCGCTGTTCCTGCAGCCGTCCGGCTTGAGTACGGACGACCCGCTGGAGTGGACCGGCGAACCCGGCCCGGACCCGCTGAACTGTCCGCCCCGGCTGTGGCACCACCTCGCCTACGCGTACCTGATCGAGAGCACCGGTATCGTGGAGATCTTCACTGAGGTGGTGCGCCGGCTGGTGACCGGCGAGACGCTGGGCACGCTCAAACCGGAAAGCATTGCCTGGGTACGCGCGACCGAACAACTCTTCTTCCGGGAGCCACCGCCGTTCGCCATCCACGGCGTGCTCAGCACGGTGCGCCCGTCGGACCGGACCAACCGGCGCAACGCCTACTGGCGGATGTTCGGCATGGACCTGGCCCACCCGGTGCCCCCGACGTGGGCGCAGCCCGGACCGTTCGCCGACTGGAAGGCGCACACCGGCCCGGTCAACGAGGATTTCCGCCCCAAGTGGACGGAGTTCCTGCGGCAGGTCTGGCTCGGCGTCGAGAACGAGCGGAACAACAGCGGGCCGAACACGGCCGACCCCAGCTTCATCGCGCTGCTCGCGGTCGCGCTGCGCGACATGCTGCGCAACCGGCGCCGGGGTGGCGCGCTGGCCCGGGAGGAATTCGCGTACGTGGCGATGGCGAGCTGGTTCCACCTCACCGTCAGTGACGACACCCAGCTCGTGCAGGACCTGCAAGCGCAGGCGAGCAGCCCGGGGGACCGGCTGGCCTCGATCGCCCAGCGGGTCGGGATGTCACCGGCGCTGCGGGCCCGGGAGCTGTTCGACCTCGCCGAGCCGATGTCGACGGTGCTGCGCGGCATCGAGGCCGGGCTGTTCGACACCCCGGCGTCGGCCGAGACACTGTTCCGCACCGGCACCAAGCTCGCCACCGACATGGTCAACCTGATCAACAACTGGCAGTCGGCGACCGGCGAGCGGGTGAAGGAGCGGCCGACC
Source organism: Actinoplanes sp. NBC_00393 (assembly GCF_036053395.1). Classification (NCBI taxonomy): domain Bacteria; kingdom Bacillati; phylum Actinomycetota; class Actinomycetes; order Micromonosporales; family Micromonosporaceae; genus Actinoplanes; species Actinoplanes sp. NBC_00393. The sequence continues at coordinate 3,745,752 of NZ_CP107942.1, read as the reverse complement.
GGGACCGTTGCGGTGGCCGGTGCGCAGCCGCTGCGCGTACCCGTGCCCGGAAACACCACGCCGTCCGCGGTGCGGACGGCCGAAGCGGTGCCGGCCACCGTGAACGGCAACCGGGGTTGATCGCGATGGCGGCCACCGACCATCTGGTCAGCCCGTTCGCCGTCGAACTGGGGATGGAGCCGGAGACCGGCGTCGACAGCCAGTTCGGCGATGAGTCCGGCGATGAGGAGGCTCCCGCGGGCAGCCACCCGCTGGCGGCGGTGTTCGCCCTCCCGCGGCGGGCGTTCGACGCGCTGGCCAAGGGCGGCTGGGCGGCGGCTGTCGCCGTCGCCGCCGGAGCCGGCGTGCGGGACGTCAACCAGCTGACCAACCTGGTGTTCTGGTACCGGCATCCGGAGCTCATCGGGCAGAAGCTCAGAGCCGACCAGCGCGACCTCGCCCAGGAGTGGCTGCGCGTTCGCGACGAGATCGTCCGGCCCGCGCTCGCCGGCCTGCCGCCACCGGCATCGCCACCCGCTCCCGGCCCGGGGCGGCCGGGCCGGACCTCGATCCCCGCGGAGGGGCTGCGCTGGTTCGGGCCGCCGCAGCAGCAGACTCCGGAGCTCATGGCGTTCATGCGCAAGGTCTACGCCCTGCATGTGCGGCGCTCCCGGGGCGACTTCGTGGACACCCTGCCGGCATCGGCGCTCGCCGACGTCGTGCCGGGTAAGAAGGCGCGTAAGGACGCGGCAGCGAAGGCACGCGACATGCTCGCCGCCGCGTCGAACGCGCTCGCGGCCGCCGGCTTGACCGGCACGGTCCGGATCGGCGTGCTCAGCGCCTACCGGTCGGCCGCCCGGCAGTTCGACATCTGGCAGGGCAAGACGACCAAGGGCGCCGGCGGCTTCCCGCACTACTACGCCGCGACCAGGGCGGCCCGCAACGATCCCCGCTTCGGTGGCGAACACAGTGACAAGGCCGCCGCATACCTTGCCCAACACATGGCCGGCCTCGTCGCCGCGCCGGGCTACAGCAACCACCAGGACGGGCTCTCACTCGACCTGGGCACCCGCGAAGGCAGGGGAGACCTGGTCAAGGTCTATGAAGGGTCGTGGTTCCACGGCTGGCTGCGGGCCAACGCGCACCTCTATGACTTCGAACCGCTCGCGACCGAGGCATGGCATTGGACGTATCGCCCGCCTGCGGGAACAGCCTCGGAGTTCGAGCCGGCACCTGAGGTGTGGCGGGAGGACGAGGCGCCCCCGGTAGTGGAACCCGAGGAAGGGCTCGAGGAAGGGGGCGAGCAGGAGGCCGAGGACTTCGAGGCGGTGGCGGAGAACGCGTTCGACGGACCGGAACGGGAGGGCAGCGAGCCACTCGATCTCGACCCGGAGGCCAGCGTGCTGGTGTGGACGCGGCTGCTGCGATTCGCTCCGGCCCGTGTCCGCCGGATGATGGAGGACCGGTTGTCCGAGGCCCGCGAACGCTGGCTCACCGCCAATCGCCCGTTGCGGCGACGCTTCCCGAACGAGCCGGCCACGAACCTGGACGGGCACCCGATCCCGCCCTGGGTCAGCGCGCCGGCGGTGCTCGACCACCTGCGGCGCCACTACGACCAGCAACATGGCGCGCTGACGGCGGCCGATCAGGCGCGGCGCTACTCCCGCGCTCCGGGCATGGTGCTGGGCGCCAACCCGGCCGGTCCGGTCACCGCGAACTACTTCGTGCTGCACGACACCGCGGACACCGGCGAACGCACCAGCGTGTCGAGAACCGGTGGCGTCCACCTGTGGGTGGGGACGGTGTCGCTGGCTCGCGGCGCGGACTGGGACCAGGCCGGCGACGCGACCAAGCTGGAGATCCCGCAGCGGACCTGCTTCGTCCATGTGGAACTGACGCGCGCCACCAGCTGCGCCATCACGGCCGCGGCGGCCGACACTTACCCGAACACCGGCATCAGTACGGCCCGCAGCGCCGGCACGCGCTACACCGACCAGCAGTACGACGACGTGGCCAACGCCTACATCGTCGCGTCGCTGCGCCGGGGCAGATTCCTCACCGTGACCGCGCACAAGGAGCTGGATCGCTCGGCTGTCCAGCGGGGGCATCCGAACCGGCTCGGGCACGGCGACCCCGGGGACTTCGACGTCGACCGGCTCTACCGGCTGATCAGCCGCAAACTCGTCCTGCCGGTGACCTCGACGTTCGGGATCACCCAGCAACGCGTGGCGTCGCGCAACCTGGACGGGCACGTCAACGCGTTCATCGGGTACGCCCGGGGCAACGCCGCGGCCGCCGATCAGTACGCCTGGCCGATCCCCTGGCAGCACCAGAACCCCGGCCTGCCGCAGGGCGATTCGACCGTGCCGCCCTACCCCTCGGCTCACCTGTATGTGATGCCGTTGCACAACGCGGCCGGGCAGCCGGTCCTGCACTGCGGCAACGGGAACTGGCACCACGGAGCGCCGCCCTGACCCGAAGCCGGCCGGGGAGTGCGGCGCTGTGCAATCGTGGCCACGGTCCCTCTGCGGGATGAATTTTCGCCGTGCTGCGGGCAGGGCCGCGGCACCGACGGCGAGTAACGCGGCGGCCCGGTAGCCCGGCCATGGATTCCGAATAGCTTGGAATGCCAGATCGGCGGTCGCAATTCGGCTCGCAATACAGTCTTTTAGCGTCATCGTACCGAATTATCCAGGGCTTTATCATGTGCCTAAATCGCTGGTCCCGCTTCTGTCGGCAACCCGCCTGTCCGGCAGGTATACCCAACCGAGACTACCCATTCAAGATCGTAATTGTCACCCGCCCGCTGTCGCCAATGTGATTCTTGACACCCAGATCAGTTGCTCCCTAGCGTTGTCCGTGAACGTATTTCGTCACTTTCCTGGTTCCGTTCGCGAGAGTTCGCGGGGAGGGGAAGGTATGTCACTCGACGCCATTTCCCGCAACGGGACTTCGCCCGCCGTCGCGGACTGGCGGCTCGCCTTCCGCCGGCTGGACGCGTTGCTCGCCGGCGCGGTCGCCGGGGCCCGGCAGCGCTACGGCGCGGATGCCGGGCACGACTCGTTCCGGGGGCTCTACCTCAGCGAGGCGGACGCGCTCGGCGCGCTGCACGACACCGCCGCCGAACCGCTGCGCGGCGCCCGCGACGTCGATCCGGCGTGGGCGCAGATCGTGGCGTATCACCGCGGGTGGGCGTGGGTCCGTGACACCGCCGGGCTCAGCGACGCCGAACTCGACGTTGTCCTTGTCGCGCTGGGTCCCGAGGCGGACGTGCGCTACGAGCGGCTGTACGGCTACCTGCAGGACGACGTCAGCCGGCGGCGGCCCACGGTCGCCCTGATCCTGGACCTGATCAGCGAGTCGGCGCGCGACCGGATCGGCCGTCGCGCCCTGTTCGGCCCGGACCGGCCGCTGCTGCGGCACCGGCTGCTGCAGCTGGTGGCCGACGACCGGGTGCCGGCGCCGCCGCTGCTGTCGCACGTGGTCGTTCTGGACGAGCAGATCGCCGAGCTGATGCTGGCGCCCGGCGGGTTCGACCGGCGGGTGGCCTCCTACGCGACACTGCGCCGGCCGGCGCCCGGCAGGTGGGCGAGCACGACGTTGCCGCCGAACGTCCGCGCGACGGTGCTGACGGCGGCACGGGCCGCACAAGACGGCGAGCCGCTGCGGGTGCACTTGCACGGCCCGGCCGGGTCGGGGCGCCACACGGCCGCCGAGGCGCTCGCCGGTGAACTCGGCGTTCCGCTGCTGCACATGCGTACCGATCATCTGCCCGAACCCGACGACCAGGGCGCCCGGGCCGTGTTGCGGGCGTTCCGGGAAGCGGCTCTGCACGGCGCGGTGGCGTACGTCGACGGGTTGGCAGGGTTGCCGCCGGGATCGCGCCGCCGCGCCGCGCTGGGGGAGTGCCTGGCCGCGCACGCCGGGATCACCCTGATGTCGGACACCGAGCCCTGGGCCGGATCGGGCGGCGCGTTCCCCGTCCTCGAGGTGTCCTTCGGGCAGGCCGACGCGCAGACCCGCCGGGCCGCCTGGGCCGGGAACCTGCGACGGGCCCGGACCGGCTCGGCGGACCGGCTGGCGGCGACGCTGGCCGACCGGTTCTCGTTCGGGCCGGCGCGGATCGCGGAGGCGGTGACCCGGGCGCGGGTGAGCGCCGGGCCGGGGCGGGCGCCGAGCGCGGCACAGGTGTTCGCCGCCGCACGGCGCCAGACCGGGCACCGGCTGGCCGCGCTGGCCCGCCGCATCGAGCCGGTCTGCACCTGGGACGACCTCGTGCTGCCGGCTGAGACGACCGCGCAGCTGACCGACCTGTGCGCCCGGGTGCGGCTGCGTTCCACCGTGCTGTCGGCGTGGGGCTTCGACCGCAAGCTGCAGCGCGGGCGGGGCACCAGCGCGCTGTTCACCGGCCCGCCGGGCACCGGCAAGACCAGCGCCGCGGAGGTGATCGCCGGCGAGCTGGGCCTGGATCTGTACTCGATCGACCTGGCGTCGGTGGTGAGCAAGTACATCGGGGAGACCGAGAAGAACCTCGAACGGATCTTCTCCGCGGCGGCCGAGGCCGACGCCATCCTGATGTTCGACGAGGCCGACGCGCTGTTCGGCAAGCGGTCCGAGGTGCACGACGCCCACGACCGGTACGCGAACATCGAGACCTCCTACCTGCTGCAGCGCATGGAGCAGTACGACGGCATCGCGATCCTGGCCACCAACCTGCGGCAGAACCTCGACGAGGCGCTGACCCGGCGCCTGCAGTTCGTGGTGGACTTCCCGTTTCCCGACGACACGCACCGGGCGGGCATCTGGCGGATCTGTTTCCCGGCGGGCGCCCCGCTCGCCACCGGCCTGGACTTCGACGCGCTGGCCCGCGACTTCCGGCTCACCGGCGCGGAGATCAAGAACGCGGCGCTGCACGCGGCGTTCCTGGCCGCTGACCGGGGCGAGCCGATCGGCGCCGCGGCGCTGCACCGGGCGATCCGCCGCGAGTTCCAGAAGATGGGCCGGGTGCCGCCCGAGCCGGTCCCGGACGACGGGCGGTGAGCGCGGATGTTCGACGACCTCGACGCCACCGTGAAGGCCCTGCTCGACGACGCGGCCGCCCCGCAGACCGTGCGGGACGCGGACGTCAGCTTCGACACCCCGGACCGCGACTACAAACCGGCCCAGGCCACCCTCAACCTGTTCCTGCACGAGGTGGCCGAGAACCGCTCCCTGCGGGAGGAAGGGCCGGTGACGATGCGGACCGACACCGGGTTCACCACCCGGATGCCGTATCTGCGGGTCGACTGCACGTACCTGGTCACCGCCTGGTCGAACCAGACCGGCGGGCTCAAAGCGGCGGCTGAGCACCGGCTGCTCGGTTCCACGCTGCAGTGGCTCGGCCGGTTCCCGGTCATCGGCGAGGCCTTTCACCGGGGTGCGCTGCGCAACCCGCCGCAGCCGTACCCGCTGTCGACCACGGTGGCGCAGACCCGGGAGGGCCGCTCCTCGGCCGAGTTCTGGAGCGCCCTGGGCGTGGTGCCACGGCCGGCGTTCCCGCTGACCGTGACCCTGACCGCCCAGCCGTACGACGAGGTCGTGAACGAGGTGGCGCCGAAGGCCGTCCGGGTCACCGGGACACCGCCCGAGCACCCGCAGCTGGCCGGCCGGGTGCTCGACCACAACCTGGCGCCGGCGCCCGGAGCCACCGTCCTGGTGGTGCAGACCGGCGACCAGGCCGTCGCCGGCGCGGACGGCGAGTTCGCCGTGCCGGATCTCGAGTTCGGTAGGTACACCCTGCGGGTGCAGCGCTCCGGCGGGCCCGCCCAGGAGGTCGCGATGGAGTACGCGGCCACGCATCAGCGAATCACGGTCGTGTTGCAGCAACCGTGACCACCCGCTAGACGGAAGGCGGAACACGCGATGGTCGACTACGCGACCGCGGCACCCGGGGTCCATCTGGAAGAGTTCACACCGGCCGGTCCGATCAGCGGGGCCGGCACCAGCGTCGCCGCCCTGATCGGCGTCGTCACCACGCCGCCGCCCGCGGCCGATCTCGGCAAGGCGATCGGGTTCTCGAGCTGGAACGCGTACCGGGACCGGCTGGGCGGTTTCAAGGCCGGCCTCAACCTGCCGGTCGCGGTCCGCGGCTTCTTCGACAACGGCGGCACCTTCCTGCAGGTCGTGCCGATCAAGGACATGGGCGGGCTGGACGCCGCGCTCGCGGAGCTGACCCGCCATCCCGAGGTGGGCCTGGTCTGCGTGCCCGGCCTGGTCGACGCGGCCGGCCAGACCAAGGTGATCAAACACTGCGAGGATCTGCACGACCGGTTCGCGATCCTCGACGGCATCCAGGACAAGGACCCGCTGAAGACCGACGGCCCGTTGCAGACCCAGCGCGGTGGCCTGCTGTCGCAGAACGGGTTCGCCGCCCTGTACTGGCCGTGGATCGTGATCCCCGACCCGCTGGGCGCCGACGGCGCCACCCTCGCCGTGCCGCCGTCCGGGCACATCGCCGGCGTGATGTCGCGCTGCGACAGCACGGTGGGCGTGCACAAGGCGCCGGCCAACGAGCAGGTCCGCGGCGCGGTAGGCCTGGACCTGGCGCTCAACGACACCGAACAGGGCCTGCTGAACAGCAAGAACATCAACGCGCTGCGACAGTTCCCGGGCAGCCCGCCGCTGATCTGGGGCGCGCGCACGCTCAGCCCGGTCGTGCCGTGGCGTTTCGTCAACGTCCGGCGGCTGGTGTCGTACGTGGAGGACTCGCTGGTCGAAGGGCTGCGCTGGGCGGTGTTCCAGCCCAACAACACCCGGCTGTGGAAGGGCCTGGAACGCTCGATCACCGAGTTCCTCACCCGGGTGTGGGAGTCCGGTGGGCTGTTCGGGCGCACCGCCAAGGAAGCGTTCTACGTGACCATCGACGAGTCCATCAACCCGCAGGCGGTCCGTGACCGCGGCGAGGTCTACATCGAGATCGGCCTGGCGGTCACCCGCCCGGCCGAGCACATCGTCCTGCGGCTCGGCCTGTGGGACGGCGGAGCAAGGGTCACCGAGGGCTGAGCCGCCGGCCGGCCGCACACCACGACGCAGGGAGGCGCCATGCCCCAGACCGGGGAACGGGTGGATCCGTTCCGCAGTTTCAACTTCCTGATCGAGATCGAGGGGATCGCGCAGGGCAGCTTCACCGAGTGCAGCGGCCTGGGCTCGACGACCGAGTCGATCGAGCACCGCCAGGGCGGTGAGGGCAACGTCCGCAAACTGCCCGGCCGTACGACCTACAGCGACATCACCCTCAAGTGGGGATCCACCGCGTCCACCGAGCTGTGGGACTGGCGCCAGCGCATCGTCGACGGCAACGTCGACCGGCAGAACGTCTCGGTGGTGGTCCACGACATGGACCGCAGCACCGAGGTGGCCCGCTGGAACGTCACCGGCGCCTGGCCGTCGAAGTGGGAGCTGTCCGGCCTCAACGCCAAGGGCAACGAGATCCTCATCGAGACGCTGGTGCTCTCGCACGAGGGGGTCGTCCGGGCATGACCGCGGACGTGCTGGTCACCGAGGTGCCCTTCGAACTGCCGAAGGGGTACGTCGACGCCGGCGGCACGCTGCACCGCAGCGGCTCGATGCGGCTGGCGACGGCGGCGGACGAGATCTATCCGTTGCGCGATCCGCGCGTACAGAACTGGCCGGCGTACCTGATCGTGCTGCTGCTGGCCCGGGTGATCACCCGGCTCGGCTCGCTGCCGGAGGTCAACGCCGGCGTGGTGGAGGGCCTGTTCTCCGAGGACCTGGCGCACCTGCAGGACCTCTACAACCGGATCAACGGGCTCACCCCGCAGGTGCTCGCCGTGGTGTGCCCGCACTGCCACGAGCCGCACGAGGTGGAGGTCCCCCTGCTGGGGGGATAGCCGGCTACCCCCTGGACCGGGTTCACCGGGAGGCAGCCTTCCTCGGCCGGCACGCGCACTGGACCCTCACCGAGGTGCTCGCCCTCGACCACGCCCAGCGCGTGCGGTGGGTGCGGGAGATCTCGGCGCAACTCGAGACGCACTGAAGCGACGCCGGAAAGGGGGAACGGCATGCGGGATCCCGATGACGTGCCGCGCCCGGCCACGCTCGGCGAACGCCTCAGCGCCGTCGGCGAGGAACTGGCGGCCCGGCACCTGACCACGTATCCGTGGGCTGCGGGGCTGGGCCCGGCGCTGCGGCGGGCCGCTGAGCTGAACGCGTCCTGGGCGGAGCGGTTCGAGCGGCACGAGGTTGATGGGCGGCCGCCGCCTGGTGTCCGGCGCCGGTTCGCCGCGTCTGCGGCCTCGCCGGGCGAAACCTCTCCCTCACCGGACGAAGCCGTGGCTGTGCCGGCCGCAGCGGAGACCGAGCGGGTGCTTCCGGTGGACGTGCGCGCCCGGCTGGGTGCGGTCGCCGGGCCGGGCGCGGCGGTCATGCGCGTGCTCACCGGCGCTGCCGCGGACACCCGGGCTCGTGGGCAGCGCGCCGACGCGGTCACGAGCGGCACCGACGTACGGATGCGGTCCGGCAAGTTGCAGCCGGACACTGCCGAGGGATTCGCTCTGCTCGCGCACGAGGCCAGCCATGTCACCGCGGCGCTGCGCCGTGGCGGATCCGCCGCCGCCCACCACACCTCGCCCGGTGGCGCCGAGATCGAGGAACGCGAGGCGTTGCAGGTCGAGCGGGCGACGCGGCAGCAGGCGTCCAGCGCGCGGGGGAGCGCCGCACTGTTCGTCTCCGGCACACCCGGCGCTGCGGCAGGCAACGGCAGCGCGGCGTCCACCCCGAACGGCACCGCGCCCGCAGCCGGCCCGGTGATGCGCGCCGACGTCGACCGGACCGAGGCCACCGCCGCGGCCGCGCCCGCCCCGCAGCTGGACCTGGAGGCGCTGCGCCGCGACCTGATCGAGGAGCTGATGCACCGGGTGCGCACCGACTTCGAGCGGGGAGGCTGACATGACGGCACCGATCCCGCGGCGGCGTTTGGCCACACTGCGCCAGTTGCAGCGTCTGGCGCCGCAGCTGGCGCGCGCCGAACTGGCCAAGGCGGTCCTGATCGACACCGCGTCCGGGGTGGGCCACCCGGTCATGTACAACCCGGAGGAGCTCAAATTCGAACAGGGCAACCAGTTCGCCGAGGTCGGCATCCCGGGCCGCAACGCCTCGCCGGTGCAGTACGTGCGCGGCAAGAACCGGGTGCTCACCATGGAGCTGTTCTTCGACACGTACGAGACCGGCGAGGACGTGCGCACCCACACCGCGCCGATCGTCGCGCTGCTCGACGTGCAGCCGCGCACGATGGCCCCGCCGGTGCTGCTGTTCTCCCTCGGCCAGGTGCAGTTCCGGTGTGTGCTCACCGAGGCCGGGCAGCGGTTCACCATGTTCGACCGCGACGGCACGCCGGTGCGCTCCACCATGTCGGTACGCCTGCAGGAGTACGCCGACGTGCAACTCGAGATCCGGCGCGGCCTGTTCCTCGGCTCACCCACCGCCTCCGCCGTCGTCAACCAGGTGGTCAGCGCCGTGGCGGACCCGTCCGCGGCCGTGCACGTCGTGCTCGACGGCGACACCCTCAGCGGCATCGCCGGGGTCTACCTCGGCGACCCGGGCCGCTGGCGGGAGATCGCCCGGGCCAACAACATCGTCGACCCGCTGGCCATCGCGGTCGGCGCCACCCTGGTCATCCCGGGGCGGGTCCGATGACGACACCGCCGTACGCCCCGCGTTTCGAGGTCCGGCTCTCCGGCGTGACGATGGCCGCCGACCTGGCCGGGCAGGTGCTGAGCCTGACCGTGGAGACCGACCTGGACCTGGCCGGCTCGTTCCGGTTGACGCTGCGCAACCCGGACAACCGGCTGCTCGACTCCGCGCTGCTGGATCTGGGCAAGACCGTGGAGATCCACTTGGGGTACGGGCATGAGCTGGTGCCCGCGTTCCTCGGTGAGGTGGCGTCGATCGAGCCGTCGTTCCCGGCCGACGAGGCGCCGACCGTGGTGGTCTCCGGCTACGACAAGTCGTACCGGATGCGGCACTCGCAAACCGGCCCCGCGCAATGGCCGCTGATCAATGACAGCATCATCGCCGCGGAGATCGCCGCCGAGTACGGGCTGATCCCGATCGTCGACCCGGCGCCGTACATCGGCAAGCGCACCAAGGCCGAGAACGACATGGCGTTCCTCAAGTCCTGCGCCGACCGGTACTTCTTCGACGTGTACGTCGAATGGGACCGGCTGCACTTCCACTTCCCCCGGCCGCAGCTCGCCGCGCACGTGCTCGAGTGGGGCAAGAACCTGTCCAGCTTCAGCCCGCGGATCTCGGCTGCCGGTCTGGCCGGGGTCCAGGAGATCCAGGTCTACAACCAGGAGCTCGCGCAGGCGATCACCGTCACCATGCTCGCCGACCTGGACCCGGAGACCATCACCGAACGGCTCGGCCAGTCCGCGATGCAGCTACTGATGTCGTTCGTACGCAAGGGTGTCAGCAAGGAGCCGATCGAGAACCCGGTGCAGGCCGCCCAGCTCGGCCTGTCCATTCTGCGCAACCTGCTGGAAGGCATGTACGAGGGATCCGGCTCCTGCATCGGCATCCCGGACCTGACGGCCGGCCGCTACGTCGAGATCGCCGGCATCGGCAAGCGGTTCAGCGGCACGTACCGGCTGCGCAAGGTCACCCACCGCATCGACGGCAACGGTTACCGCACCGACTTCTCCATCACCAGCCGCGGGCACACCAACCTGCTCGGCATGCTGCGTAAGAAGCTGAACGAGGAACCGTCACCGAACCAGGCCGAACGCTTCTACGGCGTGGTGCTCGGCGAGGTGGAGGCGAACAACGAGCTGCTGGCCGAGGTGCCGGCGCCGCCGACCGGCCGGGTCAAGGTGAAGTACCCCGGGATGTCGGGCAACGCGCTCAGCGACTGGGCGCCGATGGTGCGCCCGATGGCCGGCGACGGCACCGGCTTCTGGGCGCTGCCGGCCGTGGGCGACCAGGTGCTCGTCGCGTTCCTCGGCGGGGACGTGAGCAAACCGTACGTGCTCGGCGCGCTGTGGACGGCGAAACGGCCGCCGCCGACGACCAACGCGGACGGCCTGAACAGCACGCGGATGCTCACCACCCCGTCCGGGCACGAGATCACCTTCGACGACAGCCTCGGCCTGGGCTCGCTCACCATCAGCGCCGCCGGCGACCTGTCCATCAAGGCCACCGGGAACATCAAGCTCGAAGCCGGACTGACCAAGATCGAGATGACACCGACGGGGGTGGACGTAACGTGACAGCGGTACTCGTCGCGCCGAGCGCGGTGGCCTGCCCGCATCCGCCGGGACTGGTGACGGCCGGCACGAGCTCGCGGCTCACCGTCGGCAAGCAGCCGGTGCTGCTCGCCGGCCTGACCGGCAAGGACATCGCCGGCTGCACGACCCCGGCCAACCCGCCGTCCACCAAGCCGTGTCTGAAAGTGCTCACGGTGACCGCCGGCGAGCGGTCGAAGCTCACCGTGGGCGGGGTTCCGGTGCTGCTCGCCGACGTGGCCGGGACGACCGACGGCGTCCCGGCCGGCAGCGCCGTCACGGCGACCGCGAATCAGACCCGGCTCACGGCAGCGGCGGCGGTGGCGTGATGGCCGACGAACATCTCGGCCAGGGTCTGGCGTTCCCGCTGCGGCTCGGGGTGCGCGGGCTCGGCGAGTCCACCGGCGTCGCCCGGGTGGAGGAGTCGATCCGGCTGATCCTCGGCACCCAGCACGGCGAGCGGCTGATGCGCCCCGCGTTCGGCGGCAACCTCAAGAGCCTGGTCTTCGCGGCCAACAACGCCACCACGGCCAGCCTGGCCGCCTACTACGTCAAGGACGCGCTGGACCGCTGGGAGCCGCGGATCGAGGTCCTGGACGTCGTGGTGAGCAACGACCTGCGGGCCGATCAGCTGGTCATCGAAGTCCGGTACCGGCTGCGCGCCACCGCCGCCGAGCACCTGTTCGTGTTCCCCTTCGCCCTGGAGCGTGCGTGATGACGCTGGAGTCGCGCCGAGGCCGCATCCTTCCGCCCGATCTCGACGACCGGACGTGGCAGGACCTCGTCGACGAGATGCGCGCCCTGATCCCGAAGTACGCGCCGCAGTGGACCGACCACAACCCCAGCGACCTCGGGATCACCCTCATCGAGTTGTTCGCCTGGCTGGGCGAGAACATCATCTTCCGGCTGAACCAGACGCCGGAGAAGAACTATCTGGCGTTCCTCAACCTGCTCGGCATCACCCGTGACCCGCAGAACCCGGCCCGCACGTACCTGACCTTCACCTCCGCCGTGCCCACCAGAACCACGGTGCCGGCCGGGACACAGGCGCAGACCGTCGACGCCGCCGGCGGCCAGCCGGTGGTGTTCGAGACCGACTCCGACCTGGTGGTCCTGCCGACCGAGCTGACAGCCGCCCTGCAGTTGCCGGCCCGCAAGAGCAACGCGGCGATCGCCGGGAACTACCGCAACAGGACGGCCGAGCTGATCGGGCCACCCACGGCACACCACCTGATCCAGGTGCCCGCCGGGCAGAGCGTGGACGTGCTGCTCGGCTTCACCAAGGCGGTCACCGACCCGCTGGTGCTCGACATCCGGCTGTTCCAGGCCGCCCTGCCGGACAAGCCGGTCACCGTGGCCGCGCGGTTCTCCAAGGGCACCGACCAGCCGACGGCCTGGCCGGCGCTCACCGTCACCGATGCCACCGACGGCCTGCGGCACGACGGCACCCTGCGCGTGACGGTCCCCGCCGACTGGGCCACCCAGCGCGCCGCCGGCCCGCCGGCCACCAAACCGTGGACCGCGGTCCTGCCGGCCGGTGCGGCGGACGCGGTCACCGACCCGCTGTTCTGGGTCGGGCTGCAGTTCACCGCGCCCGCGGTGTCCGTGCCGGCCGGCGCCGACCCGCCCCCGCCGCTGACCTTCGGCATCGACCGGCTGCTGTTCAACGCCGTGTCCGCGCGGACCGCGCTGACCATCCGCCGGCCGGAGGTGCTGGGCGCCAGCACCGGGCAGCCCTTCCAGGTGTTCGCGCTGCGCGAGCGGCCGCTGTTCCGCCGGCCGGGCATCGCCGCGCCGTACGCGGACCTGCACGTCCAGGTGGAATCCGGGACGCCGCCGGTCTGGCAGGACTGGACGCTGGTCGAGGAGTTCCAGACCGGGCCCGGGCAGGTGTACCGGATCGACCCGGTCGCCGGTGAGGTGCGCTTCGGCAACTTCGACCCGCAGTCGAACCAGGGCAGCGGCTCGGTGCCGGCCGCCGGCAGCCGGGTCCGGGCCGCCCGGTACCGCCACGTGGACCGGGGCGCGGCCGGCAACGTCGCGCCCGGCCAGGTGGTGGTGCTGACCACCGCGCCGGACACGAACCTGCCGCCGGGGATCGCCGCGGTCACCAACCTCGGCCCGGCCCGTGACGGCGCGGACGAGGAGCCGATCGAGGAGACCATGCGCCGCGCGCCGGAGGAGCTGCGGATCCGCTATCGCGCGGTCACCGTCGACGACTACGAGTTCCTGGCCCGGGAGGCCGCCAACGACCTGGTGATCCGCCGGTGCCTGCCGCCGCGGCTGCACAACCCGCCGGCCGGTGCGGTGACCCCGTTCCAGAAGGGCCAGCCGTGGGAGTTCGGCGGGCTGGTGCGGGCGCCGGGAACGGTGAACCTGGTGATCGTGCCGGACCGCGGCTTCGAGATCCCGCGGCCGGAGCCGACCCAGGATCAGATCCGGCTCGTCTCGGCGTACCTCGATGCCCGCCGTGACCTCACCGCCCGGCTGGAGGTGGTGGCGCCGCGGTACCTGCCGGTCATCGTCAGCGTCACCATCCAGGTCTGGCAGGAGGCGCTGGCCGCCGGGGCCGACACCGGCACCATCGAGAGCGACACCCGCGCCCGGATCCAGCGGTTCCTGCACCCGACGCGCGGCGGTCCGGAGGGCGGCGGCTGGCAGGTCGGCGAACCGGTGTTCACCTCGGACCTGTTCCGCGCGCTGATGCCGGCGGAGGACATCGGTTTCATCAGCACCCTGCAGATGAAACCGGACGTGCCCGCCTACCACTTCCCGCCGATGGGCCCGGGCGGCGCGTTCAACGCCGACCTGGAACGGCCGTTCCCGCTGTCCGACTTCGGGGCGTCGGTGCGCGTCGCCGACTACGAGCTGGTCTGTGCCGCCGCCGATACCGCCCAGGTGGTCAAGGTGCAGCAGGTCCAGCGATGAGCGACGTGAGCAGCTACCTGCGCTACCTGCCGCCGATTCTGTGGCGCGACGATCCGCCTCCGGAGTCCGGCGGGCTCGGGCTCGGCGCGCTGCTGCGCATCTTCGAGAAGATCGCCACCGGCCTGCCGGACGGCGACCGCGAGCATCCGGCGTTCACCGACCGGATCGCCGAGCTGCACCGGCTGTTCGACCCGTGGACCACGCCGGCGGAGTTCCTGCCGTGGCTGGCCTCCTGGGTGGCGCTGGACTTCCCGACGCTGCAGGGCGAGCTGCTGTGGGACGAATACCAGCGCCGCAAGGTGACCGCGGAGATCGCCCGGATCTACCGGTTGCGCGGGCGCCGGGCGGGCCTCAATCAAAACCTTGATCTGTACGCGGTGGGCAGCACCCAGCCACGGGTCTGTGTCGACGACGGCGCCCGGCTGGTGTCGGTCGTGCCGCGCCCCGGCGAACGCGCCGAGGTGACCGCGCTGGTCTCGCAGGGCCCGGTGGTGATCGGCACCCAGGTGCGTGCCGAGGGCCTGACCCGGCCGTGGCACGTAACGACCGGCGCCGACGGCAGCCTGTTCGTCGCCGACATCGGGCTGCCCGACGACGCCGGGGTGGCCCTGCCCGGCCGGGTCTGGCATCTCGACGGCTCCGGCCGCTACCGCACCGCCGGAACCCCGCCGCGCCCGGCGCCGCTGGCGGGCGCCACCAACCTCAAGGACGTGGTGGCCGTCGCGGTCCGGCCGCCGCGCGACGGGGCGCCGGAGACCGCGTACGCGCTCACCCGCACCGGCCGGCTGTTCTCGATCCCGGCGCCGTTCGACGGGGTCGCGGCCACCCTCGTCACCACCCTGACCAACCCCGGCAAACCGGTGTGGATGGTGGCCCTGACCGTCGACCCGGCCTCCGGCGAGCTGCTGGCGCTCGACCGCGGGGGACAGAAACCGCAGGACGCGGTGCCGTCGATCGTGACGGTCCGGCCGAACCCGGTCACCGCGACCCGTACGAAACTGACCTCGGTGATCGAACCGTTGTCGCTGGTCGTCGAGGCCGGCGGCACGCTGCTGCTCGGTGACGGCGGCCCGCAGGAGCCGGCCGGGCCGCCGGAGATGTCCGGGAACCTGCGGCGCGTCGACCGGCGCACCAACCCGTGGACCGAGACCCGGCTGCTGCCGGTGACCAATGCGCTGGTCGCGCCGACCGCCCTGGCGCAGACCCGCGACGGCACCCGGTACGTGCTGGACGCCGGCCTGAAGCCGTTCGAGATCTCGGCCACCAACCCGTTCATCTGCCCGGTCGCCGAGCACGCCGCCGTGTTCACCGTGGACCTGGCGGCGAACCCGCCGGAGCTGACGCGGATCACCGGGCCGGGCGAGCTGGTCTATCCGACCGGCATGGTCGCCACCGCGGACCGGCTGGTGATCAGCGACCCCGGCCAGCCGCCGTTGCGGGGGCTGGAGACGTTCTGGAACCGGGCGCGCCCGTTCCACTTCGACGTCTCGGTGCATTTCACCGAGTCGCGGCTGCCGCCGGACGGCGATCCCGCCCGTAAACGGGAGCTGGACAAGGCGGTCGGCAACATCACCACGATCGTGACCGAGCAGAAGCCGGCGCACACCGTGTGGACCCTGAACACCTCGATCCTGTAGCAGCACGCGCCGGAAGGAGTCCGGGAGTGGCCGAGCCGATCATCCGTACGCAGTACTGGAACCTGGCGACCGACACGGTCCGCACCGGGGCCACCAACCATGTCGAGAGCCACGTCGACATGGAGAGCCATCTGCTCCCGCTGGACCGGGCCCGCGGCGCGGCGCTGCATCACTGGGGTGTGGCCCGCGGGCTGGAGGTGACCGCGGTGGCCGGCGCGCCCGGCGTCACCGTGGCGCCGGGCACCGCCCTGGACACGGCCGGCCGCACGATCGTGCTGGCCGCGGGCAGCGCCGCGGTCACCGACCCCGAGGTGGCTCCGGACACCGTGCAGGACGTGCCCACCGTGGTGGTCGGCGAGACCGGGGTCACCGTCGGCACCGGCCCGGCCGGCGCCGGGCGTACCGTGCTGCTCACCCTCGTCTTCCGCGAGGTCGAGGCCGCCACCGGCGGCGTCCTGGTGCTGCGGCACGCGCCCTGGCTGCGGCTGCTGCTGGCGGCCGGGTTCACCGATCGCGGTGACCAGGTCGTGCTGGCCGAGGTGACGCTCGACGCCGCCGGCGCGGTGCTCGACCTCAAGCCCGGGCTGCGGCGGCTGGCCGGGCTGCCGGCCGGCCGGCTGGAGCTGCGGGCCCCGACCGGCGCACCGAGCAGCGCCAGTCAGACAGCGGTGGCGGCACTGGCTGCCGAGCCGGCCGGCGACGTGGTGCTCAGCATGCTGGGCGGCGCCGCGCCGGTGCCCGCGCTGCGGGTCACCGCCGGCGGCGACACCCAGGTCCGGCACCTGCACACCACCGGCCCGGCGGGTGGGCTGTCGTTCGACGACCAGAGCGTCGCCGACCTGCCGCGGTGGGAGTGGTACTCCGCCGACGGGTTCGCGCGCCTGCGGGCCGGCGACGACGTGCTGCGGGTCCGGATGCCGCAGACCATCCCCGGCAGCCCGGACGGCGCCGGTTTCGACGTGCTGCGCCGGATGCGGGTCCGCTCACACGACGTGTTCTCCGCCGGCATCTGGTTCCACCAGGACCGTGACCGTGCGTTCGTGGGCATGGGCATCGACAACAAGGTGGGGTTCTTCGGCGCCGACGGCAGCGGCTGGGGTCTCGCCATGGACACCGAGTCCGGCAACGTCGGCATGGGGCTGGGGCTCGGCGACCCGGAGGCCCGGCTGCACGTGGACGGCTTCGTCGCCGTACGGGCCGCCGGGCGCACCGGCCGGCTGACCTCCGGCGGGTCGTTCCCGTTCCCGTTCCTGCGCGGCATCGGCGTCGACGCCAGCGGTGACATCGGGATCCGCGCCACCGGACGGCTGGCCGGTCAGTTCGTCGGCAACGTGCAGGTCACCGGCACCCTGTCCAAGGGCGGCGGCGGGTTCACCATCGACCATCCGCTGGACCCCGAGCACAAGGTGCTGTCCCACTCGTTCGTCGAGTCGCCGGAGATGACGAACCTGTACACCGGGCGGGTCACGACCGGCGCGGACGGGCTCGCCCACGTGGAGCTGCCGGACTACTTCGAGGCGCTGAACCGGGATGTGACCTACCAGCTCACCACGGTCGGCGGCACGGCCTCGGTGTCGATCGCCGAGGAGGTGTCCGGCAACCGGTTCGCGATCCGCTCCGATCCGCCCGGGGTGACCGTCTGCTGGCTGGTGACCGGTGTGCGGCAGGACCCGTGGGCGGACGCGAACCGGATCGTTGCCGAGGCGGACAAGCCGGAGCACGCCACCGAGAGATATCTGCACCCGCAGGCGTACGGCGTCACCGAGGACCGGGGCATCTACGCCGCCACCCCTGACCAGCAACCGACGGAGGACTCACGATGACCGACGACCGACTGCAGGCCCGGCTGGCCGAACTGCGCCGCGAGTACGCCACCGGCGAGGCCCGGCTGCGCGACCTGACCCGCCAGGAAGTCGTGCTGCGCGAGACCCTGCTGCGCATCAGCGGTGCGATCCAGGTGCTCGAGGAGCTCGGCGCCGCCGACGTGGCGGCACCCGTCTCGCCGGCGCCGGCCGGTGCGGACGACGGTGCGGATCCGCGGATCCTCGCCGTGGGATGAGCAGGAGCCGACGATGAGCAACCCCGGACTGGTCCGCACCCAGTACTGGAACATGAGCGGGCCGAACCCGACGCCGCGGACCGGTCTGACCTCGCGGGCCGAGTCACGCACCGACATCGAGGGCTACGTCCTGCCCGCGGACGCCGCCCGCAGCACCGCGCTGTACGACTGGGGCGTCAGCGGCGGCCTGACGGTCACCGCGACAGCGGGCGCAGCGGGGATCACCGTGGCGCTGGGCACCGCCCTGGACGCCGACGGCCGGGTGATCGTGCTCGGCGACGGCGGTCTCGCCATCACCGACCCGCAGGTCCCGCCGACCGGGGTGCAGAACATCCCGACCGTGCCGGTCGGGCCGAACGGGGTCGTCATCGACACCGCGACCGTCGCCGCGGGCCGCTATCTGCTCACCGTCAGCTGGCGTGAGGTCGAGGTGGCCGACGCCGGTCTGTTGCTGCTGCGCCAGGCGCCGTGGCTGCGGCTCACCGATCCCGGGCCGTTCACCGACGACGGCGTCCAGCTCGCGCTGGCCACGGTCGACCTCAACGCCGGTGGCGCCGTCGACGGCCTGGAACCGGGCCTGCGCCGGCTCGCCCGGCCGGTCACGGGAGCGCTGGTCGTGTCCCGCATCGACGCCGGCCAAGGCGCCACGCTGTCCGCCGGGCAGACCCGGTCGGCCCTGCTCGCGCCCCGCGCCGACGGCGGCGTCGAACTGCACCTGCTCGCCGCGGCCGGCCCGGCCCGCCGGGCGCTCGCGGTGACCGGCGCCGCCGCCGATCTCGAACTGGACGGCGGCCTGCGCGTCGCCCGCGCGGTCGCGCTGGCCTCCGCGCTGTCGGTGGGCGGCGGCGCCGAGGTGACCGGCGACCTCAGCGTGACCGGCAACCTGAGCACCGGCGGTGACCTGGCCGTTGCCGGCGACCTGACGATCGACGACGACCTGCAGGTCACCGGCGACCTGCGGGCGGCGACCAGCACCCTGGCGGCGCTGACCGTGAGCGGCAGCGCGACGCTGACCGGCGCCGTGCAGGCCGCCGGCGCCCTGACGGTCACCGGGACGGCCACGCTGCAGACCCTCGCCGTGCGCAGCACCACGACGATCGGGGCCGGCGGTGACGCGTTTCTGGTCACCCGGCACATCGTGGGCAAGCAGTCGGGCGCCGACGGGCCGGACGGGCTGTGGCTCAACTGGAACACCGGGCAGACCGTGCACGTCGGCGGCGCCAGCCCGGCCGACCTGGAGGTGTCGCACAACGTTCTGGCCGGTAACCGGCTCGGCGTCAAGAACCCGAACCCGCGGTTCGAGGTGGACGTGGCCGGCACGGTCTGCGCGATCACGTTCTGCAACCCGTCGGACGTACGCCTCAAAACCGGTGTCACCGGCCTGACCGGTGTCCTGGACCGGCTGGCCGAGGTGCAGGCGGTGACGTTCGTCCCGGCCGACGGCGAAGCCGCCACGATCAGCGGCCGACGTGCCGGGGTCGTCGCTCAGCAGGTGCAGCAGGTCTTCCCCGAGCTGGTGGTGCCGATGGGTGACAGCGATCTGCTGGCCGTCGACTACGCCGGCCTGGCCGGGGTGCTGGTGGGCGCGGTCAACGAGCTGCGGGCGGCGGTCACCGCCCTGGAAGATCGGCTCGGCGATGAGCGTCGATAGACGCACCGGCAACGACGAGTTCGATCTCGACCTCGTCTGGGGTGAGCTGAGCCCGCACGCAGCCCTCGAGCTGTATCTGCCGACCACCAACGAGCAGCCCGGGGAGACGTGCGACAGCCACGCGCCCACCTGCCCGAGCACCTGCCGTGCCACCTGCCCGGACACGTGCCGCGGGACGTGCCCGGCCACCTGCCGCAACACCTGCGAGGAGACGTGCCGCCGGACCTGCCCGGAGACCTGCCGGCCGTGCCAGACGCAGGCGCAGACCCACTGCCCGACCGAACAACCCGGCTGCCGGCGACCGTGACCGCCGAGAAGGTAGCCGAACTGCTCGCGGACCGGATCACCGACCCGGCCCGGCTCACCGGCGCGGTCGCGGCCCTGGCCCGGCAGTCCCGCTACGCCGACCTGCTCCCGTGGCGGCCGGCGAGCCTGTCGACGGGCAACGCCGGGCTGGCCGTGCTGTGCGCCGCGCTGGACCGCCACCGGCCCGGTGACGGCTGGGACCGGGCGGGTCACCGGCAACTGGCGACGGCGGTTGCCGCGGCTTCGCCGTACGATGTCTCGCTCTTCTCCGGCCTCGCCGGGATCGGCTTCGCGGCCACCCTGCTGGCCGCCGGCCGGCCCCGCTACGAACGTCTGCTGTCCGCGGTGGACGCGACCGTCGGGCCGGCGGCCACCGCCGCGGCCCGGCGCCTGCAGGCGGCGCACGGCTGCGCGGCGAGCGACCACGACCTGATCTCCGGGTTGACCGGCACCGGCGCCTACCTGCTGGCCCGGCCCCCGGCGGCCGCGCTCACCGACATCCTGGCGGCGCTGTCCGGGCTGCTCGCCGACCGCGGCCATCCACGCCGCTGGCACACCCCGGCCGACCTGACCGCCGGCACGTTGCGTGACTACTTCCCGCGCGGGCACCACAACTGCGGGCTGGCGCACGGCGTGCCGGGCCCGCTGGCGCTGCTGGCGCTCGCGGTGGCCGAGGGTGTCGAGGTGCCCGGCGCCCGCGACGCGATCGAGGTGACCGTCACCTGGCTCACCGAGCATCAGGTGGGCACCGCGGACGCGCCTGACTGGCCGGACGCCGTCGCCCTGGACGACCCCGGTCCGCCGGAACGCGTGGGGGAGCCCGGCCGGGCCGCCTGGTGTTACGGGGCGATCGGTGTGGCGCGCAGCATCTGGCTGGCCGGTGTCGCGCTCGGCCGCGCCGAGTGGACGGACGTCGCGGCCCGCACGATCCGCGCGGTGGCGGCCCGGCGGCCGGACCGGTGGTGGCTGTCCACCGCCGGCCTGTGCCACGGGCGCGCCGGGCTGTTGCAGGTGCTGAGCCGCTTCGCAGCAGACCTGCACGACCCGGCGATCGCGGCGAGCGCCGAGACACTGGCGTGCGGTCTGGCCGCCGAATACGACCCGGACACCCTGCTCGGGATGCGCATCGCCGAACCCGGAGGCGTTCTGGTCGACCATCCGGGACTGCTGGACGGCGTACCGGGCGTGGCCCTGGCCCTGCTCGGCCCCTCACCGGAGTCCTGCTGGGATCGGATGCTGCTGCTGTCATGAGATCCCGGCCTGCGTACCGCGTGTTGTCCGGACCGGTGGTCCGGGCCCCGTTGCTGCCCGCCGCGGCCTTCGCCGACCCCGCCGAGGATTGGTGGGCTGACGAGACCGTGCGGTTCGCCGTGGCGGTGGCCTCGCCGGACCTGCACGCCGCGCTGCAGTCCGGCAAAGCCGGCGCGCGTGCCGCTTTGCAGCGCTACCTGATCCGCGCGGCGACCCGGCCGACCCCGTTCGGCGGGTTCGCCGCCGTGGCGGTGGCCCGCTGGGCCGAGCGGACCGATCTGGTCATCGCGCCGGGCTGCAGGCCGACCCGGACGCGGCCCGACATGGCCTGGCTGACCGCTGTCACCGAGCAGCTCAGCCGCGAGGACGGCGGCCGCTGGTACGCCAACACCTGCGTCCTCGCCCACGACGGCCGGCTCTATCTCGCGGACCCGGCGACCGGCGGCCGGCACGGCGGGCCGGACGTCTCGCTGCGCGCGACCGGCCCGGTCCGGCGCGCCCTGGCACTGGCCCGTCCCGGCATCGACGCCGCCGACCTGCACCGGCAGCTGCTCGCCGCCACGCCGGGCGCCACCGCCGAGAAGGTCGACCGGCTGCTGCAGCAGCTGCGCGACCAGCAGTTCCTGCTGCCCGAACTGCCTCCGGCGCTGCTCGGCGACCCCCTCGGCCACGTGCTGAAACGCCTGGACCAGATGCCGTCGGCGGCCGCGGCGCAGTGGTCGGCGACGCTGACCGCAGTCGGCGCCGCCTGCCGTGCCGTTGACGACGCCCCTGACCGGACGGCCGCGCTGGCCCCCGCCCGCGCGCTGCTGGCCACCGCCCGCGCGCTGCTGGCCGAGACTGCGGTCGACGCCGCCCGCGCCGACGTGCAGGTCGATTCCGCGCTGCCGCTGGCCGCGACCGGGGTGACCCGCCTGATCGCGGACGACGCCGCCGCAGCGGTGGACCTGCTGTTCCGCCTGCAACCCGGCCGGTCCTGGGATCCGCTGGCCGGCTACCGGCAGGCCTTCCACCGCCGCTACGGCGACCAGCGCCGGGTGCCGCTGCTGGAGCTGCTCGACCCTCGGTTCGGGCTCGGCCACCCGTCCGATTTCGAGGGCGCCGCGGGTGCGCAGCAGCGCGATCCGCGGGTGGTACGGGACCTGGTCGCCGCCGCGATCCGGGACGGCCGCCGCGAGGTGCTGCTCGACGACGACCTGATCGGCCGGCTCACCGACGGTATCGCCCCACCGGATCACGGTGACCTGCCGCCGTCGCTCGAGCTGAGCGTCTTCGTGGCCGCGCACGACCGGGCCGCCCTCGACCGCGGCGACTACCGACTGATCATCGGCCCCAATCTGGGCGGGCAGTCGGCCGGGCGCGGGCTGGGCCGGTTCGCCGACCTGCTGGGGGCGCCGGCGTACGACCTGCTCACCGAGGCCGCCGCAGCCGAGCCGGCGGAACCCGGCGCCGTGGTCGCCGAGCTGGTGTACCGGCCGCTGCGGGCCCGCTCGGCGAACGTCGCGGTCCGCCCGCTGGTCCGCGGCTACGAACTGCCGGTGGGCGTGGCGCCCACCCTCGCACCGGACCGGGTCGTGCCCGTCGACGAACTCTCGGTCGGTCTGGCCGACGGCCGGTTCCGGGTGTGGTGGGACACCGCCGGCCGTCCGCTGGTGCTCACCTGCGGGCACATGCTCAACCCGGCCGCGGCGCCGGCGCTGTGCCGCACCCTGCTGGAACTCACCGCCGACGGCCAGGTCGACCTGAGCGCCTTCGACTGGGGGCCGATGACGGACATGCCGTTCCGGCCGCGTCTGCGCCGCGACCGGATCGTGCTCAGTCCCGCCCAGTGGCGGCTCGCCGACGCCGATGTCGACACGTGGCGGGACCGGTGGCGCGTCCCGCGGCTGGTCTATCTGGCCAGCGCCGACAATCGGCTGCTGCTGGACTTGGACGAGGACAGCCACCGCCGCCAGCTCGCCGCGGCCGTCCGCGACGGCGGTGATGTGACTGTGCACGAGGCGTTGCCCGGCCCCGAACACGCCTGGTTGCCCGGGCCGGGCGGGCGCCACCTGGTCGAGATGGTCGTGCCGCTGGTCCGGGCGACACCGGCCCGGACCCGCAGAGCGGCACCGGCCCGAGCGTGGACGGACGCCGAACGCCGCCGCCCGCCCGGCTCCGACTGGCTGTACGTGACCCTCGACGGCCCGACACGCACCGAAGACGAGCTGATCGCCGGGCCGCTCGGCGAACTGGCCGACCGCATCGTCGCCCGCGGCGACGCGGACGGCTGGATGCTGGTCCGCTACTCCGATCCGGCCCGTCATTTGCGGCTGCGCTTCCACGGCGCACCGGCCACGCTGCTCGGGCGGGTGCTTCCCGAGGTGACCGGCTGGGCGGCGCAGGCCATCCGCGCGGGGCTGCGGACCAGGATGAGCATCGAGACGTACGAGCGTGAGCTGGAACGCTACGGCGGACCCGACAGCACCGCGCTCTGCGAGCAACTGGCCTGCGTGGACTCGACCGCCGTACGCGAACTGCTAGCCGTCCTTCGCCGTGCCGGCCTGGACCGCATCGAACTGGCCCTGGTCAGCATCGCCGCCCTGCCGGCCGGGAAGGACCGGCCCCAGTGGGCGGGCCCGGCCGGCGGACGACGATTCCGCGACGACAAGGCACGCCTGCGCACCCTCGTCGACGCGTGCGGCACCGGATACTGGACCGGGCTCGGCCCGGGATGGGAGCACGTCGGCGCCGTGCTCGCCCACCGGCGGCAGCGGATGAACCCGCTCGTCGAGCAACTGCCGGCCTGGCCCGACCTGGCGCCCAGCATCGTGCACCTGCACGCCAACCGGCTCGGCCTCGACCGCGCCGCCGAACAGCTGGCGCTCGGACTGCTCGACCGCACGCTGCGATCCCTGCAAGCTCACCGGCCGGCGGAGGTGCGGACATGAGCGCGACCCCGGTACGCACCCACCGGCCGGACGGGCCCGCCGGTGTCTCGCGCGAGCCGGCCTCCCGGCGGCCCCGGACCCCAGATCTGCCGAGCCTGGTCGGCAACCAGATCTTCACCTCGATGATCCAGCGCGCCCCCGCCGACGACGACGCGCACGAGCGGGAAGCCACCGAGGTCGCGGCGGAACTGACCGGCAGCGCCACCCCGGAACAGGGCGGACCCGCCGCCGCGGAGCTGGACCGGGCCGCGGCGCCGGACGACGGCCCGGATCTCAGCGGCGACGTGAACGCGGCCCGCGGCGGCGGGCGGCCGCTACCCGCCGAGGTCCGGGCGGTGTTCGAGCCGGCGTTCGGCCTGTCGCTCGGAGCGGTCCGGGTGCACGACGGCGAGCAGGCGCACCGGCTCAACCAGCGGGCCGGCGCCGAGGCGTTCACCTCCGGCACCGACATCTTCTTCCGGCAGGGCCGCTTCCGCCCGGGCACGGCGGCGGGCTCCCACCTGCTCGCCCACGAGCTCGTCCACGTGCTGCAGCAGCGCGGCGCCGCCCCGGCCCTGCAGCGCAAACCGCGCCGCGGTGGGGCCAGCGATATCGAGACGCTGGACTACAGCGTGGACGTCCCGGCGAGCGTGCAGTCCATGGAGGAGGTCTTCCGGCTCTACGAGCGGGTGGCGTTCGGCCGGGAGACCCACTCCGAGTGGACCTGCGGCGGCGGCAACTGCGACGTGGCCAAACGTCGCGGGCGCCGGGTCAGGTTCCAGGTCCAGCGGCTCCGCGTCGAGGCGTCTGACCGGCCCGACAACACCGCGGACAAACGCAAGAAGGCGAAGGAGAAGCTCGGCGCGATGTCGGGCGCCGCCCGCGCCGAGATCAACAACGAGGCCGACCGCCGCTACGCCGAGCTGACCGGCGCCAAGAAGACCGACAAGATCCGCAAGACCGAGTCCGGCAACGTGCGCACCTGGGAGAACCAGCTCGCCGAGGTCATCGGCGAGGCCGAGCAGCTGGAGAAACTGCCCCCGGCGATCAAGGAGCTGCTCACCGGCGGGTCCACGCCGCTGCCGCCCAAGGACTACCCGCAGTTCCTGCGGATCGCCGGCAAGCTGGCCACCCTGTCCCCGGAGGACCTCGCCGCCTTCAAACTGCTCGCGATCCGCGGCACGACCGACATCAACCTGTTCGAGAAGGCCGTCGACATGTTCATCGCCCGCAAGGCGGAACTGGTCAAGGCCCTCGAGAAGCAGCAGCAGGAGCAGAAACAGAAGCAGGGCGACACCCTGCAGGGCGCGCTCGATGAGCGGCTCAAGACGATCGACGATCGTGCCGTCGCCACGATGTCCGAGGATGATCGGTACGAGCTGGCCCGCAAGATGACCTCGGAGCTGACCGACGCGCAGCTCAAGTACATGAAGGACCATCCGGGCGAGACGCTGAAGGACTTCGGCAAGTCGGCGCTGATGCTCAACACCCCGGACCAGTTCCGGGCGATCGGCCAGGACCTCGCCGAGGCCGCCAACGGCGACGCCAACGCGTGGGCGCGCTGGGCTGCGGGCACCGGCGCGGGCGCGAAGATCTCCGGCTGGCTGCTGGCGCTGGCCGGCGTCCTCTACGTCGCCTCGTGGCTGACTGGCATCGGCGAGCTGGTGACGATCGCGGCGGCCGCGGCCGTGCTGCTCGGCACCACGATCACCCTGTCCGCGGTCGAGTCCGAGCTGCGCATCAAGGCAGCGTCGCAGGCCAAGGACCCGGCGGAGTTCAAACGGCACGTGCAGGCCGCCGCCGCGGCACGGGCCAACGTCATCGTCTCGGTCGGCCTGATCATCATCGCGGTTGTCCTGCACGTCACCGCGAAAGCCGCGTTCCCCAAGACCGTGCAGAAGATCTCCCGGTCGATGGCGGTCCTGCGCGAGAAGATCAGGATCAAGGGCTCGGTGTACGACCTGAAGCCCACGATCGTCTCCGAGATGAAGTCCTACCGTGGGGAGCTGGTGGCCGCTTGCGACGCCGCCAAGGCCGACGCGGTCGCGCTGTCCAAGGAGCTGTCCGCCCTCAGCACGGACGAGTTCGTGAAGCGGCTCGAGTCGGGCAAGGGTGACTTCCTCGACCAGTCCAAGGCGCCCAAGGAGCAGCGGGTCGACTTCCGTGAGCTGGCCAAGTCGCCGGAGGGGCGGGCGGCGATCGAGGAGTACCGGCAGCGGCTGGTCGACGCTCTCGCCAAGGACGTCCCGGCCGAGCTGGACGGGCTCCGCAACGAGTACACGTCGAAGATCGACAAGTTCGTTGAAGAGGTGGAGGCCGCGAAGACACATGAGGACCTGGGGGCGGCGGCGGACAAGTTCGAGCCGACGTTGACTGAGGACGGCATCAAGGCGTACCTCAAGGGTCGTCAGGATGCCGTCACCGCTGCGAAGATCGCCGCTGAGCAGGATGCGCTGGCGAAGCAGGCGGCCGCGCAGCGGGCGAAGCAGGCGGAGACCGCCCCGGCGTCAGAAAAGCCGGTGCAGCCGGCGACCGAGAAGCCGGCCACTGAGAAGCCGGCGACCGAGAAGCCGGCGACAACCGAGGCCCCGGCGGTCACCGAGGCGCCTGCGGCAACCGAGGCCCCGGCGGTGGAAAGCTCGGTGACCGAACAGCCGGCCGCCACGAAAGCGCCCGCCGCGAAGAAGCCCGCGCCGAAGAAGAAGCCCGCGCCGAAGAAGATGGCGGCACCGAAGAAGAAGCCGGCGGGCAAGGAGCCCGCCCGGCCGGCGGCGGAGCTTCCGCCCGGAGTCAAGTCCGGCAAGCTGCGGCAGAAGGCGCTCGAAATGATCGCGGCGCTGCCCGAAGCGGAACGGCTGAAGATCGAGGAGGCCCTGCGCAAGCTGCCGCCCGAAGAGGCCGGGAAGATCCTCACCGAACTCGGGAAGGCCGGCGACGTCGAGGCCTTCAAGGACGCCGTGGAGCGGCGCGGCGAGCCGCCCGCCGAGACGCCCGAGGGCCCGGAGCAGCCGAAGTCTGCGCTGGATCCGGACGCCAAGCCGCAGCTCGGCGAGGGCGAGGGGATGTCCGAGTTCGAGAAGCGGCCGCCCACCCGGGTCAGCGAGACGCAACCGGGCGTCAGCCGGGCCGCGCTCAAGGGCAGGATGGAGCCTCCACCATGGGCGCGGGGCCGCTCCGAGCTGTGGAATCCGCACCACCTGATCCCGATGTGGCTGGAGAACCACCCGGTCCTCGAGGTGCTGCGCGCGCACGGCGGCTGGGACCACAACGCGGCCCGCAACGGCTTCGCGCTGCCCACCCGCCCCGGCATTAAGGGCGCCGAGAACCTGCCGGTCCACCAGGTGACCGGCGAGGTGCTGCGCGAGGCGGGCCGCCCGCCCTCGCCGGAGCTGGTCCGCGAGCTGCAGGGCCATCCGGTCTGGAACGAGAAGGTCCGGGCCCGGCTGGAACAGCTGCGCCCGTTCATGGACGACCCGGTCACCCTGCGGGCGAAGGTCGAGGCGCTGATCGACGAGCTGCGCGCCGAGCTCGAGAACGCGGCCAACAGCGGCCGCAAGGTCCTGTTCTGACGAGACTTGAGGAGATCGGATGAGCCTCACCGGCCTGATCCGTACGCAGTACTGGAACGTCAGCGGCCCCAACCCCACGCCACGCAGTGGGAACACGTCGCGGGCCGAGTCACGCACCGACTTCGAGGGCTACCTGCTGGCCGCCGACGAGGCCCGGGACCAGGCGCTGCTCGGCACGGGCGTCGCCGCGGGCCTGCGGGTCTCCGCGGTGGCCGGTTCCTCCGGGATCACCCTGGGTCTCGGTACGGCGATCGACGCCGAAGGCCGCATCGTGGTGCTCGGCGACGACGGTGTCGCGGTCGTCGACCCGCAGGTCGGCCCGGGCGGCGTGCAGAACATCCCGACCGTGCCGGTGACCGCGTCCGGGCTCATCTTCGACACCGCCGGCGTCAGCGGCGACCTGCTGTTCACCGTCACCTGGCGTGAGGTCGAGGAGGTGCAGGACGGGCTGATCGTGCTGCGCCAGGCGCCCTGGCTGCGGTTGGTCGACCCGGCCACGTACCTCGATGACGGTTTGCAGTTGGTTCTCGCCCGGGTGGCCCTCGACGCTGCCGGGCTGGTGCAGGCGCTCACCCCCGGAACGCGCCGGCTGGTGGCGGTCACCGCGGGCCGGTTCGAGCTGCGGCTGCCGGGCGGCGCGGCGGGCACCCCGTTCGCCGCCGACCAGCGGCCCGCCGCGCAGGTGGGCCTGACCGGCGACGGCGGGCTGAGCATCGACATGCTGCCCGCCGGGGGAGCGGCCACCCGGGTGCTCGGCGCCGACCCGACCGGCAGCCATCTGACGCTGATGGCGTCCGGCGGTGACGTGGGCATCGGGTTGCGCGGTGGCCCGGCCCGGCGCACCCTGCACGTCGAGGGCGGCGAGATCCACAGCGGCGGGACGGGTGGCGGGTTCTCGTTCGCCGACCGCTCCACCGGCGGCGGGTTCGTCGACGTGCCAGGCAATGGGCAGCGCTGGGTCTGGTACGCGCTGGGCGGCGCCGCCCGGCTCTGGTCCGGCGCCGACTGGCTCACGCTGCGCCCGCAAGGCGGTGGCGTGCGGCTGGAGACCGCCACCAACCTCGAGCTGGGCAACTCGCTGACCGTCGCCTCGACCGTCGGGATCCGGCAGAACCGGCTCTCCCTCACCGGGGATGCGGGCTGGAGCAGCCTGTCGTACAACGCGGTGCACGACGCCGGGAATCGCAACTGGGTGTTCCCCGATCCGAGCCGCCCGGCCGTGACCGTGGAGATGGACGACGCCGGCGGCAACGCGCGGTTCGCGGTGTTCACGACCACGCCGGCCGACACCCGTGCGTGGCAGTTCCGGATGGGCATCGACGGAACCAGTGGAAAGCTGTCCGTGCCGGGCGGCGCCAGCTTCGACGGGGTGGTGTCGGTGAACACCGCGACGCCGAACCCGCAGCTGGTCGGCTCGGTGAACGTCACCGCGGCCAGCGGCACCGCGATCTGCGCGACCGCGCAGGACGGCACAGCGGTCACGGCGGTGGCGAACAAGGCCAACCGGGTCGGGCTGGCCGCCATCGGCTCACCGACCGCCGCGCAGTTCACCGGCAACGTGTCGGTCAGCGGAACCCTGTTCGCCGCGGCGAAGCAGTTCGTCATCGACCATCCGCTCGACCCGGACAACCGGGTGCTCGAACACGCCAGCGTCGAGTCGTCCGAGCGGGCCGTCGTCTACAGCGGCACGGTCAGCTGCGACGCGGACGGCACCGCCACGGTCCGGCTGCCGGACTGGCTGCAGGCGCTGGCCACCGACTTCCGCTACCAGCTGACCTGCGTCGGCAGCCACGCCCCGGTGTACGTGTCGCGGCCGGTCGAGGACAACGCGTTCACGATCAGCGGCGGCACTGCCGAACTCACCGTCTCGTGGCAGCTCACCGGGGTCCGGCACGACCCGTGGGCGCAGCATCACGACCTGGTCGTCGAGCAGGACAAGGACGAGCGGGAACGTGGCTTCTACCAGAACCCGGAGGCGTACGGGCGGGACCTGACCGCGAGCGTGAACTGGGTGCGCAACGACGAGGTCCTCACCGCCCACCCGATCCTGGCCCGGCAGATCGTGCGGCAGCAGGCTGAGTACGAGCAGCTGCGCACGCACGAGCAGAACCTGCGCCGCTCGCAGTAGGACGCCATGAGCGAATCATTCGCGCACGACCATGCTGTGACGCCGCAGCCCGGCCCGGTCCTGCCGTCGCCTCGCCGCGATGTGGCGCCGCACTACCTGGCGGAGCTGCACGGCAGCATCGGCAACCAGGCCGTCGGCGACCTGCTGTCCTCCGCCCAGCCGCTCGAATCCAGCTTCCGGGCGTTCATCGAGTCCCGGCTGGCACACAACTTCGCCGGGGTGCGGGTCCACACCGGTCAGTCCGCCGCCCGCGCCGCCCGGCAGGTCGATGCCCAGGCGTTCACCGTCGGCGACGACATCGTCCTGGACGCCGACTCACCATCACCACACACCCGGGAGGGCCGGCGGCTGCTCGCTCATGAGCTCGCGCACGTGGTGCAACAGCGCGCAGGGACCGCAGGATCGCAAGCCGGGGGAGCCGCGGAGCGCGAGGCCGATGCCGCGGCCACGGCGGTGACACGGGGCCAGGCGTACGCCGTGACCGCCCGCACCGGCGTCACCCTCGCCCGGCAGCCGAAACGCCGGACGGCGAAAACCCTGGACGAGGAGCTGGACGAGGAACTGCAGAAGAACACCCACGACCCCAAAACCCTCGACCCCAACCATCCCCAGTACGCCAACACGCTGCAGGACTACGGCTTCAAACTGACCCACGAGAAGTTCGACCTGCGCACCGAACCCAAGAACGCCAAGGCCAAAGCTGCATGGAAGCGGCGATTCCGCAAGAGCGAGCTGCTGGCCGGCCGGATCCTGTCGCAGAGCGGCCCGCGGGTGGAACAGAAGGAGAGCCGCGGCCAGATGCTGGCGACCGATCTCGCCACCGCCGGCTTCGTCGACGAGGCGATGGCTCTCGCCCGCCAGCTCACCACCCGCGACAACCGGACTGCGGTGTACGACGCCGCCCTGACCCGGCCCGACAAGCTGAAACCCGCCCAGGTCGCCGAGATCACCAAGTTCCATGTGAGCCGGCAGGTCGCGCTGACCGCCCATCCGGTGCTGGAGAAACTGCAGAGCGCCGACGGCTCCGGCATGACCCCGGATCAGATCAACGCGGGCCTGGCCGAACTCGTGAAAGGTTACGAGAAGAACGCCGACCTGCCGAAGGAACTGGCCCGGGTCCTGTTCTTCAATCCGGGAGGCCGGCCGGGATTCACCACACGGATGATCAGCGAGGGAAAGGGCGCACTGCTCAGGAAGGTGTCGGAGCAGAACTTCTTCGTCGAAGGAGCACAGATCACCACACCGAAGAACGTGGTCAAACCATCGGAGGCGACACTCGCCTGGGCCGTCGCCAACAAACAGAAGGTGGCGGTGGCCGACATCCTGGCCCTCACCAGCGCGGCACAGACACCCGTCAAAGCACCCAAGGCGTTCGACGCCAAGAGCCTGAAGGCCTGGCTCGAGTCGAACACCGAAATCATCGGCCAGGCCGTCAAGAAGCAGCACCCCAACGACCCGAAAGCCGCGCAGGCGCTGCTGCGTCAGATCACCGGCGCCTTCATGTACCACGTCGAGGCGAATGTGGACCCCGACCTGAAAGGCAAGATAGGCCACCTGACCGCGGCCGGACCGCAGAATTCACAACTCAAGGTCGACTGCGACGTGCTGGCCACCTATTCCGTACGGCTGCTCGTGCAGAGCGGCTTCACCCCGGTCGGTTACATGGCCATCGACCCCACCGACAAGTCCCGGGCGGGTCACGCCATAGCGCTGCTGCAGCACGGCAAGGAATGGCACGCGATATCGAACATGAGCTCCCGGACCTTCCCGGCGACGACCACCAGGGAACAGGCTTTGAAAATGCTCCGGGACTTCGGCATCAAGGAGGCGTACGACGCCAGCCGCCCGCTCACCGGCTACCAGATCTTCTACAAGGACAGCGACGCGCAGGGAACGCTGCCCACCGAAGTACGCGACAGCGACCCCACCGCCCTGATGTCCGACCTGAGCAAATGACCGCAGACGTGGTCCCACGAACGGACGGTTGCGCGCGCGGCCACAGAAACTACTTTGGAGCGTGAGCCGCGGTTGATTCCAGCGACGAGCACGGGGGCCGAGTGAAGCTGTCCGACGTTCTGCAGATCATCTCCGTTCTCGCCGTCGCGGTGGCGCTCATGTTCAACTACCGGCAGGCCCGGGAGACCGGCCGGCAGGCGAGCGAGGCCGCCCGTCAGGTCCAGGTCTCGACGTCGATCCTCAAACGCGATGTGGACCGGCAGCTCGAGCACTATTCCACCGAGATGCTCGCGTCGTTCCTCACGCCGGACCCGAAACTGCTGGAGTGGTTCCTCGCGACCCGGGGGATCAGCGCGGGCACGCACGAGGAGAACGTACGCCGGCTGTTCCTGTTCGTCCGCACCGACGTGCACGCTTTCGCGTACGGCAGCCATCGTTCGGACCAGCTCGCCGAGGAATCGTGGACGGCCTGGCTGAAGGTGATCCAGCTGGATTTCGCCACGCCCGAGTTCCAGGCACTCTGGCCGGCGATCCGCGACCAGTACACAGCCGATTTCGCCGCCTTCGTCGACGCGGTCCTCGCCCGCCCGGCAGCGGCCGTGCAGACGGTTCGCCAGCGATGAGAATGCGGCCGCGGCCGTCACCGCCGATCAGGCGGTGACGGCCGGACCCTGCAGGGTCAGGAGGTTCGGGCAGCGAGGCGCAGCAGACCCTCCGCCGAGCCGAGAACCTGTCCGTTCACCCGGATCGTGGCGGGGACCCCGACCGGGCTGTGCAGCGGCCGGCGTGGCCGCGGCGCCCGGGTGCCGGCCGGTGCCTCGGGCACACCGATCAGCTCACGGAGTTGTTGGGGCGTGGCGTTCACCGCGTCCGCCAACTCGATCAGAACGGCCAGGCATCCGCCACACCGGCACAGGGTTCCAGGAGCGGCGGGGTGCGTCTGGCGGCGAAGGACGCGGTGGACGTAGCGGACCTGCTCCGGCTTCAGCGGGGCAGGCGGGGTGGAATCGGCAACACGACGACGCACGGGATGGATCTCCTCTTCGAGCCTCGCCCAGGTGGGGCGAGAAGCACTGACAACCCGGTTTCGGGCATGGCGGATTACGCGATGTGTCAGTGGTCGAAGAGGTGGCGCGCGAGCACCGTAGCGATCCGTCCTCTCTGCCGGCCTCGCCGGCTCGTCGTTGCCTCGGGGGAACGCCGGACTTTATCGCGAGTCTCCCCGTCGCGGCGAACCAAAAAGCGCAGGCGGTGGTGTGGCACGCTTTCTGGCGTGCTCGCCCTGGTGACCGTGGCCCCGCTGCTCGACTATCCCGGCGCCGTGCCGACCGAACCCATCGGACGTGCCCTGGTTACTGAACTGCTGCAACGCAACATCCCCACCCGGGTCCTCGCCGAGCCGAGCACGGGCGACTGGCCGCCCGAGGTGGAGCTCGTCGCCGGTTGCATCACGCGGTGGGAGGAGACGCCGGACGTCTTCGACGGGGTCAGCACGGTGTTTCTGGCCGGTGCGGACCCGGCGACCGTCCACGGCGCCCTCGACCTCGCCCGGTCCCGTGGCGTCGCCAAGGTCGTGAACCTGTCGTCACACGGCCCCGACGTCGAGATCGCGCTGCCGCCCGAGTACTGGCACTGGCTGGCGGTGGAGGTAGTGGTGGAACGCTCCGGCATGGCGTGGGCGCACGTCGTCCCATCCGCGGTGATGGCCGCGACGCTGACCGGGGCGTACCCGCTGGCAAGCGGCAACTGGGCCGGCCAGATCGCGCAGCGGCGGCCCCTGCGCGTGCCGTACGCCGACGCCAAGGTGCCGCTGATCCACGAGAGCGACCTCGCCGAGGCCGTCACCCACGTCCTGCTCGACGAGAGGGTCGACGGCCGTCGCATCCACGTGGCCGGCCGGCCCGTCAGCGCCGCCGAGCGCGTGCAGGCGCTGCGCGACGCCACCGGGCTGCCGATCACGCTCGATGCGGTCAGCGCTGAGGAGGCGCCGGTGGTGCTCCGCGCGACGGGCATGCGTCATGACCGGTCGGGGAGCGCGCCGCCGGAGCGCAGCTGGGCCAGCACCAGCGGGTCGATCGCGCCCGGCACGATCCGCTCCTCCAGGTTCTCGATGCCGGCCCAGCTCGCCAGCGCCTCGTCCAGATCCGCGCCGGCGTGACCGGCCTCCGCCAGCCTCGACCACACCTCGGCCGCGATCGCGCCGGTGAGCGGGATCAGCGTGTCCGGGTCGGGGCGCTCGAAGTAGAGCGTGTGCAGCTCCAGCAGCCGGGCCAGCTCGGTGACCGGGTCCGGGTGGTCGTCGACCCGCAGATCGGCGAGGACGTCACTGGTTCCGCCGTACCCCATGCCCTTCGCCACCACCAGCAGCGCGGCGCTCTGCCGCCCGCGCCGGTCACCGCCGGCCCGGTCGCCGGCGCGCAGCGCGTCGACCAGCCGGTACTGCAACCTCGACTGATCCGCGCCGGCCAGCCACGCGGCCTGCATGTCGGCGACCACCTGCGGGCCGGCCAGCATGTTGCCCTGGATCGCGTACCCGTCCCCGGCTGCGCCGCCCGCCCACGGGTGACACTGCTCGCCGGTGAAGGTGGCGCCGTCGCCGTGCGTGCCGACCACCCCGACCTGCCGGTGCCCGACCGGACCGTCGTCGCCGGCAATCAGGGCTTGGACCGTGCGGGTCGCGGTCACGCCGGTGCCGAGCAACGCCAGCGCCTGCGGGCGATAGGCAAGATTTGCGTACGACTGCGTGGCGACTGCGCCGACATCAGCGAGCGCGGCCGGGACAGCCGCTCCGGCGCCGAGGAATTTACTGGCCACAGCAACACCGAGTGCGGTGCCGTCGGTAGAGCGGGCGACGATCGAGAAGGTCATGGCGAGACGTTAGCCGTCGCGGGTTGCCGCGCCGGATCGCGCCCGGCTCGACGGAGTGCAGCCGGGCGCGATCAGGTCGGCTATGCCACGAAGCGGGACCGGCGCCGGCGTCCGATCAGGTAGCCGACACCGCCGAGGAGCAGAAGCGCACCGCCGACGCCGACCACAGTCCCGGTGTCGGAACCCGTCACGGGCAGCCCACCGCCCTCGCCGTCCTCGCCGTCGGGGGCGGCCGGGGTGGCGGAGGGGGTGATGGTTGTCGTGGCGCTGGGCGTCGCGCTCGTCGTGGCGCTGGGCGTCGCGCTCGGTGTCGCGCTGGGTGATGCTGAGGGCGGAGACGCGCAGTCAAGCTCACGTGCGGCGTACAGACCCTCGTTCAGGTAGGCCAGGGACGCCTCGATGCTTCCGTCGTCGAGCACCTTGTTCGAGGCCGCCACCACGGTGGGTCCGGCGTCGGTCATGGTTCGGCCAACCGAGATTCGCAGGGCCGCGGTCCAGGCGGTCAGCATGCGCTTCTTGAGGAAGGCCCGCAGGTCGTCGGCGGGGCCGTCCAGCCGTTCCTGCAGTTCGGCAGGCAGGACGGGCAATGCCTCGGCTTTCGTCGCAGCAAGGATCTGGTTGGCGACAACCCGGATCTCCACCTCGGGGGCGGTGTCCAGGTCGATGGTGACCAACTGGCGGATGTCCTTGTAGAGCTTGCGCTCGACCGTCTGGCAGGACGCGTCGAGCCCAGGCGCTGCGGATCCTGCCGCCGCAGGCGCCGCGGGGATCAGCAGGGCCAGCGCCATCAGGACACCGGCCGAAGTCTTTCGTAGCATGTCGGTCTTACTCCCCGTTGAAGATCAAAGCCTGGCGATACTACCGGCGGTAGGCGGGTGGGCAAGACGGGGGTATTCGTCGATGAGCGACGAAACTACAGCCGCCCGGTTCGATCGGCGTGGTCAAGGGAGGATTGTCCGCCGTCGGCGTTCTGACCGACTCCTCGACGAGGATGCCCCTTGATGTCAGGTGGTAGCTTGCGGAGGAAGACGGTTGCGCATGCGCCGTGGTGGGCCGCCGGATTGTCCGCCTTCACCCGCGTCCTTGGAGATGCGATGACGAACAACAGCACGCCCGGGGGCGCCGGAGATCTCGGGATCTGGGCGAATCTCGGGGTCTGGGTCGCCTTCGGCGCTGCCTTCGGCCTTCTCTTCGGCGTCATCGTCGGTGGTTTCTTCGACAACGTCGCTCTCAGCCTCGGGCTAGGTTTGTCCCTGGGCGCGGGCCTGGGCGTCAGCGTCGGCTCCGTCGTCATCGCGCGAAGGAACGCCCGCGGCAGATCCTGAGCGTCGCGCCCGAGTGGGCGCCACCGATTCGGCGGGGAATCGGCCGACCCGCGCCTCGTCGCGGAAGGAAAGCCCGGCCGCGTCCATCGCCGCTCGCAGGTGGCGAAGCGCGTAAGGCCCGACTCCGTGGAGCGCCAGCACGTCGCTCTCGGTGAGTGCGGCCACCTGTTCGAGCCGGACAACGCCGTGCGCGGTGAGCGCACGTGTCGCGGCGGCGCCGATGTGTGGCAGCGGGGTGCCCGGCTCCGCTACCGGCCGCCTCTGGGCCGCTCGGGGATGTCCCTCGTGGTCCAGGACAGCGGCGCCACGCGCCGAGAGCCGGTAGCCGATGTCGAGTGATTCGGTCAGGCCGCGCTCCTTGAGCTTGCGCACGTTCTGTTTGAACGACGGGGTGTCTCGGCCCATCCGTTGGGCGAGGTCAGGTGCCCGGGTGGCCGGCAGTTCGTCGATCAGCAGAAGCGTCGCCCGGGTCCACGGCCCCGTCGGCGAGGCGCGGTCGAGCCGGTCGAGCCACGCGACGATCACGTCGATCTCCGCAGCGTCGGGTACCGCCTCGCGCAGCGCGTGCCGCGGGTCGACGCCCGCGTACCGCAGCCCGATCCGGTACACCGGCCGGTCGGAGTGCAGGCGGTCCAGCCCTTCGCGGAGCGCGGCCAGCGACGCCGCGCCCGCCCGGCGGGCGTCCGCGGCAGTCAGCGACCGCACTGGCACGCGGTCGACGGAGGTGACTTCGACCAGCCCGACCGCGGTACGCATCCGGGTACCCGCCTTGACCCGAGGCCGATCCCACCGGCGGAACGCCACGTCGATGTCGCCGGCCCGGATCGCCGCCAGTTCTGCGGGACGTATCTGCACGCCAACCAGTTCAACACACACCACGACCCATCCGTAGGGGCGGCAGGCGAAATCCGTACGCGTCAGGCCCGCGCAACCGCGGCGGCCAGCAACCCGGCATGCGGCTCGGCCGCAGGCATCGACGATTACGTGTGAACCGGTGCACTTCTTGTTGCTCCCGCCGTGGCCCGCCGGGTTGGGTCAGCGCATGGCTCTGATCGCGTACGACAGTGCGCAGGTTGCGGCGTTCGAGGCGACGCGGCATCTTCGCGACGAAGACCTCGACACCTGGCGCGTGGCGATCCAGCGATATTTCGATCCACGGCCGGGAACGCGCCTTCTGGACCTCGGATGCGGCACCGGCAGCTGGTCCCGTGCGTTCCGCACCTGGTGGCCGACCGTTGACGTGGTAGCGGTGGAGCCCTCCGCAGCCATGCGCGAGCGGGCCCTGCTCCAGCCGGTCCTGGCGGGAGCCGCCGACGACATACCGTTGGCGGACGCAAGCGTGGACGGGGTCTGGCTGTCCACCGTGATTCACCACATTCCCGACCTCGTCGCGGCCGCGACCGAGATCCGGCGGGTACTCAAGCCCGGCGCTCCGGTGCTGATCCGGTCCGCGTTCGCCGGCCGGCACGAGGCGATCAGCCTGTTCCGCTGGTTTCCGGAAGCCGTCGCCGTGCTCGACCGCTACCCGAGCATCTCCAGCGTCGAGGCGGCTTTCGCGGTCGCCGGGTTCACCACCGCCGGGTGCGAGCCAGTCCCGCAGGTGACCGCGAAGTCGATTGCCGAGGCCGCTGCCGGCCTCCGGCGGGAAGCACACACCCCGCTGCAGCTGATCAGCGACGATGCGTACGCGGCAGGCGTAGCCAGGCTGCAGGAAGCGGCCCGCACGCCGTCCGGACCGGTCGTCGACGCCCTCGATCTGCTGGTGCTGCGGTGAGCCGCGCCCGGTTGGCAGTCGTCACCGGTGCCGGGCGAGGGCTCGGAGCGGCCCTGATCGAGAACCTTGCCGAGCAGGGTTGGGACGTCGTGGCCTGTGTACGGACCGAGCCCGCGGCTGCGGCGATCAAGAATGATCATGTCGTGCCGGTGATACAGGACGTCCGAGAACCGGTCGGCGCGGCTCTGTTGGGGGCGATCGGTGGTCGACCGGTCGACGTCCTGGTCAACAACGCCGGCATCGGAGCACCAGCCCAGCCGCTGGACAGTTGTGACCCGCAGACGATCCTGGACGCCGTCGACGTCAACGTGGCAGGCCCGTTGCGCCTGGCACAGGCGCTACTGCCCATGCTGCTGGCCGCGCCCGCCCCACTGATCGTCAACGTGTCGTCCCGGCTCGGCTCGCTGGCCGCCCAGGCCGCAGGCGACTTCGCCGGCCGCCGGACCAGCTACGCCTATCGCATCTCCAAGGCCGCCCAGAACATGCTGACCATCGCACTCGCCCAAGAGCTGTCCGGACGCGTCCGCTGCTGGGCGGTGCACCCGGGCAGCCTCACGACGGCGATGGGCGCGGCCGACGCAGACACCCCGGCCCAGGAGGCCGCCGCCCGGCTCGGACGGCTGCTCGACAGCCCCGACGCAACCTCGCCGCGTTACCTCTCCCTGGACGGTCCTACCCTTCGCTGGTGAGCATGACCCACGCCAGGTCAGGATGTCTGCGGCATGTCACGGTCCCGAGTCCTATTGGCACAGGTACAACTGAGATGATCGTCGCCATCTGGTTGGAGTCGCGGTGACAGCTACAACGGATCGTGAAGCGGCGCCGGTAAATGGTTCGTTGGCCGTCTATCCCGGTACGTTCGATCCGTTCACCGCCGGGCACCACGACCTGGTGGCCCGTGCCCGGGTGATGTTCGACCGGATCATTGTGTTGCTGGCGGTGAACGCTGCCAAGCGACCAACCGTCGAGGCCACGGCCAGAGCCGTACAAGTGCGCGACGCCCTGCCGGCAGCCTGGCACAATGTCGAAGTGGATGCCTGGACCGGCCTGACTGCCGCCTACTGCATGCGCCGCGGCGCCACGGTCATCCTCCGATGCGTCCGTACGGCCGCGGATCTTCACTACGAGTACCAGCTCGCCGCGATGAACGAGCAACTCAACATTCCGACCGTCTGGTTGCCATCCCGCCCGCACCTGGCCGCCACCTCGTCCACGGTCGCACGCGCATACCGCTCAGCACAGCTGACCCGTCCAGCGCATAGCGCTGAAGAGTAACGCCCAGCTGTACAGGAGGGGGGCAACGCCTCATAACTGGAAGCACACGACGTGACAGTGCGTAAGCACCGGGCACGCGCGTCGCGGCAGATCCGATGTCAGAGGACATGGCGCCGACTGCAGCGACCTGAAGTTTCTCCGGCGGTCATCGAGCCGGGTCCAGCGGTCATCGGCGGTGATCGCGGGCTTCACGCACTTCCGTACGGCTGTTCGCTCGGCGGATCACCAACAGTGCGACGATCTGGATCATCAAGCCAGCAGTCATTGCCCCGAAGGCCCACACCAAGACCCACTCGCGGTCGTTCACGTTGTCGACGAGGGCCCATCCTGTCGTCACGAGCACCCCGCCCAGCAGCCACGGAACCCACGGTCGAAGCATGAGCGGCGTCTTGGCGTTCGGCTGCTCGATGTTACGCATCGATGTGAGTTACCCGTGAGGTCAGACCGATAAGCCGCCGTAGGTTCGCTCATCCGCTACGGAGCATCCAGCCGACGCAACGTTCGTGACGCTCCGCGGCGGGCAACTCGCTGCCAGAAGTGCGTACTCAAATGAGTCTTTTCCAACCTGACCGCAGCCCCTACTCATTTCGTCGGCATCTGGGCGATCGGGTGGCGGCGGCGATCAAGCTGACCGTCGGTCTTTGGCCTCCTCGATCAGGCGCAGTGAGGGTGAGTCCGTCATCAGCACGCGGGAACACCGGGGACCTCATTGTCACTGGTGAAGGTGATCGGCCGCTCCAGCGGAAGATCACGGGTAGTGGCGATGCCCAGCCAGCTAATCTTGAACCGGAGGAAATCAATGGTCATGAAGCTGTTATCCGCCATGGCCGGCTGGCACGTGAAGGTCAGCGACCACTGGACGGTCGCCTCCTCTTCGGGGGCCAACGTTATCTGCTTGAGTGCGGTCGCCGACTTGTTGAAGCCGGGGACGCCCGGCACGAAGGTGACCTGTTGATGTGAGAGCCATCCGACCTTGTCGACGTCAAGGCCGTGCATGGTGAAGGGCAGGTGACCGTCGTTGCGAACGCTGAAGGTGGCGGTCACGGTCGCGGCGTGCGGGCCACGCACCACCATCCGGGTCTCGGTCACGCCGTCGTGGGCCCACGACATGCCCTCCCCAGGACCGATCACGCTGCCTTCACCCATCCGAGGGTTGCCCCACCACACGAAGGTGGCGCCAGCTATCGCGACGAGCACGACAGCAGCGATCACCAACCGGCGGCGCTTCGACCGCGGGGGTGGATCACTCACGGAGGTCGTGCCGTCTTCCGTCGTATCCATTCCGATTT
Organism: Actinoplanes sp. NBC_00393; assembly: GCF_036053395.1. NCBI lineage: Bacteria > Bacillati > Actinomycetota > Actinomycetes > Micromonosporales > Micromonosporaceae > Actinoplanes > Actinoplanes sp. NBC_00393. The sequence goes on along the minus strand of NZ_CP107942.1, from coordinate 3,705,569 downwards.
CCTGTACCGCTGGGCTCCGCCGTGGAAATCGTGTCACACGGTGCCGAGCCGGGTCGGCGATCGCCGATTTCCTGTCCCGGCTCGCGAAGGACCCCGCCGAATACTTCGGCATCGGGCTCGAAGGACATTGGAAAAACAGGCCCGGCGGTTGCGCCTACAGCGAGGATAATGAGCGATCCACGGGTACATGGCGTTGCAGAGGATCGCGAGCGGGTCATTCGCGGTGACGATCATGGCGGAGTGGAAATTGCGCGGATATGCGCTCTCAACGAGCTGTTGCACGGCACCAACCTGCGGCCTGAGCGGCCTCGTAGCAACCGCGCCGGAATGTGCGGACCGGGACCCTGGGGAGTTCCGGCTCCTTGGCGGAGCGGAAACCAGTCACTCCTCGTTCCAGCCGAAACATCGCACCATCCTCCCCGAGTCCGGTGACACGATACGACGGCACCAGGGAAGAGCGACTCGGCGCGCTTTCATCGACACGACGAGTCGACGAGCCAGCACGGCGACCACGGTCGTCGCGGGGCGGGGCACTGGCCCGAGCGCGGATCGCGGCAGATCCGCGCACGGGATCATGGAGAGGCTCCGGTGTTGATCGAGGTCTGAGGGCTGGCGGCGACCGATGGGCTACTGCTCAGGCGACTTCGTAGCAGCGGCGTACGCGGTCCAGACGGCCGATGCATAGGTCAGCCTCTGGAATCCAGAAGGAGACGTTGACGACCTCACCCCACGCCGTACCCGGTTCCGCCTCTACCTGCAGAAGGGGCCGGTGCCCTGACGGATGGGCCGTATCGCTGTCGCAGTAGCCGAGAAGTCGATGCCGCGGTGCAGGCAACAACGACCCAAGCTCCTCCAGCAAATTGATCAGCTCGACAATGTGGATGCCTAGCGCCCTGTCCGCGTCATCACGCAGGCTGGGTAGAGACGGCGCCATGGTGGCGCTCAGTGTCAGGGCGGGGATGGTGGCGACTGTTTCTGCTCCGGCGCCGCCGGTCAGGTGCAGGACCCGGCAACCGTCGTCGCCGTGCTCAAAGTCGTAGGTCGCGCGGAACTCGTCGTCGTGGAAGAACAGCAGGTATCCCTCGGCCGGCAAAGGCCACTCCGCGCCGAAGATCGGCGCGACCTCCGCGCAGTCGATCTGTGCCAGCAACAGCATCGGAGTTCCTTGATAGACCGGCCATGTGAACGGTCCGGTCCGTGGAGCGCCGCCGACCATGCTGCCGCTGACCGACGCTTCGGTCCGTCCGGTCAATCCGACCGACGGTCGCACTAGCGCAAGGAAGTTGTCCGCAGTCTTCGGCGCCAGCCGGCGCCTGATGACGGTCTGGACATCAGAGGAAAGATCCATCGCGGCCGAGTCTCCCATGAATGACCTGAGCCTCATGGTGCCACCGCACTATTCTCAGCACGAGAGCGTGCTGAGACCCTGCTTGGCGGCTACGGTGCGTCACGGTCCCCGGTCGGTCGGCGCGCTCGCACGGCGGCCAGATTCGGATATGGCTCTGGTCGTCAGTAGCGGGCTCTGGCGCAAACTGCGTGATTGATCTTGGTTTCGTTTTGCCTGATCGGTCGAGGGCGCCTTACCGGATGCGATCATGTCGACGTGGTGCAGGTATCGATTTCACCTGACGGCGATGACCTTGGTGTCATGCAGGTGTTGCTGGAAGAGGGCACGTGGGTCCTTCAGGTCCTGGCGTCACCCGAAGAGTTGGTCACTCTGCGGTCTATCCGCGAAGCGGACTGGGCCGCGCGGCGCGCCCTGCGCGTGGGCACCGTATTCGGCGTTCCCGTCTTCTGGGCCTTCAAGGACGACATCGTCACTGCTTTGGTTGGGCAGGACGATGAGACCTGGCAGATAGCCATGACCATGCCGGTGGAAGCGGTCGACCGGCTTGCGGCGATGGCTGTGGACCATTTGCCCAGGCCGGAGCAGCCGGAACCCGATCCACTGCCGCCCTATCCGGGCCAGCTAGAAATCTTCTGACGGTCCGTCCTCCAGCGGCGTTACTCGCGCAGCAAGACGCGTTTGCGGAGCAGTTCGAAGCCGGCCCGGCCGTACATCTGTAGCTTGATCATCTTGATGCGATGATCGGCGCGTACAGAACGCCCGCTCATTGGTCAGTTGACGACGCAGGGCCAGGCACGCTCGCCGATCACCGGCTGTAACCGCTTGTGATTGCAGAAAGGCTTTAACAGCGGCATGAGCGGATGTTATGTACGCCGTCTCTTATAACGCCTCGACGACCGGTTCCCAGTCGAGTGACGGGTTGGCGGCGGCGTCGGTGGCTAGTTCCGCGTCGTCGAGCAAGGCGGTGATCTTGTCGGTGGGTAGGCGTGGACAGCGTGCCATTGCCTTGCGGACGCACTGGTGCGGGTCGGTGGTGAGGTGCGCGATTACCGTTGGATCGGCGTCGGGGTCGCGGGCTGTCAGAAGTCGCACGTGCGGATCGGCGTGATCGGCGAAACGCGACAGCCCGGATCGCGGGAACTGCGGCAGGGCGAGCAGGCTGGTCCGATTTCGGTTCTCGAGGTAGCAGCTCAGCAGCAGTTCACCGGGAGCATCGGGGTGGTTCGAGGCCAGGTTCGCCCGTACGCCGGCATCGGGGTCGGCGGCGAGAGCGGCGACCGTCTCGGCAGGTAGGTCCGGGCGCTGCGCTGCCCGGCGGCGCAGCCGTGGGTTATCCGAACTGGCCCAGAGCAAGGCCTGGTCAGGGTCCAGGTCCGCAATTCCGGCGAGGACTGCCCGTTCTTCTTCGGAGACGTACGCGTGAGTCGCGACGGCGAGGCGAACAGCGTCGTCGGGGTCGGCTGTGAGGGCGGCGACCTGCTGGTGGGTAAGCCCGGTGCGGATGGCGATGACCGCACGGACGGCCGGGCTCGGGTCGGTGAGCAGGGCCGCGACCTGCGCGGAGGTCAGGTCTTCACGGCCGGCGATGCCTGCTCGGACCTCGGCGTCGCGATGGCGCGACAGCATGTCGACGATCGTGGGCGTGACAGTCGGGTTGGTGGCGATCGTCCGGATGGCCTCGACGTCGTCGCCGGCGGCTACCTGTTCGGCGAGCGCCCGGGACAACGGCCGATGCAGCACCCGCCAGAATGCGTGGCAGTGCTGGCCCGGTAGGTCGGCTGGTTGCATGAGACGCGTGTGCTCGGCGATCGAAGCGGCTGCGGCCGCTGCCACCTGCGGGTCCGGGTCGGACTGCAGGAATTGCAGGTCGTCGCGCCAGGCGTAGGTCGTCGCAAATCGACGTACCCGCGGGTCAGGGTGCCGGGCAGCGATGGAGACCCGGTTCCAGTCCGCGCTGAACACCTCATCGAACAGTTCGTAATCCGTGAACGGCAGGTCTTCTGGCGGGTCGAGGAGGTCCGTCATCAGCCGGACCAGGGCCTCGTCGGACAGCGGCGGCTGTTGCTTTCTTCTGGTGAGGACCCGTAGCCGCACCCGCCAGTCGGGATCGTCGAGCAACCGGTCCCGGATCGCCGGAGTCAATCGCGGGTATCCGGCGACGGCGAGCCGGACTCGGCGCATCGCGTGGCTGGCCATCTGCGCCTGCAACGCAAGCGGCAGTACGTTGCGGGCGCCAAGCCCTGTGGCAACCGGCTCCGGCCAGTCGCGTAGCAGGCGCATCAGTACATCGGCCGGGACTACCGGATTCTCCGCCAGTCCGCGTAGGACGAGATCGCGTTGCACCCGAACGAGCGTAGGCGACCAGCCAAGCGCTCCGGGCACTCCTACGGCGGCTGACTTGATCGAGTGCACTCAACTCGGCATGAGCGCGCACCGGCGTCCGCGCCGGTCGCACAGAGCGTGACGGCTGTATGGGAGCGTCGCGCACTGCCGGGCGGCATGAGCGTGCGCCGGTCGCGGGAGAAAGCTGCTCTACCCTCGTCTCGTGCTGGTGGAGCATCGAGGAGTGCCGTGACGAACGAGCCGGCCTGGCCGCTGGAGAAACTGTCTGCGCTCCGGCTCGGCAGGCGGCTGGTAGTCGAGGTGCCCGCTACGAATCCGGGACGGCGTGCCTTCGTCGACATCAGGCCGGACAAGGTCGGGGCCGATATTCGCGCACGCGACGAGGGGTGGACTCACCGAAGCACCGCCCGGTCGTTCACGGTCGAGCACTGGGAATACGACGCCGCTCTGATTGACGGGTTCGACTACGACATCGGAGCTGAATTGCTGCGAAGCGCCGTCGCGGGCGACGAGGCTGAGCTCTTGACGGTTCTGCGAGAGTGGCGGCTCAACCCGTCACAGTTCCGCTACGCCTGGGACACCGCCGATCCTCGGTAGCTTGATAGAGCGATCCCGTCACCCAGCGCGGATTGCGGCTGCGACGTAGCGTTCTTCCTCCAGTCATCTAGGTCGATTTCGCAGGGAGACGTACATGGTCGCTGTTCTGGAAGTGGCGGCAACGCCATGGGCGCCGGCCCTTGCTCTGCGGGCGTGGCACCACGACGACGTGGCGATGCTGACCCGGATGGGTCCCGACGACGCACTACGCCGGTGGGCCGGCTTTCCCGCTGGCAACACCGAGGAGATCCGGCAATGGGTCACCGCGCAACATGATGGCCGCGAGAGCGGAGACCGGATCAGCTACGCCGTACGAGAGGTCGATCCGCGGGGGTCCGGGGCCGGCGAGCCGGCTGCTCATGTCGTACTCAAGCTTCGCCGTGATGGCGGGGAGCCCGTGGGCGAGGTCGGTTATTGGACGGCGCCGTACGCCCGCGGCCGGAACATCGCCGCCCGGGCGCTCGATGTGCTGTGCCGCTGGGCATTCGACGAGTACGCATCGGCTGGGCTGGCCCGCCTGGAGCTGATCCACCAGGTCGACAACCATGCGTCCTGCCGCGTGGCAGCGAAGGCTCAGTTCTCCCTGCTCCAGGTTCTGCCGCCCCGGCCACCGTGGCCGCTGGAAGGGCATCTGCACGTTCGCGACGAGGTAGTGGCGACGCCTGCCTAAGGACCCAGGCACTGATCTCGGTGCGAGCGTGCGCCGCCCCGCCGGGACCACACGTAGCGTGACGCCACGCTGAGCGCCGCGCGGTCGGCGGCAAAGCCCCGGTTCATCGAGGCTGACCGCAGCCAGGTGCCGCTCGCTGACACTGGCCATGAACTGTTGCGCATCCTTGGGACAACCAGGTATTGCTGGTCAGGACGTTGGTGACGGCGCATAGTGGCGGGCAAGGTCGGCAGCGAGGGCGCGGAGGTGAGCCCTGGCTTCGGTGGGGCCGTGCACCGTGATGGCGTTCCCGAAGGGCAGCAATGCTCGCACGTCCTCCAGATGCTGGAAGCGAATTGTCACCTGGTGGCCGGTGGCGGATTCTTCATGGTCGTCGCGGACGAGTCGCAGGCCGAAAATCCGTTGCGCTCGCTTGATCTGGGTCTGGTCGATGGTGGCGTTGACCTCGATCGCGTGGTTGTGCGCCCACTGGTCAATGAGCGCTGCAGCGACGGTGGCCAGGGTCTGGTTCTCGCGGAGCCGTCGTGGCTGGTCGACTTCTTTCCACATCGTGATCCGTTCGAGTCGGTACATCCGTGGCACTCGGGCACAGTCGGCGACGAGGTACCAGATGCCGGCCTTGGCGAACAGCCCGTAGGGATCCACGACCAGCTCGCGTGGGCATGGCTCGCGTGGACTGCCGTACTCGATCCGTAGCCGGCGTCCTCGCCGCACTGAGCCGATCAGCGAAGCCGGAGTCGTACCGGACGCTGATGTATGGAGCCAGGGGCGGCTGTCCACGTGCACTACGTCGGGGAGCGGCAGGAGATCATGAACCCGACGTGACTGGGTAGCGGCGATCTTGTCGAGCACACGCCGCCTATCGACCGATGCGTCGAGCTCCGCACGTTGCTTTTCATCCAGCCCGACGAGCGAGAGATGATCACGCTCGTCAGGCGTGAGTCGCGTGAGGTCGAGCCCGGACCCGGGCAGCATGGTCACCCCGCCGAGGCGGCCCCGGTGTGCGGTCACCGGCAGACCGGCGTCGCGGAGCCAATTCAGGTCCCGGTTGATGGTTCGAAGGGAAACCCCGAGCGCCGAGGCAAGCTCCTGTGTGGTTGCGCCGTCCCTCGACTCGAGAAGCAGCATCAGGGCGAAGAACCGGTCCGGGGTCACATACCGAGTTTCTCAAGAAATTGCGACACGATGCGGCGCATATTGTGGCCAGGCTGGTGGATGCGTACCTACAACCAGCGAGAAGGAACAACCATGACCACATCCGTCGTGTCCATCGTCTACGTGAACGACGCTCCCGCCGCAGCTCGTTTTTACGGCGACCTCCTCGGCATGAGCCCTTCGCTCGAGACTTCGGGATACATCACCTTCGACCTCGGGCCGGGCGCTGACCTCGCTCTGTGGTCCGGTCAGATCGAGGACCTGTCGCCCGACGTACCGCGTACCAGTGAGGTTTGCCTGGCCATCGAGGGTGGACGACCTGACGAGATCACCGCGATCTTCAAGCAGTGGCAGTCGAAGGGCGTCACGATCCTGCAAGAGCCGCACGATGCGGGGTTCGGCCTGACCTTCCTCGCAGCCGACCCTGACGGGAACCGTATCCGGGTCGCACCGAAAGACTAAGAGTGCACAATGCTCACAGAGGGGCAGGAGCGTGCGCCGTGAACGCGGGCGGCGGCGGATCCGGATGGTGTGGTGGCAAATCGGTTGCTGCTTTGTCGTTGTGTGGCACCGTGTGGATCTCCGCCCTCTACCGCGAGGCCAAGGTGACGATCTACTTCTACGGCGCCGACGAGGTTCCGCACGGCTGCTTTTCCAACTTCTCCTCGCACGGCTTCGACCTCGACGGGCGCTGGTGGCCGACGTCTGAGCACTACTTCCAGGCCCAGAAGTTCGTCGGCACCCGCCACGCTGACCTGATCCGCCGGGCGGCCAGCCCGTTGCGCGCTGCCGAACTGGGCCGCGACCGGTCCCGGCCGCTGCGCCGCGACTGGGAGCGGGTCAAGGACGACGTGATGCGTCGGGCCGTCGCGGCGAAGTTCGCTGCCCACGCCGACATCCGTGCCGTCCTGCTGGACATCGGCGACGCCGAGATCGTCGAGGATACCGGAACCGACCACTACTGGGGCCGAGGCCGGACCGGCACCGGTAAGAACATGCTCGGCCGGATCCTGATGCGCACCCGCACCCAGCTGCGCGCCGACCTTGCTCACAACGACCACATCCGGGACGGCCGGCAGCATCGATAGTTCTCGAGCGCGACGATCGGCAACCGCCCTCGGTGGCTGATGTGCGCACGTCTGGTCGCGCCGCAAGCCGTACCTTCCATGAATACGGCCGGCGGCGGAGTCAACTTCGCGACGGCCGGACGAACCCGGTCAGGACAGCTGGAACGTTGTCCGGACCGGGGCGCCCGCGACCGAGTCGATCTTGAGCTGGTAGGCCGGCACCTGCTGCCCGGCTTTGGGGAAGACCCATCCGTAGGGGCGGGCCTTGTCGCCGCGCCAGACGTCGGACAATCGGCCGGTGGTACTGACCGTCAGGCGCCGGCCGGACGGGTGCCGGAAGTCCTGGGTTCCCGGAACGCGCTTCCAAGCCGGGTCGAGATGCCAGTGCTGGGACCATCCCGCCACACTGAAGGCGTCGGTGACGGTCAGGTGCGCCTCCGCCGGAGAGACAGTGATGTCGCGTCGGTGTTGCGTACCGTAGACGTTGTCATTCACCTGGATCCTGTGCTGGCTGCGGCCGAAGTTGGTGACGGCTGTGCTCGTGGATGCCGCGGCGACCTTGGCCCCGGCCGGTGCGGCAACGTTCTGGCTTTCCGGCGTGAGCCGGTAGCGGGCCTTCTCATCGCGCGTGTTGTAGCTGTAGCGGCCGGTGCCGACGATGACTCTGACGCCCAGCGCCGTCCAGGTCACCCCGCCGGCGCGGTTCTCGTGCCCGTGGGCGCGGCGTTGCGGGCCGTACCGGACGGTGTAGTAGGTGGCGTCCGGGTCGGTCCAGCTGCTGCGGCCGATGATCCAGCCCGCCTCGTCGTCGTGCAGAATCGGCCTGTCGGTCTTGTCGCCCGGTGCGCCGGCTCTCGTTTCCGAATCGCCGATCAGCACGATGCCGCCGTCCGGTTCAGTCATATGACGGAAGGCGCGATGGGCTTTCAGCGCCGTGGCCCGGACCTGCTTGACCGCTTCGCCATATCCGGGCAGGGTCTCCAGCCTCTTCGCCGCGTTCTCCCACATGTGCGCGTTGACGCGCTGATAGTAGGACGACTGTTCATGGGTCACGCCCTGCGCGGAGAACGACAGGGGTGCTTCGGCCAGGATCCGGTCGACGGCCAACCTGGCCCAGTCCGGCCGGTCCGCCAGTTTCCCCGCGGAGAACATGGCGAGATTCGCCATGAGGCCGTGGTTGTGCACCGGCCGGAACGGGGGACCGTAGTACCGGTCACCGGTGAGCACCTCGACGTCGGCGACCATGCCGGCAAGCAGCGCCGGCGAGCGGGTGAGCGCGTAGAGGCAGTTCTCCACCTGCAGCCGGCGCACCGCGGTCCCCTCATCCCACCCGTCGGCTTGCCGTTTCGGATCCGGGTTGTGTTGATGAAACTGCACGACCTGATCGACGAGGTTGGTGAGGGAAGCGAGCTGGCCGTCGCGGGCCGCCCGTATTGCCAGCGGGGGCACCCACATCAAACTCTGGTACTGCAGTCGCCAGGTCGGATCGGCCACCGGGGGTTGGCGCCAGGACCCGTGATTCATGTCCCCGACGGTGAACGGCACTGCCGGTGGCAGGGTGACGACGATCGGCTGGCCGTCGGAGACCGGACCGGGTGCCGCGCCCGGGCACAGCGCCTTCACGTCAGGGTCGGTGGCCGTATCCGCGGGCAGGGTTTTGATCACGGGCAGCGGCCTGTCGTCGAGCAGCCGTGCGGGTATCGCCACCTGTGTGTAACCGAGGATGACCAGGACGCTGAGTACGAATCCCTGGGCAATTCCCCGCACTTCAGTCTTCCCCCGTGTTGATCACCGTGCTCGCCATCCTACTGAGACTGTCTACAAGTACACCGTGATCGGGGGGTCACCGCCGCCCCGCCGGGACGGGCAGGTCACCCCCTACCGCAGCAGGCTGACAGCCACGGCGGCCGAGGAGGCGTTATGTGCGGATGCCGATCCAGCCTTCCGGGACCGAAGATGAGCACGGCCCGGCTGATGGCGGTGTGGGTCGTGTGGCGGCAGAACGACAACGGCAACCGATTCGAGGTCGCGCGGAGCTGCTGCGCTGCACAGTAAACTCCCGCGGGTGCGTAATTACCGGGAAATGGACATGGGGTGGGGCCGGCTCGCGTACCGGAAATTCGACCCCGACCCGGACCTGACCGCCGAGGCTGTGCCGATGATGCTCCTGCACGGTGGCGGCGGTGACGGCACCACATGGGATGACCTGGTGGCGACCTTCGCCGAGCGGCGCACCGTGTACGTTCCGGATCTGCGCGGCATGGGCCGTAGCGACCGGGCCGGGCCGTACTCGATGACGGTTATGCGGGACGTGGTTCTGCTGCTGCTCGACCGGCTTGCGCTGGACCGGGTGATCCTGGTGGGTCATTCGCTGGGCGGCTTCGCGGCGATGCTGGCCGCCCAGGCGGCGCCGCACCGGGTGACCGCCCTGGTCCTCGAGGAGTGCCCACCGCCGGTCCCGCTCGGCATTGCGGTCCCGGCAGATCTGGACGACTCCGCGCCGTACTATGACCGCGAGATCCGCCCGTCGATCCTGCGCGACCTCAACGCACCCGATCCCGCCTGGTGGCGAAGCCTCGACACGATCACCGCACCGACGCTGGTTCTCGCGGGCGGGCGAGCCAGTTTCCTGCCACAGGACACGATTGCCGCAGTGGCGGCCCGCATCCCGGCAGGCCGGCTCGTCACCATCGAAGCCGGCCACCAGATCCACCGGGACGCGCCGGACGAATTCGTCGCCGCCGTCAATTCGTTCCTCGGCGCCGCCGCGGACGGGGCGCAGGAACGGTGCTGCGAATGAGACTGCGTCACGTGACCGTCGATTGTGCGCGCCCCTACGAGTTGGCTGCGTTCTGGAGCCGGCTGACCGGCTGGCCGATCTCCGACATTGATCAACCGGGTGATGACGAGGTGCTCGTCGAGGGGCCTGACCGGTTGCCAGGTCTGCTGTTCGTCCGGGTTCCCGAGCCGCGCGCGGTGAAGAACCGGGTCCACCTCGACTGGCAGCCCGACGGGCGATCCCGCGACGAGGAGGTCGAACGGGCCGTCGGCCTCGGTGCCACGATCTACGAGGACCACCGTGGTGCAGAGGACCGCGGCTGGGTGACGCTGCGCGATCCCGAGGGCAACGAGTTCTGCATCGAACAGCAGTGACGTCGACAGCGGCACCTCGAGATCGCCTGCGCGCTCATCTCAACGGCGAAGCGCCGGATTGCCGACCGGGTCAGCCCTCCTGCGGCGCGTCGGCTTTCTGCGCACGCAGGTAGGCCGTCGCCATCGTGCGGCGACAGCGGGCCCCGGTGGTCGCCATGTACGACTCCAGGCGTTCTCGCTCGTCGCGGGTCAGGGCAGCCGCGATCGCCTCGCCGTAGGTGGGAGCCAGCGGGTTCGGAGCCGTCTGTTTCACCGCCTGCCAGTCGGTGAACGGCTCAGCCGGAACGTCGAGTTGAGCGCGGTAGTCGAGTTCGACCGCCTCGAAGCCGGCCGCGGCGGCCCAGGTCAGCAGGTCGCGTTCGTCAAAATCGACCAGCGTTTCCGCGGCACCCATCTGGCGGGCGACCTTCGCCAGCAGGTCGTCGACCGGGGTGCGGCCCAGGCCGAACAGGTCGCCGGGGCGGTGCAGCACAGCGAACCGGTTGATCGGCTCAAAGATCGACAAGCGGCCACCGGGGCGCAGCACCCGATGGAACTCAACGAAGGCGGCCTGTTTGCGGGCGCAGTAGATGAGAACCGACCGGGTGGTGACCACGTCGACCGACGCGTCCGGGACGGTTGCCAGGTCATCGGCCGCGGCCCGTACGAAGCTGCACCGCTCGTCATGAGCGGCGGTCCGCCGGCATTCGTCAAGCAGATCCGCCGAGATGTCGCTGAAGATGACGTGCCCGCCCGGGCCGAGGCGGTCCAGCGCGCCGAAGCCGACAAGGCCGGTGCCGCAGCCGACGTCGAGCAGCACGTCGTCCGCCCGCAGATCAGCGCGATCGAGGACTCCGTCCCGGAATGCTTCCACGCTCGAGGCGTGCCGGGCGCGGATGGACGCGCCGTCGCTGTCTCGCCGCGTCAGCAACCATTTCGCCCAGACGTCGCCCACCCGGCCACCGTAGCGGCTGCGTCGCAGGCGCGCGTCCGCCGTGCTGCGGCGCCCGGAACTCGACCAGCTTCCGGGCACCGCGGACGATGACTTCGGTGTCGACAGTGAGGGCCCGGGGCGACGAGTCGGGGAGCTCATTCGGTTCGGGCTTTTCCCTGACGCTTCGCGCGGTAGCGTTCGAACAGCCATTGTGGAACCTCGACCGGTTCCTTCCACCAACTGCCCTTGCCGCTGTGGATTTCCAGCAGGCTGAATGTCTGCGCCCAACCGCCGTCGCGCTGCGGTGTCTCCTCCTTCCAGGGCGTGCCGTTCGCGAGGCAGTGCATTCGCGCCATGTGGCCGGCAGAGTCGATGCTGTCGCCGTCGTCCAGGAAGGCGAAGTAGCGGTATTCCGGCCGGTCAGCCAGTACCCGCCGCAGATACCGTTCGGCCGCGTCGGCGTCCACCTCGCGGGCGTGGTAGGCGACTTTGCCCTCAGCGATCTGTTTGAGCCACAGGGACGGCGACCAGACCGGCCAGCCGACCGCAGCTTCCTCGCGGCCGCCGTACGCACCGTAGTGACGTACCAGGGCCATCGGCCGGTCGCTGCCAGGCGGAAGAATCTCGTAGTACCTGTAGCGCCATGGCGCTTTCAGTTTCTCCGCGGTCTCCGCGGAGATCTGCACCGACTCGGGGTCGCTGTCGCGCGTTTCCCGGCCGTGGTAATCCGACGGAACCCACTGCGGGCCGCCGCTGAGTTTGTCCTCATGCACATCGCCGTCGACCCGCCATTGCCGCACGACTGTCTGCGCCTGGTGTACCGACTCGACACCGCCGTGCAGAAAGGCGTAGTAGGTGTACTCCGGAACCGGCCGTGTCCCGCCCGTCGATCGCCGATGCCGGAAGGCTGCGACCGCCGCTTCGTCGATCTCGAGCAACGTTTCGTCGCGCAGACCCCGTACGCCATCGATGATGTCGTAGGGCATCCAGTCGGGTCCGAGTCGTTCGCGTACCCCGTTTTCCTGCGCGGCGTGGATCCTCAACACCTCGGCCGGATCGGCCAGACCGAACGTAGCTCCGTTGCGCTTGACCACCGCGAAGTAGCGGTGCTCAGGCTTCGGCAGGTCACGCAGATAGTCCTCGACCGTTGCGGCCTCGACCGTCTCGACGTCGTAGTCGTCCACGCCCGCCTCGATGCGATGGAGCCGCCGAGTCGACTCCCAGACTCCGCTGGCGCAGGTCGACTCTTCGAACCAGACCGTCGCATTGCTCGGCGAAATCACCACCCGGGCGTACGCCACGGTGCGCCCCGACGCTCGATCGACGATACGCCGATAGCTGTACGACCACCGAGCGGCCAACCGACTCGCCGTACCCTCGTCCACTTGAACGGCGCTATGCCCCGCGGCACGGCCGGCTCGCTCGACCCCGCCCGTCGATGGCCTCCATTCCATGCCGGGTCCGATCTGCTCCTCTTCGGCGGCTGCACCATCACCGCGGACGCGGAAGACACCCAGCGGCTTTTCCAGCCCCCACTCATCCTTCACGTGAACGTAGTAGCGGACTAGCTGGGCCTGGGCCGATGCAGGCCTCTGCCTGTCAGCCTCACCCGGGTGCGAACGTTTGGTCATCCTGGCCTCCCCGCGTCAAAGCAACGCTAATGATTCCGCTGCCTCGGGCAAGTGCACCTCGTTCTGGCACAGCGAATGACGATGGTGGTTCCTCGCACCCGCCGGAACCGCGTACGAGCGAATGCAGTGATCACATCACCTACAGTGACTCCATGCTGTTGGCGGTGGGAGCTCCACGGATTGTCGGAAACGCCACGGAACCGCGGCTGCGTTTCGTCGAGCAAACGAAGCCGGAAGGCGCGTGGGCCGGCCGACGGTTGCTGACCGTCGACGAGGCGCCGGCGTTCGAGTTGAGCTTCTGGTGTGGCACGTGCCAGTTCCTTTTCGAGCGCCTCGAAGGCGCGACGACGACGTTCTCACCCGACGGCGCGGATAGCTTGGCCGCCGGGCCGGACGGTCTCGACGAGGAGGTGATTTCCCAGTTCGCGGCTCTGCTGCCGGAAGGCCGGTATCAGCCACTTCTGCTACAGGTGGAGCCGCGCCTGATCAATCCGTCGAAGGCCGGTGACTACTTCGCCGAGGAACAGGTCGCGACGTGGGGACTCGAATCCTTCTGGGGGCTGCCGGCATATCCGCGTACCCCGTACTACCGCACCTACGAGACGGCAATTGACGCGGACGCGCACCTGTACGAGTTCGTGGTCCCGATGGTTCCGCCCTCATGGAACGAACGCGACCGGGTCACCGCCTACGCCGCCCACCTGGCCGGCGGCGCGATACCAACGGCGGTCGCTGTCTCGATCCTCGACGTCTGCGCACCCGCCGACGAGCAGGGACCCGACTACTACACACATTGGGCGCTCGCCCATTTTTTGCTCGACGGACATCACAAGATGCAGGCCGCAGCGGAAACCGGCCGTCCGCTACGCCTGCTTTCCCTGCTGGCCATCGATGCAGGCCTCGCCGAAGCCGTACAGGTCGCCGACCTGCCCACCCTTCGTGCAGCCACACCGCAGACTCGTTCCCGCGCCCACGCGTAGGCCACATAGTCGTTCGTGTTGTGCCGCCGCGCTGTTGCGAGGGCCGGGCCGGAGGACGTCTTGCCACCCCTGACTCGCGGGAACGCGGGGCTGTAAATCGTCCTCCGGCATCTGATCCGGGTTCAACGGCCCATGTGTAGGCTCTTCCAACTCTGGGCCAGAGTCAATATTCTGGGCCAGAGTTGCGTATGGTGCTCAGGCGGAGAATTCGTACTCCAGCACGTACACGGCCGCGTCCAGCACCATGCGGTTCACCTCCACGCATCGCCCATCGGCGGTGAACGCGAGCCGGGTCACCTCGAATATGCGGCTGCCATCGGCGGGCAGCGCCAGCGTGGATCGCTCCGCCGAGTCCGGCAGCCGGTCCTCGACGCGTTCCCGGAACCGGACCGGCTCGTGACCCAGTTCTGCCAGGCGTGCATAGCTGCCGCCCGGGCCGGTGTCGGTGTAGGCGATCGCGGTTCCCCGTACGAGATCGGCGGGGAAGTAGGAGGTGGCCAGCTGAACGGGTCGTTCGTCGACCAGGAACCGGCGGCTACGTGCCACGACCGGCTCGCCTTCCGAAAGGTCCAGGGCGACCGCGACAGCAGCGGGTGCGGGGATCTCGTTCACGGTGATGTCGACGGTCCGCCACCGTGGCCCGGTGTCGGCATCCTGGATTGCTTCGCCGCCGACCCACCGTTCGCGGGCGAGGCGATCCGGTGCCCGTCGCGTGATCTGCGCGAAGGCGCGGACGAACGCGCCGGCTCCCTGCCGGGTCTCGACCAAGCCCTCAGCGCGAAGAACGGCGAGGGCCTGACGTGCGACGTCCGGGCTGACATCGAACTCCTGGCCAAGCTTCGGCAGCGACGCCAGCCGGCTGCCGGGTGCCAGCTCACCGTTGCGGATGCCCTCTCGCAGGGCGTCCGCCACCCGGCGGTACGCCGGCCCGCCAGCGGCTGTCACATCACACCTCACACTCTGGCCCAGACTTCCGGTCGATAGTACGCCTCCGGATCACTTCGGGCCCGCGTCATCACCGGGCCACCATCTCTCCGGCCGCGGCAGCAACTTCCGCTGCTGATCGGCTGGAACATTGGGCTGGCCTGGGACAGGATGCGAGCAGGCGCGCGCGGCTACCGCCGGCGCGCCTGTTCCTGCTTCCACCCGACAGCAGCCGCACCCACCGGAGACACCCATGAGTGACAACCAGCCCGACGCCGAGGTCCTGCGCGAGATCGCCCGCCGTGTGCTGTGGCTGTCGGCGTCGATCGTCGACGCTGCGAACGCCGGCCGGCCCAACGACTCCGGCGTCAAGGTCGGCGGCCATCAGGCGTCCAGCGCCTCGATGGTCGACATCATGGTGGCCCTGTGGTTCGCCGAGCTGACCAGCCAGGACCGGGTGTCGGTGAAACCGCACGCCTCGCCGGTGCTGCACGCCATCAACTATCTGCTCGGCGACCTCGACGAGGCGTACCTGCCGATGCTGCGCGCCAAGGGCGGCCTGCAGTCGTACCCGTCGCGGCGCAAGGATCCCGGTACGGTCGACTTCTCCACCGGCTCGGTCGGCATCGGGGCGACGGCCGCGCTGTGGGCGGCGATGGCGCACCGCTACCTGGCCTCTCGTGTTCCGGGCGCGCCCGCCGCCGGGCGGTTCGTCAGCCTGCTCGGTGATGCGGAGCTCGACGAGGGCGCCATCTGGGAGGCGGTCATGGACCCGGCGGTCGCCAAGCTAGGCGAGCTGCTGTGGGTGGTGGACCTCAACCGGCAGTCGCTGGACCGGGTCGTGCCGGACATCCAGATCGCCAAGCTGCAGGGCATGTTCGCCGCCGCCGGCTGGCAGGTCGTGGTCCTCAAGTGGGGGCGGATCATCTCCCGGCTCTTCGATCGTCCGGGCGGGCAGGCGCTGCGGGCCCGGCTCGAGGCGATGCCGAACGAGGAGTACCAGCGGATGCTGCGGGTCGACTCCGCGGACGTCGCCGAGCGCATCCTGGCCTTCGACGACAGCCAGGAGTTGAAGGTGCTGCTCGACGAGATCCCGCCGGCCGAGCTGGCCGCCGCCGTCCGCGACCTGGGTGGCCATGATCTGGGGCTGCTCGTCGACACCTTCCGCGACGTCGACGCGAACCGGCCGACGGTGGTGTTCGCCTACACGGTCAAGGGCCGCGGCCTGCCGACCGAGGGGCACCCGAACAACCACTCGGCGCTGCTGTCCGGCGTGCAGATGGATGCGCTCGCGGCGGCGTCGGGCATGGACCGGCAGTCGCCATGGCAGCGGTTCGGGCCCGGCACCGCCGCAGGCCTGTTGTGCGCGCAGCGTGGGCGTACGCTGCGCCGCGAACCCACCGCTCCCACCGCACCGGTCCGGGTGCCTGCGCAGCTCGGCCACGGCTATCGCAAACCCACCAGTACGCAGGCCGCGCTCGGCCGGCTGCTGGCCGACCTGCCCCGCGACGCCCCGGAGGCGGCCGCCCGGGTCGTCACCTGCTCGCCGGACGTCGCGTCGTCCACCAACCTGGGCGGCTGGATCAACAAGACCGGGGTGTGGTCGGTGGAGAACCGGCGCGACTGGTTCGCCGACGACGCCGAACGGGTGCTGCGCTGGCAGGAGAACAGCAACGGCCAGCACATCGAGCTCGGCATCGCCGAGGTCAACCTGGTCTCGCTGCTCGGCGAGCTCGGCGCGACCTGGTCGCGCTGGGGTGAGCGGCTGATCCCGATCGCCACCCTGTACGACCCGTTCGTGGCGCGGGCCCTGGAACCCTGGTCCTACGGCATCTACGCCGGCGGCCAGTCGATCCTGGTCGGCACCCCGTCCGGGGTGACGCTGGCGCCGGAGGGCGGGGCGCACCAGTCGATCACCACCCCGTCGATCGCGCTGGAACAGCCCGAATGTGTCGCCTGGGAGCCGGCGTTCGGCCAGGACCTGGAGTGGTGTTTCCTGCATGCGATGAGCCAGGTCGGGGTCGAAGGTGGCACCTCCGCCTACTTCCGGTTGTCCACCCGGCCGGTCGACCCGCAGCTCGCGCGGGTGCCCGAGGAGCCGGCGCTGCGGGAACGCCGGCGGCGTCAGGCGGTGGCCGGCGGTTACCGGCTGCCCGCCGGTCATGCGCTGCGCGACGAGGACGTCACGCTGGTCGGGGTCGGCGCGATCATGCCGGAGGTGGTCGCGGCGGCCGAGGCGCTGGCCGCGGAACAGATCAGGGCCGGGGTGGTCTGTCTGACCAGCCCTGACCTGGTGTTCCGTTCGTTCCAGCAGCGCGGCAGCCGGGATGCGGGGGTGGGCGGCAGCATCCTGGACGAGCTGTTCCCCGCCGGGTGCCCGGCGCCGCTGGTCACGGTCCACGACGGGCACCCGCATACGCTGGCGTTCCTCGGTGCGGCACGCGGGGACCGGATCCGCTGCCTCGGGGTGACCTCGTTCGGTCAGTCGTCGAGTCTTGCCGACGCCTACCGGCTGCACGGCATCGACGCCGGGTCGATCATCGATGCGGCGTTGACGCTGACCCGCGGCTGAGCGGAGTCAACGCGGTCGGTCTTGGCGGCGACGGTGAGCAGGACCACGATGAGAATCATCAGCCCGGCGACCGCGCCGAAATGGTTCTGCAGGGTCAGCACCCACGGCTGCTCCGGCGGCGGGAACTCCGGTGTCACCGCGAAGGAGAACGCCGCCTTCCACGAGCCCCACGCGAACAGGAATC
The DNA here is from genome assembly GCF_036053395.1 of Actinoplanes sp. NBC_00393. Taxonomy (NCBI): domain Bacteria; kingdom Bacillati; phylum Actinomycetota; class Actinomycetes; order Micromonosporales; family Micromonosporaceae; genus Actinoplanes; species Actinoplanes sp. NBC_00393. The sequence continues at coordinate 3,688,032 of NZ_CP107942.1, read as the reverse complement.
CGGACGCCAGCCACGCCACGAACAGGGGCGCCCGGCTGGTGCGCCGGGTCAGCGTCCACACGCTCCACGCCGCCAACAGCGCCCACACTGCGCTGTTGGCGGTGAGCAGGTGCCATGGCGCGTCGCGGTGTTCCAGCGTCGCCTGGTTCAGGCCGATCGTCGCCCCGAGCGCCCAGGCCAGCTGCGGCAGGCCGAGGGCCAGGCACAGGGCCGCCGCCAGCCGCGCCACGGTGACCAGCACGCCCGTTCGGGCCGGGAGGTCGGTGCCGTGGAACGCCGCCGGCCAGCGCCGGGCGGCATAGAACGGCGCCGCGAGCACCACCCCGACCGCGAAACCGGCGAATGACACCGACAGCAGGCCGATCTCCCAGGCGGACATCGGCGCCGCCGCGCCGCTGTCCCCGGTGTCCGTGTTCACCAGCGCGAGGAACGGGATGAGCGGGATCATCGGCACCAGGAACCCCATGCCGATCCAGGCCGGGACCACTATCGGCCACGCCGGCGCCCGCAGGCCCCACGGCTGCGCCAGCGCCAGGCCGAGCAGCATGGCGAGCCCCGACATGACCACGGTCAGCCCGTTGATGACCGCCCAGGTCAGGTGGCTCCAGGCGCCCTCGTGCAGGCCGCCGCCGTGCAGGCCGTCGAGCGTCCAGAAGATTTTGAGTACGAAGTACGGCGCCATCGCGAACGCCGCGCCGTACGCGGCGACGCGCCCGATCGTTGCTGCTCTCATACGGCTGACGGTAGGAGCGGGGCGGGCCTGGTCACCTCCCTCCGGCGAGGGAGCAGGCTCCCGCTCGGCGGTGAACCTGATACCGCCTCACCCGGCGTCGGCGCGGAGCAGGGCCGCGGTGCCGTCGACGTCCCACGGGCAGTGGGTGCCGGTGAAGATGCTGGCCGCGCACAGGTTGCAGTGGGTGCACAGCGAGCGGGCGGTGGGGTCGCGGCGCAGCCGGTTGATCAGGTCGGGTTCGCGGAGCAGGGCGCGGGCCATGGCCACGTAGTCGAAGCCGTCGCGCATGGCGGTCCGCATGCCGTCGAGGTCGGTGACGCCGCCGAGCAGGATCAGCGGCATGGACAGTTCGCGGCGGAACTGCAGGGCGTGCTCGCGGAAGTAGAGCGGCTGGTACGGGTAGTGGCGGAAGAACCGGCGGCCGAAGATCCGCAGGCCCGGGCGTACCCACGGCGGCAGCGCGGCGGTCATCGCGGACAGCGGCACGTCGCCGCGGAACAGGTACATCGGGTTGAGCAGTGAGGAGCCGCCGGTCAGCTCCAGGGCGTCCAGGTGCCCGTCGGCCTGCAGGGTCCGGGCGAAGGGGATCGACTCGTCGAGCCGCAGTCCTGCGCGTACGCCGTCGGTCATGTTGATTTTGGCGGTGATGGCGACGTCGTCGCCGACGGCCTGCTTGACGGCGGCCAGGATGCGGCGCGGGAATTCGGCGCGGCGCGCCGACGTGCCGCCGAACCCGTCGGTGCGCCGGTTGAGTTTCGGGCAGAGGAACGACCCGGCCAGGTAGGTGTGGCCGAGGTGGATCTCGACAGCGTCGAAGCCGACATCGCGGGCAAGGGCGGCGGCGTACGCGTGCGCGTCGACGATGCGCTGCAGGTCGGCGCGGGTCGCGGCCCGGTCGAAGCTCAGGGACAGCGGGTTGAACCGTCGCGACGGGGCCAGCGACCGCGAGCCGGTGGAGCGGGAGTTCGCCAGCGGCCCGGCGTGCCCGATCTGCGCGCTGATCCGGGCGCCGGTGGCGTGCACGGCCTCGACGAGCCGGCGCAGCCCGGGCAACGCCTCGGGGCGCCAATGGATCTGGCCGCGCTGGATGCGGCCCTCCGGGGCGACCGCGAGGAAGGCGACCGTGGTCATGCCGACCCCGCCGCGGCCCACCGCGGTGTGGTACGCGATCAGCCGGTCGGTCACCAGGCCGTCCGGAGTTGCGCCCTCGAACGTGGCTGATTTGATCACCCGGTTGCGCAGGCGGACCGGCCCGAGGGTGGCGGGCGCCAGCGGGTCAGTGGCGGGGGTCACACCTCATTGTGGCCGCTTCGGGCCCGATCAGCCCGGGACCGGCAGCGGTTCCTGCGGCCAGTTGAGCATCTTCGCGCCGATCACGGCCGCCTGCAGGGTGAACCGGTGCGCCGGATCGGCCGGGTCGTAGCCGGTCAAGGCTTTGACCCGGTCCAATCGGTACGTGACGGTGCGCACCGAGACGTGCAGGCGTTTGGCCGACGCGGTGGCCACGGTGCCGGTGGCGAAGTAGGCGTCCAGTGTGTCCAGCAGCGGCGCGGCGCCGCCACGCGCCTGGGCCAGCGGGGTGAGCACCGCCTGGACGAGGTCGGCCATGGCCGGCTGGTCGCGCAGCAGCACCCGGTAGACGAGCAGGTCGTGGGCGTTGGTGACCGGGCTGTCGCTGTTGAGCCGCCCGGCCATGGTGAGCGCCTCGCGGGCCTCCTCGTAGGAGCGCGCGATGCCGTACAGGCCCGGGTGGGCTCGGCCGACGGCGACGCGCCAGGGCCGTCCGCGGGGCAGCCGGCTCAGTTCGCTGTGCATGAGACCACCGAGTTCGTTGCCCGCCTCCATCGCGGACGGCGCCGGACCCGCCGGGGGCTCGGCCGGCGCGATGACCACCAGCAGCCCGTCCTTGGTCGCCACCAGCACGTCGCGGTCGCCGAGCCGGTCGAACACGACCGCCTCCAAGGCGGTGATGGCCGTGTCGGCGTCCGGCAGCCGCCGGCTCGGCGCGGCCAGCGCCACCTGGTGGCTCTGGGCCAGGTCCAGGCCGAACGGTTCCGCGCGCTCCACCAGCGTGCCCAGATCGGAGTCGCCGCGCAGCAGATCGTCGATCAGCTCGCGGCGCAGCGTCTCCTCCCGCCGGACCAGGTCGCGGCGCGCGTCCGCGTAGCCCTCGGCGAGGGTGGCGACGGCCTTGTCCACGACCTGCAGCACCGCGGACGCGGCCGCGCGCACCGCTTCGCGGTCGCGGGACCGTACGACCATCGGCAGGTCCTGCCACAGCCGCCGGGCCGCGGACAGATACAGCTGTACGACGCGCCCGGCGGAGATGCCCTGCTCGGCCGCCTGCCTGCCGAGCCGGCCGACCGCGTCCAGTTCGCGCTTCTTGACCTGGCGCCCGTCGATCGCCGCGTCGGCGAGCAGCAGCAGATAGTCGCCGAGCAACTGCACCGGAACGCCGCCGGCGTCGCGGCTGGCGCCGTCGGCCACCTCGACGAGCCACGCATCGTCCGGGCCGGGCGCCGAGGGGCGGCGCCGACGGGGCCGTCCAGCGCGGTCGGTCATCAGGCACCCCGCAGACGTGCTGGTCCGTGTTGCTCGTTGCTTGCCGACAGTCGGCAGTTTAGCCCCTGGATAGCTGGGCTCTGTGCCCTGCCGTTGCCGGAGCCATCCGGCAAGCCTGGGAGCGAACCGGAAATGAGAGGAGCGACCATGCGGCAGTGGCAAGTACGTGACGTCATGACCACCGACGTGATCACCGCCTCCGGGGACGCCTCGGTGGCGGAGATCGTCACCCTGCTGACGGAGCGCCGGATCAGCGCGGTCCCGATCACCGACAGCTTCGACGTCGTCCTCGGCGTGGTGTCCTGGACGGACCTGCACGAGAAGATCGAGCTCGGCGGGGAAGGCGGGTCACGTACCGGGTGGCGGCGCCGGTGGACGGCCCCGCTGCTGCAGTGGCCGCACGGCACGGCTGCGGAGGTGATGAGCGCACCGCCGCTGACCATCGAAGCCGGCGCGCCGCTCGCGGCCGCCGCCAGGATGATGCGCCGAGGTGACGTCGGCCGCCTGCTGGTGGTCGACGACGAGAGCCGGCTGCTCGGCATCGTCACCAGGTCGGACCTTCTGAAAATGCATGATCGTCTCGACGCCGTCATCCGCGACGAAGTGGTGCATCGCGTCCTCGGCGACACCCTGCGCATCCCGGCCGACACGATCCAGGTCGCCGTGGACGACGGCGTCGTCACCCTCACCCGGCGCGCCGGGTGGCGGGGCAGCGCCGGCACCGCCATCGCGTTGTCGGCGGCGGTCCCGGGCGTCACCGGCGTCGTCGACCGGCTCACCACGTCCGGCAAGCGGCTGCGGCGCCCGGCCGTTCCGGCTGCCCGGTGATTGCCGATGCCCGGCAAGCAAAGCCCGGCTTGTTGTCCATCACTGAACGCAGTTGCCGGGACAACCCGCCGTGATGCTTGGCGTAGGTGATTCAACCAGCAGATCTGGAGGTGCTTCATGCAGAGGCAGGCCGAGGAGGTCCAGCGGGTGTTGCGCAGCCGGCTGTGGATCCACCCGGAGCAGGTGCGGGCGCGCGTCGACGCCGGGACCGCGACTCTCACCGGCGCGGTGGGCCGCCGCTCCACCGCCGACATCGCCGCCCGGCTGGCGGCGACGGTTCCGGGGATCAGCGCGGTGGTCAACCGCATCGGCTACGACGTCGACGACGCCGACCTGGTCCGTTCCCGGGTCAACCGGACACATCCGTTCAGCGCGGAACCGTTCCACCCCGAGCGAGCCCGGCGATAGAGGGGATCGGCTCATGACGGCCACCACGCACGGACCGGCCGAAGCCGGCGCCTCGCGACTGCTGCGCGACATCCTGGAGGAGCAGTACGCCACCCGCACCGAGCGGTTGACCGCACTGGTGCTGTGCGAGGCCATGCCCCGGCACGGCGGTTTCGACCCGCGCACCCTGGCGGCGCTGACGCGAGCGGCCCGCCAGGACGTCGCCGACACCGCCCATGCCCTGCGGCGCATGTCCCAGGACACGTACGGAACCTGTGAGGGATGCCGGCGAACCATTCCGCTCGGCCGCCTGCGGGCATACCCGGACGCCCGGTTCTGCGTGCCGTGCCATCAGAGCCGCCGGCATTGACCAAGGGCCGTGCCATCGAGCCCGCCGACATCGACCAAGGAACGAAGGTTCGCCATGAACGCCCCGGTAGTCGTCGGTTTCGACGGTTCGGCAACCGCGCGGAGCGCGACCCTCTACGCAGCGCGTGAGGCGCAGCGGCGCGGCACTGCTCTGCAGATCATCCACGCGCTGGGCTGGCCGGTGATCCTGCCACCGTTCCACGCCGCCTACGACCTGCATGATCAGGGTCCGCGTGCGGCGATGCTCGACCTGCTGGCGAAGGCGGCACACGAGGTCCAGCAGGAGCATCCGACCCTCCAGGTGACGACCCAGCTGCTGGACGGGCCGGCCGGTGCGACGTTGCTCGACGCCTCCCGTAACGCTCAACTGCTCGTCGCCGGGCATCGCGGTTCGGGCGGGTTCGCCGGGCTGCTCACCGGGTCGGTGGCGACCCAGCTCGCCGGCCACGCCCACTGCCCGACCGTGATCGTGCGCGGTGACGACCTGTCCGACGACGGGCCGGTCGTGCTCGGCACCGATGGTTCCTCCGGGGCCCGGCTCGCGGCGGAGGCCGCCTTCGCGCAGGCCCGGCTCCGCAACGCCGAACTGGTCCTGGCGTATCAGTCGGCGCGAACGAGTTCAGCCGGCGCCATCGTCACCAGCAACCTGCCGTTCTGGGCAACCGTCGGCGACGCCGCAGCGGGTGCGCACGGCGTCAGCGCCCGGTACCCGAGCGTCGACTACCGCACCGAAGTCGTGTCCGCTGATTCAGCGGCCGCAGGGTTGATCGCCGTGAGCCGGCGGATCTCGGCCGGCCTGCTCGTCGTCGGCTCCCGCGGTCTGGGCGGGTTCGGCGGGCTGATCCTGGGATCGACGAGCCGCAGCCTGATCGACCACGCGCCGTGCCCGGTGATGGTGGTCGGGCCGCATCGTTCTCGAGGCAGGTGAGAGGACATGGCCCGCATCGCTGACGTCCACCCGGGCGGCAATGGGCGCTCCAGGCGCTTCGCCGCAGGCCGCGCGGCGTTGATCGGCGCCGGTCTCGGCGCCTGGCTCGGACTGCTCGCCGGGATCGTGCTGATCGTGGTCGTTCCGGCGCCCGTCCGCCTGGACGTCGTGCTGGGAGCTCCGCTGATCGCAGCGGCGGCCGGCGGCATCCTCGGGCTGATCACCTATGGGGGCACCGACGGGCGCGGTGCCTCCCGGGACACTGCGGTCCGCCGCTGCCCGTACGCGGTGGAGGCCGACAGCGCCTCCATCGCCGACGCTGCCCGAGCATGCAGGAACGAGGTGAGGAGGTTTGATGCAACTCGAGAGGACCGCTCTGCCGGGCGTGGGCGTGTCGTACACCTTCGGCACGGCCGACGGGCAGCGCATCGGTGTGGTCACGCGGCTCGGGGGCCGTCGGGAGCTGATCGCCTACGACGCCGAGGATCACGAGACGGTCCGGCACACTGCCGTCCTCACCGATACCGAGGCGCGCACCATGGCCCAGCTTCTCGGCCAGCCCGTGTTCGTGGACGAGGTGACGCACCTGACGCGTGGTCTGGACGGCGTGGCGGCAGTGCGCATCCCGCTGGTGGCAGGCTCGCCGTACTGCGGGGGACGGCTCGCTGACCTGCGTTCGCGTACCCGTACCGGTGCTTCTGTGGTCGCGGTGATCCGTGACGGCCGGGCGATCGCCTCGCCGGAACCGGGCTTCGTTCTCCGGGCCGGTGACGCGGTCGTCGCCGTCGGCGACGACGCGGCTGTCGCGGCGCTACGTGAATTGCTGATCGGCGGCTGAATCCGACCCGAGCAGTGCCCGGGCGACGGCGCGGCCGGACAGCCAGGCGGTCTGGACGCGCGGGCGGCCGAAAGCGTCACCGCAGAGCCAGACGCGGCCGTCGACGGCGTACGCAGCATCGACCGGCTCCGGCTGGGCGAAGCTCCACCGGTGTACGTGCACCTCGGGCTCGGCGGCGACGCCGAGCACCTCGCGGACAGCGCCGGCCAGGATCGGCGCGGCAGCCTCGGGGTGATCCAGGTGCTCGGCGGCCAGCGTGGCGCTCGAGTGCGCGACCAGGACCGGAGCGCCGTCGCCGCGACGGTCGCCGTCGTCGCAGATCGTGGCCAGGGCGGGGTGGTCGTTGACGAAGGCGCCGTGCAGGTCGCCCCACTCGCGCGACGGATAGGTCAGCACGGCGGCGATCACCGGCTGCCAGCGCTGCGCCTGCGCCGCCTCAGCGATGCCGGCCGGTGGAGCAAGCCGTAGCGCCTGGGGACCCGGCATGGCGAGCACGACCGCGTCCGCATCCTGCGGGACCGCGTCCAGCGTGGTCGACAGCCGCACATCGAGCCCGGCGGCGAGATCGGCAGCCAGGGACCGCAACCCGCCAGGAGCCGCCCACCGTACGGGTCCGGTCGTCCGCGTTCCGCCGGGATACACGAGCAGGGTGTCCGTCCACGGCCGGGCCAGGCCACGCGACTGCCATGAGGCGGCCTGCGCGGCGAAGCCGGGATCGTCGGCGACGAAGTAGGCGGCGCCGATGTCCGCGTACCGGCCGTTGTAGCGTTTGCTGGCCAGCCGGCCGCCCACCACCCGGCCGCGCTCGACGACCCGGACCCGGGCACCGGCCTCGGTGAGGGCACGGGCGCAGGAGAGCCCGGCGATCCCGGCGCCCACCACGACAACGTCCATGATCCGACCTTACGCACCCAGCAGCCGCCGCATTAGGGTCCGGGGTGTGGTCGCTGACTGGGACTCCGAGCGGGATCTGTTCGACCTGCCCGACGACGTCGCGTACTTCAACACCGCCAGCCTGTCGCCGACGTTGCGGTCGGTTCACGCGGCCGGTGAGTCGGCGCTGAGCCGGCGGGCCCGGCCGTGGGAGATCGGTGAAGCCGACTGGTTCGACGACGTGGAGCGGCTGCGGGCGCTGGCCGGGCGGCTGGTCGGCGGCGACGCGGAGGGGATCGCGCTGGTGCCGGCGACCAGTTACGGGTTCGCGGTCGCCGCGGCCAACCTCGCGGTCGAAGCGGGGCAGCAGATCCTGGTCCTGGCGGGGGAGTACCCGTCCGGCGTCTACACCTGGCGGCGGGTGGCCGAGCGTTCCGGCGTGGACATCCGGACGGTGACCCGCGAGGACGGCCAGTCCTGGACGCAGGCGGTGCTGGCCGCGATCGACGAGCGGACCGGGATCGTGTCGGTGCCCAACGTGCACTGGACCGACGGCGGGCTGGTCGACCTCGAGCAGGTCGCCGCGCGAACCCGTGCGGCCGGCGCCCGGCTCGTCGTGGACGCCAGCCAGTCACTCGGGGTGATGCCGCTCGACGTCGCCACGCTGCGCCCCGACTTCGTCGTCTCGGTCGGCTACAAATGGCTGCTGGGCCCGTTCGGGCGCGGCTACCTGTGGGTCGGCGAAGAACACCGGACGGGCCGGCCCCTGGAGGAGAACTGGATCGTGCGGGCCGGCTCGGACAACTTCGCCGCGCTGGTGGACTACCGCGAGGAGTATCTGCCCGGCGCCCGCCGCTACGACCAGGGCGCGCGAACACTGTTCGAACTGACCCCGATGGCGGTCGCGGCCCTCGAACAGGTCCTGGCCTGGGGCCCGTCGAACATCGCCGCCACCCTCGCCACGATCACAGCGCAGATCTCCACCCGGATCGCGGCGGCCGGCATCGGCGTCACCGTCACCGAGCCGCGCGGCCCGCACCTGCTGGGCTTGCGCGTGCCCGCCGGCGCGGCCGACCGGGTCGCCGCCGCACTCAAGGACGCGAACTGTTTCGTGGCCCGCCGCGGCGACGCGATCCGGGTGTCGCCACACCTGCACGTGACGCAGGCTGATGTCGACCGCCTGGTGACGACCGTGATCGCCGGCGTTTGACGCTCATCGAGGCGGTAGCCGGGATGCGGTCAACGTGGTCGGCGAGCTGCAGCAGGAGGGCCAGAGCCGAACCGAAGGCGCCTCCGGCGGAGAGGATCGCGGCGGCAACGCCTGAGCCGGCGGCAAGCACGAGGAGGGCTGCGGCCACTCCCGTGATCGTCGATACGAGTAGCAGGAATCGGAGCCGCACGCTCCGGCGCGGTGCTGCGTTCGAGGTGCCAGACAACGTAGGCCGGACCATCTCGGCGTCCTCCCTCGGGTGCGAGCCGGACTTTCATCACCGCTCACCCGGCCGTCCTCTGCCAACACGGTTTGCAGGCCCTGCACGGCACGTGCCAAGGCCCGCAAACGAGGATAGATCAGATGATTTGATCTGAAGGGTCCGATACTGTCCGCAGCATGGAGGTCCCGAGCGGTCCGATCGACGGCTCCCATCCGGTGTGGAGCACCGACCGGATGCGCAGCGCGGTGCACGACGACGAGGCCGGCACTGTCATCCGCCTCGCCCGCCAAGCCGCCGGCTGGACCCTCGGTGAACTCGGTGCCCGCTGCGGTTACAGCGCCTCCACGATGTCCCGCCTCGAGCGCGGACAGAATCCGCTGCACCTGGTCGAGGTGCGGCGGCGCCTGGCCGATGTGCTCGGCATCCCGCCGCAACATCTCGGCTTGTCACCGACGCGGGTACGACACACCACCACCGGAGCAATGGCGTTCCCGGGTGCCGTTGCTCCCGATAAGCTGCCCGAACCTCAGACGAGCGGAGACGGCGACTCGATGCGCAGGCGAACCCTCCTCACCGGCATGGCGGTCACCGCAGCCGTCAGCGTGAGCACTCCGGTTCCCGCCGTCGCCTCGAACGGATTGGAGGGTCTGCTGTTCGCCAGTGCGCTGCCGACCGCACCGTTGAAGCCTCCTGCGGCCGCGCCCAGGCTGGCCGACGCACATCGTGCCTACGCGGCGAGCCGGTACGCCGAGCTCGGCCGTACCTTGCCGGGTCTGCTCGCCCAGTTGCACGCCACCCACGATGCCGCGGCAGGCGGGGCCCGCGACACCGCAGCCGGGATGCTCGCCCGCGCCTACGTCCTGGCGTCGTCGCTGTGCGCCAAGGACGGCGAGGACGCGCTCGGATGGGTGCTCGCCGACCGGTCCTTGACGATGGCCCGCCATACGGGTGACGGGCTTCTGGTGGCGTCCGCCGCGCACACCATGGCCATCGCGATGCGCCGCGAGGGCCACCACGCCGGAGCAGTCGGTCTGCTCAGGACCACAGCCGAGCGGCTCGACGCCGATGGGCGTGACGCCACCGACGCGCTGATCGCCGCGTACGGGAACCTGCTGTGCACCGCCGCCTACGCCAGCGCTCAGGCGGGTCGCGCCGGCGATGCCGGCACCTTCCTCGACGAGGCCGCCTCGTCGGCCGGACGTCTGCGTCGGCCGGCTGACGGCAGGGTCATCCCGTTCAGCGCAGCCACCGTCAACATCTACGCGATCGGGGTGTACACGGCGCTCGGGGACACACCGGCTGCGCTCGACGCCGCCCGCCAGGTCGAGGCGGCGCAGCTGCCCGGGCCGGAACGGTACGGCCGGTACTGCGTCGACACCGCCCGCGCCTGGGCGGCCCACGGCCGACCGGAGCGGGCTGTGCAGGCGTTGCTCGCTGCCGAACGGCACGCCCCGGAAGAGGTACACCGGCCTTCGGTACGCGATCTCGTCTCCCGGCTGCGGTATGCGCCGACCAGCACACCGGAGGGACTGCGCGGGCTGGCCGCCCGTCTCGGCGTCAGGTGACCACCTGAGGTGCGGCGACCGGACGAGCGGTGGGCGACAATAGCCGGGTGGGATTCCTGCGCAGAAGATCCCTGGCCCGTCTGCTCGACGGCCTCGCCGAGGCCGAACGGCGCAGCGCTGACGATCCGGCTGCTCTGGACCGCAGCATCGAGCTGTGGGACCGGATCCTCGAGGATGCGGACATGCGCGCGCATCCGATGGCGCTGAACGGCGCCGGCTGGGCGCTGCTGACGCGCTTCCGCAGGGACGGTGCGGAGATCGACTGTCGCGCCGCGACACGGCGTTTCGAGCAGGCGTACGCGGCGGCCGCGCCGGGCGGCGAGCATCGGCGCGACGCGGCGCAGAACCGGTGCACGAGCCTGGTGCTGGCGTACGAGTGGCTCGGCGATGTGGCCGCCCTGGACCAGGCGATCACCCTGACCGAAGCCGAGGTCGCCGATGCCGGATCGGAGGTGCCGGCCCGGCTGGCCGGCGCGCTGGCGGAGGCCCGGTTCGCTCGCTTCCGCCGCGACGGCCGCGACGACGACCTGCGCCGCGCGATCGCCCTGGCCGAGCAGGCCGTTGCCGCCGCGCCCGACGCCGAGGCGGCAGCAGGCTACGGCCGGAATCTGCGCACCATGATGGACACCGCCCGAGGCGAAACCGCGGGCATGCGTACGAATGTGGCCGGTGTGAGCGCCGCCCGTGCCGCCGTGACCGCAGCGCCGCAGCGCTCTCCGGACCGTGGCGGGCGCCTGCTGAACCTCGGCGCGACCCTGTACGACCGGTTCGTGCGCGAGGGCGACCTGGCTGATCTCGCCGAGGCTGTCACCGCCCTGCGCGAGGCCCGCACCGTCATGCCGCCGGTGGCCGCGCCGTACGCGCAGACCTGCGCCGCCCTGGCCGTGGCCCTGCTGGAACAGGCCGCGCGCCGGGACCGTCCCGAGCTGATCGCGGAGGCGGTGACCCTGCTCGGCGAGGCCACCGACCGGACGAACCCGCACGCGCCGGACTACGCCGTCTGGCTGAGCATGCTCGGCAACGCCCGCAGCCAGCGCTACGTCCACACCGGGGATCCGGGCGAACTGGACGCGGCGATCGCGGCCTACCGGGAGGCCCTCGACCGGCTGCCGGCCGGCCACACCGACCGGCCCGGCCTGCTCAACAATCTGGGCAGCGGACATTGGGATCGGTACGGGCGAACCGGCCGATCCGACGACCTCAGCGCCGCCGCCGACGCGTACCGTGACTCGCTCGCGGAGCTGCCCGGCGACACCGCGTCCCGCGCCACCGTGCTCGGCAACCTCGCCAACGTCCTCGCCGAACTCGGCGACCCGCAGGCCGGCCCGACCTACCGGCAGGCCACCCGCTCCGCCCTGGAGACCACGACCGGCACCGCCGTCGCCGTCGCGGACACCTGGGGCCGGTGGGCGACCCAACACGGTGACTGGGCGCAGGCCGACGACGCGTACGCCCTCGCGCTGACCGCGATGCGCCGCCTGCGGGAACGGCAGCTGATCGCCGGCGACCGGGAGACCTGGCTGCTGGCGACGCAGCATCTGCCCGTCGCCGGCGCGTACGCGGCGGCACAGGCCGGACACGCCGAACAGGCCGCGCTGCGGTTGGAGACCGGCCGCGCGATGTCGCTGTCCGAGGCTTTGCAACGCGACCAGCGACGTCTGGCCGGGCTGGACGCGGACGCGGCGTTGCGCCCGCTGGCGCAGCGTTTCCGGGCAGCCGCACGAGTCCTCGCGAGTGGAGCACGATGAATCAGGCGCAGCGACGGGGAAATTCCCGCGGAGCTGTCCAGCTTTGTCGGGCGTACCGATGAGCGTTCGGCGCTGAAGCGGTTGCTCGCCGCCGCCCGGCTGGTGACCGTCACCGGCGTCGGCCGGGGTAGGCAAGACCCGCACCGCATTGCGTGTCGCGACCGAGGTGCAGCGTGCGTTCGTCGACCTGTCCGAACTGGCCCGGCCCGACCTGCTGGTGGAGGCCGTCGGCCAGTCCCTGGGGCTGGGCGACCACACGCACGTCGAGCACATTCACCTCGCGGGCCCAGATCGCCGCCTGGGCCGCCGCACGGCACGGATAGGTGCGCTGCTCAGCTGCCGGGCTCGGCGCGTGGCCGTCGCCGGGCGGGGGAGGGGAACAGCGCGTCGAGTCCCAGCGCGGACAGGATCCACCGGGTGGGCCGCGACGCGTTCCGGATGATCAGCGTGCAGTCCCGGGTCGCCGCGGCGGTGTGCAGCTCGTACAGGGTGTGGACGCCGGCCACGTCGATGAACTCCAGCTGTGCCAGGTTGAGCAGCATCGTGTCCGGCTGCTGCCGGACCAAGGTCGCGCGGACCTGCTCGGCGAGGACGCCGGCGGTGTCGGAGACCAGCTCGCCGGAGACGGCGACGCAGACCAGGACCGGACCGCTGCGTGTCACCTGTACGCCCAGGCGAGAGCCGGGTATCTGCTCGACGAACATCCTCGTGCTCCTCACACCTGCCACCGATGACGTCTCGTCCCATCGTCGTGGCGCAGCAGCCGCGACGAATCGGTTAGATGACCGATACCGACATGTCACGTGGCAGGAATCGCTGGCAAGCTGGGCCGATGGAGTCGGTCTGGGACTACCCGCGGCCGCCGCGGCTGGAGCGCGCGGCGGCGCGGGTGACGATCGTGCACGCCGGGCAGGTGATCGTCGACAGCGACCGCTGCTGGCGGGTCCTGGAGACCTCGCACCCGCCGGTCTACTACGTGCCCCGCGCCGACATCGCCGACGGGGTGCTGGAGCCGGGCGCCGGCCGGTCGTACTGCGAGTTCAAGGGTGTCGCCAGCTACTGGGATGTGGTCGCGGGGGACACCCGGGTGCCGCGGGCCGGCTGGTCCTACGAGAATCCCTCTCCGGCGTACGCGGACATCGCCGGTGCCGTCGCCTTCTACCCGAGCCGTGTCGACGAGTGCCGGGTGGCCGGCGAACTGGTCCGGCCGCAGGAGGGCGACTTCTACGGCGGGTGGATCACCGCGGACATCACCGGCCCGTTCAAGGGCGGCCCGGGTACTAGGGGATGGTGAGGACGACCTTTCCGCGTACGTGTCCCTTCTCCAGCAGACGCTGCGCCTCCGCGGCCTCGGCCAGGGGGAACTCCCGGGCCACCTCGACGCGCAACCGGCCGCCGTCCGCCAGCTCGCCGAGCGCCTCCAGTTGCTCACCGTCGGGGCGCACGAAGACGTAACGGCCGCCCTGCTCCTTGACCTGGGGATCGACGACGGAGGCGTGCCGGGCCGCCGAACGCACCATCCGCGGCGACTGGCTCAGCGCGTCGCCGCCGACGAAGTCCAGCACCGCGTCGACCCGGCCGTCACCGCCGGCCAGCGTTGCCAGACGGTCCGGCAGGTCGTCGCCGTACCGGATCGGTTCGCAGCCGAGCCCGCGCAGGAAGTCGTGGTTGGCGTCGGAGGCGGTGCCGATGACCCGTGCCGCGCCGAGCGCCCGGGCCAGCTGCACCGCCAGGTGCCCGACCCCGCCGGCGGCGGCGTGCACCAGGACGACGTCGCCGGGCGCCACGCCGACCGCGGTCAGCGCCTGCAACGCGGTCAAGCCGGCCAGGGGCAGGCCGCCGGCCTGCACGAAGTCCAGCGCGGCGGGTTTGGCGGCCACCGCGGTCTCGGTCACACCGACCAGTTCGGCGTACGTGCCGTGCTGCACCGAGTCCTTCCGGGCGTACGCCATGACCTCGTCGCCGACCGCGAACCTGGTGACCGCCGGGCCCACCGCGTCGACCACGCCGGCGACGTCCCAGCCCGGGATCAGCGGCGTGTGATGCGGAAAGGCGCCCTGCAGATGACCCTGCCGGATCTTGTAGTCGACCGGGTTGACGCCGGCCGCGCGTACCCGGATCCGCACGACGTCCGGCCCGACTGCCGGGTCCGGCAGCTCACGAAGTGCCAGCACGTCAGCGTCGCCGTAGTCGTCCAGTGCGATAGCTCTCATGCCAGGCCCAATGCCCACCGACAGCCCGGCTAACCAGCGGCGCGACCATGGGCGGATGGTGGCCGGCCTTGATGAGCGCAGCAACCCGAAACACCGCTGCCGCCGGCCACCGGTCAGCCGCAACCCGACCCGGGCCTCAGGACATCCGTCTGCGGACAGCTGTGACGGCCCACAGTTGGCCGCTGAGTTGGCCATGGATCCATAAACCAGGCAGCCCTCACTCGGGGAAAATGTGGTGATGTCTGAAGAGATCAAGAGATATCTCACCGCGATTTCCGAGACTGCGCGGGCGGTGCTCGCCAGGAACTTCGTCGGGGCGTACGCAGCCGGTTCGCTGGCCCTGGACGCCTTCCAGGCGGGCCGCAGCGACGTTGACATCGCCCTGTTATGCCGTGATCCGTTGAGCGAAGCCGTCAAGCGGGAGTTGATCGCTCGCCTCCGGCACAACGTGCTGCCCTGCCCGGCACGAGGGCTGGAACTGGTCGTCTACACCGAGGCCGTGGCCCGATCCGGCACCAAGGAACCCGGGTTCGAGCTCGAACTCAACGACGGCCCCGCCATGGACTTCCGGCAGACCCTGCAACCATCAGATCGTCCAGCAGACGACGGAACGTTCTGGTACGGACTCGACCGCAGCATCCTGCATCAAAGCGGTCGCGCCCTGTCGGGCCCACCGGCAGCAGAAACCTTCGCCGATCTCTCAGCAGACGATCTGCGCTGCCTGCTCATCGATTCCCTGCACTGGTGGATGGCGCTGCCCACCCCGGCAAACGATGAGCCCGCAGCCGGTGCGGATGATGCGGTTCTCGGTGCGTGCCGAGCGCTGGTCCGCTATCGCGACGGGATCTGGCTCTCCAAGATCGAGGCTGGCCGCCACCTCCTTTCGACCGGCTACCAGCCGACCGAGGTGATCGAACAGTCGATCGCCGCACGGTCCGGCAAGCCATCTCCGTCAGGCCCGCAGTCGAGAATGTTTCAACGGGGCGTCCTGGAGGAGATCTCAGCCTCGACGTGAGATCCGTCGGTCATGGCCCAGGACGCCGTCTGCCTGCTCGACGTCCCTACCCACAAGACGGAACGGCCCGCGGTTGGCGTGGCCGCCCTGCACGCTGGCGGCGACCCGCAGCAGCTCGTCCCACCCGCCCGTGATCAGGGCCGGCCGCCGGGTGTGACCAGGCCGGTCTCGTAGCCGAAGACCACCGCCTGCACCCGGTCGCGCAGGTCCAGTTTCTGCAGGATTCGGCTCACGTGCGTCTTGGTGGTCTGTTCGGCGATGAACAGCGCCGCGGCGATCTCCGCGTTCGACTTGCCGAGCGCCATCAGGCGCAGCACCTCGCGTTCGCGGTCGGTGAGCCCGTTGAGCGCGGTGGCGACAGCCGGCCGCCGCGGTCGGGCCTCGACGAAGTTCTCGATGAGCCGGCGGGTGATGCTCGGCGCCAGCAGCGCCTCGCCGCTCGCCACCACCCGCACGGCCCGCTGCAGGTCCTCGGGTTCGCTGTCCTTGAGCAGGAAGCCGCTGGCGCCGGCCTGCAGCGCGGCATAGATGTAGTCGTCCAGGTCGAACGTCGTCAGCATCAGCACCCGCGGCGTGTGTCCCGCGACGCGGTCCGGCCCGAGGATGGCCCTGGTGGCGGCCAGCCCGTCGAGCACCGGCATCCGGACGTCCATCAGCACGACGTCGGGGCGCAGGCTGCGGCTCTTCTCGACGCCGAGCTGCCCGTTCTCGGCCTCGCCGAGGACCGTCATGTCGTCCTGCGACTCCAGGATCGCGCGGATGCCCACCCGGATCATGGGCTGGTCGTCCACGATCAGCGTGCGGATCACTCGTCACCTCCGATCGGCAGCCGCGCCACGACCCGGTACCCGCCCTCGTCGCGGCCGCCCGCTTCCAACGATCCACCGGCCAGCCGCGCCCGCTCGCGCATCCCGGACAGTCCGTGACCGGCCTGGCCGGGCGCCTCCACCGGCTGGGCCGGGCGCTGCGCCGCGTCGTTCACGACCGACAGCACCAGGTCAGAGTCAACAACATCAAGATCGATCAGCGTACGGGCGCCGGGCGCGTGCCGGATCACATTGCTCAGCGACTCCTGGATGATCCGGTAGGCGGCCACGGCGACCCGCTCCGGGAGCACGATCGCCCGTACCGATGCGGCCTCACGCACCTCGACCGGCACGCCTGCGCGCCCGGCCGACTCGACCAGCTCCGTCAGCCGGCCCAAATCCGGCACCGGCGTCAGCTCGGCGTCCGCGTTCTCGTCGCGCAGCACGGCCAGCAGCTGGCGCATCTCGCGCAGCGTCGACCGGGTGCCGGCCGCGATCTGCGCGAACTCGGCCCGCGCCTCCGGGTCCAGGTTCGTGAGCCGGTACGACGCGGAGGTCGCCTGCATGTGGATCACCGACATGTTGTGCGCGACGACGTCGTGCAGTTCCCGGGCGATCCGGGTGCGTTCCTCGGCGACCGCCCGCTGGCTCTGCTCGACGGCGACGTCGCGCTGTGCCTGGGCGAGTTCCCGGCGGACCTCACGCCACCGGCGGGTCATCAGCACCGCCCCGAGCACGAGCGTGGCGAGCACCGGGTACACGATCATGATCGGCAGCCAGTCGGTGGCCAGCCGGTCCCGCGGGTCGAGCAGGATCAGCGCGAGCAGCAGCACCATGCTCGCCCACAGGGTTCGCAGCGCCCGCTGCCGGCTGGTGCGGGCCGCGATCAGGCCGAGGTGCGCGATCAGGGTGAACCCGCCGATCGCCGTCAGCGGCCAGGTCGGTCCGGCGCCGGGCGGGATGGCTGTGACTGCTCCCCGTCCTGAAGGACGGGGCTTCGCCTAAACCTTGACGGGTTCGGGCTGAGACGCCAGCCCGCGTCTCAACACGTTGATCGCGCCGACGATGTCGGCGTGGTCGGTGTAGCCGCAGCCCTGGCAGGTGAACTCGGCTTGGGTGCGGCGGTTCTGCTTCGCGACGTGCCCGCAGCGCGGGCACGTTTGGGAGGTGTGGGCAGCGTCCACGGGAATCGTGGTCCGTCCGGCGCTTTCAGCCTTGGCGGTCAGGATTCGCAGGAACGCAGCCCAGCCCGCGTCCAGAATGCTCTTGTTCAGCCCGGACTTCTGGGCCACGTTGGTACCCGGCTGCGCCACTGTCCCGGACGCCGAGCGGGTCATGTTATCTACCCGCAGCTTCTCGTGGGCGATCACCTCGTGTTCCCGCACCAGCTGGAGCGCGGTCTTGTGGTGGAAGTCGGCGCGCTGCCGGCGGATCCTGGTGTGGATCGCCGCGACCTTTGCCCGGGCCTTCGCCCGGTTGTGGGAACCCCGCGTCTTGCGGGACAGGGCCTGCTGCGCGGTGGCCAGCTCGCCCGCCATCGTCTGGACGAACCGGGGGTTCGGCTCGTGCCGGCCGTCGCTGGTGGTCAGAAAACGATACGACACCCATGTCGATCCCGGCCTTGCTGCCGGTCTGCGGCAGCGTCAGGGCGGGCACGTCATCGCACGACAGGACCACGTACAGGCGCTTGCCCGCACGTTTGAGCGTGATCGTCTTGACCCGGCCCTCGACCTTGCGATGCGCGCGGACTTTGACGTGCCCGATGCCTTGCAGATAGACCCGTACGTGATCGCTGTCCGGGGTGGAGTTCCACCGGCACGCGTCACCGTCTTTCGGCCACTGCACCGAATCGAACCGGCCGCGACCCTTGAACCGCGGATACCCCGGCGCCTGCCCGGCTTTCACCCGGCGGAAGAAACCGTCGAACGCCTTGCTCAACCGCCGCAACGTCGCCTGCTGCGACGAGAACGACCAACGGCCCTGTCCCTGCAGGTCGGCGCGGCGGATCTCCTTCAACTGCCCGGACTGCTGCCCGTAGCGGATCGTCACCCCCGCCCTGCGATAAGCGGTCCGCCGTTCCTCCAGGGCCGCGTTATACAAGATCCGGTGGTCCTCGATGCAGGCGAGAGCCCGCTGCACCTGGCCCGAAGTGGGACGCAACAGGAACACGTACGCACGCCGCGCCACCTCGCCCACCCCCCTTGGGACGATCCTGGCCCTGAACCTAGCGGCCGGGTACGACAACAACGGCCCCTGGCATGCCCGGCGAGGATTCACCACCGCCCTGAAGGACGGCGTACCCTCCTCGCATGCCGATGGCGAACACCGCCACCGCCAGGAACTGCAGCAAGGTCGCCGCTGTCGGCCGGATGAGGATCAGCACCAGCGCGGCGCTCTGCCCGAGGCCCGCCAGCACCGCGACCACCGGCGTCACGTGGAACTCCGAGACGGCCACCCCGACGTTGACGAACAGCAGGCCGAGCGCGAGCAGTCCCGTGCCGAGCCACCACAGCAGCGCCGAGAGCCGCGACGGGCGGCCGCTGTCCGGCGCGGAGCCGGTCGTTGCGGTGGCGCGTTCCACGTCGTGGCGAAGCCGTGCCAGTCTGCGCGGGCCCGCTCTCATCCATCGGCGCAGACGCGCCGTGCCTGCCGTCACGCAGCGACACTAACAAGATCACCTAGCGTGGTGCGTGAACCTGGCCTGCGGTTCGGCCCGGGTGCCGCTGGCCCGGTTCAGTCCCGCCTCCGCGATCGCGGCTCTCGGCTGGGCCGCGTACACCGCAGGGTTGGGCTTCGTGGGTGGCGCGGCGTTCGCCGAGAACCCGGTGCCCGGCCTCGCGGCCGGGCTGGGCTTGTCGTTGCTGTTCGGCGGCGCCGTGGAACTGATTCGGCGCCGGGTCACCCGCCGCAGGGCCTCAGGCCTCGGTCAGCGCCGCCTCGCGCCGCATGATCCAGCCGGTCAGGTTGGCCGGCCGGTCGGCCTTGCCGTAGAGCCAGCCCTGCGCCAGGTCGCATCCCTGCGCGCGGAGCCAGTCGCGCTGGACCTCGGTCTCGACGCCCTCGGCGACGACCCGGTGGCCCATCGCCCGGGTCATCGCCAGCACCGCGCGGACGATCGGCTCGTTGGCGCCGTTGTCGCCGACGCCCGAGACGAACGACCGGTCGATCTTGACGATGCCGACCGGGAGCCGGTGGAGGTAGCTCAGCGAGGAGTAGCCGGTGCCGAAGTCGTCGATGCACAGGGTGACCCCCATGGCCCGCAGCGCGTTGAGGGTGAGCAGCGCCGTCTCCAGGTCCTCCATCACCCCCGACTCGGTGATCTCCAGCCACAGGGCGGACGACGGCAGATTGTTCTCCCGCAGCGCGTCGTCGACGAGCCGCACCAGGGAACCGTCGCGCAGCTGGCGCACCGCGACGTTCACCGAGACGTGCAGCGGGCGGGCGCCCGGGCCCCGCAGCGCGGTCCACTCACCGAGCTGGCGGACCGACTCGCACAGCAGCCACGCCCCCATCTCCTCGATCATCCCGGTCTCTTCCGCGATCGGGATGAAGTCCACCGGTGAGACGTGGCCCAGCTCCGGCGAGTGCCAGCGCATCAGCGCCTCGAAACCGTCGAGCTCGCCGGAGGCCAGGTCGATGATCGGCTGGAAGTGGGCGGCCAGTTCGCCGCGCTCCACCGCGCCGCGCAGCGCCTGCTCCAGCCGGACCCGGTCCTGCACCTGGGCGTGCATCGAGGCGTCGAACATCGCGTACATGTTGCGGCCGTTGCTCTTCGCTCGGTACATCGCGGTGTCGGCGTCGCGGATCAGCTCCAGGGCGCCGATGCTGTCGGCCGATTTCGCCACGCCGATCGACACCGAGGTCACCACGTCGCCGATGGACAGCGCGAACGGCCGGCTGAGCTCGGTGAGCAGCCGCTCGGCGAGCGACTCGGCGCGCCGTTCGTGGGCCGGCCCGGCCACCGCGATCAGGAACTCGTCGCCGCCGACCCGGCTCACCACGTCGTCCGGGCGCACCTGCTCGCTCAGCCGCGCGGCCACCGCCTGAAGCAACTCGTCCCCGACCGCGTGACCCCAGTTGTCGTTGATCATCTTGAATCGGTCGAGGTCGACGAAGAGCAGGCCGATCTCGGTCCGCCCGGCGCCGGAGCGTTCCATCCAGCCGGTCACGGTCTCGGTGAGCAGCTCGCGGTTGGGCAGGTCGGTGAGCGTGTCGTGGGTCAGGCGCCGCCGGCTGATCCGCTCGGCGCGGGCCCGGGAGTTGTTCGAGCGGATCACCCGGGTCAGCACCGTCAGCACCAGGCAGACGCACAGGACCGCGCGGACCACGTTGCCCGCCCAGGTGCCCGGGGGCATGAGCGACGTCAGCGCGACCGGGAAGATCACCATGATCCCGATCATCGCTGTCCGGGCCCGGCTCAGATTGCGGGCCACGAACTGCTGCGGCTCGGTCAGCGTACGCATCGACGGGTGCAGCGAGGCGCCGCTGAGCAGGGCGAACATCAGCAGCAGGAAGACGTTGACGAGCACTCCCGGCAGGTCCACCTCCAGCGCCCAGCGCAGGCAGTACAGCAGGTCGCCGGTGAACAGCGCCGCGCACGCGACGATCATCAGCCACAGCGCCGGCTGCCGGGTGCCGTGCGTCAACAGCAGGCGGGCGGCCAGCACCAGCACGACCACGTCGATGATCGGGAACAGCGCGTTGATCAGCTGCGAGGCGCTCAGATGCTCGTCCAGGTTCGGCGCGATCAGCAACGTCCAGGTCAGGAACGCGGTGCCGAGCCCCATCAGCACGGCGTCAACCCACGCCGTGTCGTCCTCCGCGGCCCGCCGCCGGCGCAGCATCACCGAGAAACACAGACCCACCAGCGCGTACGCCGGAACGGTCAGCAGATCCGGCAGCAGCACCAGTTGATCGGGCAGCCCACCCGCCTCCCGGACCAGCCGCAGCGCGCTGCTCGCGATGAAGATCCACGAGGCGAACCGGATGTAACGCCACGGTGTCGCGTCCGACGGCCGGTACCGGCGTGGCCCCCGGTGGATCGCCACCAGCCCCGACAACAGCGACAGGCCCATGGCCGGGTCGGCAGCCCAGTCCGGGCCGGCCAGCACCACCATGATCAATACGGCGTTGAGGCCGAGATGCACCCAGAACTCGGGCGGGGTCCGGTTCTCCCGCCCCTGATCGAGATTCTGGACGTGGGTCATGATTCTGCTATCGGCGGGAAGTCTTTCCGCCTTAACCGAATCGGCTGAGATCAGGCCGCCGGTGTCGGCACCGTCACAGCGACGATCCGGCCCTCGCGGGCGGCGCTGCGGGCGTGCTCGTCGAAGTCGGGCGCCGTACAGATGAACAGCGTCCGCCCGGACTCGCCGCCGAGCGCGCACGCGTACGCATTGGTGCCGGGCCGCACCTCATCGGTGATCTGCCCGCCTTCCGCGACCCGGATCACCCGCCCACCGATGGCGTCGGCCACCCACAGACCCACGTCGGCGTCCAGGCTCCCACCGTCCGGCGCCGCATCGAGCTGGCCCAGCGCCCCGGCGACCGCACGTTCGGTCGGCACCGGCCCGAACTGCGCCCACACCCGCTGGCCGGTGAGCCGGCCGTCCTCGGTGAGGTCGAACGCGGAGATCCGGTTGCCGAACGTCTCGTTGACCAGCACGACACCGTCGGCGGTGAGGTTGATGGCGTTCGGGAACCAGAGCCCGGCCGCCACCTCGGAAACCGTGCCGTCCGGGTCGACGCGGTGCACGGCCGCCGGTTCCAGCGGTGCGCCGTTCATCAGATCGAACCCGAAGTTGCCGACGTACGCGCGGCCCTCGGCGTCCACCGCCATGTCGTTGAGGTGGCCGGTCGCGTGCCGGCTCAGATCGGCGTGGGTGACCAGCGCGCCGTCCGGCTCACGCCGCAGGATCCGCCGATCCCGCATCGAGACGACCAGCAGCCGCCCGTCCGGCAGCCAGCCCAGCCCCGACGGCTGCTGCTGCACAACGGCCTCGACCCGGCTGTCACTCCCGTCCTCGCGGACCGACATCACCCGGCCGGTGTAGAAGTCGGAGAACCAGAGCCGGCCGTCATGCCAGCGCGGTGCCTCGGTGAACGTGAACCCCTCGACGACGGTGGTGACAGGATGCGCCATCACCCGAT
Source organism: Actinoplanes sp. NBC_00393 (assembly GCF_036053395.1). Classification (NCBI taxonomy): domain Bacteria; kingdom Bacillati; phylum Actinomycetota; class Actinomycetes; order Micromonosporales; family Micromonosporaceae; genus Actinoplanes; species Actinoplanes sp. NBC_00393. Next base: position 3,665,584 of record NZ_CP107942.1, on the reverse strand, counting down.
GATCGAACGGGTCCGGCGTTCTGGCAACGGACCGGATCAGCCCTTCGTCTCGATCTCCGCCCGCATGTCCGGGAAGTCGCCCTTCACGTCCACCGCGGTCTCGGCGAAGAACAGGAACATGCCGACGCTGCCCTCGTCGGCCCAGCCGCAGATCGCCACATCCTCCTTGCCGATGACGGTGCTGCCGCACTGCGCCACACCGCCGAGCGAGCCGGTGCTGGCGGGGGAGACCCCGGTGAGCTGGCTCTCCCCACTGAACGACTGGAACACCGTGTCGAGCATCCGCTGCGGGTCGTCGATATCCACCTCGGCCGCGAGGGCGGCGATCATCTTCTTGTCGGCCGGCGAGCCGTAGACCGCCCCGAACGCGTTCGCGGCGCCCGGGTAGCCCTCCAGTTCCTTCGCCAGGTCCGTGGTGAGCGAGGCCAGCTCCTTGGCTTCGATCTTGGGCTGGCCGTTCAGCGTGTCCGGCTCGCTGATGCTGATCTCGCTCGCGTCGGTCGGGTCCGGGGAGAACTTCTGGCCGAGCAGGTAGAAGACGATCCCGCCGCCCACGAGGATCACCAGCCCGATCGCGATCGAGAGCATGGTGATCGCGACGGTACGGGACTGGCCCGGCGGCGGAACCATCGGCGGGCCTGGCTGACCGTAGCCGGGCTGACCGTAGAACTGCTGCGGTGACTGATACGGGTCGGCGGGCGGCGGGAGCGGTGCCCCGGGTGACGGCGGGTAGGTCATCGACGCTCCATGAGGAGAATGGTCAGCGGATCTTATCGGCGGCCGGATCGGGGGGTGCGGGCGCACGTACAACTTTGGATGGACGTCCGGATCGGGCCCGCGGCGATAGATTCCCGGGACAGGTGTCCGGTCGACGGGGGAATCGATGAACGCCGTGTCAATGCCGGTGAACCCAGCGAACACGAGGCGCTGACGTGGCCGGCCGTGTCGTCACCGAGGCCCGGCGCCGCGAGGACCGGGTCCTGCTGGCCGCGACGCTCGCGAACGGGCCGGTCGAACTGCTCGACTTCCTGCTGCCGTTGTGGGCGGGTGTGGCCCTGGGTGCGAGCGCCGTGCAGGTGGGTGCGCTGATCGCCGCCGAACTCGCGGTGTCGGTGCTGGTCCGGCCGTGGGCCGGGATGCTCGCCGACGCGTACGAGCGCCGTTTCGTGGCGGCCGCCGGCGCGCTGCTCTACGCCCTGTCCTGCGCGGGGTACGCCCTGGCCGGCGGTCTGCCGTTCGCCTACGCGGCGGCGGTGCTGGGTGGTCTCGGCGGGGCGCTGTTGTGGGTCGCGGTCCGGGCGATGGCCGGCGAGCGTCTGACCGAGGACTCGGCCGTGTTTCCGCGCCTGACCGCGGCGGAGCAGACCGGCGCCTGGGTGGCGTTCGTTGCGGGCCTGTCGCTGCTCGGGGTCGCCGGTTACCGGGCGGTCTTTCTCGCCTGCGCGGCGGCCTGCCTGATCGCCGCGGTGGCGTTGCTGAGCGCGCCGGCCCGGGTGGTGCCGGCCGCCGCGGAACTGCCGGGCGAGGTGGCCGCCCGGCTGCGGCCGATGCTGCTGGCGGTGCTGGTGACCATGGCGGCGGAAGCCGCGATCGCCCTGCTCCTGCTGTTGCATCTGCAACGGCATTTCGACCTGGAGATCATGCAGATCGCGTACGTGTTCCTGCCGGGTGCGATCGCGATGGCGGTGCTTCCCCCATATCTGCACCGGTTCGTGCTCCGCTTCGGCCGGATCCGGGTGCTGGCGCTGGCCTCGGTGTCCAGCGCGGTGTTCGCGGCCGGTCTCGCCGGGGCCCCGAACCCGGCGGTCATCGCGGTGTTGTGGGTGTTCAGCGGTGCGGCGTGGGCGGCGGTGATCCCGGTCCAGCAGGCCGTCGTCGCGGAAGCGTCCGGGGCGCGGGTCGGCCGGGGGATGGGCCTGTACGAGGCCGCCGTCCTGCTCGGCTCGATGGCCGGCTCGCTGCTCGCAGGCGTGCTCTACGACGTCTCGCCGTGGCAGGTGGCCTGCCTCGCTCTGGCCGCCGTCATCCTGGCCGGCGCCGGGTTGGTGCCGTGGTCGGTGCGAGCCCTGCGGGTCGTGGACCGGCCGCAGGCGCCCACGGCATCGCAGACGGCCACACCGGCGGAGCCCGAGCCGCCGGTGGAAACGAAGTCGCCGGTGGATACCGGGCCGCCGGCGGTTCGCCCGCAACGGTCGCCGCTGCGCAAGCTCGGCGAGCACACCCTGCTCTTCCTCGTCGTACAGCTGATCCTCGCCGTTCTTGATCTCTCCTGGCTGCGGGATCTCGCCGCGGGCGCCGTCGATCTGCTCTCCGGGGCCCGCGACGTGCCGCTGACCGGGCCCGCCTGGGCGGCCTACCAGGTGGGCAAGATCTGGACGGTGGTCTTCGTGATCGACGTGATCGCGACGGCGGTGACAGTGGTGCAACGCCGAGCGGGCCGGCGGCGGGCGGGTTAATGTGCCGAAATGGACGCTGCGAGATTGCCCGAGCCGGCCGCCGACCAGCTGGAGCGCCGGGCGCCCACCGTCGCGCTTGATGCGCCGACCGCGCCGCTGAGGCCGATCGGGCGGATTCCGGTGCAGGACGTCACGCCGCTCGTCGACGGCGGCAACCGGCCGGTCAAGTCGGTGGTGGACGAGCCATTCGAGGTGACCGCGACCGTGTTCCGGGAGGGGCACGACGCGGTCAACGCGACCGTGGTGCTCACCGATCCGCACGGCGCCGAGCAGCACCTGCCCATGACGCGCATCAATGCCGGTCTGGACCTGTGGACGGCGACGGTGTGCGCGGGGCGTACCGGCCGGTGGAGTTACCGGGTGGAGGGCTGGTCGGATCCGTACGGCACCTGGCACCACGACGCGGTGATCAAGGTGGGCGCGGGCGTCGACGTCGAGCTGATGCTGGAGGAGGGGGCGCGGGTTCTCGACCGGGCGGTCGCGGAGGTCACGCGTACCGATGATGGGGTGAAGCTGTTGGGCGCGGCTGCTGCCGCGTTGCGTGACGCGGGGCTGACCGTGGAGGAGCGCCTGGCTGCCGGGGTTGCTGCGGGTGTGCGGGCCGAGCTGGCGGCGCGGCCGCTGCGGGATCTGGTCACGCCGAGCCCGGATCATCCGTGGTTGGTGGAGCGCGAGCGTGCGCTCTACGGCGCCTGGTACGAGATGTTCCCGCGGTCGGAGGGTGCGACGCAGGATCCGGAGACCGGCCGCTGGACCAGCGGCACGTTCGCGACCGCGGCGCGGCGGCTGCCGGGCATCGCGGCGATGGGGTTCGATGTGGTCTATCTGACGCCGATCCATCCGATCGGCGAGACCAACCGCAAGGGCCGGAACAACACCCTGCATGCGTACGAGGGAGATCCCGGCTCACCGTACGGGATCGGGTCGGCGGCCGGTGGTCATGACGCGGTGCACCCGGACCTCGGGGATTTCGACGCGTTCGACGGCTTCGTCGCGGCGGCCCGCGAGGCCGGCCTGGAGGTCGCCCTCGATCTCGCGCTGAACGCCTCGCCCGACCATCCGTGGGTGAAGTCGAACCCGGAGTTCTTCACCACCCGCGCGGACGGTTCGATCGCCACGGCCGAGAATCCGCCGAAGAAGTACGAGGACATCTACCCGCTGAACTTCGACAACGACCCGGCAGGCGTGTACGCCGAGATGCGCCGCATCGTGCAGGTGTGGATCGATCACGGCATCCGGATCTTCAGGGTCGACAATCCGCACACCAAGCCGGTCGAGTTCTGGGAGTGGCTGATCGGCGACGTCGGCCGCGAGCATCCCGAGGTCATCTGGCTGTCCGAGGCGTTCACCCGGCCGGCCATGATGCACATCCTCGCCAAGGTCGGCTTCCAGCAGTCGTACACGTACTACGCGTGGCGGCACACCCGGGCGGAGCTGACCGAGTACTGCACCGAGCTGGCCGGCCCGGCCGCGGCGTACATGCGGCCGAGCTTCTGGCCGACCACGCATGACATCCTCACCCCGTTCATGCAGCACGGCGGACCGACGGCGTGGAAGATGCGGGCCGCGCTCGCCGCCACGCTGGTGCCCACCTACGGCATCTACGCCGGGTACGAGCTCGTCGAGGACCGGCCCCGCCCGGGCGCGGAGGAGCAGCTCGACAACGAGAAGTACCAGTACAAGGACCGGCGCTGGGCCGATCACGAGCCGGGCGGGCCGGACGAGGGCCGGTCGATCGCCGGCTATCTGACGAGGATCAACGAGATCCGCCGCGCCCATCCGGCGCTGCACCGGCTGCGGAACCTGCGTTTCCACTCCGCTGAGGACGACAACATCCTGGTGTTCTCCAAGGCCCGCACGCTGCACGACCGGCACGACGTGATCCTGGTGGTGGCCAACCTGGACCCGCATCAGACCCGGGACACGTGGGTGCACCTGGACATGCCGGAGCTGGGGTTGCAGTGGCACGACGGGTTCGTCGCCCACGACCTGGTCACCGGGCAGCACTTCAACTGGGGACAGCACAATTTCGTACGCCTTGGACCGGGCGCCGAGCCGGTCCACATCATCAGCGTGCAGCGCTACTGACCCGGCAGTGTCAAAAAAGTTTGACAGCTCCGGCTAGTCTCGGGATATCTGAATCCCGCTGACGCTGGGGAGTTCGCCGTGTCATTCCCACAGAAAAGCGCACTGACCATGACCGCGATCCTGGTCGTGGTCTTCGGCTTCTACTTCGCTCTGGTGCTCGGGCCGGTCGCCGGCACGCCGGCCCCCGCCCGTGACTTCGCGTTCACGGCCCTGCTGATCCTGGCCGGCGCCGTGGTCGTGGTGCTGGCGGCGGCGACGCACATCGTCCTGGCGATCGTGTTCCGCCGTGAAGTCGACGCCCACGACGAACGGGACCGGCTCATTGATCTACGCAGCACCCGGGTGGCGGCCTACATCCTGGCCGCCGGCGTCTTCGGTGGCATCGGACTGGCCATGGTGCAGGCCGACGGGTTCTGGATCGCGCAGGCGCTGATCGCGGCGCTGGTCGTCGCCGAGATCGCGGACGGCCTCACCAAGCTGACGTTGTACCGGCGTGGGGTCTGACGGTGGTCAAACCGACCCGCATCACCAACCGCATCACCGAGCTGCGCAGAGTCGCGGGAATGAGCCAGGCCGAGTTGGGCGACCGCGTGGGTGTCACCCGGCAGACGGTGAACGCCATCGAGGCGGGGAAATACTCGCCGTCGCTCGAGGTCGCTTTCAAGATCGCTCAGGTGTTCGGGGAGCCGCTCGAAACGGTCTTCCAGTATCCGCAGTAGACGGGTGCCGCGTACTCTCTCCGCGACCGAAGATCCGGACCGGGAGTCGATGTATGCGAACCATCCACGCCGTCACCGCGCTGGCCGTCACGGCGGCCCTGCTCGGCGGATGCACCAGCGGGAGCTCCCCGTCGCCGGCCCCCGCCTCGGCGGCGCCGGCGTCCAACGGGGTCGCTGACCTGTCCGCGTCCGCGATCCTGGAACGCGCCCGGGGCGCGCTCGCGACCGCGACGTCGTTCCGGGTGCGCGGCGGCGTCTTCCACGACGCGATCTACGACGGGCAGGGCAGGGGCGAGGATCCGCAGCTCTGGTCGGTCGACGTGCGGATCGCCGGCACCGATGCGGCAGGCTGGACCGCGATCGGCGCGTCGAAGCAGGAGTCGATCATCGTGGGTGACAAGCGCTATCTGCGGGCCAGCGAGCAGATCCTGGCGCAGACTGTCGGCCCCGAGCGGGCCCGCGCTCTGACTAGGGAGCGGGGCGGCCGGTGGGTCACCCTGCCGCGCCGGCAGCGGGTCTTCGGCGACTTCGTCACCGCGGCCTACGTCGACGGGCTGATCAAGCCGAAGGCCACCGTCACGAAAGGCGCCGGCAAGGTCATCGACGGGATCCCGGCCATCGCTGTGATCGACAGTGGCCGCACCCCGACGACCGTCTACGTCGCCATCACCGGCGAGCCGTACCCGGTGCGCCTGGAACGTGCCGAGCTGGAGGGTCTGTCGTTCACGGAGTTCGGCGTGGCGTTCCCGCAGATCCAGGCGCCGCCCGCCGCCGATGTCGTCGGCCCCGGTAAGAAGCCGGCCTGAGGTCGGCGCCCACGGTCACTGATCAGCCGCTGCGCTGCCCGCCGCGGTGAGTAGCGCCGTCGCCTCCTGGTCTGCGGCGGCCGCCGATGCGGTGTCGCCGGCCCGGTCGTGGGCGGCGGCGAGGGCTCGCAGGGCGTGGCCCTCCAGCAGACGGAATCCGGCCTGGCGGGCCAGCGCGACCGCGCGCAGGGCGAACGACAGCGCCCGGTCGGGTTCCGGGTGGGCGGCGGCCAGGCCGGTCAGGGCGACGATCTCCGGGTAGCGGCTGCCGCTGTCGCGGGCCAGCGTCAGGGACTGCTCGTGCCGGGTCACCGCGTCGGCGGTACGCCCGAGCGCCGCCAGACAGGCCCCGGCAGTGTTCAGAGCGTCCGCCTCGTACCGCACATTGCCACTGTCGTGCGCGAGCCGCACTGCCTGCTCGGCCAGCTCCGTGGCATGCCGGCCCCGGCCCGCCGCGCGGTGCGCCTCGGCCAGCGTGCGCAGCGTCTCCGCCTCGCCGCTGCGGTCGCCGATCTCGCGGTGCAGCACCAGCGCCCGCTCCAGATCGGTGCGGGCCTCGTCGAGGCGGCCCTGTTCCAGCCGTACCCGGCCCAGGTTGCCGAGGTCGACCGCCTCGCCGAGCGGGGATTGCAGGGCCCGGTCCAGTTGCAGGGCCCGGTGGTGATGCTCGGCGGAGCGTTCCAGGTCGCCGAGGTCCCAATAGACGGCGCCGAGGTTGCCGAGGTTGACGGCCTGCCCGGCGACCCGGCCGGTGGCCTCCGCCAGGGCGAGTGCCTGCGCGTAGTGCTCGGCCGCTTCCGGCAGCCGGCCGGCCCACCAGTAGACGTTGCCCAGGTTGCCGAGGGCCGCGGACTCCCCGTCGGTCCAGCCGCACGCCCGGTTGAGCTGCACCGCCTGCCGGTAGTGCTCGATCGCCTCGTCGTAGCGGCCCTGCCGGCCGTGCACGTCGCCGAGACTCAGCCGTGCGGCGGCCTGCCCGGCCAGGTCCCCGGCCGTGGTGGCCGCGGCGAGCGCGGCCGTGGCCACGTCCAGCCAGTCCAGCGTGTACATCCGCAGCCAGAAGTAGCCGCGCAGCGCGTCGGCGATGATCCAGGCCGCTGCCGTGCCCTGCTGCGCGGCGTACCGGACGGCGGCGATCAGGTTCGGTCGTTCCGCGTCCAGCCAGGCGAGCGCAGCCTGATGGTCGCCGGGCGCGGTGACCTGCGTGGACGGCAGCCGCAGCATCTCCGGGTTGAGTGTGCGGGCGGCGGCCAATGTGTCGGTGACGTACCGGTCGAGCCAGCAGGCCACCGCTGTCTGCCGGGCCGCCGGCGCCTCCTCGGCGTGGGCACGCTCCGCGGCGTAGGTGCGCAGCAGATCGTGCCAGGTGTAGCGGTCGGTGGCCGGGCGGTCGAGCAGGTGCGCGGCGGCGAGCCGGTTGAGCAAGGCGGCGGCTCGCGGCTGCGGCAGTCCGGTCAGGGCTGCGGCGGCTGCGGCGGTGGTGTGCACCGCGGGGACCAGGCCGAGCAGCCGGAACAGGCGGCGTTCGACCGGGTCGAGGACGGTGTAGGAGGCGTCGAACGCGACCCGTACCGCGGTGTCCGGGTCGTCTTCGACGGCCAGCGCGCCCAGCGGGTCGCCGGCGCTGAGCCGGGCCACCTGGTCGGCGAGGTCGCCGGTCAGCTCGGCGGTGGCGATCCGCAGCGCCAGCGGCAGGTAGGCGCAGAGCCGGCAGAGCCGGGCCGCCGCGTCCGCCTCGGCCGCGACCCGTTCGGGGCCGATCAGCCGGTCCAGCAGGACGCCCGCCTCGTCCTCGGTGAGCACGTCGAGAGCGAACCGGCGGGCGCCGTCGCGGGCGACCAGCCCGCCCAGGCGGTGCCGGCTGGTGACCAGGACCAGGCAACCCGGTGTTCCGGGCAGCAGCGGCCGGACCTGGTCCACGCCGGTCGCGTCGTCCAGCACGACCAGCACCCGCCGCCCGGCGAGGGTGGAGCGGAACAGCGCGGCGGCGGAGTCCGGCTCGACCGGGATCTGTTCGGCGGGGACGCCGAGCGCCGTCAGGAACCCGGTCAGCGCCTCGACCGGCCGGACCGGCGGCGCGGCCGCGAAGCCGCGCAGGTCGACGTAGAGCTGACCGTCGGGGAACCGGTCGCGGGCCTGGTGCGCCCAGTGCACCGCCAGGGCGGTCTTGCCGACCCCGGCGGTGCCGGTGATCGCCGCGAGCGCCATCGCGCGGGTGTCGTCGGCCAGCTCGTCGAGGCGTTTGAGCAGGTCGATGCGGCCGGTGAAGGCGGAGACGGCGGCCGGCAGCTGGGCTGGAGGCGGCGGCCCGGCCGGCGCTTCGGCCGCTTCGGTAGGACTCGGCTGTTCCGTTGCCGGCGTGGACACCGTGCCCGGCGGCGTCTCGCCGGCCAGGATCGACCGGTGCAGCGCCTGGACTGCCGGACCTGGTTCCACGCCGAGCTGCTCGACGAGGACGGTGCGCAGTTCCGCGTACGCGGCGAGCGCGTCGGCCTGCCGGCCGGCCCGGTGCAGCGCGACGATGAGCTGCGCCCACAGCCGTTCGCGCAGCGGGTGCTCGGCGATCCGGCCGCGCAGTTCACCGACGAGACCGAGGTCGCGCCCGAGCTGCAGGTCGAGGTCGATGCGCTGCTCGACCACTTCCAGGCGGCGTTCCTCCAGCCGGGCCACCGCGGGGGCGAGCCCGTCGAGGGTGATGCCGTCGAGGGTCGGCCCACGCCACAGGGCCAGCGCCCGGTAGAGCAGGTCCGCGGCGTCCGCCGGGGAGGCGGCAGCGGACGCGGCCGCCGTCAGTTGTTCGAACCGGTGAGCGTCCAGGTCGCCCGGCTCGACCTCGAGCAGGTAGCCGGGAGGCCGGCTGATCAGGCACTGCTTGCCGGTGCGCCGCAGCGTACGCCGCAGCTCGGCCACGTTGCCCTGCAGCAGGGCACGGGCGGTCGGCGGCGGGCGCTCGCCCCACAGATGGTCGACGAGGCGGTCGGTGGAGACGACCCGTCCGGCGTCGACGAGCAGTGCCGCCAGCAGGGCGCGTTGCTGCGGGCCGCCGACCGGGACCGGGTCATCGCCCTGCCACAGCTCCAGCGGGCCCAGGATCCCGAACCGCATGGCTCCACTGTGGCCCCCCGGGGCCGCGCGCCCAACCGGGTTTCCGGGATGTGAAAGGGTGCGGCCCCACCCTGAACAGGGTGGGGCCGCAGGGGACGGCTAGCGGTTCGTGGCGTGGCTGAGCGTGAAGGCCGAGTCCACCGGCGCGCCCGCCGGGGTCTGGCAGTCCACGTCGATGGCGGAGCTGGAGCCGCTGGAGAACAGTTCGGTCACCGAGCAGATCGCGGTGGACGATCCGTGTGCGGTGGCGACCGGGCTGCCCTGGTCGAAGGCGGGGATCCGGTTGAGGCGTACCCGGTATGCGCCGGTGCCCTCGTGCGTCACGGTGTTGGTCTCGCCGCCCTGCATGTTGAAGCTGTGCCGGGCGTCGGGGGAGTACGGCTTGCCGAGCGCGGCGGCCGGCTGGTTGGCCCACACGTACCCGCCGAGGTCGGCGAAGCCGTTCGGCAGGTGCCGGTCGGTGTAGCGCAGCGACCAGGCGGTGTCGACGGGCTGCCCGCCCGCGGCGAAGCAGCGCACGTCGGCGGTGCGCACGTTCCACGAACGCACCTTGCAGAAGTTGGCGCTGTTTCCGTACGCGGTGACGTGCACGACCCCGCCGAGCTTGGTGAAGCCGCTGCCGAAGTCCACGCTCCACGACCCGGTTCCGGTCTTGGCGACGGTGTTCGGGGCGCCGCCGGAGTTGTAGGAGTAGCGCGCGTCCGGCGCGCCGCTGACCGGCGGGTGGGCCAGCAGGTAGGCGCTCTGCTGGTTCGGGTCGTTGCTGCCGCGCTGGAACTGGACGGTGAACGGGGTGTCGGCGGTGACGCCGGACGGGTTGTGGCAGGCCACGCCGATGGCCATCGCACCGTCGAGCGGCAGCCAGTACGTCGTCTTGCACCGGTTGCCGTGTTCGCCGTACGCGCTCACCTGCACGTTGCCGCCCTGCGTGGCGCCGAGGCCGGGCATCCGGACCTCGTAGTCGCCGGTGCGGTAGCGGGTCACCGTGTTGGTGCCGCCGGTCGAGTTGGCCGACATCCGCTCGTTCGCGACGTAGGAAGGGTTGCTGGGCTGATCGGCGAAGGCGAACCCGTACTGCGCCGCCGCTGCGGCTGCGGCGGGTGCGGCAGGCGGGGTGGCCGGGGCGGCCACCGCCTGGCCGGCGGAGAGCAGGGCGAAGCCGCCGAGGACGGCCGAGCCGAGGATCGCGCGGGTTGCGCGTCGCATGGTTCCTCCAGGATCTGATTCGGTACGCCGGACCGCGGTGGACCGGCGGGAGGAACTCTGCGGCGTGCCGCCGGGCGAGCGATGGGAATCGTCTGGGGACGCCGGGTCGTGGACCGGACTGACCGATCGGCGACAGCACGGTTCCTCAGGGATTCGCTCTCCGCTGGCCGCTCGCGGCGGTTCAGCAGCCCGGTCAGTTCGTCGTGCTGGGCCTGCGCGACCAGCAGGCGTTGCTGCGCGGCCCGGTCCCGCTCCGACTGATGGAGGCGGACCAGCACCACCCTCCTGCGGGTGGGCGTCTCGATCGGTGTCGCGGTGTCGTATCCCGGCGAGTCCAGCGACGTCCTGGTGGCCGCGCCGACGAGTTGATGTACGCCGCGAAGCGCGCCGGCAAGGCAGGTTCTCCCGAACACCGGCGGTTGCGCCCGGTCCTGTGACGCGAACGAGTGAATGGCCCCGTCGGGAAGCTGATAGAGCTGATTGCCGGACGAGCGAGATCCTGAGGGTGACGAGCGCACTTCGCAGAGGCAGGAGCGTGGCGATGACCATTCAGATGGACCAGCTCGTGGACACGTTCAAAGGTCTTGAACCCGCTGAGCAGAAGGAAGCGCTCAAGAAGACGATCTCGGCCGCCGAGGACGAGGTGACCAAGGATGCGCTGTCGTCGCCCGAGATTCAGGACAAGGTCGTGGCAGCGATCCCACCGCCGTCCGCCCAGGTCTCGAACTTCCTGTGGATCGTGATCTTCGGCATCCTCGGCGTCGTGATCATCGGCGGTGGCATCGTCGGTGTCATCGCCGACGGCTCGGACGAGACAGCGGTGTACGGCTTCGTCGGCATCGCCCTCGGCGCCGTCGTCGGCCTGGTGGCGCCCGGCCCCAAGATGATGACCAAGTAGGCCGGCCATGAGCGTCGACGGCGTGACGCAAGTGCTGGTCGTCCTGGAGGCTGACGACGAGATCGACGCGGAGACCCACGAGCGGCTCGCTCACCGGTTGCGCGCCGAGATCGCCGACCTCGATGTCGAAGCGGTCACCGCGGCGCCGGCTGCGGCCGCGCCGGCGAACGCGAAGGGCGACCCGGTCACCATCGGAGCACTCGTCGTGGCACTGAGCGCGTCCGGTGGTGTGTTCACCGCCCTCATCGAGACGGCGCGGGACTGGCTCGGCCGCCAGCACGGGCGGCACCGGATCAGCGTGACCGTCGACGGCGACACCATCGAACTGGAGCGGGCGTCGTCGGCGCAGCAGCGTGAGCTGATCGACGCGTTCCTGCAGCGGCACCGTACGGAGTGAGTCGTGGGCCGGCGGGTCGCGCTGCTGATCGCGACGTACGAGTACCGCGACGCCGGCCTGCGCCGTCTCACTGCGCCGGCACACGACGTCGAGGCGCTGACCGCCGTGCTCGGCGACCCGCGGATCGCCGGTTTCGAGGTGACCACCCTGGTCAACGAACCGCACCACCGTGTCGGTGAGGCGATCGGCGACTTCTACCGCGACCGGCGACGCGACGATCTCACCCTGCTGTATTTCACCGGGCACGGTCTGAAGGACGACCGGGGCCGGCTGCACCTGGCCATGGCCGACACCCGCCGGGACAGCCTGATGTTCACCGCGATCTCGGCCGAGCAGATCGACCAGGCGATGGAGGGCTGCGGCAGCCGGCGCAAGGTGCTGATCCTGGACTGCTGCTACAGCGGGGCGTACCCGCCTGGGCGACTGGCCAAGGCGGACGACCAGGTGCACACGTTGCAGCGGTTCCAGGGCCACGGGCGTACCGTGCTGACCGCCTCCGACGCCACCCAGTACTCGTTCGAAGGCGACCGGAGCAGCGGCGACGCGGCGCAGTCGGTGTTCACCCGGCATCTGACCGCGGGTCTGCGCGACGGCAGCGCCGATCTGGACGGTGACGGAGACATCACGATCGACGAGCTGTACAGCTACGTCTACGACCGGGTCGTCGAGGACACCCCGCAGCAGCGGCCGAAGAAGCAGGACGACGTGCAAGGGCGAACGGTCATCGCCCGCAACGTCAACTGGGACCTTCCGGGGTATCTGCGCAACGCGCTGAACAGCCCGATCGCCACCGACCGGCTGGGCGCGCTGGACGCGCTGGCCCGTCTGTATCGCATGGGCAACGAGACGGTACGGGTTCGCGCCCGCACCGAGATCGAGAAGCTGACCGGCGACGACAGCCGTACCGTGTCCGCCGCGGCCACCGACCGCTTGCAGACGCTCACCACCGCGGACCCGGTGATCGAACCGGCCGTGCCCCCACCGAAGCCCGCCCCGGAGAAGCCGCCGCCGGAGAAGGTGGCGCCGGAGAAGGCGCGGCCGGCGAAGAAGCGGCCGGAGAAGACGCCGCTCAAGATGCCGCGCATGCCGGCCCGGCGGGAGAGGCTCGCGGTGGCGGCCGGCGCCCTGGCGATCCTGGCGGGCCTCCTCATCGCCGCCGGGCCGATCACCCGCGAGTTCACCAGCGGCGTCCTGGTGTCCGGCCCGAGCGCCGACCACCCGTGGTACGCCGCCGGGATCGCCGTCGCCGCGGTCGCGGCCGGCCTGGGGCTGCTGCGCCGGGCGACCCGCCCGCTCGTCGGTCCGGGCCTGCTGCTCGGCGTGGCCGCCGCCTCCTGCTGGGGGCTGGCGTTCTTCACCGGCGAACTGATCCGCGACGCACTGCTCGGCGACCCGTGGCGTGAGCCGCGCCTGGAACTGCTCGGCCATCTGCTCCTGATCGCCGCCGCCGTTCTCGCCGGGCTGCACCTGCACCGCGACCGGACAGTGCGCCTGCGGCTGACGGTTCCGCGCGACCGTGCCGCCCGGGCCGTGCTGCTGGTGTGCGCGCTCGCGACGGTCGGCGGCGCACTGGCATTGGGCGTGCAGCTCTACGAACTCGTGCAACTGCGCGAGACGTACCCCGGCCTCGGTGACCTGGCCACGCACACCTGGCCGTACGCGATCGCGGTGGTGCTCGCCCTGCTGGTGCCGCTGATGGCGGCCTTGGCCGCCCCGGCCCGATTCGCTCTGGCGCTGCTCACCGGTTGGATCACGGGCGGCTGGGCGATCAGCCTGACCACCGGAACCTGGATACGCGGGCACCCGGATCCCGGCCGCACCTGGGCCATCCTGTTCGGCGCGGCCCTGCTGGTGCTGCTCGTCGCCGCCGAGGTCCTGGCCCGCCGCCCGGGCGGCGGCACCGTGCGGCTAACCCGGCGCCTGCTGGCCGCGACGCTGGGCGTGACGCTGATCGTCGGGTGCGGCGCGGTGCTGCTCGTCGACCGGTTGACACCGGCGTCCGGGCTTCTGGTGCGGTTGGTGAACCGGCTGGCAGTCAGCCCGCGTGGTGACCGGCTGTATGCGACGGCACTGCTGCGCCCACCTTTCGCCGGCCGGGACACCGGGGAGCGCGGCGAGCTGATCGTGATCGACTCGAAGACCGAGAGGCCGGTCGGTGAGCCGATCGCGCTGCGCCCCTCACCGGTCGGGGTGGCGGTCAAGGCTGACGACGGCGCCTACCTCTATGTCGCCGACCGGGATTCCGATGCCGTGACGGTGCTGAGCACCCGGGAGAACGCGACGATCGGCGACGTGATCGGCGTCGGCGACGAGCCCAGCGACGTGGCGATGACCCGCGACGGCGGCCGGGTGTATGTCACCAACAGCGGCTCGAGAACGATGACCATCATTCAGACTTCGAACAACGGCATCATCGGTACGCCGGTCGAGCTCGGCGACGACGCCGGCGCCTCCGCCGTCAGCCCCGACGGCAGATGGGTGTACACCACCAACGGCGCCGCCGAGCAGGGTCCGTACCGGCTCACCGTGATGGACGCCGACAACAACCTTCCCGTCGGCCAGGTGACCTTGCCCGGCCGGCCCAATTCGCTGGAGCCCAGCCCGGACGGCAAGCGGTTGTACATCGGCAGTGACCAGGCCGGTGAGGTGAACCGGCTGTGGATGATGGACACCGCATCGCGGCAGGTCAGCGAGGTGGCCGCCGCGGACGCCGGGTTCGCCGACATGGCCGTCCACCCCGACGGCAGCCGGCTCTACGCCATCGACCTGGTCGAGGGCGTGACCGTCGTCGACCTGACGGCGAAGCGGATCGTCGGCCGCCCGGTCGACGTCGGTCTGGCGGTCGACGTGGCCGTCAGCCCGGACGGGGAACGCGTCTACGTGGCGAACGCGTCGGCCGGCACCGTCTCGGTGTTGTCCACGACCGACCTGAACCGTGTCACCACCATCGACCTCGCCTCGTGAATGGGGTGGAGATGGCCGCCCGATCGCTGCTACTTTCGCCGCAATGCGTTGGTGATCGCCGGAGAAGGACAGGCCGTTGTACCTCAGCTGAGACATGCGCTGTGCCCTCGGGCACTGACGTCCCGCACAGGCCCAGCGAGCGGCATGCCGCTCGCTTCCAGGCCGTGCGCGGATCACTTCCGCGGAGCGCCGTCTCCGCACGTGGATGTCACTGCAGAACGGATTCCCTTGTTGATCAACTACGAAGGTGCCCGGCTCGTCACCGACCTGGGCTTCACCGTCCGCCGCCGCGCGATGGCCGACATCCGGCCCCTGCGCCCCTCGGGCCGCTGGGCCGGCCTGGGCCACCAACCGCGCCGCCGGCGGCGGCAGGGCGGCTGGCCGACCACGATGACGTGGCGGCACCACGCAACCGACGTCAACGGTCAGTTCCCGGTGAGGCGCCGCCGGCGCAAGTCATGACGCACGTCGGGCGGCGGCAGTGCCGCCGCCCGACGCCGTGGTGCTGATCGATCAGCCCATCCGCCACTGCTGCGCGGCCGTGCCGTTGCACGGGTAGAGGGACAGGCGTGCGCCGTTGGCGGCGTTCCACTCGTAGTTGTCGAGGCACATGTTGCCGGCGACGTTGCGCAGCGAGAACCAGCCGCTGCCGCGGTCCTGCACGATCCACTGCTGGGCGGTGGACCCGTTGCAGGTGTAGAGGCCGACGTCGGCGTTCGACGCGGTGTTGAAGTTCAGGTTGTCCAGGCAGGTGCCGGTGTTGCGGTTACGGATCTCGTAGTGCGTCGGCGCCTTGTAGTTCAGTTCGAACTGCTGGGCGGTGCCGCCGTTGCAGTCGTAGAGGCGGACCAGCGCGCCCAGCGTGGTGTCCCGGTTGTAGTTGTCGACGCACCGGTTGCTGTGCCGGCCCCGGATGCCCGGGTTGGTGACCGTGCTGGGGATCGGCTGGCCGAAGAACGGGTCGCCGTTCTCACGCCACAGCAGCTGCTGCATGCGGGTGTGCCGGTTCGGGTCGGTCAGCGCGTCCGGGTTCGGGGTGGCGTAGTCGCGGGCGTGGTAGACCAGCATGTCGGTGACGCCGTCCTCGGCGACGGTGAAGCTGCCGTGGCCGGGACCGTAGACGCCGTTGGCGGTCTGGAACACCGGGTTCGGGTGTTTGTACCAGGAGGCCGGGTTGAGCAGGTCGACGTTGTCCCAGGAGGACAGCAGGCCCAGCTTGTAGCGCGAGTCGGTCGCCGACGCCGAGTAGGCGATGTAGACCCGGCCGTTCTTCACCAGCGGTGACGGACCCTCCACGACGCCGGCGACGCCCTCCTTCTCCCAGGCGACGGTCGGCGCGGCGATCTCCACGGCGCTGCCGGTGATGGCAGTCGGGCCGTTCATCCGGGCGATGTACATGTGACTGTTGAAGTTCGTCGACGGGCTGTCCTGGGCCCAGGTGAAGTAGCGGACGCCGCGGTTGACGAACGTCGCCGCGTCCAGCTGGAACGACTCCCAGCCAGTGTTGAACCGCTGCGGCGCGCTCCAGGAGCCGGTCATCGGGTTGGCGCTGGTGTTGCGGATCCAGTAGAGCCGCTGATCGAAGCGGGCGGTGTTCGGTGACGCCGAAAAGTACATGTACCAGGCGCCGTCGATGTACGTGATGTCGGGCGCCCAGATCCAGCCGCTGAGCGCGCCGCTGGACGGGGCCACGAACGCGTTGCTCGTCGCGGCGGTGCCCAGCCCCTGCAGGGTGGTGGCGCGGCGCAGCTCGACGCGCTTGTAGTCGGGGACCGAGGCGGTCATGTAGTAGTAGCCGTCGGTGTGCTTGAAGATCGCGGTGTCGGCGCGCTGGTTGATGACGGGATTGCGCACGGTGATGAACTGGGCGGACGCCGGCGCGGCGAACCCGGTCAGGAGCACGACGACCAGGGCCAGTGCGACCGTGAGTCGGCGACGGAGTCGAGCGGGGAGACCCATCGATGACTTCCTTATCGGCGGGGACGGGGACGTGTGATCGTTAACATGCACGTCGATGCGCAGTCCCGTCAAGAAACATCGGCGAAATCTTAGCGACCCTTGTTAAGCCTATGAATGTCTCGTAACATGCCGGACAAATTTGTGAGCGCTAACGCCAGATGCCGGCGAAAGGACAGCCGCATGCGCCTGCGAACCACGATCACCGCCCTGCTGACCACCCTCGCCCTGATCGTGACGGTGGGCGCCGCCCCGTCCCCGGCCGTCGCCGCACCCGGCGCCTCGTTCCAGAACCCGGTCGTCGGCACGCCCAACAGCGCCGACCCGTGGATGGGCTTCCACAACGGCAGCTACTACTACGCGGCAACGACCTGGACCGGGCGCATCTACATCCGCAAGTCGGCCACCGTGGCGGGCCTGCGCACCGCGCCGGAGACCACCGTGTTCACGATGTCGCAGCCCAACGCGGTGTCGAACATGTGGGCGCCCAGCCTGCACCTGCTCAACGGGCCCAACGGCCAGCGCTGGTACCTGTACTACTCGGCCGGTCCGTCCGCCTGCTGCGGCGGGCAGCGTCAACACGTACTGGAAAGTGCCGGCACCGACCCGTTGGGGCCCTACACCTACAAGGGCGCGCTGGTGCTGATGCCCAACAACGGCTGGTCGATCGACGGCAGCGTGATGACCGTCGGCGGGGTCAACTACTTCGTGTACTCGGCTTTCAACAACAACGTCGGCTTCGAGAACGGCGGCCTGCAGAGCCTCTACATCACCCGGCTGACCAACCCGTGGACGCCCGCCGCCCTCGGCACGCTGATCTCCGAGCCCACCCTCGCCTGGGAGCGGGTCGGCAACCCGGTCAACGAAGGCCCGTACGTGCTGCAGCGCGGCGCCCGCACCTTCCTGACCTACTCGGCGAGCTACTGCGGCACCCCCGACTACAAGATCGGGGCGCTCGAGCTCACCGGCACGAACCCGCTCGCCCGCAGCTCGTGGACCAAACTCGCCAACCCGCTGTTCCAGCGCAGCGACGCCAACGGCGTGTTCGGTCCCGCCCACCACAGCTTCTTCAAGTCGCCCGACGGCACCGAGGACTGGATCGTCTACCACGCCAACGACTCGGCCTCGCAGGGCTGCGGCACCACCCGGACCAGCCGCGCCCAGCGCATCGCCTGGAACCCGGACGGCACGCCTCACCTGGGCGTCCCGGTCTCCAATGCGACCGTCCTGGCCGGCCCGTCCGGCGAGCTGGGCAATCCGGGCGCGGTCACGGTCCAGCGCCTGCAGTCCTACAACTTCCAGGACCGATATGTACGCCACCAGAACTACACCACCCGCATCGATGCGAACGTCAGCCCGGCCCTGGACGCCCAGTTCCGGGTCGTGCCCGGCCTGGCCGACAGCGGTGCCGTGTCGTTCGAGTCGGTGAACTTCCCCGGCCACTACCTGCGGCACAACAACTACGTGCTGCGGCTGGAGCCGAACACCGGGTCGGCGACGTTCCGCCAGGACGCGACGTTCCGCCAGGTCGCCGGCCTGGCCGACGCGACATGGTCGTCCTTCCAGTCCTACAACTTCCCCGACCGCTACATCCGGCACAGCAACTACGTCCTGCGCATCGACCCGATCACCACCGCCGCCGCCCGGGCCGACGCCACCTTCCGCCGCACCTCCTGACCTGCGGGTTCCGGCCGGCATCGCCCGGCCGGGCCAGGTCAGAGGTGTCAGGTGGGCGGGGACTCGTGCTGGGCGCGTAGCGCGCGGTGGAGCAGAGAGTTGAGGGTCGTCGCCTCGGCCGGGCTCAGGCCGAACACCGCAGGATCGTCCAGCGTGGCAGCGGCCCGCGACGCGCCGTCCAGCACGGTACGGCCCTGCGGTGTGAGTCTGATGCCGGCTCGTCGTCCCGGGCCACCGCTGCGGTCGCGTGCCACCAGCCCGGCGGTCTCCAGCGTGGCCACCAGTTCCCCGACGCTCTGCGCCGTGACCAGCACCCGGCGGGCCAGTTGACCGGAGCCGATGCCCGGCTCGGCCGCGATCGTGGCCAGCACGCCGAACTGTGCGGGCGTCAGGCCGTGTGGGCGCATCGCCGTTTCGAACCGGCGGCTCAGCACGTGGGCGAGGCGCACGATCGTCCAGCCGACGGGGGAGTCCAACTCTGCCAAGGTATAAGGCTCCCTTGTACTTTGGTATCAGGCATCCTTACAGTAGGGCATGGCTGGTCATCGGCAACGGCAATGGACACTGCTGGCAGTGCTGGGCATGGCGGCCTGGTTCTTCGGCAACCTTTACGAGGCCGTGGTGTTCTCTCCGAACTGGATCGAGGACAGTCCGGCACAGTTCAGCCGACTCGACGCGTTCTTCACCAACACCGGCCCGACCCTGTATTTCGTACCGCTCAGCCCACTCGCCCTCGTTCTGGTCTGGGCCCTGTGGTGGCGCAACCACGACGACGACCTGCGCTCGGACTACCGGCGTGCCGGCCTGGCCGCACTGCTGCTGGCCGCACTGACCGCAGGCATCGTCAGCGTCGTCATCCCGCGCATGTTCGGCGCGCAAGCACTCGCGGACCCGGCGCGGCTGCTGCCCGCGGCCTGGTGGTGGAACGCCCTCAACGTCGCCCGCATGATCCTGACCGCCGTCACCGGCTGGTACCTGTTCCAGGCCTTCCGCACCCTGGACCGACGACCGTAAGGCTCAGCCGGTCACGGTCTTGGCGAGCCGGCCGGCGGTGCGGGCGATGATTTCCGGGAAGTGGTGGGACAGGGTCTCGTTGTGCTGGCCTGGGTGCTCGATCAGCCGGTGACGGCGCAGGCCGTGCCGTCCAGGCGGAAGTCAGTCGGCCGGGCGTTGGTGCCGCTGTAGGTGGCCTGCAGGCCGAACGACGTCGTCGCGCCCGCTGCCAGGGTGCCGTTCCAGCTGGCGTTGCGGGCGGTCACCGCGGCGCCGCTCTGGCTGACGGTGGCGTTCCACGCCCCGGTGACCTGCTGGTTGCCGGGGAAGGTGAAGGTGACCGTCCACGAGCTGCGGGCGGCGCCGAGGTTGGTCACGCCGACGTTCGCGGTGAAGCCGGTGCCCCACTGGTCGGCCGTCCAGCGCACGGAGCAGGCCGCAGCCGACGGCGAGGTCGACGGGGAAGCCGGCGGCGAGACGGACGGGGAGCCCGGCGGCGAGGCGGACGGTGACACCGGGCCGAGCGGCGGGAACCGCAGGATCCGGTCGTCGTCCGCGGCCGGCGTGCCCCGGCCGTCGCGGTTGCTGGTGGTCACCCACAGCGCGCCGTCCGGTGCGCGTTCCACCGTGCGCAACCGTCCGTACTGCCCTTGCAGCCGCGCGACCGGGGTGCCCGCGCCGCCGGCGCCGTCGAGCGGCACTGTCCACAGGCGCTGGCCGCGCAGCGCGGCGACGTACAGGGTCTGGCCGTCGATGGTGGCGCCGCTGGGTGACGCCTCGGCGGTGGTCCACACGACGATCGGGTTGCGGAAGCGGGTGTCGGTGCTGCGTCCCTCCACGGTCGGCCAGCCGTAGTTGGCGCCGGCGACGATCTGGTTCACCTCGTCCCAGGTGTTCTGGCCGAACTCGGAGGCGTACAGCCGGCCCTGCGCGTCCCAGGCCAGGCCCTGCGGGTTGCGGTGGCCGAGGCTGTAGACCAGTGAGCCGGGGAACGGGTTGCCGGTGGCGGGCACGCCACCGTCGGGCCGCATCCGCAGGATCTTGCCGTTGAGGCTCTGCTGGTTCTGGGCGTTCGAGGTGACTGCGGCGTCGCCGACGGCGGCGTAGAGCATGCCGTCCGGGCCGAAGGCGATCCGCCCGCCGTCGTGGATGCTCGCCTTCGCCAGTCCGCTGAGGATCACCTGCTGGGTCTGCGGCGTGTCCAGCCGGAACCGGACGATCCGGTTGTCGCTGGCGGCGGTGAAGTAGACGTACACATAGTTGTCCTGGGCGAAGGTGGGGGACACGGCAAGGCCGAGCAGGCCTGCCTCGCCGGCCGGGGCGACGCCGGCGATGGTGGTGACGGTGGCCGGTGCGGCGCCGGGGCGCACTCGCAGTACGCGGGCGCTGTTGCGTTCGGCGACCAGCGCGCTGCCGTCGGGCAGGAAACCGAGGCCCCACGGGACGGTCAGCCCGCTCGCCACGACCTGCGGGTTGGCCAGGTCGGGTTCCAGCGCGGCCGCTGGTGGGCCGGCCGCGACCAGGGCGGCGGCGCTCAGGGTGAGCGCGGCGAGCGTGCTGCTGACGGCGATGGTGCGGCGCATGAGCACCTCCATAGCTAATCGACAGCCATGAATCTACCCGCGCGGTGGGAGCGATTCCAAACCGGGGTGCAGCCGCTCCAGTGTCGCCCGCGCGCCATGCTCGTGCAGCGAACTCAGTGTCCGGCGGTAGGCGGCGACGAACCGATCGTTGTCGACCAGATCGCCGAACACCTGCCGGTTCGCGATGAACGCGAGCGGCTCCTCGCGCTGGCGCTGGGCGTTCGCCATCAGGACCTCCCGCAGCGGGTCCACGACGTCGATCGGGGCGCCCTGCTCGTCGATGCCTTCGGCGTAGCGGGCCCAGCTGGCGACCACGGCGGTGGCGCGGTGGATCTCGCCGCCGGCGGCGAGGTTGTGGCGGATCACCGGGAGCAGCCACTTGGGGATCCGGTCGGAGCTCTCCGCGCACAGCCGGGCGACCGTGTCGCGCACGGCCGCGTTGGAGAACCGGGCGATCAGGTTGTGCTTGTACTCGGTCAGGTCGATGCCGGGCACCGGCTCCAGGGTCGGGGTGGCCTCGCGGTCCATGTAGTCGAGCAGGAACGTGGCGAACAGCCGGTCCTGGCACACCTCGTGCACCAGGCGGTACCCGGACAGGTAACCGAAGTAGCAGAGCGCCTGATGGCTGGCGTTGAGCAGGCGCAGCTTCATCAGCTCGTACGGCTCGACGTCGTCGACCAGTTGCACGCCGGCGTCCTCGAACGGCGGCCGGCCGAGGGGGAACTCGTCCTCGAGGACCCACTGGGTGAACGGTTCGCACACCACCGGCCAGCGGTCGTCGATGCCGAAGCGTTTGCCGAGCTCGTCGATGTCGTCCTGGGTGGTGACCGGGGTGATCCGGTCCACCATGCAGTTCGGGAAGCGCACCTCCCGCTCGATCCAGCCGCCCAGTTCGGTGTCGCGTAGCCGGGCGAACGCGACGAAGCTGCGCCGGGCCGCGTCGCCGTTGCCCTGGATGTTGTCGCACGACATGATCGTGAACGGCGGGGTGCCCCGCTCGCGGCGCCGGGCCAGCGCCTCGGTGATCAGCCCGAACGTCGTCGCCGGCGCCACGCCGGGCTGCAGGTCGTGCTGGACGGCCGGGTTGGCCGTGTCGAACTCGCCGGTGACCGCGGAGAAGTTGTAGCCACCTTCGGTCACGGTCAGCGACACGATGCGGGTCGCCTCGTCGGTGAGCCGGGCGATGACGGCCTCCGGGTCGTCCGGGGCGAACAGGTATTCGCGGATGGCGCCGATGACGCGGGCCTGCATGGTGCCGTCCGGCGCTTTGACGACGAGCGTGTACAGGCCGTCCTGGGCGTCGAGGGCCTCCTTCATCCGGCGGTCGGCGGGCATCACGCCGACCCCGCAGATCGCCCAGTCGAGAGCCTTGCCCTCGTTCATCAGGCGGTCCAGGTACATCGCCTCGTGCGCGCGGTGAAAACCGCCGACACCGAAGTGCACGATGCCCGTACGCAATCTGCTCCGGTCGTAGGTCGGTCCGGGCACGTTGCTGGGCAGGTCCGGCAGGGTGGCTGCGCTCAGCGCGATCATCGGGCTCTCCCTACTCGATGGAAACCAGAGACCTACTTGACGGAGCCCAGGGACAGGCCCTGCACGAGCTTGTCCTGGGCGGCGAAGCCGGCCACGAGCACCGGGAGCGAGACCACGAACGCGGCCGCGCACAGCTGGGCCAGGAACAGGCCCTGGCTGGTCACGAAGCTGGTGAGGAAGACCGGGGCGGTCTCGGCCACGGTGGCGGTCAGCACCCGGGCGAACAGCAGTTCGTTCCAGCTGAAGATGAAGCAGATCAGCGCGGTCGCGGCGATGCCCGGCATGACCACCGGGGCGACGACCGAGCGCAGGGTACGGGCCAGTCCGGCGCCGTCCACGCTGGCCGCCTCGAGCATCTCGACCGGCACCTCGATCAGGAAGGAGCGCATCATCCAGACGGCGATCGGCAGGTTCATCGCGGTGTAGAAGGCGATCAGCAGCCAGATGTTGTCCAGCAGGTTGGCGTTCTGCGCGAACAGGTAGATCGGCAGCAGGCCGGCGACGATCGGCAGCATCTTGGTGGACAGGAAGAAGAACAGCACGTCGCTCCATTTGCGCACCGGCCTGATGGACAGCGCGTAGGCGGCCGGGATGGCCAGCAGCAGCACGATGATCGTGGACGTGATGCTCGCGGTCAGCGAGTTCAGCAGCGGTGGCCACGGGCTGGCGCCGCCGGTGAAGAACTCGCGGTAGCCCTCCAGCGTCAGCGGCGCGAACACCGCCGGCGGATTGGTCGCCGCGTCCGCCTCGCTGTGGAACGAGGTGAGCACCATCCACACCACCGGCAGCACGAAGAGCAGCCCGATCACCCAGCCGGCAAGGCTGAGCAGCAGGCCGCCACGTTGTTTGCGGGGTTTGCGGGGTACGCCGGACTCGGTACGGGTGGCCGGAACGGGACCGGTCTCGGTGATCGACGTCATCGCCCCGACTCCTGCCGGAAGAGGGTGGACACGGTGCGCAGCGCGAAGGTGGCGATCAGGATGGTGCCGATCACCACGATCACCGCCGCGGCGGAGGCCCGGCCGTAGTCGTGGGCCTGATAGAAGATCTGGTAGATGGTGTACGGCAGGTTCGCCGTGCCCAGCCCACCGGACGTGATCACGAAGACCGCGTCGAAGGTCTGCACGACGTAGATCGAGCCGAGCAGGGCGGCGAGTTCGAGGTACTGGCGCAGGTGCGGCAGCGTCATGTGCACGAAGATCTGCCAGGTCGTCGCGCCGTCGATGCGGGCCGCCTCGATCACGTCCAGCGGGCGGCCCTGCAGACCGGCCAGCAGGATCAGCATCATGAACGGCGTCCACTGCCAGACCAGCGCGAAGATCACCGACCACAGCGGCATGTTGGTGATCCAGTCCGGCTGCGGTGGGCTGTCCGAGCCGAACAGTCCCCAGATCCAGGTCAGCGCGCCGTTGAACAGGCCGTACTCGGGGTTGTAGAGCGCGTGCTTCCACAGCAGCGCCGCCGCGACCGGCACCACCAGGAACGGCGCGATCATCATGGTCCGGACCGCGGCGCGGCCCTTGAACTTGCGGTCCAGCAGCAGCGCGATGCCCAGACCGAGCAGCAGGCTGATCAGGACGACGCCGGCGGTCAGCAGGATCGTGGTCCACACCGACTCGCGCATGTTGACGTCGGTGAACACCCGCCGGAAGTTGTCGAAGCCGGCGAAGCCGATCTCGTCCGGGTAGTAGGCGTTCCAGTTCATGAACGAGATCACCAGCGTCACCACGAACGGCAGCTGCGTCACCACGATCATGAAGATCAGCGCGGGCAGCAGCGGTGCCCGCCGTCCCCAGTCGGCTGCCCGCCGGGCGCCGGTCGTCGTGGGGGCCGGTCCGGCCCCTTGCTGGTCGGGCTTCTCCACCGCGACGGTCATGGCGCCTCTCCTTCCGTGCCGCTCAGCCCTGCCGGGCGCGATAGCGTTCCGCGACGTCGTCCGCCAGTTCCTGGCCGCGCTCCAGGGCCTCGTCGACGCTCATCCGCCCGGCGATGGCCGAGCTGACGTACTGCGAGACCTGGGTGCCGAGGTCGGTGAACTCGGGGATGTCGACGAACTGGATGCCGATCGCCGGACGGGGCTGCACGCCGGGGTTACGCGGGTCGGCGCTCTCGATGGCGGCGAGCTGCGGTTGGGCGAACGCGCCCGCTTCCTGCAGGTACTGCGGGTTCTCGTACGTCGAGGCGCGTTTGCCCGCCGGAACCCGTGACCAGCCGAGTTGCGCGCCGACGAGTTCCTCGTACTGGCGGCTGGACGCCCAGGAGATGAACTTCCAGGCGTTGTCCTTCTTCTCGCTGGCCTGCTGGATGCTCCACGCCCAGGCGTACAGCCAGCCCGAGCTGTCGGTCTTGACCACGGGCGCCGGGGCGTAGCCCATCTTGCCCTTGACCGGGGAATCGGCGGCCTCCAGCGAGCCGGCCGCGCTGGTCGCGTCGTACCACATCGCGGCGTTGCCCTGCACGAGGTTGTTCAGGCATTCCGTGAAACCGGCCTGCGGCGCTCCGGCCTCGCCGTGTGCCCGCACCAGGTCCACGTAGAACTGGGTGGCCTGCTTGAACTCCGGGGCGTCCACCTGGGCCTGCCAGTCCGCGGTGAACCAGGTGCCGCCGAACGTGTTCACCACGGTGGTCAGCGGCGCGAAGACCTGACCCCAGCCGGGCTGTCCGCGCAGGCAGATGCCGGCCATCCCGGGCACCTTCCCGTCGACGCGGGCGGCGATGTCCGCGACCTGCTGCCAGGTCGGTTTGGCCGGCATCTGGATGCCCTGCTGGTCCAGGACGTCCTTGCGGTACATCAGGAATGACGACTCACCGTAGAACGGCTCGCCGTAGATCTTGCCGTCCTCGGCGGTCAGCGACTCGGTCATCGGGCCGAGCACGTCAGCCTGGTTGAACTGCGTGTCGGCCGCGATGTACGCGTCGAGTGGGGCGATCCACTCGCTCTTGGCGTAGATCGGGATCTCGAAGTTGCTGAGCGACGCGACGTCGTACTGCCCGGCCTGGCTGGAGAACTCCTGACTGATCTTGTCGCGGACGTCGTTCTCCGGCAGCACCGTGAAGTTGACCCCGATGCCGGTCTCGGCGGTGAAATGCTCCGCGGTCAACTGCTGCAGGTCGATCATCTGCGGGTTGTTCACCATCAGCACGCTGATGCTGTTGGCGCCGCCACCGGTGTTCGTGCCGCCCCAGCCGGCGCACCCGCCGGCCAGGAGGATCAGTGCGGTCGTTGTCGCTGCTAGAACTGCTCGTAGCTGTGCGCGCACTTCGAGCCTCCTGGGACGACTCTGGCCCTGTGACGTGGGTAACAGGATCAGCCCAGTAGATGCCCGTCATCGATCAGTGTCAACTTGATGTAGCGGCACCGTCACCCTTGGTGCGGAGGCTGCGGGTCAGGGCCGGAATCATCACCGCGGCTGCGACGAGATGCAGCCCGAGCAGCGCGGTGACGGTGGCGGTGTCCGCGCCGGCGATGAAGGGCGGGATCAACGAAACTGCGGTCAGGGCCGCGGTCGTCCAGAGGAATCTCTCGGCGGGGCGCACGCTCCAGCGCAGGAATGCGGCGGCCATGACGACGCCGACGAGCGAGAAGAACCCGGTCACCACGGCGATCCCGGACAGCGGAATCGTCTCGCCGCCGTCAGGGACCTCGAAGTCGACGCCGGCGGCGCGAGCGAGCGCGGCCGCGAGGGTGGTGGCGATCATCGCGGCGACGGTGGCGAGCAGGCCGGTGCCGGCGAGCCCGCGGAAGCGGTGGGTGTGCCTGGCCGGGGCCGGTGTTGTGCTGATCATGTCGTGCTCCCTTGAGCGAGGTGTGTGGGGGGTGACGATGCGTACCTGCGCGGTGCGAAGGCCGGGGTTGCGCAAGGCGCGGACGCCGGTGCCGCGCAACCAGAACCCGGCGTCGCGTCCGAGGACCGGCCCGGGCTCGCCGTCGCGCAGCTCCAGCTGCACGCGCCCGCGGGTGACGACGGCGAACGCGTTGTGCCATTGCGCCGCGATGACGGCGACCCGCTCGCCGCCGCGCAGCGCGAGCGTGCGCACCGGGGCTACTCCGTGCTGTCCGCCGGTAGGTGTTCCGGTAGTCCGAATCGCGGGAACCGGTCGGCGTGGAAGGTGGTGATCTCGCTGATCGCCCCGCCGGTGATGCGCAGGACATCCATCGTGAGCGGCAGGTACGCGCCCTGCGGCTTGCGCCAGTGGTAGTAGGCGACAGCGGGCTGACGGTTGGCCCAGGTGTGGACGGCACGCAGGCCGGTCATGCCCTCGAAGCCGCTCTCGATCCAGTACTTCACCACCGTGTCGCGGCCGGCGTACAGCCCCGGCGTCGGCGGCATCGAGGTCCGGATGTCGTCGCGCACCATCGCGGCGAGCGCCGCAATGTTCGTGGCCACGCTGGCCTCGGTGTAGCGGCGGACGAGCTCGCGCGTGCCGGCGTCCTCGTCGCCGCCGGTCCAGTCCTGCCGTTCGGCGGGCAGGTGCTCGCGCATGCCGGCGCGGGCCCGCTGCAGCGCGCTGTTCACCGAGTTGACCGAGTCGCCGAGCAGCTCCGCGACGTCCTTCGCCGGCCAGCCCAGCACGTCGCGCAGGATCAGCACGGCCCGCGGGCGCGGTGCCAGATGCTGGACCGCGACCAGGTACGCCAACTCGATCGTCTCCCGTGCAACGGCGACGGTCTCCGGCTCGTCCGCGCCGCCCGCCGGCAGCTCGTCGAGCAGCCGGTCCGGGTAGGGCTGCAGCCACAGCACCTCGCCGCCGGTCGCCGGCTCCGGGCGGCACTTGGCGAGCAGGTCCAGGCAGGCGTTGGTGGCGATCCGGTACAGCCAGGCCCGGAACGTGGACCGCCCCTGGAAGGTCTCCCGGCGCCGCCAGGCCCGCAGGAACGTCTCCTGCACGGTGTCCTCGGCGTCCTCGAACGACCCGAGCATGCGGTAGCAGTGCACGTGCAGCTCCCGCCGGTGCCGCTGCGCCAGCCCCGAGAACGCCGGCTCGTCGACCTCGCCCAGACCGCTCACGCCCAGTTCCTCCCACCGCATGTCCGCACCCATGACGTCATCCTTCCGGTTCGTCGTGTCTCGTCGTAGGTGTGACGGGTGCGGGCGCCAGAACTCATCACTCGACCGAAAAATGTAACGCCGAGGGTTCTCAAGAGGTCGTCAATTGTTCTGCTTGTTGCGCTGGGAGCGCTCCCGTAGCGTGCGGCAGAAGTGACTGCTGACGCCAAATCGTCGTTCCCCGCGACCGGCCGCAGCGCTGATACCGACGAAAGGTTCCCCCGCATGTCCATCCCCAGGAAAGGCCGCTTCGCGCTGCTTTCTGCGGCCGCCGTGAGTGTCGTCGCCGCGGCGAGCATCGCCGTGATCGGCTCCGCGGAGGCCGCCAGCACCCTCGGCGCCTCCGCCGCGCAGACCGGCCGCTACTTCGGCGTCGCGACCTCGGCGTTCAAGTTCTCCGACACCCCGTACATGACCATCGTCAACCGCGAGTTCAACTCCCTGGTCGCCGAGAACGACATGAAATGGGACGCCACCGAACCGCAGCAGGGCCGGTTCACCTTCACCAACGGAGACCGGCTCGTCAGTCACGCCCAGGCCCACGGCATGACCGTGCGCGGGCACACCCTGCTGTGGCACGCCCAGCAGCCGAGCTGGGCCCAGGGGCTGTCCGGCGCCGCCCTGCGCAACGCGGCCATCAACCACGTCACCCAGGTCGCCACCCACTTCCGCGGCAAGATCCACTCGTGGGACGTGGTGAACGAGGCGTTCGCCGACGGCGGCAGCGGCGCACGCCGCGACTCCAACCTGCAGCGCACCGGCAACGACTGGATCGAGGCCGCCTTCCGCGCCGCCCGCGCCGCCGACCCCGGCGCCAAGCTCTGCTACAACGACTACAACACCGACGGCATCAACGCGAAGTCCACCGGCATCTACAACATGGTCCGTGACTTCAAAGCCCGCGGCGTCCCGATCGACTGCGTCGGCCTGCAATCACACCTCGGCACCACGCTGGACTCCACCTACCAGCAGAACATCCAGCGTTTCGCCGACCTCGGCGTGGACGTGCAGATCACCGAACTCGACGTCCAGCAGGGCAGCAACCAGGCCAACATCTTCGCCTCGGTGACCCGGGCCTGCCTGGCCGTCGCCCGCTGCACCGGCATCACCGTCTGGGGCGTCCGCGACTCCGACTCCTGGCGCACCGGCCAGAACCCGCTGCTGTTCGACGCCGGCGGCAACAAGAAGGCCGCGTACACCGCGGTCCTCAACGCCCTGAACGCGGGCGGCCCGACCACGCCGACCTCGCCCACCCCGTCCACCTCGAACCCGCCGGTCCCGGCCGGCTGCAGCGCCCGGGTGACACTCAACTCGTGGACCGGCGGCTACACCGCAACCGTCCGGGTGACCGCCGGATCCAGTCCCGTCAACGGCTGGAGCGTCGGCGTGACCGTGCCGTCCGGCGGCGCGGTGACCAACGCCTGGAACGCCACCAACACCAGCACCAGCGGCCCGGTCACCTTCCGCAACGTCAGCTACAACGGCAGCGTCGCGGCCGGCGGGTTCACCGAGTTCGGCTTCCAGGGCACCGGCACCGGGCCCACCGCGAACCCGACCTGTACGGCCGGCTGAGTTCATGCGGATGAGAAACGTCGCCCTGGTCTGCGCCGGCGCGGTGGTCCTGGCATCCGCGGTGCTGCTGCCGGCCGGCGCGGCGGCGGCGGGCTGCGCGGTGAGCTACACCGTGGCGTCGCAGTGGCAGGGCGGCTTCGGCGCCAACGTCACGATCACCAACCTCGGCGATCCGATCACCAACTGGACGCTCACCTGGTCGTACGGGGCGGCTCAGACGGTCACCCAGGCCTGGAACGCAACGGTGATCCAGGCCGGCGCCGCGGTGACCGCCAGGAACGTCAGCTACAACGGCGCCCTGGCGACCAACGGCACGGCTTCGTTCGGCTTCAACGGCTCGTGGACCGGGAGCAACCCCGCACCCACCAACTTCGCGGTGAACGGGATCGCCTGCACCGGCGGCGTGCAACCCAGCACGCCGCCCACGAGCCCGCCGGTCAGCCCGTCGACCGGTCCGTCCGCCACACCGGACATCACCGTCAACAGCGCCACGAAGTACCAGACCATCGACGGGTTCGGAGCCGCCGTCTCGATCTGGGGGAGCGCCTGGTCGACCGCCGAGACGCAGACACTCGTCGGCCTCGGGCCGAACCAGCTGGGCCTGTCGATCGTGCGGACCGGCATCTCGCCGATCTCGGGTGAGTGGCCGACCCAGGTGAACGCGCTGAAGACGGCGAAGTCCTACGGCTCGGGCGTGAAGATCCTCGCCTCACCGTGGACGGCACCGGCGGCGTGGAAGACCAACAACAGCCGGATCAACGGCGGCAAGCTGAAGACCGACTACTACGACGACTACGCCAACCACCTGAACAGCTACGTCCAGTACATGCGCAACCAGGGCGTGACAGTGGACGTCACCTCGGTGCAGAACGAGCCGGACTGGCACCCGGACTACGACTCGATGGACTGGAGCGGCACCGAACTGCGCAACTTCGTCCGTGACCAGGGCGCCAAGGTGCAGAACACGAAGCTGATGGTCGCCGAGGCGGTCAATCTGAACTACAGCTACACCGACCCGACCCTCAACGACACGACCGCCCGCAACAACATCGGCTACATCGGCGGCCATCTGTACGGCACCGAGGGATCCGGGCGGCTCAAGGCGTACCCTCTGGCCGACCAGAACAACAAGCCGGTGTGGATGACCGAATGGAACTTCCACGAGGCCGACGGCAACGGCTCCACCATCTGGGGCAACCCCGGCAACCAGGCGGTCTGGGACGAGACCCTCGATGACATCATGCGTACGGTGCACCGGTCGATGGAGTCCAACTGGAGCGCCTACGTCTGGTGGTACGGCAAGCGCTACTACTCGTTCATCGGCGACGGCGAGGCGGCTTTCGGCACCACGGCCGGCGCCCCGCTCAAGCGCGGTCACGCGTTCTCGCAGTACGCGAAGTACGTGCGCCCGGGCGACCAGCGGATCGCCCTGACCAAGGGTGCCAAGGCGTCGCCGCTGGAGGTGACCGCCTATCAGGGCGGCGGAAAGATCAAGCTGGTGCTTCTGAACCGCTCCACCAGCGCGGTCAACAACGCCGTGATCCAGGCCCCGCAGAACGTTGCGAAGGCCGAGCACTACCTCACCTCGCAGGCCGCCAACGCGGCTGCACAGCCGACCACCGTGAACGGGGGACAGGTGACCGTCAACGTCCCCGCCCGCAGCATCTCCACGCTGGTGTTCACGCTCTGAGCGGCACCTCCGGGCGCCCGGCCCACGCACCGGGCGCCCGGAGGCCGGCAACCATGCGGTAATTCATTGCCCGGGAATGTCTTTTCTCGAGCTGAGCTTTCGCAAAGGACAAGCGACCGTACGCCATTATCGGGATACCCGCCGCCGAGCCCGATAAAAAGGCAAAGCTACTGATCTGTTTCACCATTGTTGCCGGTAGCATCAGGGCTCGTTGAAAGCGATGGGCAGGGGTGCGTGCAGGTGTGGGTGCCGGCAGGGGGCGGCGGGGCGGCGAGCCACGCTCATCTGGGAGACGCCGGCCGGCCCGGGGCCGTAACACAAAACAGTGCCGCTCTGACCGACCTGGTGCTCGCGGCGCGCGGTGGTGACCGGCAGGCCGCCGAGGCGCTGATGGCCGCGCACCTGCCGATGCTGTACCGCATCGTGGGCCGGGCGCTCGGCGGGCATGCCGACGTCGACGACGTCGTTCAGGAGACGGTGCTGCGGGCGCACCGCGATCTGCCGGCCCTGCGCACGCCGGCGAGCTTCCGGTCCTGGCTGGTCGCTATCGCCATGCGGCAGATCAGCAGCCGGTTGCGGTCCTGGCAGCAGGAACGCGACCGGACGGCGTCGCTGGACGATGCCGCGGACATCCCGGACCGCGACGCCGAGTTCGCCGACGTCACGCTGCTGCGGCTGGGCCTGTCCGCCCAGCGTCGCCAGGTCGCCCAGGCCGCCCGCTGGCTCGAGCACGACGACCAGGACCTGGCGGCACTGTGGTGGCAGGAGCTGACCGGTGAGCTGAGCCGGTCCGAGGTGGTGGCGGCGCTCGACATCGGCCCGGCGCACGCCCGGGTCCGGCTGCAGCGCATGCGCAACCAGCTCGAGCAGTGCCGCCACCTGGTCGCGGCGCTGGACGCCGAGCCGCTCTGCCCCGACCTGGAGGCCCTCACCGCAGGCTGGAACGGCATGCCCGGCTCACGATGGCGTAAGCGTTTCATCAGACACGTGCGCGGCTGCGCCCGCTGCGGGGCGGCGCGCACCGGTCTCGTCTCGGTGGAACGTCTGGTGCTCGGCGGCGCGCTGGTCCTGCTGCCGGCGGGCGCGCTGGCCGCGACAGTGACGCCCAGCGGCGGCGCGGCGATGACTGCCGCGGCGGGCAAAGCGGTGAGCGCCGGCACCGCGGGATGGTTGACGCACCTCGCCGGCCTGAAAGCGGCGGCCGTCGTCGTGGTGGTGGGCGCCGCCGTCTCCGGCGGGGTGTATCTGGCGCTGCCCGACGGTCCGCCCGACGCCGCTTCGGCGAGCCGGCCGGCAGCACCGGCAGCAAGCGCGCCGGCGCCCTCCAGCGCACCCCTCGTGCCCGCGGGCCGGGTGGTGATCCGTCCGGCCGGGCAACCGGACACCGCCGTGTCCCTCGACCGCGACTTCCTCGTTGTCGCCGCCGGCAAGCCGGGAACCGTGCTGACCGTGGCTGCGGGAATCGCCGAGTCGGCCTGCATCACGCTGCGATCCGCCGACGGCCGCTTCGTCCGGCACGCCTCGTTCCGGCTCCTGCTGAGCGACGAGGAGGACGCGCAGCTGTTCCGGCAGGACGCCACCTTCTGCGTCCAGCCGGGTCCCGACCCGGGCACGGTACGGTTCACGTCCTCGAACTATCCGGACCGGTTCGTGCGGGTGCGCAACGGGCAGCTACGCCTCGACCCCCGCGAGTCCGGCGCCGAGTTCACCGGGAGCTCCACCTTCACGCTCACCCCAGCGTGACAGCGGAGCGCCGATCACCAGACCGGCCGCCGCCGCGGCCTGCCCGGCCCGGGCCAGCGCGTCGCGTTCGGCGATGCCGAGTGCCCGGGCCAGCGCCGCGACGTCCTCGAACTCCGGCATGACCTGCACGATCACCCCGCCGGAGTGGCCGAGCTTCACCGCGCAGGCGTGGCCGTCCACACTCACCCGCACGAAGGTGCGGTCCAGGGCGGTCTTGCGCCGCGACGACGCCCGGACCCCCAGGGTGCTGGTCGAGCGGAAGATCTGTGCCCGGACCGGGTCGGCGGCGGCGGGGGAGCAGAGGACGGTCAGGGTGTGCGCCGGGCGGCCCTTCTTCATCAGGATCGGCACCAGCCACGCGTCGTCGGCGCCGGCTTGCAGCAGGCCGGCGAGTACGCCCGGCCACAGCCGCGGGTCGAGGTCGTCCACGTTGGCCTCCAGGACCACCGCCTGCTGAGCCGGGGATTCGACCTGGCCGAGCAGCACCCGGACCACGTTGGGCCGCGACGGGGTGTCCCGGGTGCCGGCGCCCACGCCGACTGCTGAAACGGTGATCGACGGCAGGTCCTCGCAGGTAGCAGCCAGGGTGCGCAGCAGCGCCATGCCGGTGGGGGTGGCCAGTTCCCCGGTGCCGCCGGAGCGGATCCGCCAGCCGCGGGACAACTCGGCGACCGCCGGGGCGGGCACCGGCAGCACCCCGTGGGCGGCGCGGACCGTGCCGGAACCCACCGCCACCTCGCCCGCGGAGACGCTGGTGACGCCCAGGTCGTCGAGGGCGGCACACACCCCGACCACGTCGGCGATCGCGTCCAGCGCGCCCACCTCGTGGAAGTGCACCTGCTCGGGGGTGGTGCCGTGCACGGCGGCCTCGGCCTCGGCCAGCCGGGCGAACACCTCGGCGGCCCGCGGCGCGGATGCGAGCATGCCGCGGATGTCGCGCCAGGTGCGGCGCGGCTGGTCGGCGGCGACCGGGGTGACCTCGACCTTGCAGGCGCGCAGGCCGGCCCGGTTCACCTCGGCGGCGGTGATGCGTACGGCGCCGGGCAGCACCGCGTCGACCGCGGCCTGAATCCGTGGCAGCGAAACGCCGGCGTCGTGCAGGGCGCCGAGCAGCATGTCCCCGGCGATCCCCGCCGAGGCGTCGATCCACAGTCTCATCGGGTCGCCGTGATCTGGGCGGCCAGGTGCCCGGCGCCGTACCCGTTGTCGATGTTGACCACGGCGACCCCCGGCGCGCAGGCGTTGAGCATGGCCAGCAGCGGCGCCAGGCCGCCGAAGGCGGCGCCGTAACCGACCGAGGTGGGCACCGCGACCACCGGTGCGCTGATGAGTCCGGCGACCACGCTGGGCAGCGCGCCGTCCATGCCGGCGGCGACCACGACGGCGTGGGCGGCGCGCAGGGCGGGCAGGTGGCCGAGGATGCGGTGCAGACCGGCCACGCCGACGTCGACGATCAGGTCGGCGTCGCGGCCCAGGTAGCGGGCGGTGAGCAGGGCTTCCCGGGCGACCGGCAGGTCCGAGGTGCCGGCCGCGACCACCAGCACCGGGCCGCCGCTCGCGGGCGGCGGGGCAGCCGGCCAGGCCAGCAGCCCGGCGGCGGGGTCGTGGTGGGCGTCCGGGAGTTCGCGCAGCACGGCGTCGGCGTGCTCGGCGCTTGCGCGGGTGAACAGGGTGGTCACGTCGGGCCGGTCCCGGACGGTGGCCGCGATGGCGCCGACGTGCGCCGGGGTCTTGCCGGCACAGTAGACGGCTTCCGGGTAGCCGCGCCGCGCAGCGCGATCGAGATCCAGGTCGAAGGCCTGCTCAGTCACGGGCGGCCGTCCCGACGGCCGCCGGCGTCTGCGGCTGCGACGAGTGGGCGACGGGTCCGGCGTGGTGCCACTCGTCAGGCTTGGCACCGACCGTGACCAGCGGCAGGGTGAACGCGCCGGACTGGATGCCGGCCAGATCCACCGCGGCGAACCGGAAACCCGCGGCGACGACAGCCTCGTGCACGGCTGTTCGCAACGGCTCGCTGACAGCGCGGACCAGGTCGTCGGCGGGCAGTTCGATGCGGGCGACATCGCCGTGGTGGCGTACCCGTGAATCGGTGAAACCCAGCCGCCGCAGCGCCGCCTCGGCCTGCTCCACCTGGCGCAGCTTGGCCGGGGTGACCTCGGCGAAATGCGGGATCCGCGACGCCAGGCAGGGCGCGGCCGGCTTGTCGGCGCAGGCCAGGCCCAGCTCGCCGGCGAGCCGGCGGACGTCCGCCTTGGCCAGCCCGAGGTCGGCCAGCGGCCGCAGCACCCGGTGCTCGGCCGCGGCCCGGCTGCCCGGCCGGTCCGGACGGCGCGCGTCGTCGAGGTTCTCCCCGTACGCCACGGCGTCCAGCCGCTGCTCCCGCACCACCCGCGCGTCGATCGTGGCGAACAGCTCGTCCTTGCAGTGGTAGCAGCGGTCCGGCCCGTTCGCCCGGTACTGCGGCCGCTGCATCTCCGCGGTCGCCACCTCGACGACCCTGACGTCCAGGTCGCGGGCGACGGCGTGCGCGGCGGTCCGCTCGTCGGCGGCCAGGCTGGCGGAGACCCCGAGCAGGGCCACCACCTGCTCGCGGCCCAGCGCCCGGGCCGCGAGGGCGAGCAGCACCGACGAGTCCACGCCGCCGGAGAACGCGACGCCGAGGCGGCGCACCCCGCCCAGCGCGTCGCCCAGCCGCGCCACCACAGCGCTCAGCGAATCAGTCATCCGCCCATTGGATGCCCAGTTCAGCAGCACGGCAAGCGCGCCGCCGACCTGGGCTACCGGACCAGCCCTCTCGCGCGGGCGCTGCCGACCGGGCCGTACGAGCCGAGGCCATGATCCGCGGCGCGACCCCGCACGCGGCCGAGCCGGTCAGCCTGCCCTCGCGGCTGGTGGTGCGCGGCTCCACCGCTCACCGCAGGCGGAACAGGATCTCCCCGGCGTTGGGCACCACGAACGAGCCCGGGTCGGCCAGGTCGACCGTCGCCGGGTCCAGGTAGTCCAGGTTCGCGTCGCGGACCACCTGTTCCGGAATGCCGGTGGCCAGCGTGACGGTCACCCGCAGCCGCTCACCCTCGACCGGGTCCCAGGTGCCGGCGCCGCGCAGGTGCGTCGAGTGCGCGAGCACCCCCCAGTGCTGGTCGGCGAAGCGGTCCCACTGCTTGAGGAAGTAGTCGCGGCAGTGGTAGCCGATCTTTTCGATCTCCGGGTGCATCGCCGCGATCCGGGTGATGTGCGGCGCGTAGAGGATCACCTGGCCGCCGTCGGCGACCACCGGCTCCACCTTGTAGAAGCCCTTCGCGCCGGTCCACATGTCGTCGTACTTCGCCGGAATGATGGAGAGGATCTTGCGGACCGGGGCGTCCAGATACCGCACGTGCGTTTCGGCGGAGATGTCGGCGCAGGCCGCCCACGCGTCCTCCGGCGCTCCGAACGACACCGCGTGCAGCGCCCCGGAGCCCGACTGCACGACCAGGCACAGTGCCAGCCGGCGGCTCGGGATCAGCGCCGCCGCCTCGTTGATCAGCGCCCGGACCGGGGTGATGCCCCGGGTGCCGATGATGGCCGCGCTGGTGATCAGCGCGCCGAGCCAGTGCGAAAAGTCGATGATCTCCTGCCCGGCGACGCCGGGGAAGAAGTACTTGTTGCCGCCGGAGAAGCCGACCACCTCGTGCGGGAACACCGGGCCGATCACCAGGCACACGTCGTGCTCGACGACCGCCCGGTTCAGCACCACGTCGACGTCCTGGGCCATCCGGGCGTCGGACAGCTCGGCGACCCGGGCCGCCGGGATCTGCCCGATCGACACCAGCGCCGACGGCATCCACCACTCGTGGTTGAGCACCATGAACCCCGGATAGGGCCCGCCGAGGTGCGCCAGCAGCTGCTCGTCGGTCATCGGCGCGTGGGTGCCGAGCGCGATCAGCACGGTGACCGCGGCGGCCCGCCCGTGCAGCGTTTCGTGCAGGACGGACATCAGCATCGGCAGTGGGCAGCTGCGGGTGGCGTCCGGCACGATCACGCAGATCCGGCGGCCGTCGAGGTCCGCGCCGGCCAGCTGGTCGGCGACGAACGCGCGCACGGCCGGTTCGTCGAGGGTGCCCTGGGCGCTTCCGATGGTGCTCGTCATGCAGGCACCTTGCGCGCTGAGCGGCCGCCACGGCAAGTGCGCGGGGCAACAGGTGGCAATCGCGCCGCCGCTGGCGGTCCCTCACCTGAACGGGTGAATCCAGCGGCCAGATGATCAATGCCGTCGCCGGGCCGTGGTGCGGTCGGCGGTGTGCTGAGAAGGATCGTCGCCCTGGCCGGGGCTGTGGTGGTGCTCGCCGGAATGCTGGCGGCGGTGACTGGCGCGCCGAGCATGGCCCAGTCCCCGGACAACCTGGTGGCGCAGGTGAGCGTCGGCGCGGGGCACACCTGCGCGCGGGCGGTCAGCGGGCGGGCCTACTGCTGGGGCAGCCCGAACTCCGGTCAGTTGGGCGCCGGCACGTTCATGTTCCAGCCGATCCGGGCTCCGTTGCCGGTGAGCGCTCCGGACGGCGTTGCCTTCACCCAGCTCACAACCGGCATGCAGCACACGTGCGGGCTTGGCAGCGACACCCAGGCGTACTGCTGGGGGAACGGCATCCGCGGCCAGCTGGGGGAGGGCCGCAACGCGGAACGGCCGGGTCTGGTGCAGGTCAACCCTCCGTTCGGGGTCACCTTCACCCAGCTGACCGCCGGTGGCACCCACACGTGTGGGATCGGCAGCGACACCCTGGCGTACTGCTGGGGTGGCAACTGGAACGGTGAGCTGGGTGACGGCAGCACCGACGACCGGTCGATCCCGGTGGCGGTGAACGCCCCGCCCGGCGTCTCGTTCATCCAGCTCACCGGCGGCGCCTCCCACACCTGCGGGCTGAGCAGCGACAACCACGCGTACTGCTGGGGCAGCGGCGGCGGCTTCGAGAACCAGTTGCTTCCGGTGCCCGTAGTCGCTCCTGACGGGGTGACCTTCACCCAGCTCACCGCCGGTGCGGACGAGACCTGCGGGCTGGGCAACGACACCAGGACCTACTGCTGGAGCAGCGGTAACTGGAGCCCGATGGCGGTGGATGCGCCGGTCTTCACCCAGCTCACCGCCGGTTGGCAATTCAGGTGCGGGCTGGGCAGCGACGCCAATGCCTACTGCTGGGGTTACGGCGCCAACGGTCAGTTGGGCAATGGCGACACCGCAAACCAGGAGAGCCCGGTACGCGTGAACGCGCCGGCCGGGGTGACCTTCACCCAGCTCGACGCGGGCCCGAGCCACGTCTGCGGGGTGAGCAGCGACAGCAAGGCATACTGCTGGGGCTACGGCGTATCCGGTGAGCTGGGGAACGGCGGCAGCACCAGCCAGTCGGCGCCGGTCAGGGTGTGGCCGTTGGCGTCGCCGCCGGCCGGCCCGCAGCCGCCGACGGATGTCACCTTGAGCCCAGGCGAACAGCAGCTCGAGGTGTCCTGGACGGCTCCTTCGGATCTGGGTGACGGCACGCTGACCGGCTACACCGCTACGACGAGTCCAGGAGGAAGGACGTGCACTGCGTCCGCGGCGACGACGTGCACGATTGCGGGCCTGACCAATGGCGTTGCCTACACGGTCACCGTGGTCGCCACCACGACCGTCGGAACCTCGACTGCCAGCAACCTGTCGTCGGCGGCAACTCCTGGCCCTGCGCCGTCAGCCAGCCCTTCGCCTTCAGCCAGCCCTTCGCCGTCAGCAACCGCTAGCCCGTCGGAGTCTGCCAGTCCCAGCCCTAGCCCTACCTCATCTCCGACTCCCAGCCCGTCGGAGTCTGCGGAGCCGAGCCCCACCCCAGCGGCCAGCCCTTCTCCGTCGCAAACGCCCAGCCTCGCGCCGTCGCCGGCTGCCAGCCCATCTCCGTCAGCGACTCTCAGCCCTGTCCCGTCGCCGGCTGCCACCCCCTCTCCGTCGACTGCTCCCAGTCCTGTTTCGATGCCGACCGCGAGCCCTTCCCCAGCGGCAACGCCCAGTCCTACCTCGACACCGACTGCCGGCCCGTCGCTGACACCGACTGCCGGCCCGTCGGTGTCAGCGACGCCCAGCCCTAGCCCAACGCCATCCGCCGGCCCGCAGCCGCCGACCGGTGTGACCGTGACATCCGGAGACAAGGCGATCACGGTGTCCTGGACTCCCGCAGCCCTGGACGACGCCTCGGTCAAGTACACAGCGACCGCGTCTCCCGGCGGCAAGTCCTGCACAGCCAACAGCAACAGCAGCCACGGCACGTCGTGCACCATCCATGGCCTGACCAACGGCACGACGTACACGGTCACCGTGGCCGCGACTACCAAGACCGGAGCGTCGACCGCCAGCAACCCATCCGAACCGGTCACCCCCGGCACCGCGCCGCAGCCACCGACCGGCGTCACCGCAGGCCCCGGCGATCGGGCGATCACGGTGTCGTGGACTCCGGCGGCCCTGGACGGTGACACCTCGGTCATCTACACGGCGACCGCGTCTCCCGGCGGGAGGACCTGCACAACCAACAGCAACAGCAACCAAGGCACCCTGTGCACGATCAACGGCCTGACCAACGGCACCACGTACACGGTCACCATGACCGCCACGACCAAGACCGGAACGTCCACCGCCAGCGCCGCTTCCGGCCCGGTCACCCCGAACACCGGACCCCCACCGCCCGGCCTGCAGCCGCCCGCCATCACGAATGCGCAACCCAGGAACGAGGCCATCACCGTGGCGTGGCAGCCCGGGCGACAGGGCAGCGGAACCCTGCTCGGCTACACCATCACGGCGACGGCCACCAACACCCCGTGCCGGTCCACCACCAGCCCGTGCATCACCACAACGGCCATGCAGCAGTTGGGCACCGCCCAGATCGCGGCCGCGGATTCGGCATCCTGCACCACGACCGACGCCACCACCTGCACCATCACCGGCCTGACCAACGGCGTCAGCTACCTGATCAGCGCCGTCACCCACACCAGCGCAGGCGACTCGGCCCCGACTCCCACGGAACCAACGCCAACGGAGCCGTCGACACCAACCTCACCGGCACCCGCACCGTCCCCAGCGCCGAAACCCACCCTGCCCACCACCGGCACTCCAACGGCCGCCATCACGCTCACCGGCTGGCTGATGCTCACCACCGGGGCCGCCCTCGCCCTGTTCGGCTACCGCCGGCGAACCGCGTTGGACCAACCCGTGAGTAACCGGCTGCCTCGACCTTGATTCGTGTTGCTATCGAACTGGCCAGCCGACTACAGCCTGACGCCCCTCACCGTCACCGCGACGCGCGCTGCTGCCGCGACCCTGGCGCCCCGTCGAACCCGATCGAATCCACAGAAAGGGCACAGAGGGCTCACGATACAAAGCGGCACACCGCGGACTACCCTGCGACCCTCGCTGGTGTCGTGCGTGCAGGAGCACCTACGCGGATCCGGCCGCCACCCAATGTCACCACTCACAGCAACGGCGGTGTACGCATCTGCCGAGAAGCGGATACGCGGTCACGTCGTCGTGGCAGCACCGGCCCAGACACCCCCGATGCGGGTTGCCGACGTGCTCAAGCAACGTCGGTCATCACCGCTGCCGAATGGGTATGCCGGGAGTGTCAAGAAAACGGTGTAACTCGATTTGTTGAAGGTCAGTTACGGCCTGCGGTGAGGCGTCCTTCGAAGGCGAGGTCGAAGGCGTTGAGGGCGGGTTTCCAGCGCATAGTCCAGCGGCGCTGGCCGGTGCCGGTCGGGTCCAGGGCCATCACGGCGAGGTAGACGCATTTCAGGGCAGCCTGCTCGTTCGGGAAGTGCCCGCGGGCCCGCACGGCCCGGCGGATCCGGGCGTTCACGCTCTCGATCGCGTTGGTCGAGCAGACGACCTTGCGGATCTCGGCGTCGAAGGCCAGGAACGGCACGAACTCGGCCCAGGCGTTCTCCCAGAGCCGGACGATCGCCGGGTATCGCTCGCCCCAGACCTCGGCGAACTCCAGGAACCGCTGCTCGGCGGCTTGCTCGGTCGGTGCGGTGTAGACCGGCTTCAACGCCTTCGCGATGGCGTCCCAGTGCTGCCGGCCGGCGTATTTGAACGAGTTGCGCAGAAGGTGAACCACACACGTCTGGACCACCGTCTGCGGCCACACGGTGTTGATCGCGTCAGGCAGGCCGGTGAGGCCGTCGCAGACGGCCATCAGCACGTCCTCGACGCCGCGGTTCTTGAGCTCGGTGCACACGCTGAACCAGAACTTGGCGCCCTCGCCGCCGTCGCCGGCCCACAGCCCGAGGATGTCGCGGGTGCCCTCGGCGGTGACCGCCAAAGCGACGTAGATCGGCCGGTTGGCGACCTTCCCGTCGCGGATCTTGACGTTGATCGCGTCGAGGAACACGACCGGATAGACACGGTCCAGGGGCCGGTTCTGCCACTCAGCCATGCCGTCCATCACCTTGTCGGTGATCGTGGAGATCGTCTGCCGCGACACCTCGGCGCCATAGACTTCGGCCAGGTGAGCGCTGATCTCCCCGGTGGTCAGGCCCTTCGCCGACAGCGACAGGACCATGTCCTCGACCCCGGTCAGCCGGCGCTGCCGCTTCTTGACGATCTGCGGCTCGAACGAGCCGTCCCGGTCCCGCGGCACGACGATCTCGACCGGGCCGACATCAGTGAGCACCGTCTTCGCCCTCGACCCGTTGCGGGAGTTCCCGCCGTCCTTGCCGGCCGGATCGTGCTTCTCATAGCCGAGGTGGTCGGTGATCTCACCGTCCATCGCCGCCTCGATCACCCGCTTGGTCAGCTGCTGCAGCAGACCACCCTCACCGGTCAGCTGCAGGCCCGCGGCACGAGCCTGCTCCACGAGCCGGCCGACCAGTTCGGCATCGACACTCCCAGACAAGGCTGCCGGGTCCTTCTTCTTGGCCACCGCGGAAGTATCCACGGCCTCCGTCATCAT
Organism: Actinoplanes sp. NBC_00393; assembly: GCF_036053395.1. Lineage (NCBI taxonomy): Bacteria > Bacillati > Actinomycetota > Actinomycetes > Micromonosporales > Micromonosporaceae > Actinoplanes > Actinoplanes sp. NBC_00393. Next base: position 3,624,208 of record NZ_CP107942.1, on the reverse strand, counting down.
GGTCATCAGGTGCGTCTCCTTGATCAGGAGTTACACCGTTCTTTTTACAGTCCCGGTATGCCAGCCGGGTTGCCGCCGAGCGGGCGATGATCGGTCGCCCATGGCCGATCACAGACATCGGAGTCTGTCGTGGTATCTCCGTCGCGTGCCTGCCCGCTGCTTGTCATCATGCGAGCGTGACCGATGATCCTCTGCTGGACCGCGCTCAACGGCTCTGGGTCGACCTGGCCAGGGCACCGGTCGTCTTCAAGGACCTGTCCGTTGACGTGGCTGTCTCGCCGCGGTCGTTGCTGTGCCCGGCAGGTTGGATCGGCATCGTTGGTCTGGGAAACGCTGTGATCGCTGCGGTCCCTGACGATGACACCGCCGAGATCGTGCAGCGTGCCCTGGGCGCTCTCCCCGCGACCGCTGTGACCGACCCGGCCGTGGTCAGTCGCAGGCTGCCGGCCACCGAGGTTTTGGGACCTGCGACCTTGGCTTACTGCGATGTGGCCGGTTTCCGCCCCGCCGGGTCCCGCGCCGTCCAGACGATCCCGGCAGGCGATATCGAGGTGGGAGCTCTGCTGGCGCGGGTGCCGGATGAAGACGTCGACGAGTCGGGCTTGGCGGAGATCACGTCACCGGTGTTTGTACTGCGTGCCGGACTGGAGGTCGTGGCGGCAGCAGGCTATCGAAGGTGGCCCAGCAGCATCGCCCATGTCAGCGTGCTGACTGTGCCGGCCGAGCGCGGCCGTGGTTGTGCACGCGTGGTCGCCACCGCAGCCGTCACCCACGCGCTGGAGGTCGGCCTGCTGCCTCAGTGGCGGGCTCGCCCGCAAGCGTCACGTCGAGTGGCCCGGGCGCTCGGTTTCCGCGAGCTGGGCTGGCAGCTGAGTATGCGTCTCCTGCCGGCCGGCGCGCCCGAAGGCGTAGATGACCTTTGAGTTGAGGACCTGGTCTTCGTTGGTGCTGAGGAGCTCTGCCAGGGCGCTGGTGTAACCGGCGCGGAACGTTTCTGCCTGCTCGGGGCCGAGCGCGGCGATGGCGTCGTGGTGCGGGCCCTGGGTGTGGGCCTGCCAGGCGTATTCGAGGTCTGTGCGGGAGAACCGGATGGTCTCGGTGACGGTGTCGGTGGGGATGAACCCGGCGTCGCGGAGTTCTTGCTCGCACCGGGTCGGCGTGCCGAGCCGGGTGGCGGGATCGGTGAGGGACAAACCGTAGTGGCCGGCATGCTCGCGGAAGAGCCGGGCCGCGGTCGGGAAACCCTCCTTCATGGTGGAGAACCCGACCAGGCCACCGGGCTTCAACAGCCGTCGCCACTCGCGCAGGGCGGTCTGGATAGGTAGGTAGAGCAGGCCGGCAGAGCAGAGAATCAAGTCGAATGAGCTGCCGGGCAGGTGAGGCAGGGCGGTGGCGTCGGCCTTGATGAGGTCGATGTTGGTCATAGGCAGCGATGCGATCGATTGTCGTGCTCGGGTGAGCATGCCCTCTGCGATATCCACGCCGAGCACGTGCGCGGTAGGGCCGGCGGCGCGTGCGGCGGCGATGGCGGCGAAGCCCGTTCCGGTCGCGGCGTCCATAATGCGCATGCCCGGTGCGGGGGCGGCGAGCTCGACGAGCCGTTCGGCGTACCGGATATGCCAGGAGTTGCTGTTGTAGGTCGTAGCCCGCTGATTGAAGGCTGCTTCGATCGTGTCGCGGGAGCTCGTCACGTGAGGTCACCCTTCGATGATTCGGCGGCGGATCTCTGCGGCGTTGATAGTCCCGTCGCCGGCGCTGGCGCGTTGCTGATGAGCGACCGCTTCGACGGTGTGCCCACACCCGGGCCGGAGCAACGAGGGGTCACTTGCCGGGTTGAGGAGCACGCACAACACGAATGTCGCCGAGCGCGCCCACGTGGCCCAGAGCTGAACTCACCCGCTCCCCGCCGGATCGCGAACCGCGCATCTCATCCACGCTGATCACGGTGGCACGAGGCCGGCTTTCATGGCAATCGGCGGCCGGTCACCATCCTCTTCTGCCGCTGGCCGCGCGCGGCGCTCCGGCACGGCCGTCACGCTCTGTGAGACCGGCGCGGACGCCGACACGCGCTCGTGCCGAGAGCCGGACGCCCAATCAAAATGACTCACGGACTCTATGGCGGCGCCGAAGCGCGGCTTGTGCGGGCTCGACTGCGGACAGAAGCGAGGGCGCATGGCCGACGCGCGTCGCTGTTTCGTCCGCTGGGCCGAGCTCTGAGTGATCGAACCTGTAGCAGGTGCCAAGAGCGCTGCCGCTCTATCCTCTGCGGGGATCACGACCCGGTGCGTCCGGCCGACTCGTCGAACACGAAGTTCCGCAGCATCCGGGCGAGGACCAGTCCCAAGGGGACGGCCAAAACGATCAACACGACATCTGCGTCCGCGCTGTGAATCGGTGTGTTGGCGGCGAGTGCGGTGAAAGGTCTGCCGATCTGCGTGAGGAGGGCAAGCAGCGCGAGTGGCCAGAACATGACCGGCAGCGCGACAACAACAATGGCCGCCACCAAGCCGTAGCTGTATCGGCGCTGCCGAGAAGCAGGACGGGTCCCGGCGAGCGCCACGACAACGATCACCAGCAGGACGGTGAACGCAAACGTTACGAGCAGCCGGGTTCCGCTCGGCTGCGGCCAGACGTAACGCACCAGCCACGGCGTTGCCGCAGCAACGATGCCGACCGCAACCGTCATGCCAATGCCTGGCCGATTGACCGGGCCGGCCACCTGCGCCGCAGCGGCGACAGCGACCAGCGCCAGCAGAGAACCGACGGCGGCGCTGCCCGTGTTGAGCGCCGGCTCAACGTCGGTCGGCGACTCGATAGCCGTCGCCATCCCGGCTGCAACGGCAGCCACCATCGCCACAGCGAGCGACGCGTTCGGACGAGACGCCGCCGGGAGAACCATCGCGACGGCACAACAGATCAGCGCTGCCGCGGCCGCACCGATCGCGAGCTCTGCGCTGTCGGGCATGTAGTCAATCCGGTCGAGGCCGACATCGACCGCCAGCCAAACGCAGCCACCAATCAGCACACCCCAACTGGCCCAGCGGCCTCCACGCGCCAGCAGGACCAACACGAGAACCAGGGCGATCAGCGCACCCCAGCGCAGCTCCCGAGCCCAGTAGGTATTTTCCTCGGCGAAGGCGTCCGGGCCCGTCGGCTCGCTCAACGGCTGAAGCACGGTCACGCCGAACACCCATGCCATCGCTGACGCGGCAGCCAACGCCACCAACGCGAGTCGATCTGCCACCAACCACCATCGGGCCGGACCGGCGATTGCACCGGCGCGAGTACGGCGGTTGGCAAGACTCATGACGGCAGACGCTACCCAACCTCGATCCACAGACCTCGAGCCGCCCAGAGCGCCAAGTCCGGCCAAGCATTGCGCTACACGGGGGAGCAAATCCCGATCAAGCGGCGAACGCGCACTTCTGCCGCGAGTCGCTCGCTACCAACCGTGAATGACCGCCCGTCGCCCCGGCGCACGGACGTGCTGAGTAGCGCGCATCAGCGGCGCTGCATCGTTGGCGGTCCGGTGTGCAGGTCTGCCGCCCGGTCGTGGCGCGCCGGGCCGGTCGCGTCAGGACGGGCCTGGGCCATGCGGCTTCATCCCGTCTCGCTCGTCTGCGTGGGTGACTCGTCGAGCCACGAGCGCAACAGCAAGCGATCGATTGAGTCGACGCGGCCCAGCCCGCCCCGAGCCTCCGCGTGCGCGGCCAACTCCGATCTGGTGAACCACCGTGCCTCCGAGATCTCGTCGCCGTCCACCACGGCTCGGTCGTCGTCGGCGACGGCCCGGAAGCCGAGCATGATCCCGGCAGGAAAGGGCCATGCCTGCGAGGCCACGTACTGTATCGAACGGACTTGTACCCCGACCTCTTCCGCCAGCTCGCGGCGTACGGCGTCCTCGAGGCTCTCGCCGATCTCCACGAACCCCGCAAGGGTGGAGTAGCCGTCGGGCGCGGCACCCCGGTGCCTGGCAAGCAGGCAGCGCGGCGGGTCGTCAGGCGCTTCCACCAGCATGATCACGGCCGGCTCGATCCGGGGAAACCACAATCGGCCACAGCCCGCGTTACCGCAGGCGCGTACGTGTCCGCCGGCCTGTGGCTCGGTCCGCGAGCCGCACGTTCCACAGAACCGCTGGTGCCGCGCCCAGTGCAGCAGCCCGCGGGCGTACGCCAGGGCTGCCGCCTCGGCCGGCATTAGGTCCTCGACGAACGCCCGCACGTTGCTGGCACGGTCCGCGTTCGCCAGCTCGATCGCCTTGGACTCGTCCATCGCGGAAAGGTCGACGGCGAACACCGGGGCGTCACCCTCCAGGCCGAGGAACACCACGACGTCCGCCGTCGCCAGAGTCTCCTCGACGGCGGCCCGAGGCAGGACGGCCGGCACCGGCGGTATCCCGGTGACCAGGCACCGGTCGCGCCACAGGGGCAGGAACCGAGCGCTCGCCGACTTCTGCATCGACGCGAGCCACGTCGGGTCCGCCCGACGGTCACCCGCCCGGTCCAACCATCCGCCTGAATACGCCAACACTGGGACACCCACCGCTTGCTCCACAGCCACCCCCCGACCACCTGTTGGCGGCCATTTACACCAGTAAACACGTCACCATGCACCGGCACCGTCCCGACGGAGATGACCGACGATTTCATCCGGCCGAGATGGCCGGCTTCGCGTAGCACCGGCGGGTGTTGGTGGGCCAAGTTCTAACGCAGTTTGATCGCAGGCTTCAGCAGACGGGTCAGAGCGCCGGCGGCCCGGTGCCCAGGCGCTTCTGTTCTGCCGCACGCGCATCGGCTGCGGCGTCGTCGCCACGGCCGAAATGCGCAACGTTGTCGCTGTCGTCAAACGCCCGGATCTGGCACCCCTCTATGTCAAGAGGCACAATGTGGTCGGCACCACCGAGCACATGACCGGCCGTCCGGCTCGTACCTTCGAGCAGCGGGTGGCCGAGCAGGCGGATCGCTTCCGCGCGGCCTGACGCATTCTCCTCTCCGCGACGCCGACCACGACGTCGGGTGGTCACGGGAGGGTGGTGGCTGAGCCGCCGCGGGCAAGCGTGGTTGGACCGCGCAAACTCAGCCGGAGGCCGGATTCTGCGTCACCGATCGCACTGAACTTCTTCGCGTACCCCGCCGAGTTTCGGTCAACGGCGCACCCGATAGCGCAGATGAAGCACCCGGTTGCCCTGAATCACCACGTCAGGATCCTCCAACAGGTGCTGCGCGTGGACCGACCCGAAGTAGCGCTTACCTGACCCGAGCACGACGGGTACGACGTCCATGCGTACCTCGTCGACCAGGCCCGCGGCAAGCGCCTGGCCACCGACGTCGCCGGCGGCGACCTCGACCAGGCGGTCGCCCGCGAGCTCCTGCGCCTTGGCCACGGCGGCTTCGACGCCGTCGACGAAGTGGAAGGGCGCCTCGGGGTCCCAGCCCTCGGGGGCCGGCCGGTGCGTCACGACGACCACGTGGTCGATGCCGGCCGGAGGCTTGCCGTCCCAGCCGTCGGTGATGTCGAAGACGTGGCGGCCGGCGATCGTCACCCCGATCTGGTCCCAGTACGCCCGGGTGTGGTTGTAGGACACCTGCGACACCTTCAGCGCACCGCTGTCGTCCAACGCGACGTCACCGCTGGTCAACCAGTCGAACAGCGGACCAGGCTGATCGTTCTCGTCCGCGATGAAGCCGTCCACCGACACCGAGCTGTACATGACCACCTTGCCCACCGGGCTCTCCTCTGCTCGAGATGCCCTCAAATTAGCGTGTCGTGGGCTGTCGTTCTTGTAAGAAATCAATCGGCCGGCAGCGGCCAGCTGTCCAGCGTGTGGCCGGGATGTTCGCGCAGGAACCGCCGCCGGACTTCGGCGTACCGGGTCGGCGTGAGCCCGGTGAACGCCCGGAACTCATGGCCGAAGTGGGCCTGGTCGAAGTAGCCGGCGCCGGCGGCGACGTCGCCCCAGTCGATCGGTTCGGCGAAGTCGATCGCGAGCAGGGTGGCGGCGAAGCGCTGGGTGCGGGCCAGCCGTTTCGGTGTGACGCCGACGAGCTGTTTGAACCGCTGTGCCAGATGGGTGCTGCTGACACCGGTTGCCACGCAAAGGTCGCCGATCGCCACCGCCCCGCTGGTCGCCGCGATGACGCTGCTCGTGTGGCAGACCAGCCCGAGGCCGGGGGTCTCGCGCAGCCGTCGCATGAGCTCCTGCTCGAGCAGCGTCAGCATCTCGTGCGGTCCGGGCGCCGTGGCCAGCCGGTCCCGCAGCTCGGCGACGGCTGGCCGGCCCCACACCTGCTCGAGCGTCACCGGCCGGTCACACAGCTCGGCGGCGGGCATCGGCAGGAACGGCACCGGCCCCCACGCCTTGAAATGCACGCCGACGGACCGGGTCCGGGGCGGGTAGCTGAATGCGAACGCGCGGGTGGGTACGGTGATCACGCAGCCGTCGGCGTACTCGGCTGTCTCGACGTCGGTGCCGGCGCGGATGCGGAACGGTGCCTCGAGGTTGACGATGAGCAACGCACCCGGTGTCGGCGGCAGCAGCAGCCGGGCGTACGGCGGCGCGCCCTCCAGGTAGTAGAGGTCGTCGATCAGCCCGTCCAGCGGCGGTCGCGGCACTCGGGAGACGTACTCCACGCCCACAGCATCGCCGATGTCCCGCCGGCATCGCGCGCCGGGATGGTCCGGCCGTGCTGCCGGCGCTACCCTCCGCGTGAAGACGGTGGGTGACTCGGAGTTGTCCGGGATCACCTTCGCGCGACCTACCCGTCGGCGGGTCAACGTCCCCGCCGATCAACGGATCGTACGCCTGGTCACGGGGCTGGACGTGGCGATACCTCGAGAGGTGGCGGCGCGCCGACCCCGATGTCGACTACCTCACGGACGACGCCATCCCTGACCGGCCCGGATCCGTGTCAGAAGCCCGGGAACACCGCACGCAGCTCGTCGAGCGTGACGTTTCCGGTCACCTCGATGTCGGCGGGAGTGTGTTCCGCGGTGAGCCGACCGTAGAGCAGCCGGAGCGCCGCCTCCAGCGAGCCGCTGAACGTCGCGGTGGCGGGCACGGCCTCGGTCGTCAATCGAACCGAATCGTCGATGACGATCCGGTACGGCGTACCGCTGATCTCGACCACGGCGAACTCGGCTACCTCCTTCGGTTTGGCGATGAAGCCGAGCAGGAACCCGAGGCCGCCGGCGAGATGCTCGGCAAGCACGTCAGCCGAGTCGCCGGCGACGGTCGCCGCCGGGTCGAGGCCGGCGCGTACGTCCCAGGTGTGCAGAGCGACCTCGCTGAGCCGCAGCGCCGCAAACGACGCGAACGAGACCGGCTCGGGCAGGAACGTCCGGATCTGGAGGTCGTCGTGGCGCTCCGCCGGTACGGATTCGAGGGCCGCGACGAGCGCGTCGTCCGACGCGACCGCGCCCGTGGCCTGATCTTGCGGGCTCGTGGCGTTCCACCGGTCCCACACACTCTGGTTGAAGTCCGGGCCGGGTGCCTCCGCTTCACCGACTGCCGCCCGAAAACCGGCGAGCGTGATCTCGGCACCGCTGCCCAGGTGCGAGAGAACGTCGGCGACCGTCCAGGCGGACGCGCCGGACGGGCCGGTCAGCTGGTCGCCGGACAGCGTGGGAGCGAGAGTCGCGAGGCTGTCGTGCTCGCTGCGCAGGGCCACGACGGTGCGGCCGGCAAGGGTGCTCATGGCAAAAGCCTATCGGCCGAGTGGGCGACAGGCGTGCTGGCGCAGCGCATCACGGTCCCGGTACGGCGGGTCACCGCTTGCACCTTCGGCGGCCCCGGGCTGGACGAGCTGTAAATCACGACCTCGCGCTACGGACGCGCCGACCCGGAGCCGCGGGCCGGGCGCTCTTCCGGGCCCACACCGATGTGCGCGGGCAGGTCACCACACCGTTCGCCGGGTGAGCGTTCACGGTCCGAAGATGTAGTAGCTGTAGTTGTAGGGGCGGCCTCGTTCGTAGACGGCACGCAGCCAGGGCTGGCTGACCTCGGGCAGTCGAGCCAGAACGTTGAGGAAGATCCGGCCGTCCGGTTCGAGCCGGCTGTGAGGGATGAGCGGCGGCGGGGCTTCCGGCGGGATCGGGGCTGAGCGCCCGACCGGCTTCGGGTCGCGGTGGAATGCAACGTGCCGCCAGGCGTCCCAGGCCAGCGGGACCGGCTTCAGGGACGGGTCAACCGGCCAGAGTTCACCGGTTTGCGGATGCTGCGGGACGAGGGCCAGGTCGCCGCCGGCGGCCGGAATGCCCGGCCCCGCCAGCACCAGAGTCCGCTCCGGGCCCGTGCTGACCGGGGCGGCAAGGCGGTCGAGTGTCGGCTGGAGGATCGTGGCTACCCGTTGATCCGGGATCCGGATCGGGTGGCCGCCCGAGGCGGCCAGCAGATGTGCCAACGCCGAGGCGGCGGCGGCCACCCACATCGGGTCCCAGGCACCGTCGGGTTCGGCCGGAGCGATGCCGGGCCGTTGGTCGATGAGGTCGGTCCAGTCGAGTATCGAATGCGGGCCGCGGCCGTCGTCGATGACGTGGCTGGTCAGCGGGTCCAGCCACACCGCGTTCCGCAGGCCGCAGTCGTCTATCCGGGTGGCCACCGGCGTGCCGCAGGTGGCGCAGCGCATGTTGGGTTGGCTGCCGTCGAGGCCGCAGCATCCGGTGTCGCCGGCCAACGCGGGGTCGATGACCGCGCTGCGGACGTCGCCCGGGGCGAGCAGCACCCGGCCGGCCGGTCCGTCCGGGATGCTGAACCTCGGTGCGTACCAGCCGAGTGCCTCGGCCTCACCGGGTTCGAGCTCTTCCCACCGGCGCCACGGCGGGCCGGAGGGCAGCGGGTCCACGGCGAAGGTACCGGGTTCGAGCACCGGGTCGAGGGAGCCCGGCCCGTTGCCGTACTTCTGATGCGCGTGAACGGGAAGCGCCACCTTGGACACGGGAACCGTCAGCGCGGTGACGCACGCCCGGCATCCGAAAACCGTCACCCAACCCCCATGTGTCGACTGAGGTCAATCTAGAGCACCCGGCGCTGTTGTTCCTGGTGTCAACGGGCGTGCCATTCGCCGAGATCGGCGGCCTGCCCGGTGCGCAGGAAGGTTCGCACCGCCTCCCACGCGGGGTGAACCTCCAGGACGACATCGCCGGTGAACCGGCTCAGCTCGTCCATGATCGGCACGTTGACGTACGCCTCGCGGGGCACGCTGCCGTCCCCGGCGAGCAGGAACGACTGCCGGACGGGAGCCCTGACGATCTTGTGGATGACCGCGTACTCCCCGCGGAAACCGATGGCCAGCAGCGGCGCCTCGCTGTCCGCGATCTCGACCTCGATGTAGCCACGGATACGGCGGCTGCGCAGCCGCCGGAAATGGCTCTCCAGCTCCGCAGGGCCGGTCCGCGCCGGGACGGGGGAGAAGCGGCGGGAGCCCGGCTGCGTCGCGGACCAGATCACACTCATCGCCGGGAGTGTAGAGGCCGCCACTCTCGACGACGGCCCCAGCGCGACGGCCGACTGGTACCGCCACCACCTTCGGGTTGGCCGACCAGTCCGAGAACTAGCCCCGGGACGGCTGCTACGACACCTGGCGGCGGGCGGTGGGCAGCGCGAGATCGGCGACGAGCCCGTAGTGATCGCTGATGGTGGTCTGCGGCTCGTCGAACGTCCGGACGCAGGTCGTGATGCGCAATGTCGGCCCGCCGTGCGCCCCGCATCGCACGAGGACGTAGTCGATCCGCCGGTACGGCCAGTCCCAGTCGGCGCAGTTCGGATTGTCGGGGCTGAACGTGTCCCCGTCCGGGTGGACGGCAGCTGCGTGCGTGGACCTCCAGGCGTCGCGGTAGCAGACGCTCGTGCCTTCTACCGCGTGGTGGCCCGTGAGGAAGCGGATGCTGTCGGCCTGCGGCTCGGCATCAAGGTCTCCAGCGAGCACCACGTGCCCGGGCCGTTCGGTGAGGGCGTCCTCGACGGCCCTGCCGACCACGAGCGCCTGGAGGGTGCGCTCATGTTCATGATCGACCTGGTAGTCGGGGAAGTGGTTGACCATCCAGACGCGGCCTATCGGCTCCGGCACGAGAACTTCGACCAGGAGCGCGGTGCAGGCGAAGTCGTGCGTGCGCGCCGTGACGTGCAGGTCCAGCTCGGCGACCTGGCCGACCGGCCACCGGCTCGCGATCGTGATGCCCTGACCGTCGGACTCACGGGTCGAGGAATGCACCAGACGATAGCCGGGTCCGAGAAACTCCCGGACCTGGTCGACGATCGCACCCGTATGCCGTTCCGGAGCGACGATCGTCTCCTGCAGCGAGATCAGGTCCGCGTCGAGGCGCGCGAACTCCGCTCGCAGGACGCTGCGCCGTTCCGGCCAGCGGCCCCGCGTACCCCACACGTTCAGGGTGGCGACCCGCAAGCGTCCGTCATCTATTCGCCGCTTCATTCTCCACCCACCTCTGTTGTCGAGGATTCCAGCACGCCGCGACGGTGGCTCGCCATCAGGCATCAACGGCCGGCGCCGGCCCTCTACTGTGCTTGTCGGATCGCAACAGCGAAGGCCAAGCCGGCTCCGCCTGGCGAGTTGCCGAGCAAACGATGACGCAGAGGGTGGCTGAGCGAATGAAGTTCGGGCTGTACGGGCTGCACCGCGACCGCAACGTCGAGCCCGGTGTCCTGGCCCGGCGAGCCAGGCTGGCCGAGGACGCCGGCTTCGAGTCGCTGTGGGTCGGTGACCACATCGCGCTTCCCACCGGGGAGGGCAACCCGCCGCGTCTGGAGGCCATGGTCGCGTTGACCTACCTCGCGGCCGTGACCAGCCGGGTCCGCCTCGGGGTCGGCCTGATCGTGCTCCCGCAGCGCCAGCCGGTGCTGCTGGCCAAACAGCTCACCTCGCTGGACGTGCTGTCCGGTGGCCGGCTGACCGTCGCCGTCGGGGCCGGCTATGTCGAGCCGGAGCTGAACGCGATGGGCGTCTCCCTCGCCGAGCGGGGCGCCCGGACCGACGAGTACCTGGCCGCGATGCGCGCGTTGTGGGAGGCGGCGCCGTCGTTCACCGGCCGGTTCGTGTCGTTCTCCGGCGTCGTGCAGCACCCGTCGCCGGTTCAGCGCCCGCATCCGCCGATCGTGGTCGGAGGTCACTCAGCCGCCGCGTACCGCCGGGCGGTCCGGCAGGGAAGCGGTTGGTACGGCTGGGGTCTTGATGTGGACGAGATCGGGCAGGCGCTGCACGCGTTGGCTGAGACTGCCCGCGGCGAGCAGCGCCCGGCCGGCCTCGGCGAGCTGGAGATCACCCTCACGCCGCCGGGACCGCCGGACCTCGACACCGCTCGCCGGTACGCCGACGTGGGTGTGGACCGGCTGATCATCGAGCTGGAAGGCATCGACGACGACGCGGTCGACGGCGTGATCGCCTCCGTCGGGGAGACGTTGGTCGGCCGAGTCTGACGGGCCCTGGCTGCGCCGCTTGGCGTTCCCTTCATCGCGTGGGATGGGCGCCGGGCGTGTGGCCGAAGGTGCGGCGGAACACGTCGATGAACGCGCTCGCCGACGACCAGCCGCACCGGTGGGCGACCGTGGTCACCGGTGTCTTGTCGGCGAGCAGGATCAGTGCGTGGTGCAGTCGCAGCTGCGTACGCCACTGCGGGTAGCTCATGCCCAGGTTGCGACGGAACAGCCGGGACAGGGTCCGGTCGCTGGCGCCGACCTCGCGCCCGAGTTCGACGAGCGTGCGAGTGTCGCCCGGGTCGGCCTGCAGGATCTCGCACACGGCGCGCAGCAGCGGGTCCGTCGGTGTCGGCACGTGCAGCGGCTGCTGCGGGGAGGCCCGCAACTGATCGAGCAGCACCGCGCGCAGCCGGTCCCGTTCCGCCCCTTGTCCATCGTGACCGCGGGTGTACTCCATGATCAGCTCCCGCAGCAGTGGGGTGACGAGCAGCACGGTCGGTGTCTCCAGGTCGAGCGGGTTGCTGCCGGCCGGCAGTCCGACGAGATGCAGTTCCAGTTCGCCGTACGCGCGATGTGCGTGAACAGTGCCCGCCGGCACCCAGATGGCGCGGTTGCCCGGCGTGACCCAGGAGCCCGCGCTGGTCGTGACTGTCAGAACTCCGCGCGCCGCATAGACGATCTGGTGATCGTCGTGCCGGTGGGCGTCGATCTCCGCCCCGGACGCCAGCCACTGGCTGCGCGTCGGAGCTACCGGGGCGTGGCGGATTTCCGTCATCGGTTGTCAGGTTATCGGAAGCCAGACATCGGTCTGGGCCGCAACCATCGGTACGTGCGAAGAAGAACGTCCATCACGCTGCTCGCCGTCGGCCACGCCTGCGTCGACGTCTACCAGGGCGCCGTCGCCGCTCTGGTGCCGCTGTTCGTCGCCGAGCGCGCCTACACGTACGCCGCTGTGTCCGGCATCGTGCTCGCCGCGTCGCTGCTGTCCTCGGTCGCGCAGCCGGTGTTCGGCGTCCTCACCGACCGCTGGGCCATGCCGTGGCTGCTGCCCGCCGGCACCCTGCTCGGTGGGGCCGGCATCGCGCTGAGCGGGCTGAACGGCAACTACCCGCTCACCCTGCTGTTCGTGGCGCTCTCCGGCATCGGCGTGGCCGCCTACCACCCCGAGTCCGCCCGGATCGCCCGCGAAGCCGGCGAAGGCAGCCACACCGCCATGGCGTGGTTCTCGACCGGCGGCAACATCGGTTTCGCCCTGGCGCCGCTGGCGGTCGCCGGCATCGCGGTCCTCGGCGGATTGAGGTGGACACCGCTGCTGCTCGTACCGGCGCTGGCCGGCTCCGCGATGGCACTGCCGGTGCTGCGCGCACTCGCCAGGCGCAGCAACAGCGCCACCGGGAAGGCCGCGCCGGCGGGACGCGACGACATCCCCTCGTTCCTGCGGCTGACCTTCGCGGTGGTGTTCCGGTCCATCGCCTTCGTCGGCCTCAGCACCTTCCTCTTTCTCTACGCTCAGCAGCGCATGAACGGCAGCCCGGCCGCAGGCACCACCGCACTGTTCCTGCTCTACCTCGGCGGCATCGCCGGTTCCCTGCTCGGCGGAGCCGCCGCGAACCGATGGGGCCGCGTCACAGTGTCCCGGTGGTCCTACGCGATCACTGTTCCGGCCATCGCCGGCGTGCTGTGGGTGCCCGGGCCCGCCTTGTACCTGTTCGTGGTGCTGACCTCCGCCGGCCTCTACGTGCCGTTCGCCCTGCAGATCACTCTCGGACAGGACTACCTGCCCAGCAGAGTCGGCACTGCCAGCGGCATCACCCTCGGTTTGACGGTCAGCGTCGGCGGGCTGGCCAGCCCTGCCATCGGGGCCGTGGCCGACGCGACCTCGCTGCGGACCGCGCTCACACCGCTGATCGTCATGCCGGCACTGAGCTGGCTGATGTTCCGCACGCTGCGCGAAACCCACCTCGCTACCCGGGATCAGCGCCAGCAGCGCCTGCCCACCGGTCCGGGTTTGCGTGGCGGTGTCGACGGCGTACCGACCGGTGGCCCAGAGCCCGAGCAGGGGGAGGAGCATGATCGCCATACCGATCGGGAACCGGCGAGGAACCGCTGGACCGGCCGCGGACCGCGCAAGCCGACAGTCCAGAACGAGCGGCGCTCGTAGAGATTGACCCACAGCAGCTGGAGCAACAGGGTGCTGACCTTGGTGATGACCTCGCCGACCTGACCGAGAAATGACGACGGTTGGTCACCGGACACCGCGTCAGCGACCGGCGTCAGCAGCACCTGCGCCGCGATCACACCGAACCCGAGCGCGACCACGCAGGTCAGGACCAGGTTGGTGCGCCGCCGGGCAGCAGCGACGTCCGCAACCAGCAGCGACGTACGCAAGTCCATCGAGTGCTTCCACGCAGCTCCGGCTGTCGGCGTCCCTGATCATGCGACCAGCGCCCGACGCCTGGTGGCAACCCGTGTCGGCGCCGTCACGCCGTCTTCAGCATCTGTCGGCCTCGACCCGGCCTGCTCGCATAGCGTGATCGGTCATGGGCCGAAGTGTTGCCGAGTCGTGGGAGTTGATCGACGAGTGGCTGCTGCGCTCCGTGCCGCACATCCGCGCGATGCTGGCGCCGCCGGCCACACCTGCCGAACTTCGCGAGGTCGAGCGCGTCTGCGGCGTCGAACTTCCCGCCGACCTGGCCGACTGGTGGCGTGGCGCCAACGGGATGGGCCCGGGAACCATGTCGTACGCGCTGATCGTGCCGCCGGGCCTGTATCTGCAGAGCACCCATCAGGCGATCACCCACCTGCACGAGACGCGGGAGATCGCCATCGACGCGGCCAAAGCCCGGCGATTCCACTACGAGACGGTTGATGAGCAGGCCGATGCGCAGGCGTACGACGCCGCTGTGGCACGAATGATGCGCGCACCCGCCGGCACCGTGGACCCAGACCTCGAGCAGGTCCTGGTGCATCTCCCCGCGTGGATCATGGTCGCCCGGGAGAGCCGGTGCTATTTCGTCGACTGCCGAGAAGGGCCGCTGCACGGGTGCGTGATGCAGCAGGGCGCCCATGGCGGCGAGTCAGGCCCCCTCTGGCCGAGCGTGGCGGCGATGTGGGCGGAGACCAGCGATGTCCTCACCGGCCTGGACCCCGCATCCGTGCCGGAGCGGGTGCGAACGACCGTCGGCGACTGGTGGTTCCCCGGCGACTGGTGGATCTAATCAGCCTCCCGGCGGGTGGAGTCCATGATCCAGTTGGTTTCCCAGGTGCTGCCGCGGTCGACGGAGAACGCCTGCTCCCAGTGGGCCGTGGTGGCGGAGATGTCCGACCACCGGAACCGCACGGTGATCGGAACGCCGTCGAACGTGTCGTCAGCGAAGAACTCGCCCACGCCGTCGACGAAGCGCCCGACGACCGGCGGATCCCGCAGCGCGAGCGGTGTGACGCTGCTGGTCCAGTACAGCGACCACAACTCGGTGGCCGGATCGAAGAGCCGCACGGTGGCGCCGGAGAAACCCATCGTCGGGAACGTGATCTCGTCGAAGTTGCCGGCGCCGGCGAAGAACGAGCGGGCCACCGAGACGGCGGGGAACTCCTCCCAATCGTCCGAGCCGGCCAGCCGCTTGGTGAGACGCCGGTTAGCCACGTCCCAGGTACCCACGTAGAAGTCGAAATCGCCAATCATCGGCCGACCGTAGCGGCTGGGTACGACATTCGGCGGCCGCCTGCCGCGTCGTGATCAGGGTCTGCCGCCACCGTCGGTGCGAGCCCGGCCGCGCCGGCGCCTGACGAGATCAATCACGATGAGGGTGACCCCGGTGAGCACGCCCGTATAGAACAGCAGCTGCAGCATCCCACCGCCGATGTTCGGGCCGCCCCACTGATCGGGGAATGCCTCCCGGGCCCACAGATTGGCTGCCGCCCCGATCAGACTGATGACGAGGACCGTCGCCCCGATCTTGCGTAGGGACATGTTGGGTGCTCCTTGCTTGAGGCGGACGGTGCCGGGTCATTGTTCACGGCTGTCCGATGCGGCCGCGCGCAGCCACCGACTCCGGTGGAAAATGCTGTCCTCGGCGAGCACCATGAAATGCCAGCTGCCGTCACGGCGGCCGGCCCGGCGGTCGGGTCCGTTGAACTGGCTGAACGCCACGGGACCGCCGAAACGATGGATGTCGGCGTTACCGGCGACCTGCTCACCGCACCACGTCAGTTCGTCGCCGGCGTCGTGCAACGCCGCAGCCGAGCCGGACAGCAGCAGAGTGTCGGCGTGCTCGGTCGCCCGCAGCCGGCGGCGTTCCCATTCCCAGTCCGGCAACGGCTGCCGCTCGTCCGGCGATCGTGGTGCCGGCGCCCGCATGGTGGTCAGCACACCGGCCTTCGGCCCGTGCCGAAGCCGGGCCCGCAGCGCCGGCCAGGCGGACGGCCGCAGTGACGCCTCGCTGCGCGCGATCACCAGGTCGGCCAGTCCCTGATGGGCGGCCCAATAGCTGACGGCTTCGCTCTGGGCGTTGCGCCGCAACGGCAGATATACGACGGAATGCGGGCTGGTCGCGGCCAGGCGGAACAAGGCGCCAAGGCGCAGCAGATCTGCCCGCGAGCCGATCAGCGCCCCGCTGTACTGCCACAGGACCTTGGTGATGTGCGTTCGCGACAGCGGGACGACCGGCTGCAGTACGCGCTGCAGGCAGGTTCGGCCCGGCACGTGATGGACCCGCATCCGCAGGCGCATCCGTCCTCCCGTTGACGCATCAGCCACCGGTGCACCGTAGGACGACATCCGCCGCTTATCAACGCGTTTCGTTGTGCGTTGAGAGGCGGAGCCGGGCGTTGTCCGCGGTGCCCCACAGCTCGGCGATGCGTCCATCCGCAATCCGGTACATGGCGAACTCGTCGGTCTCGACCGGGGACAGGTCGCCGGGGGCGCCGAGGAAGTCCTGGTGTCGCGTACCGGTGGCGTGCAGATGGACCGCGAGCCAGGGCGGCTGCTGCACCACATGGCGTAGCTGCCAGGCGTAGTCCGGAAACACCGCGATCGTCTTCCTGATGTCGTCAACGTACTGCTCGCGGGTTCGCGGGATGCCGTTCACGAGGACCGAGGGGTGCAGGAATTCCGCGATGGTGTCCCAAGCCCGCTCATTGCAGGCAGCGAGATAGGACCTGTACATCTCGAGCATTCCGTGTGCTCCTCCGATATCCGAGCGTGGTTCACTTGCGCGCGTGATGTGGCGACGTGGCAGCAGGATGGTACTGGCAGCCATCCTGGCCGGAGCGACTTTCCTGGGCTGCGGGTGGTGGCACAATCATCCGCCGTACGGTCCGGAGGTGTTGGCCGTCCAGTCCTCGCTGACGTTCGTCAGCCACGACGAGGCCCAGGCCGCGCTCGGCGACGACGTGAACGCTCCGGTGTCCAACGGCCGCGACCAGCTGGTGCTCGGCCGGGTCTCGTGGCAGGCCCCGCCCGAGCCGCTCGACGGCGGATACTTCGCGATCTTCCTCATCGACAAGCGCTCCGACGTCAAACCGGGATACTTCAGCGCTACCTCGCCACGGCAGGACGCTGTGAGCCCCGGCAGTGCCGGCGTGGAGAACAAGATCGTCGAGCGGTACCCCTGGCTGCAGGGTGCAGGCGACATCAAGGTCGAGAACGGCTGGCTGAGCGCCGGGTCCCGGCTGGCCGTGTTCGACGAGAAGGCCTCACCGCTCACGTTCGTCGCGCCGTTCCCGTTCCTGGAGAAGCCGCCACGGGGGGCGGTTCACGTGGCGACCGCGCCGGTGGCGATGACGGATCTGATGTTGGCGATGGTCTACATGGGAGCCGACGGGCAGGTGTACTGGGCGCAACGGCTTCAGGGTTAAAGGTCAATCGCCGACGAAGACGAGCCGCTGCTGCTCGCTACCGCATCGCTCTGCCATCGCCCGCAGGCGCAGCAACCCGCGACGCTCGGGCCCGGGCCGTGCGAGACCCAGCAGGCCGTCGATCTCCCCAAGGAGGTCTGCCATCTGGTGGTGGCCGAAGGATGTCTCGCCATGCGGATCAACCGCGCTGAGCAGCGGGCAATCGGGTTGCCGCTCCCGGAGCAACCGGTCGAAGTCCCCGGCGGCATCGAAACACCCGCCGGCCGGGTCCGGCAAACCCCGGATCGGTACGCCGCCCCAGCGCAGTTCGACCTGAATGCCCACGAGTTCGCGACCTGGATCAACGCCGGTCGTCGGCGGCCAGTTGTTCGTGGGCGAGAATGCTGGCGCGGCCCAGCACGTCGAGCTGCGCCGGGTTGTAGAGCTCGCGCACCGCGTCCACGAACGTCTGCTGCGTGACCTGCTTGCTCTTGGACAGGTGGGCCGCCGGATCGCTCAGCCACGGGTACTCGGTCAGGAACTGCGCGATGGTCGGGGCGAGTTTCTCGGCGAGGTTCTGCCGGGTCTCCTCGTCCGCGTCGGCCGGCAGGTTGTCGACGTCCGCGCTGACCGCGCCGGTGTCAGCTTCCACCATGCGCCGCAGATCTTCCATCGCGTCCTCGTCGTACAGCTGCCGGTAGATGTGGATCAGCGACTGGTCGGCCTCGGACAGCCGGGACACCACTGACTGGAAACCTGCGGGCGCGTCGGCGGGCGTACGGTCGCGCAGGATGGCCGCGATGTCGGAGCGTGCCCGCGTCAGCCGTTCGATGTCCGCCTCGAGCGCCGCGTCGACCTGCTGCAGGACGTCGGGTGCGCCGCCGTCCGTACCGAGTTCGCCGATCCGGGCGAGCGGCACGCCGAGTTCGGCGAGCCGCCGGATGCGCAGCAGGCGGACCAGGTCAGGCACCTCGTACTGCTTGTATCCGTTGTGCTTGCGCCCGGGCTCGCCGAGCAGGCCGAGCCGGTGGTAGTGCCGGATGGTGTTGACTGTCGTGCCGGCGAGCTCCGCGAGTTCGCGGGTGCTCCAGCCCACGTCGGCCCCCAGGCGGCTATTCGGTTCCGATCGGTACGGAAATCAAGTTAGCACATGGCGACAGGCGTCAGTTTCCGAGGGAGTCGAGCCAGCTGTACCGCAGTCGCAGAGCCCGCTCCGTGCTGGCGAGCGCCGCACCGACACCGAGGGCGATGTTGAGCCACAGCGGCAGGTTGATGGGTGACTCGTAGCGGCCGAAACGTTCGGCCACCGGCGGTACCTGCAGGATCGGCTCGAGGATCTGAGCGACTACGAGCACCACGCCGATGGCGAGCATCAGCACGGAGAACACCCCGAGCCAGCGGCTCAAGGCCGGGTGGTCGCGGTCGAGGCGGGCACGGCGCCCTTCGGCGGAGGCCGGGTCCGGGGCCAGCTGATACTCCGCCCCGTCGGCGGTGACGTAGTGGCAGCGCTTGAGGCCGAAAGCGCTCGCCGCGACCTCGATGGCGCCGCCCGGCACCGGGAACACGGCCGGAAGCCGCGACGAAGCGCGCTGCCTGCCGTCCAGGTAGAGCTGCGCCATGGTGTTGCCGTCATCGTCGCTCTTCCAGTGCCGGACGTCGACGGCGTACACCGCCTGCTCGCCGGGCAACCGCAGGTAGAGCACGGACCGGCTCAGCAGCTGCCACCAGCGAAAACGCCGCAGCGGCCGCCCATCGCCGGGTTTCACACGCTTCAGCGCGCGCCGTCGCCGCTGCTCCTCGAACACGTCCTGGCCTTTCCCTGCTGGGGAGGGTGGTCGCCGCAGCGCCGGCCCCAGTAGAAACCGTGTGCCAGGAACATGGTCAACCAGCGGCCCGGATGCTCTCCACGATCCGGGCGAATCCCTCGCTGCCGTGCCCGGCGTCGATCTGCCGCCGGATCAGCTGCTGCACCATGTCGACGACCGAGGTGTCGAGGCCCTGTTCGGCGCTGGCGGCCACGATGTCGCCCAGGTCGGAGAACTCCAGGCTCTGCTGGCCGGCGACGGTGTAGTCGCCGCCGTCGATCACGGTGGCGAACCCGTCCAGCTCGCCGGCCATCGCGGCCAGCCAGGGCGTGGCCATCGCGGCGAACTCGCGGGCCGGCACCCCGGCGGGCGCGACCATGGCGACGCCGTGCAGGAACCCGGCGAACATCACGTACATGCCGGCGAGCAGCGCCAGGTCGTACAGCGAGGCCAGCCCGGCTTCGGCGCCGAGGTAGCGGCTTTCGCCCCACTCATCGAGCAGCGGCCGGTGCTGGTCGAACGCCGCGGCGGCGCCGCTGTAGAGGATGCTCGACCCGGGCCGGCCGATCATGCCGGGCACGGCCATGATCCCGCCGTCCAGGTAGGTGACGTCCGCGCCGGCGGCCCAGGCCGCCAGCTCACGCGCCTGCGCCGGCGAGGTCGTGGTCAGATTGATCACCGTACGCCCGGCAAGTTCGCCGGCCGGCGGATCGAGGACCTCGTGCACCGACGCGTGGTCGAGCAGGCACACGATGATCACGTTGTTCGCGCGTACCGCGTCGTCCGGGGTGGCGGCGACCGTGACGCCCGGACCGGCCAGCCGGTCCGCCTTGCCGGGGGTGCGGTTCCAGACGGTGACCGAATGGCCGGCCTTGAGCAGCGCGGCTGCCAGGGCGCTGCCCATCGCGCCGAGGCCGAGCAGGGTGACGCTGGTGGCGTTCGTTGTCATGCGATCGATCCTCGGCGTCACCCGCCGCGCGTGCCAGTACCCACTAAAAAGTGGGGTACTCACTGAATGGTAAGTGTGCCGCGTGGTGTCCGGGGCCGGTGGGGAGGCGGCTGCCGTCCGGGAAGACGATCTCGGCGGTGGCGCCCTCGGGCACCGACGTCTCGATCAGCAGTTTGCCGTCCTCCTGGCGCCAGGCGACCTCGATCCGGCCGCGCGGGCTGTCGAAGCTGCCGGACGCCCACGGCACCTCGGCCGTCGGCAGCGGCGCGACGACGAACTTCTCCCAGGCCACCGAGCCGGGTGCCTGGCGCAGGCCCAGCACATGGGTGTGCAGGAACCGGATCACCGCGCCTTTGCTGTAGTGGTTGAGCGACGCGGTCGCGGTGCCGGCCTCGTCGACGCCGTCCCAGTCCTCCCAGATGGTGGTGGCGCCGCGGTCCAGCATGCCGAGCCAGGACGGGGTGGTGCGCTGGAGCAGCACCCGGTACGCGACGTCGGCGTGCCCGGTGTCGGCCAGCACGGGCAGCAGGTCGGCGGTGGACAGGAATCCGGTGCCGAGGTGCCAGCCGGCGTCGCGGATCAGCGCCACCAGGCGGTCGGCGATCTCGCCACGCCGGGAGGACGGCACGAGGTCGAAGGCCAGGGCGCGGACGCAGTTGGCCTGCGTGCGCAGTCCGGTCTCCAGGAACTCGGTCTGCCAGGCGTCGCGGATCCGTTCGGCCAGCTCGGCGTAACCGCTTTCGCGCTCCAAGACGTATGCGATCGCGGCCAGCGTGCGGACGGAGCGATACAGGTACGCCGTACCGACCTCGCCCTTGTCCTTCATGAACCAGGCCATCGGGTTGCCGGCCGGCCCCCGGTCGCCGGGTTCGAGCCATTCGCCCCAGTGGAACGTGCCGTCCCAGATGAACTGCTCGTGCGGCAGAGCTTCGGCGGAGCGTTCGACGCGCGACGGATGCCGTGCGGTACGGGCCTTGGACAGGGCCCACTCCACCCAGCGGGTCATGGCTTCCCAGTTCTCGGCCAGCACTTGCCGGTCGCCGTAGGTCTCGTACAGGACCCAGGGCACGTGGACGATCGCGTCACCCCAGCCGGCCGAGCCGGTGATGTGGTCGGCTTCCATGTTCGGAAGCTCGCGCAGCCGGTGGTAGTCGGGCGAGTAGTTGGCGATCCGGCCGTCGCCGAGCTGGTCGTCGCGCACCGAGCGCAGCCATTTGCGGCTGAACCCGTCGACGTCATAGAGGCGGGCCGCGGTCGGCACGAACACCTGGTAGTCGCCGGTCCAGCCGAGACGCTCCCGGGTCGGGCAGTCGGTCGGCACGTCGACGGCGTTGCCGCGGAAACTCCAGTCGGCGATCTCGTGCAGCCGGTTCAGGTCGTCGTTGCCGCAGGTGAAGACGGCGGTGCGGCGCAGATCGGTGTGCACGACCCGCATGGTGATGTCCTCGACCGGCCGGTTCAGCCGGGCGTAGCGGAAACCGTGGACGGTGTGCCGCGGCTCGAAGACCGAGCTGCCGTCGGAGACCACCTCGTCACGCTGCACGAACGAGGTCGGCTCCTGGCCGGGTTTGCCGCTGTCCAGGTGCGACAGGGTCAGGTCGCCGGTGACCGGGTCCAGGTGTTCGCCGTAGTCGATGACCGTGCGGGTGCCGGCCGGTCCGAGGTCGCCGAGACGGATCCAGCCGGCGGCGTTCTGACCGAAGTCGACGATGAACGAGCCGTCGAGATGCGTCGTCCGGACCGGCGCGAGCGCATCGACGCAGCGCACCGGCGGGGCGGGGGACCAGTCGATCGCAGGCGCGGTCACCGCGTCGACCAGCACGGGTACGGCCGCCGCAGCCGACGAGATGAAGTCGGTGCTCTGCCCGTTCATCAGGTCGGCGGCGACGATCGTGCTGACCTGCGCGGCCCAGCCCGGGCCGGAGCGGATCACCGAAGTGGTGCCGTCGGCGTAGGTCAGGTGCAGCTCGACGCGGGCGGCGGTGCGGGTGCCCCACGCGTCGCGGACCCGCCAGGTGCCGTTCGACCCGCGGTACCAGCCGTCGGACAGCAGGATCTCGACGCTGTTCGTGCCCCGGCGCACCGACGAGGTGACCGGGAACGCCTGCGCGTACAGGGTGGCGGCGTAGGAGGTCGAGCCGGGAGTCAGCTCCTGGTCGCCGGCCCGGACACCGTTGACGAACGCCTCGTAGACGCCGAGGGCAGAGCTGTAGAGCCGGGCCTGGACGACCTCCCTGTGGCATTCGAACTCGGTGCGCAACGCGTAGGCGGGTCGCGGGAAGTCCGTGGTGTCCGGCGGGGAGATCCAGGCGGCGGTCCAGTCCTCGTCGAGCAATGCCACCTCGAACGCCGCCCAGTCGGCGTCACCGACTCGCCATTCGACGCTCTGGCCGCTGGTCAGCGCGGGCCACGGCCAGGCGACGAACAGGTGCTCGCCGACGGTCACCGGCGGCAGGGCCACCCCGTCCACCCGGGCTTCGAGCTGCCAAAGCGCGCCGCCACCGGGTTTCCAGGACAGCAGCGGCCGCGCCACCGGGGCGTCGATCCGCAGATCGTACGGAGTCACGTCATTTCTCCTCGATGGGCACGGGCGTGCCGCGGGTGACGCCGTTCGCGTTGAACGCGTCGACGGCGACCCAGTAGGCGTGCCCGGCATTGAGCATTGGAAGGTGCAGGCTGGTGTCGTCGACCTGCCAGCAGTGGTAGAGCCTGTCGGGCGCGAGCCCGTAGCGGACGTTGTAGCCGTGCGCGCCGTCGACGGCGGGCCACGAGATGTCCGCGGTGCGCGGGTCGACGCGGCAGGCGGTCGGCTGGACCGTCGCGGGCGGTGCACCGGCGCCGATGCCGAAGACCCGCAGACCGGTGACGGCGAGTGCGGTCGTCACGCGTACGAATCTGAGGTTTTGTGGGTCTTGCAGCACGACGAAGTCGTGTGGTCGTCCGTCGGCGCGCCCGTCGCGAAGAATCGTCCAGGTTGTGCCGTCGGTGGAGCCTTCCAGCAGGAACGGCGCCGGCACGTCGGCGACGTCGATGCGGCGGTGGCCGAGCAGGTTCTTCTGCCCCGGATCCGGTGGCAGCGGCACGTCGTGCGGATGGTCCTCGATGGTGTTGACCTGCACGGCGTGGGTGACGCTGCCGGCCGGCAGTTCGACTGTCAGCGGGTCACTGCCGGCCCACCAGGTGCCGGGGTCGTCGGCCCGGCCGAAGCCCGTCGACAGCAGCATCCACCGGCCGGTCAGCGACCACGGGTCGGCGGGCCCGTCCGGCAGCGCGAGGGGATGGTCGGCGAACTCCTGGTTGCAGAACAGCACACCGTCGTCGTCGAAGCCGGCCGGGAACAGGCCGAGGCGCC
Organism: Actinoplanes sp. NBC_00393; assembly: GCF_036053395.1. Taxonomy (NCBI): domain Bacteria; kingdom Bacillati; phylum Actinomycetota; class Actinomycetes; order Micromonosporales; family Micromonosporaceae; genus Actinoplanes; species Actinoplanes sp. NBC_00393. Next base: position 3,600,839 of record NZ_CP107942.1, on the reverse strand, counting down.
GCTCGAAATCGTGGTGCACGGAGATCTTCATGGTGGCGGCGTGCCACCAGTTGCCGTGCTCGTCCTGGAAGGTGGAGCCGTGCCCGGCGCCGGTGATGAACCCGCCGGGCTTGGCCGAGAACGGAGACTGCGGCACATAGGTGAACGGCCCGAGCGGTGAGTCGCCGACGTAGCTGCCGTCCGCGTACCCGGCCTCCTGGGTGGCGGGCGCCGCGTACTGCAGGTGGTAGCGGCCGTCGTGCCTGGTCATCCACGCGCCCTCGATGAACGGGCGCTGCCCGAACAGCAGGCGCATCACGAGTGACCGCTTACCGCGTGGCACCTCCCAGCCGTGCTCCTGGGGGTTGCCGTGGATCAGCGGGACCGGTTCGCCGAGGCGGCGCAACGTCTGCCGGTTCAGCTCCACACCGCGGATCGGGGTGTTCGCCGAGCAGCCCTCGTAGAGGTAGACGCGGCCGTCGTCGTCCTGGAACAGGTTCGGGTCCCAGAAGGCGACCTCGCCGGGCACGACCTCCCAGTCACCGCCGAGCGGGTCGGCGCTGCGGTAGAAGTCGCAGGGTTTGCCGCGCCGCGACGCGCAGACGACCAGCCGGCCGTCGATCTCGCGCACGTCCGGGGCGTAGTCGTGGATCGGCAGCTGCGGGGTGCCGGTGAACTGCCAGGTGTGCAGGTCGGTGGAGTGCCAGAAGCCGCCGGACATCGAGGCGAACAGGTAGTAGCGGCCCTGGAAGCGGACCACCGACGGGTCGGCCGCTTCCCGGAAGATCCGGCGGCGGCGTCCGTTGCCGACGTGCTGCATCCGGTACGGCAGGTCCAGCGGATTGCTGAAGTGGGGTGGCATGCAGAAGCTTTCAGGTGGGGAGCCCGGCGCGCAGCCGGGTCAGGCTGTCGCGGATCAGGTCGGGCAGCTTCGCGTCGCCGCGTGCCCAGTGCGCCACCGCGATGCTGATCGCGGTCTCGGTCGCGCCGGCGAGCAGCCCGGGGTAGATGTCGCGGTCCACGTCCAGGCCGAGGCGGTCGGCGACGGCGACGGCGAGCAGTTGCCGGCCCTGCTCGAGCACGAGCAGGTTCTGCGCCAGCATCGCCGGGTTGTCGGCGATCACCTGCATGACCTTGGCGAACTCGGCGCGGTCGCCGAACGTCTCGGTGACCGCATCGGGCACCACGTGCAGCAGCGAGTCCCAGATCGGCTCGTCCGCCGGCCGGTCCCGGATCTTGTCGGCCAGGGCCAGGTGCTGCTGGGCGAGCCCGTCGAGAATCGCCTCCTCGCGGTTACGGAAGTGGTAGCGGAAGGTGCGCGGCGCCATGTCGGCGGCGGCCGCGACGGACTCCGGCGTCACCGCGTCCAGGCCGTGCTCCAGCAGCATCGACCACGCCGCGCTGCTCATCGCCGCCCGTGACGCGGCCTTCTTGCGTTCTCGCAACCCGGTCATGCGACCACCATTGCGCTTCGTTGCCAATTTTGCAAGATTGCATCCACGGCAACATCCGCGACAACAACTGGCAACCGATTGACCAGGTCACCGGCCCGGCGGTCCGATGAACGCCCCGCCGCTCGTACCTTCTCGAAAGGCCCTTTCATGACCACGTTCCCGGCCGGATTCCTCTGGGGCGCCGCCACCGCGCCGCACCAGATCGAGGGCAACAACGTCACCAGCGACTTCTGGGCGGCCGAGGCCGCCATGCCCGGCATGGAACGCAGCGGCGACGCCTGCGACAGCTACCACCGGTACGCCGAGGACATGCGCCTGCTCGCCGACGCCGGCCTGAACTCCTACCGGTTCGGCATCGAGTGGGCCCGCATCGAGCCCGAGCCGGGCCTGATCTCACGCGCCGAACTCGCCCACTACCGCCGCATGATCGACACCGCGCTGGAGCTGGGCCTGACCCCGGTCGTCACCCTGCACCACTTCACCAACCCACGCTGGTTCGCCGCCGAGGGCGGCTGGATGGGGGAGCGGGCGATCGACCGATTCCGGGCGTACACCGAGGCCGCCACCAGCATCCTTGACGGGGTGCCCTGGGTCTGCACCATGAACGAGCCCAACATGCTGGCGATCATGACGATGATGGCCCGGCTCGCCGCCTCGAAAGAATGGCAGAGCCCGACGGTCGACACCGGTCAGCGGCCCGTGCTGCCGTCACCCGACCCGGCGATAGGCCGGCGCCTGGTGGAGGCCCACCACGCCGTGCGCGACCTGGTCCGCGAGCGCACCGGCGCCAAGGTCGGCTGGACCATCGCGAACCAGGCCCTGGTGGCCCGGCCCGGCGGCGAGGAGAAGCTGCGCGAGGTCCGCTACGAACGCGAGGACCTCTACCTCGAAGGTGCGAAGGGCGACGACTTCGTCGGCGTGCAGTCCTACTCCAGCATGTGGGTGAACGCGGACGGCATCGAGGCGCACCCGGTGCACCCGGACAACACGCTGGTCGGCACCGCGTACCGGCCCGACGCGCTCGGCCTCGCGGTGCGCCACACCTGGGAGGTCACCGGCGGCACACCGATCCTGGTGACCGAGAACGGCATGGCCACCGACGACGACCAGCGCCGCATCGCCTACACCGGCGAGGCCCTCGCACACCTGAAAGCGACCATCGACAACGGCGTCGACGTACGCGGTTACCTGCACTGGAGCCTGCTGGACAACTACGAGTGGGGCCACTGGGCGCCCACCTTCGGCCTGGTCGCGGTGGACCGGGAGACCTTCGTGCGCACCCCCAAACCCAGCCTCGCCTGGCTGGGACAGATCGCCGGCAAGAACGGACTGTGACATGTTGAAGCCCCGCCCCACCGCCACCCGCGAGCAGGTCCGCCTCGACGGCCTCTGGCGGTTCAACACCGGCGACGCCGCCGACACGGCCACCACGCTGGAAGCAGCCGTCCCGGCCAGCTACAACGACCTGTTCGCCGATGCGAAGATCCGCGACCACGTCGGCTGGGCCTGGTACCAGCGCGCGGTGCGCGTTCCGCGTGGCTGGTCTGAGGACCGCATTTTCGTACGCGTGGACGCCGCGACCCACGCCGGCAAGGTGTACGTCGACGACACCCTCGTGGCCGAACACGTCGGCGGGTACACGCCGTTCGAAGCCGACATCACCGACCTGGTGAGCGCCGGCTCGGAATTCCGGCTGACCATCGGGGTGAACAACGAGCTCACCGAGACGACCATCCCGCCGGGCACGATCACGGTCGATGCCGGTGGCCGCAAACGCCAGCAGTACCAGCACGACTTCTACAACTACGCCGGACTGCACCGGTCGGTGTGGCTGCACAGCGTTCCGCAGGTGCGGGTCACCGACGTGACCGTGGAGACCGAGCTGGACGGAACGGTTCGCTATTCCATTGCCACCAGCTCTCCGGCGCCGGTGCAGGTGCGCATCCTCGACCACGCGGGTGAGCTTGTGGCGACCGGCGCCGACGGTGTTGCCCGCATCGACAACCCGACGCTGTGGAAGCCGGGCGCGGGCTACCTCTACACGCTGGAAGCTTCTATCGACGGGCACGATGTCTACGAGCAGCCGTTCGGGGTGCGCACAGTGTCGGTGTCGGCAACCCAGTTCCTGATCAACGGGGAGCCGTTCTACTTCACCGGGTTCGGCAAGCACGAAGACACCCCGGTGCGCGGCAAGGGCCACGACGACGCCTATCTGGTGCACGACTTCCAACTGCTGGACTGGGTCGGCGCGAATTCGTTTCGCACCTCGCATTACCCGTACGCCGAAGAGGTTCTGGATTTCGCCGACAGGCACGGCATCGTCGTCATCGACGAAACCGCCGCGGTAGGCCTCAACCTGGCCGTGGTCTCCGGCCTGACCGGCGCCCCGCCACGCCCCACCTTCTCGCCGGAGACCTTCGGTGACGACACCCGGGCCGCGCACGCGCAGGCCATCACCGAGCTGATCGCCCGGGATAAGAACCACCCCAGCGTCGTCATGTGGTCGCTGACCAACGAGCCCGCCTCCAACGAGGACGGCGCCCGCGAATACTTCGAACCCCTGGTCAAGCTGGCCCGCACGCTGGACGCCACCCGGCCGCTCACCTACTCGGTCGTCATGTTCGCCACCCCGGCCAACGACAAGATCGCCGACCTGTTCGACGTCATCTCGATCAACCGCTACTACGGCTGGTACGTCGCCACCGGCGACCTGGCCACCGCCGAGCAGTACCTGGAAGCCGACCTGCGCGGCTGGGTGCAGCGCTTCGGCAAGCCGATCATGATGTCCGAGTACGGCGCCGATACGCAGGCCGGGCTGCACTCGGTGTGGGACATCCCGTGGACCGAGGAGTACCAGGCCGACTTCCTCGCCATGCACCACCGGGTCTTCGACCGCGCCGAAGCCTTCATCGGCGAGCACGTGTGGAACTTCGCCGACTTCCAGACCTCGCACGGCATCCACCGCGTCGACGGCAACAAGAAGGGCGTCTTCACCCGCGACCGCCGCCCCAAAGCCGCCGCCCACGAACTGCGCCGCCGCTGGCGGTCGCGGTCATGACCGTAACAGTCGCGCCGGAGCTGCAGAAGGCCAGCTCGAAGTACGTCTTCTGGATGATGGCCGCCAACTTCGGCATCTCCATGGCGTTCATCGTCCCGCTCTCCTTCTCCCTGGCGGTGCGGATCGATGAGCTCGCCCCGGGCCGCGAAGAGGTGCTGGGGTACGTCACGGGCACGGCCCAGGCCGTCTACCTGGTGCTCAGCCCACTGCTCGGAGTGTGGAGCGACCGCACCCGCAGCATCCTCGGTCGGCGGCGGCCGTTCCTGCTCGCCGGCATGCTGCTGGGCCTGGCCGCGCTGGCCGGCATCGCGTTCGCACCCACCCTGCTGCTGGTCGGCGCGGGCTGGATCCTGGCGATGCTCGGCTGGGCCACCGCGTCCCAGGCGATCCTCAACGTGCAGGCCGACCGCATCCCCGAGGAGCAGCGCGGCCGGATCTCCGGACTCACGGCGATGACCGGGCAGATCGCGCCGATCGTCGGCATCGGCATCACCACCCTGGTCACCGGCAGCACCTTCCTGGTCTTCGTGCTGCCCGGCCTGATCGGCGCCGCCCTGCTGACCGTGTTCCTGTTCGTCGGCAGGGAGAACGACAGCCGGTCGCTGCCGGCGGCCGCCCCGGTGTCGGCGCGCACCCTGCTGTCCAGCTACGTGTTCAACCCGCGCAAGCATCGCGACTTCGGGTGGAACTGGCTGGGCCGCTTCACCTTCTTCACCGGCCTCTACCTCAACACCTCATTCGCCACCTTCTTCTACGCCCAACGCCTCGACCTGCCGGTCCGCGAGGTGGCCGGCACCGTGGCGATCATCGGCGTGGTCGGGGTGGCCGCGGCCGCCGTCGGCGCGATCGGCGGCGGCTACCTGTCCGACAAGCTCGGCCGGCGCAAACTGTTCGCCCTGGTCGGCGCCCTGTTCTTCGTCGCCGGCGCGGTCGTCGAGGCGTTCGCCTATTCGCTGCCGACCCTGCTGATCGGCTCGGTGCTGATGCAGCTCGCGATCGCCTTCTTCACCACCGTCGACCAGGCGATCGTGCTCGCCGTGCTACCCAGCCGCTCGGAAGCGGGCCGCTACATGGCGATCACCGCGTTCGCCCACAAACTGCCCAGCGCGATCGCCCCGCTGCTCGCCCCGTTCATCATCGCCATCGGCGCGAACGGCAGCGACAAGAACTACACCCTGCTCTATCTCGCCGGCGCGGTGCTCGCCCTGCTCGGTGGCCTCATCGTGTTCACCCGGATCAAGTGCGTCCGCTGAAAGGCATCCCCATGTCGACTGCCGATGTCTCCGACAAATCCCTGACCGACCTGATCTCGCTTTCCGGCCGCCGTGCCGTCGTCACCGGGGGCGCCCGGGGCCTCGGCAAGGCGATCGCCGCCCGCCTTGCCGAAGCCGGCGCCGAGGTTCTGATCGGCGACCTCGATCTTGGACTGGCTCAAGCCGCTGCCGCCGAACTGGGCGACCAAGTGACCGGTACGTTCCTCGACGTCACCGACAGCGCGTCGGTCGCCGCGGCCGCCGCCCACTTCGACCAGCTCGACATCTGGATCAACAACGCCGGCATCTTCCCCAGCGTGCCGCTGCTGGAGATGACCGACGAGACCTGGGACCAGGTATTCGCCGTCAACGCCCGCGGAACATTCGCCGGCGCCCGCGAGGCGGCCCGCCGGATGACCGGAGGCGGCGTCATCGTCAACATCATCTCCACGGCCGGGTTCCGGGCCAGCGCACCCGGCCTGGCCGCATACGTCGGCTCCAAACACGCCGCCCGCGGCCTGACCCGGGAGCTGGCCGTCGAGCTCGCGCCGCGCGGCATCCGGGTGCTCGGCGTCGCGCCGAGCTTCGTCCCCACCGAGGGCAACATGGCCGCCGCCGCGGCGATGATGGCAGCCCTCGGCGACGACGCGCCACCGCCGACGCCGCTCATGCTGAACAGCCCGGTCGGCCGCGTCGGCGTCCCCGACGACATCGCCCGGGTCGTGCTGTTCTGCGCCTCCGACCTGTCGAATTTCATGACCGGAAGCACGCTGCTCGCCGACGGCGGCGACACCGCCTGACAGCAGTCCACGGTGCCTCGCTCACCGGCAGCTGAGCGAGGCGCTGGCCGAAGGTCCCTCTGTCCACGGGTCATTCAGCCATGGGCCATCAAGGCCGTCGGCCGGACTATCGGGGTCTGGGGATATGCGGCTTTCCCACTTGTGCCGATGCTCGCATTCGCCCCGTGAGGCGCACAGCGCGTCAGCCGGAATGCTGTCCCAGAGGGTGTTGGCGCGCTCGCGCAGGACCGCGAATATCGGCCGGGTCAGGAGTGTGTCGCCGGCACACTGCGCGTCGACGATGATCTCGTCAGTGCCTGCTGCGCCCGCCGGGTAGTAGACGACGTAGTGATCGTGGGCTGCCGCATAGTCGTGCATCTCTACTTCCAGATCCGGCAGCGTCCGCCCGACCAGCCGGATGCCCTCCATGGTGACCTGAGGGCCGCAAAGCGCGTCGAGCGCAATGCATTGGAGCCCCATCGTGCCCGCGAAATAGACCCTCACCGGCACCTCAGTCTGCGGTCGATCAGGCAACCGGAACTCTCCGCGTCGCGTGACGCGAGGCTCGCGGCCCACGTGACGGAAGCTGGCTGTGAAGCCGACCATCGCGGTGGCAGTCTCGTCCGGGCTCATGCCGAACCGCAGCGGACCCACGCCGGTGGACCGGACTTCACCCCCAGTGCTGACAGTGCTCGTCCGACAGGACTTCCCAGACCTTTGTCACTGGTCACCTACGTGTGCATGAGTTCGCCGCTGCCGGGTACGCGGGCCGTGCGGCGACATGCCGCGGCCGGTGTCCTCTTGGTCACCGGCGATCGACCGTACCGGGAGGACGACATGACCACCGTGCCCGAACCCACCGAGCAGCCCGACATCGAACGCCCGATCGACCTGAACGACACGCCTGAACCGCCTCCGGAACGCCCCGACGAGGTTGAGCCGCCGGAGCCGCAGGAGCCGACGGACTAGCTCATGGGACGCTACGGCGACGAGGTGGCCGGCCTGGCCGCGCCGCTCACCGACCCCGGTGACCTCGATGTGCTGCTGGACCGGGTCGGTGACGCCCGCGTGGTGATGCTCGGCGAGGCCACCCACGGCACGCACGAGTTCTACACCTGGCGGGCGGCGATCAGCCGACGCCTGATCGCCGAGAAGGGGTTCTCCTTCGTGGCGGTCGAAGGCGACTGGCCGGACTGCGACCGGGTGGACCGCAGCGTGCGCTGCCTGCCCGGCGCGCCGGATGACCCGCGCGAGGCGCTGCTGGGCTTCGAGCGGTGGCCGACCTGGATGTGGGCGAACGAGGAGATCGTCGATTTCAGCCGCTGGCTGCGCGCCCACAACGCGGCCGTCGACGAGGAACAACGGGCCGGCTTCCACGGCCTGGACGTGTATTCGCTGTGGGAGTCGCTGCGCGAGATCCTCACGCATCTGCGCGAACACGATCCGGACCAGGTGCCGGCCGCGCTGGCGGCCTACCGATGCTTCGAACCGTACGGGGAGGACGCCCAGGAGTACGCGCTGGCCACCCGCATGGTCCCGGCCAGCTGCGAGTCCGAGGTCCTCGACCTGCTGGTCGCGCTGCGGCAGCGGGCGGCCGCGGACGGGACGAGCCGGTTCGGTGTGTGGCAGAACGCCGAGGTGGTGGCCGGCGCGGAGCGGTACTACCGGGCGATGGTCCGCGGCGGCCGCCAGTCGTGGAACGTGCGGGACCGGCACATGGACGACACGCTGGACCGCCTGTTGGACCATTACGGGCCGGGTGCGAAAGCGGTGGTGTGGGCGCACAACACCCATGTCGGTGACGCCCGGGCCACGGACATGGGTGACGCCGGCATGGTCAACATCGGTCAGCTGGCCCGGGAACGTTACGGCGCCGATCAGGTGGTGCTGGTGGGGTTCGGCACCCATCGGGGAGCGGTCGTCGCCGGAGAAGCGTGGGGCGCGCCGATGCAGGTGATGAGCGTGCCGCCGGCCCGCCGGCGCACGGTGGAGGACATCCTGCACACTGCGGCGCCGCAGCAGGCGCTGTTCGTGTTCCCCCGCGACGACCGGCCGGACGTGCTGACCGACGAGATCGACCATCGGGCGATCGGCGTGGTCTACCACCCGCAGCGGGAACGGCCGGGCAACTACGTGCCGACCGTGCTCGGCGATCGTTACGACGCGTTCTGCTGGTTCGATCAGTCCCACGCGGTGCTTCCCCTGCATCTGCGCACGTCGGACGCGCTGGAACCGGAGACCTATCCCTCCGGCGTCTGAACGGTTTATGCCCGCATTCATGGGGGATCCGGGGCCTATGGAGCGTGGTAGCAGCAAACACAGTCCCCGCGTCGATGAGCAGATGAGCCAAGAGGTGCGCGGCGCGGTGCAAGGCATCACCGAGGGCCGGGCCGAGGAGTGGAAGATGGCCGAGCCGGCGGGTGAGGATCAGCCCGCGCCGACCGGGATCAGCAACGGGTCGGAGAATCCGCTCACCCGGTTCGGGCGTTACATCGGCCTGTCTGCCCTGCCGGGCGACCGTGACGCCCTGCGGCGCAGCGCCGAGGTCCTCACCGCACCGGACGACGTCCTCGCCGACCTGGACCGGCTTCCGGACGGCGTGGTCTATCAGACAGTCACCGAGATCTGGGCCGCGCTCGGCCGCGACCCTGCCTGACCGGGGGATAGCCCTACCGGCGGCTCGGGGGCCAGCGGGATGGGAGTGCCATCACCCGCTGCCGACACTGGGTTCATGGTTGCCGGTGCCCTGACGGGATTGCGAGCAGCGCTTGTCGAACCCGACTGCGCGCCGAACCGGCGACGCGCCGACGCGGTGGTGTGGCCCCTGCTCGCGCTCGCGGTGGCGGGTTGCGTACTCGTCCACCTCGGTGCTGTCCGCATCGACGGCGCAACAGCACTGGTACGAGTTGCGCTCGCTGTCGTGGCGGCGGGCCCGGTGGCGCTGCTGTACGCCAGCCCGCTCATTGCGTGGCGGATCGCTGTCCTCGCCACCCTGGTGACCGTCCCGCTCGAGATCGCACCTGGTGGGCTTGCCTGGCCGTGGCACCCGGTGCAGCTGATGGTGCTGCCGTGCACGATCTTCGCGGTGGCCCTGCGGCACCGCACACCGGTGGTCGCCTGGACAGCGGTGCTGAGCTGCGCGGCGACCCTGGCGCGGGTGCCGGCGCAGGACGCGGTCACCGTCGTGGTGCTGGTCGGCGTCGTGGCCGCGATGGGCGTGCAGGTGCGGCGGCGCGTCGTGCAGCGGCAGTCAGTGGAGCGGCTGCACCGGGCGCTGGCGGAGCAGCGCACCCTGATCGCCCGCGAGCTGCACGACGTGGTGGGGCACCACATGTCGCTGATCGCGGTGCGTGCGGAGTCGGCGTCGTACCGGTTGCACGACCGTCCGCAGGACCAGCAGGCCGAGTTCACCGCGCTTGCGGGCGCCTCCCGCGAGGCTCTCAACGACATGCGCTGCCTGGTCGGCGCCATGGCCACCGGTTCGGGCCTATCCGGCATCGACGACGTGCGCACGCTGGTCGACCGGGCCCGGGCCTCCGGGCTGACCGTGGAAGCACGCTTCGACACGGCAGCCGACAATGCCGTCTCCGCTGAATCGGCGCTCGTCGTGCACCGCGTCGTGCAGGAGGCCCTGTCGAACGCGGCACGCCATGCGCCGGGCAGCACGATCTACCTCGACGTGCAGGCCACCGGCGAACTGGTGCAGGTGGGCGTACGCAACACCGCTGCGACCCGTACCGCGCATTCTGACCCGAACCGTGGCCGCGCCGCGGGCAATGGCCTGACCGGCATGCGCCGGCGCGTGACTGCCCTGAGCGGCACCTTCAGCGCCGGCCCGACCGCCGATGGTGGCTTCCGTGTCGACGTGGCGGTGCCGAGCGGCGGGGCGGGATATCGTGTCTGAACCACGGGACCGGAGGTGTCGATGCCCACACAGGACGACGTGCTCGGGTATTTCGACACGCTGTCGAACTGGGGACGCTGGGGCGACGACGACGAACTCGGGACGCTGAACCTCATCACCGACGAGGTCCGGCTGGCGGCGGCGCGGGCGGTGCGCCACGGCCGGAGCGTGTCGTGCGCCTGGGAGATCACCGTCCCGGACGAGATGGAACGCTCGACGACGGCGTGCCCGCGCGCCGCCGACATGCCGGGTGCGCAGAACATGCCGGCCGCCTTCCACGCCGACCGGCGCTGGGGCTTTTCCAACGAGCGGCTCGGCATCATGTTCCACGGCAACACGATCACCCACCTCGATTCGCCGTGCCACCTGTTCTGGGACGGCGCGATGTACAACGGGCGGTCACATTCGCTGGTCGACGCCGCAACGGGATCCGGGTGGGCGGCCGTCACGGCGGCGGCGAACGGGATCGTCACGCGCGGTGTGCTGCTGGACGTGGCGAGTGTCCGCGACGTGCCGTGGCTGGAACCCGGGCAGGGCGTGTTCTCCGACGACCTGGAGGAGGCCGAGCGCCGCCAGGGCGTACGGGTCGGCCCCGGCGACGCCGTGCTGCTGCGGACCGGCCATGGCCGGGCCCGACATGAAGGTCGTGCGGCCGGCGGCATCAAGCAGCCCGGCTGGCACGCGTCCTGCCTGCCGTGGCTGCATGACCGGCAGGTCGCGCTGATCGGCGCCGACACCCCGCAGGACGTTCAGCCGTCGGGCTACGACGACGTGCTGATGCCGGTCCACGCGATCAGCCTCGTCGCGATGGGTCTGTGGATGCTCGACAACTGCGACCTGGAGGCCTGCGTGGCGACGGCTGCCGAGCTCGGCCAGTGGGACTTCCAGCTCGCCGTCGCGCCGGTCCGCTTCGCCGGCACGTCGGGCAGTCCGGTCAACCCGATCGCCACCTTCTGACCGCGGTCACGAAACCGCCGGTCGGGGCCGCAGGCCTTGCGCGGCCAGGGCGAGAATCCCCAGCACGGCTACGCCGATGCCATATAGCAGGGTGGTCAGATGCAGGCCGATCTCGCCGGCCAGCACGCCGGCGATCACCGCGGGCACACTGAAGGCGGCGTACGAGATGACGAGCGCGATGGCCATCAGCTCACCCCGCTCGTGGGGCGCCGCGATGCGGGCCAGCGTGCCGAAGGAGGCGAGGGCGGCCGCGCCGAACCCGATGCCGGAGGCGACAGTGCCGGCCGCGGCGAGCAGCAGGTTCTCGCTGAGCATGGCGGCGATGCTGATCAGGCCGCCGACGGTGAGCCCGGTCCCGGCGATGGCGAGCACCCGTGCGGTGGGTGTGCCCCGCAGCAGGAACGAGGTGAGCGCGCCGCAGCCGCAGAGCAGGGTGATCACCAGAGCGCCGACGAGACGGTTGTGCAGGCCGAAGGTGTCCGCTGCGACGGACGGCCCGAGTGACAGGTAGAGCCCGCCGAGCGCCCAGCTGGCCACCATGATCGGCGTGAGGGCGAGCAGGTCGGGGCGCAGCCGGGCCGGTACGCCGAGGCGCGGCTTCAGCGACGCGACGGTGCCGGGCCGGCGGGCGGCGGTCTCCGGGATGAACGCCACGGCGACCGCGGCCAGCGCCATGCCGAGCAGCAGCACGACGAACACCAGGTGGGTGGGGGAGGGCGCGTACTCCACCAGGATCCCGCAGCCGAGCGCGCCGATGGCGAGTCCGGAGACCGGCGCGATGCCGCTGATCAGGCCGGCCCGGCCGGGCGCGTGGGCCGGATTGAGGTCGATGAGGGCGGCGCCGAGCGTGCTCAGGGCAGCGCCCGTCGCCACGCCCTGCACGATGCGGGCCAGGACCAGCGTGGTGACGTCACCGGCGACCAGGAACAGCACGAAGGCGATCGCCTCGAGGGCGATGGCGCCCACGAGGACGGGCCGGCGGCCGACGTGGTCGGACAGGGCGCCGAGGACGAGAAGCGCGCCGATCAGGGCGGCGACGTACACCGCGAAGATCACCGTCAGGGTGGCCGCGGAGAAGCCCCACAGCCGCTGGTAGACCGCGTAGAGCGGGGACGGCACGGCCGCCGCGGCCGCGAAGGTGAGCAGGATGGCGGCGACCGAGGCGAAGGCCGCCGGGCGGTTGAGGCGCGGACCGCGTACGGCGAGCGGCTCCTGGATCGTGGTGGCAGATGCCATGTCGTCGGCTCCCATGAACAGACAGGTCTGTCTAGTACGCACCGACACTAGACAGACCTGTCTGTTAGAGTCAAGGCGTGTCCGTTGCCTCACGCCGCCCCTCCGCCCGCGACCGGCTCCTGGCTGCCGCCGACGAGCTGTTCTACGCCGAGGGCGTGCACACCGTCGGCATCGACCGCGTCATCGAACGCGCTGGAGTCGCCAAGGCATCGCTCTACAGCACCTTCGGCAGCAAGGACGAACTGGTCCGCGCCTACCTGCGCGGCCGGCACGAGAGCCGCCGCACCCGGATCATGACCGGCCTCGAACGCTTCACCACACCGCAGGACCGCCTGCTCGGCGTCTTCGACCTGCTTGCGGAGACCGCCACGAAGCCGGGCTTCCGCGGCTGCGCCTTCTACAACGCCGGCGCCGAGAACGACCCGTCCGGCGCCGTCCGTGAGGAGGCCGCCCACAACCGCGCGTGGACCCGCAGCCTCTTCGTCGACCTGGCCCGCGCGGCGGGCGTACCCGATCCGGAAAGCTTCGCCGACCAGATGATCGTCCTCTACGACGGCGCGATGGTCGGCGCCCGCCTGGACCCCGGCCCGCGGGCGCCACTCGCGGCGCGCGGCATCGCCGCAGCGATGCTGGCCGCCGCCGGCATGTGATCGTGGACGGCACGGTCGACGCGGAGCCGGCGCAGCGGCCGGGTGTGAGTCAGCGTGGTCGGTCGGTGACGCGGAGTGAAAGGCGTTGCGCATCAGCCGCGGAAGAGACGGGATGGCGGTCGTGCAGCGTCGAGAGGTTGATCGGGTTTCAGCCGATGGTCGGCACCATCGACGAGGGCGATGTCGTCTACCGGGCGCGAGGCGCCGATTTCACCGGCTCGGCACCGGACGTCAACGAGGCAGAGTGCATCGGTTGGATCCCGCTCGACGACGTCCGGCGGCACATCGGTGACGGCATGATCGTGGGAGCCGGCTCGGTGTCCGGACTTCTGGCTGTCCTGTTGATGAGGGCTAACGGCGAGCTCTGAAGGGACTGGAACGCCCGGCCATGAGCGTTGGGTGAAGTCACGCACGATGGGGAGGCCGGCGCCGTCGCGTCCGGGCGGGACGCCGAGCTATTCGTAGCGCTGCCCCGGCAGCAGTGGTGCGGGCCTCGTTGACGCTGCTGGTACGCCGGTGTGAAATATGTTGCATGCCGATTCCGCAGCGTGTGGGTGTGATTTCGCGATCTCTGCTGCGTGAGAACGCGTACCGGTCGATTCGGGACGCGATCGTGGACGGCACGTTTCACCCGGGGGAGCGGCTCAACGACGGCGAACTGGCGCAGTGGTTGGGGGTGAGCCGGACTCCGGTTCGCGAGGCGCTGACGCGGCTCGAGGAAAGCGGCCTGGTGCAGACCAAGCCGGGGCGTTACACGATGGTGAGCCCGCTGGACGTGCAGGCGGCGCGGGCGGCGCAGACCGTCACCGCGGCGATGCACGAGCTGGCCGTGCGGGAGGCGGTGCCCACGCTGTCGGCCGACGAGATCAATGTGATGCGGGAGGCGAACGCGCGGTTCGCGGCGGCCCTGCAGGCGGACGACGTGGATGCGGCGATCGCCGCGGACGACGAGTTCCACGGTGTCACGGTCACCGCCGCCGCGAACCCGGCGCTGCGTGCGGTGCTGGAGCAGTTCACCCCGGTGCTGCGACGGCTGGAGCGGCTGCGGTTCTCCTCGGTCAGCGGGCGCGGCTCGGTGGCCCTGCACGACCAGATCATCGAGCTGTGCGAGGCCCGCGACGTCGAGGGCGCCGCGGCGGCTGCCCGGGCGAATTGGATGAGCCTCGATCCCCGAACTGATTTCGGGCTGCCGAGCGACCCGACCTGATGTTCGGCTTCTGATCCCAGGTCTCCGCCTCGGCCGGCGACGACTGCATCGTCAGGCCGGTCGTTCCGCGTGCCCGGCTGCGGGTTGACTCGGGCCGACGCGGCTGGAACGCGACGGCCGAGCAGGCGCATCCGCACCCATCGCTGCACATCGGCGGGGTTCTCTTCTACGTCGAATCCGTAGCTCGGACACCTGCAGCCGGGTCGGGTCTTCGTTGTTGACCCTCTCCCTGGGAGAGACAGCACAGTCAACGCACAGCTTCGGGCCTTGAGGGCGCGCTCCGCCATGCAATATATTGCATCTCGGAGCGGCACTCGCTGGCTCCATCAAGGGGGAGGAAAACCATGAGCACCACCGATCAAGAGATCAAGAACGTTGTGCTGGTGCACGGTGCGTTCGCTGACGGCTCCGGCTGGCGGGGCGTCTACGACAGGCTGACCGCCCATGGCTACCGGGTCACGATCGTGCAGAACCCGCTCACCTCGCTGGAGGACGACGTCGCGGCGACCACGAGGGTGCTCGACCAGCAGGACGGGCCAGCGATTCTGGTCGGCCACTCCTGGGGTGGCACGGTCATCACCGAGGCCGGCGTTCACCCGAAGGTCGCCGGGCTGGTCTACGTGTCGGCGCTGGCGCCCGACGCCGGCGAGACCACGGCCCAGCAGTACGAGGGGTTCGCCCCGACGCCCGACTTCGTCATCGACGTCGGCGCGGACGGCTACGGCTTCATCAACCCCGGCAAGTTCAAGGCCGGGTTCGCCGCGGACGCCAGCGACGCCGACGCCGCCTTCCTGCGTGACTCGCAGGTGCCGATCAACATGGCGGTGTTCGCCACCCCGGTGAAGAACGCCGCCTGGCGCGACAAGCCCAGCTGGGCCGTCATCGCCACCGAGGACAGGGCGTTCGACCAGGCGATGCTGCAGTACATGGCCAAGCGCATCGGCGCGGAGGTCACCAACGTCTCGGCCAGCCACGCGCTGTACGCGACACAGCCCGATGCCGTCGCCGACGTCATCGCCGCCGCCGCGAAGAACGCCGCCCGCTGACCCCATGTCCACCACGCCGTTCCAGGTAGCGCTCTGGATCGAGCTGCTCGCCGCCGGACTGGGTGGCCTCCAGGGCGCCCTGTTCGCGGCAGGCGAGCGGCATCGCCGCATCGACGTGCTCGGCGTCGTCGTGATCGGGCTGGCCGTCTCGCTCGGCGGCAGCCTGCTCCGCGACATAGTGCTCGATCAGCGGCCCGTGGTGATCTGGCAGAACTGGTACCTGGTGGTGGCCGCCGGCTCAGCAATCCTCGGCATGCTGCTGTACCCGTTGTTGGCGCGAGCGGACTGGCTGATCACCGTGCTGGACGCGCTCGTCATGGGGGTGTTCGGCGCGATCGGCGCCTCCAAGGCGTTGTCGCTCGGCGTCAGCGAGGCAGGGGCGCTGGTCGTCGGCGTCATCGCGGCCATCGGCGGCGGGATGTTGCGCGACGTCATCCTGAACCTGCCGATCTCCTTCCTGCAGGTCGGCACCCTCTATGCCGTCGCCGCCGGGGCGGGAGCCGGCATGCTCATCGTTCTCGACCGGTTCGGCGTACCGATCATGGTTGCGGGTCTGGTCTGTGTTGCCGTGACCGCCGCTGTGCGCCTGGCTGCCGTCTTCTTCGGCTGGTCCTTTCCGGAGCAGCGCCCGGTACGCCGCCGGCGCCCGAAGGACCCGTCGGACGCCAGCCTGTTGCCGTGACACTACGATGCGATCATGGGTTCGCTCCGGGGGGTCGGCCCGGCCCTGGCCGTGATCGTCGTCGTTGCCGCCGCGGCCGGTGTGGCTGACTGGGCGGACGCGCCCGCGACGCTGAGCGTCCACGGGGGATTCGTCGATCTTTCCGCTTACCGGCACGGCAGCGGGCTGGTGCTTGACGGTCTGCCGCTCTACAAATCGCGTGACCCGGAGACCAACCTGCGGTTCACCTATCCGCCGTTCGCCGCGCTATTGCTGGTGCCGCTGGCGCTGGTGCCGAGTTGGCTCGCCACGGCGTTGTGGACCGCGGTGTCGATGGCCGCGCTCGCGGGGGTCATCCTGGTCGCGGGCCGGGCGCTCGGCCGTACCGTTTCGGGTTGGCAGCTTGCGCTGTTGACCGGTGGGGCGCTCGCCCTGGAACCGGTGTGGCAGAACCTCACCTTCGGCCAGGTGAACCTGGTGCTGATGCTGGCGGTGCTCATTGATTTCACCCGGCCGGACTGGCGTTGGTCGGGCGTGCTCGTGGGTGTCGCCGCCGGTGTGAAACTCACCCCGCTGGTGTTCGTCGTGCTGCTGGTGCTGATCGGCCGGCGGATGGCAGCGGTACGGGCGCTGCTGGCCTTCGCCAGCACTGTCGTGATCGGGCTCGCGTTGATGCCCGGCTCCGCGAAGACGTACTGGACCCACAATCTCGTGAAGGCGAGCCGGATCGGTCCGCCGGAGAATTCGCACAACCAGTCGGTGTTCGGCACGCTCACCCGCTTCCTCGATCATGCGCCACCGAGGCTGCTGTGGCTCGCAGTCGCCGGGCCGCTCGCGCTGGCCATCGTGGTGATCGCCGCCGCGTGGTGGCGCCGCGGTGACCGGGTGCTCGGCATCAGCCTGGCAGCGATGGCCATGCTGCTCGCCTCGCCGGTCTCGTGGTCGCACCACTGGGTGTGGGCCGTGCCGGTCGGGCTGGCGCTGTGGGAACGCAGCCGGGGATGGGCTGTCGTGTGGATCGCGGTGTTCGTGGCCCGCCCGTTGGCGTGGCCACCGTGGGGTGAGAAGCAGGAATACGAGTGGGGCCCGCTGGAGCACATCCCCGGCAACGCCTACGTTCTTGCCGCCCTCGCGCTCTCCACCTGGGCGGCGCTGCAGCTCATCCGCCGGGCCGGCCCGTTCACCTGGCGTTCGAGCTTCGCGTCGCCGGGCTCGGAAGTGCCCAGCCTGTCGTAGAGCTCCCCCGGCCTGTGATCTTTGGCGGCGGCGAACGCACGGTTCGCGGCCGCCCTGCAGGCGAACGACGTGAGGTCATCCTCTTTTCACGGTGAGGCTGCCCCCGATTTGGGCCTCAGGGCCGACCAATGCAGCGACGCAAAGTGCGCTGAGCCACACACGCCCGGGCCGACGACCTTACTTCAGCCCAGCACACTTCGCCGGCACCGCGGCACGGTGCTACCGCGACCTGCAGCTGCACCGAAAGGCGTTGGCCCACGGGCCGGCCGCGTTGTGCCTGCCGGCCGACAGCACTCGCACCCGCGCCCTGCACACCGCGCTGCTGGCCACCGTCCACGCCGCGAACGGCGACTTGGACGAAGCCTGCCGCTACGGCGACCAGGCCATCCCGCACCTGCACACCGTGACATCCCAACGCGTCCGGCAACGGCTCACCGAACTCATCTACCGTCTACGCCCCCACCGCCTCGAACCGGTCGTCGCGGAATTCTTCGACCGGCACCGCGGCCTGCTCACCGGCTCCACGACCGGCGGGTCGGCTACCGTCATCCCGGTGAGCACCTGGATCGAACCCGACCAGTGGTATGCGCAACTCCCCAGCCTCTACGCGACCACCGCAGCCTTGATCACCGAGGCTGTCACCGGCCGGGTTCTACTGGTCAAACCGACCTATCGCGACCACTGGGCACTGCCCGGCGGCTACCTCGAGGCCGGCGAGTACCCCCAGGACGGGTGCGCGCGGGAACTCCACGAGGAGCTCGGTCTCCGAATCGATGTCGGCGCGCTCCTCGTGCTCGACTGGGCACCGCCCACCGGCCCACGACCTCGCGCCCTCATCAGCATGACCTTCGACGCTGGAATACTGCCCGCGTATGCCCCAGTGCGCCTACCCGCCGACGAATTGGCTGCCTACGACTTCCTCGAACCGGACGTCGCCGCCGCCCGGCTGCCAGCCGAGGTCGCACCTCGCATCGCCGCCGCCCTCGAAGCACGCCGCACCGGGAGAGCCGCGTACCTTGGTGGGCCGAAGTAGGCCCAAGGCTGTGATCCTTCGTCCCGCTGCAGGTCGGCAGCACAGCATCGCCCCAAGCTATGGCGCGAGGTCGTACGACAACGACACTGGACGATGCGACCGCGCGGAAGAAGAAAGCGCCGCCAACCGCCGGACCGTGGGGTCATCCTCATGACATGGGTCCGTTCTGCCGTGGTAGGCGAACGACGAAGATTCTCTGCCTCGGCAGTCGGCCGGCACCACACCATTCAGTCAGTGCTGAAACGTTCCGGCGCGGGCGCAGCGCCACGGTCCTGAAGATCCAGTCGCCGCGGAGGCTGACGGTGTGCGGACCTGGCCAGTCGGGAACGTCGACCGGCGGCCGCGAAAGCGGCTATCAGGCTGCCGTCTCGCTCGGCCGCTGGAGGACGTGGTGGAGCAGACCGCCGAAGGTCACCGCCCACGCGACTAAAGCCACTGCCAGAGCCACCTGAGGCACCCACCCGAGGCCCTCCTGCCGGATCGCGTCCAGCATCCGGAAGGTGGCCGCGCTGTACATGCCGATCGGGAAGACCAGCGCCCAGAAGGCCGGGGCGTAGCGCAGCGGAACCCGTCTGACGAGGTGCCGCCACACGCCGAGGGCCACCATCAGCGGCAGCCAGAACGTGGCTGTGGCCCACGCCAGGATGACGACGCCCGCCAGGAACGGCGCGAGCCGGGCGAGGATCGGCGAACCGGGCGCGGCGATCAGCAGGTTCGATCCGGCGAGGACGGTGATCGCCATGGCTCCGGCGGCGATCCAGGCCGGCGGGTCGATCTGGTCCGGGTCGAGGCGCCGGAAGGCCCAGCGCAGGAACTCGGCCGTCATCACCACGAGATACAGCACGAGGCCGAGCCCGAACGCGGCCAGCGCGGTGAAGGCGAGCAATGCGTTGTCGCCGCGGGTGAGCAGCAGGCCGGCGACGACGGCGATCGACTCGGTGGCCACGGTGAGCAGAAACCAGGTTCCGTTGATTCCCTGCTCCAGGCCGGGTTTGTCCTCGTCGATCACGACGGCGATCAGCGTGGTGTAGAGGAACACGGGGTACACGGCCAGGGCGAACCACCACAGGCCCCACGCCAGGCCCCACCAGCCGTGGATCAGCGCCGAGGCGGCGGCGAGCACGTTGGTGCCGGCGACGGTGGTGAGGAACGCGAAGCCGCTGACGTGGCTGGTCACGTCGGCGACGAACGCGGCCCGGTGCAGCAGGATCCGCAAGAGCAACATCAGGATCAGTACGGCGTACATGGTTGCGGCGACGACGTACAGCGCGCCGGCCAGCCAGTCGATGCCCTGCTGGCTCGACGCGACAGCGATGATCCCGGTCGCCATCACCATCGCGAAGATGCCGGGCGACAGCGTGGCGACCGGCGATGCCCGCAGGCCGTACCTCATGAAGCGACCGACGCCATCTGCCGTCGCGTGACCGCGAAGGACAGCGCGGTCAGGACGAGCGCTGCGATCGCGGCCCCGCCGTAGACGTCCGGCAGGCTGACGCCGTTGTCGACGAGCGGGTCGACGCCGAAGGCGGCGATCCCGTAACCCACCTGGTAGAACGCGATCACCCCGCCGGCGACGACCGTCGACATGGCGGTCAGCTCGTCCTGTCCGAGACTGATCGTCAGCGGCAGCAGGGCGGAGCAGCCCAGCCCGGCCAGCGCGAAGGTGGCGACGCCGAACCACGGCGCATCCTGCGGCAGCGCCGCGGTCAGCGCGAAGGTCGCCATCAGAATGATCGGCAGCAGACGGAAGACGGCGCGCGGCGGCAACGTGCGTACGATCGCCGCGAACAGGACCCGGCCGACCGTGACCATGGCCCAGAACGCGGTCAGTGCCAGCGCGGCCTGCGTGGTCGAGGCGCCCAGATCCGTGGTCATGTACGCCTGCGACCAGTTGCCGTTGACCGTCTCGCAGATCCCGTACAAGACGGCGAAGCCGGCGAACAGCAAGAACCGGGACGGGATGCCGGCGCGCCGCGCGGGGCCGGTAGCGGTGCCCGTCTCGGCCCGCAGCGGAAGCCGGGCGCAGGCGAGCAGCAGCAGAAGGAGCAACGCCGCCGACAGCACCGGCAGCCCCCACCAGAAACCCAGACCGACGAAGATCGCGACGAACACCGGCGCGAGGGCGGTGCCGAGACCGAGCAGGGCATTGAGTACGAGCACCGCCTTGTCCGCACGCGCCGGCTGGGACGCCGCCACGTAGGTGTTCAGCACCGGAACGGTCAACCCGAAGCCGGCACCGAGGAACGCGGTCGCGACCAGCAGTAGCGGATAGGCGATCGCCGCGTCGGCCTTCACGCCGGCGGACAGGACCAGCACCACCATGGCGGTCAGGTTGGCGGTCAGCCCCAGCAGCAGGACCCGCTTGGGAGTCAGCCGGCGGGCCAGGCCGGCGCCCAGCAGCGTGGTCGCGATGGCGGTCAGGACCTGGGGTAGGAACATCGCGCCGTACTGGGAACTGCTCAGGTCGTACTGATCGGGGTTGGTGAAGATCGAACTTGCCGCTGGGAAGGTGACCAGGGTGATGCCCTGGACCAGCCCGGCGAGGTTCACCGCTCTGATCTCGGAGGAGTGCTGTCTCGGCACACCGCGACCTCACCATGGGCCCGGCCGGGCGGCATCACCCGGAACGTATGGACTTCAGTGGTGACCTTTCACGTGCCCGAACCGCGGAGAGGCGCTCAACCTCTGGCGGTTCCGCGCCGAAGGGACATTTGTGAAGCCCGTGACGGTTCCGCGGTGGCGGCTGACCAGGACGCTCGCCGCGGTAGCCGGTGTGGCAGTGATCGCGGCGGCCTGGTTCTCGGTCGGCCTGGTCCGCTGGACGCCGCCGGTGGTCGGCTGGGTGCTGCCGCTGCTGGTCGCGGTCCCGGTCACGACGCACAGCCTGTGGCGGGCCGGCGACCAGGGCCGCACCTTCTGGCGCTACCTGTCGGCCGGCGTCGCCCTGCTGGGTGCGGGCGTGGCCATGACCGCGTACGACTACTTCAGCCGTGGGCAGCAGGGCCAGGGCATCAGTGGGCCCACCGCGGCGGTGTTCGTGGCCTCCCTGGCCGTGATGCTGCTGGGGCCGCTGCGTATCCCCGGTGCCCGCCGGGCCCGGATCGAGTGGGTCCGCTTCGGCCTGGACCTGGCCACCGTGATCTTCACCGTGCTGACCTTCACCTGGCATCTGGTCCTTCCGCGCTGGGAAGTCCTGGTGTCCGACAGCACCACCGGCAAGCTCTCGCTGCTCACCGTGGTCGCGGCCGGCGTCGTCTGCGTCTCCGCGTTCGTGAAGGTGGCCTTCACCGGCACCGGGCCGATCGACCGGCGGGCCATGTACCTGCTGGGGCTCACCGGCGCGGTGGGGGCCGGCGGCGGTTCGCTGGCGCCCCTGCTCGTCTCGCGTCCGCATCTGAGCCTGCCGCATGTGCTGCTGCCGACCCTGTGCCTGTGTCTGTGCGTGGCCGCGGACCGCCAGTTGCGTGCCACCCGGGCCGGCCTCCCGCTGCCGCGCCCGGCGCGGCGCCGCCGGCCGAGCATCCTGCCGTACGCCGCGGTGCTGGCCACCGGCGGTCTGCTGCTGTTCGGCGCTGCGGAGGCGAGCGACGACATCCTGGCGATCGCCGCCGGATCGGTGGTCGTGACCCTGCTGGTCACCGCCCGGCAGATCGTCGCGCTGCGGGACAACTCGCGGCTGCTCGACGTGCTCGACGCCCGCCGGCGTGAGCTGGCCCATCAGGCAGCTCACGACCCGCTCACCGGCCTGCCGAACCGTACCGTGCTGCACCGCGAGATCGTCGTCGCGCTGGCGGCGGACCCGGACACGGTGTGCGTCGCCATGATCGATCTCGACGACTTCAAGGACATCAACGACGATCTGGGCCACGCGGTCGGTGATGCTCTGCTGACCGCGGTGGGGCAGCGGATCTCCGCGCAGCTCCCGGAGGGCGCCGTGGTGGCCCGGCTGGGCGGCGACGAGTACGCGCTGCTGCTGCCCAGCGACTACGAGGCGACACTGGCCGTGATCGCCGAGCACCTGCGCCGCCCGGTTCACGCTGCCGGGCACGAGCTGGTCGTGGAGGCCAGCATCGGCCTGGCCGCGGCCCGCCCCGGCGACACCGCCGAGGAGCTGCTGCGCCGTGCCGACGTGGCGATGTACGAGGCGAAGGCGCAGGGCAAGGGACGCCAGGTGGCGTACACCGACCAGATGGATCAGCGCACCGCCGAGCAGTCCCGGCTCGCCGCCGACCTGCGCACGGCGCTGGACACCGACCAGTTGCACCTGATGTACCAGCCGATCGTGGCGATGCCCGGCGGCGAGTTGTACGGCGTCGAGTCGCTGATCCGCTGGACGCATCCGGAGCGCGGCCCGATCGGCCCGGCCACTTTCATTCCGGCCGCCGAGCGTACCGGGCTGATCGTGCCGCTCGGCGCGTGGATCCTGGAGCAGGCCTGCCGGCAGGCGGTGCGCTGGCGTGACGAACTGGGTGACGCGGCCCCGCATACGGTCACCGTGAACGTGTCGGCCCGTCAGCTGCGTGAGGCCGGTTTCGCCGCCGACCTGGACGCGATGCTGGGCCGCACCGGTCTGCCCCCGCACGTGCTGACCGTCGAGGTCACCGAGACGGCGGTCTTCGACGGCGGCACGGCGCTGACCGAGCTGCGGGCGATCGCCGGGCTGGGGGTCAACATCGCGCTCGACGACTTCGGCACCGGCCACTCGTCACTCGGGCTGCTGCGCACCTGCCCCGCCGATGTTCTCAAGGTCGACAAGTCGTTCGTCGACGACATCACCGAGGGCGGCCAGCAGGCGGTGATCGCGACGGCGCTGATCGGTATCGGCGACGGCCTGGGACTGCGTGTCGTCGCCGAGGGGGTGGAGACGGCCGAGCAGGCTGCTGAGCTGCACCGGCTCGGCTACCGATACGCCCAGGGCTACCACTTCGGCCGCCCGATGCCGGCCGAGGCGGTCGCCGCCTATCACCCGGTCGCAGCCGCGCAGCCGAGCTTCTCGTAGCGTATGACGGTGCCGACATACGCAGTCGTACGCCTCGCTGTCGCCGACGACCTCGGAGCCCTGCAACGGCTCGCCCGCCGCACGATCGACGCGAGTTACCGCTCGTTCCTCGGCGATGACAGCGTCGACTGGTTCATCAACTCCGGCGCCTCGGATGATCATATTGAAGGTCATTTCCGCCAGGGACACGTCTACTGCCTCGAAGCGGAGAAGGAAATCGTGGGCCTGACGATTCTCGACGGGCCAACCATCGACCTGATGATGATCGACATCGGTCACCAGCGTCGCGGCTGGGGCAGGGTGCTTCTCGCTCGGGCCGAGGAGGCGCTGTTCGCCCGGTACCGGGACATCCGTCTCGAAACCTTCGCCGGCAACACGGCGGCCATCGGCTTCTACGAGGCATGCGGCTGGCTGCGGGGCGGTCAGCTGGAAGCGATGCCCGAAACCCCCGCCAAGATCGAGTTCGTCAAACGCTGCTAACGCCGCCCCAGCCGCCGGATCAGGATCTCCTCGGTCAGCGCGACCAGCACCTCCTTGACGGACTCGCGCTGGCGGGCGTCGCATTCGACGATCGGCACGACGCCGTCGACGCCGAGCGCGTCGCGCACCTCGGCCAGGTCGAAGCGCTGCTGGCCGTTGAAGCGGTTCACGCCGATGATGAACGGGATCTCGTTCTCCTCGAAGTAGTCGATCGCCGGGAACGAGTCCTCCACCCGGCGGGTGTCGACCAGCACGATCGCGCCGAGCGCCCCGTCGACCAGGTCGTCCCAGAGGAACGCGAACCGGTCCTGGCCGGGGGTGCCGAACAGGTAGAGCAGCAGGGCGTCGTCGAGGGTGATGCGGCCGAAGTCGAGCGCCACCGTGGTGGTGGTCTTCTCGGACACCGCCGACGTGTCGTCCACGCCGATCGAGCGTTCGGTGAGCTCGGCTTCGGTGACCAGCGGTTCGATCTCGGAGATGGCGCCGACGAACGTCGTCTTGCCCACCCCGAAACCGCCGCTGATCACGATTTTCACGGCGATCGGTGGTGCCACCGTGTCAGAGCGCGCGGACACGATCCCGGATCCTTTCGATCAAGTCTATGGAGAGCACGTCCGGCTGTTCCTCGATGCGCAGGTAGCCCTCGGTGAGCAGGTCGCCGACGATGACGCGGACGACGCCGAGCGGGGCCGCGAGCGACGCGGCCAGGTCTGCCAGGGAATGCGGGCGCTGGCACAGTTCGACGATCCGGCGGGACTCGAAACGCAGCGGCGCGGACAACGCCGCCGGAGCGGCCGACAACTGGGTCTCGAGGCGCAGCCCGTCGTGCACCGGCCGGGTGCGCCCGCCGGTCAGCATGAACGGGCGCACCACCGGGCCGTCGTCGGCGACGCTCATCGGGGCAGGTGCTGCCGGGACTCGGCGATCAGCGCCGGGGTGAGCAGGGCGCCGAACCGCTCGGCCAGAGTGGAGATCTCGTAGCCGACCAGGCCGACGTCGCATTCGCTGCCGGCCACCACGCCCAGCACGCTGCCGCCGGAGATCTGCGACACCAGCAGGAACCCGCGCCGCATCTCGATCATGATGAGTTTCAGGCCGTCGAACTCGTACCGGCGTGACGCGCTGCGGGCCAAGCTGGCCAGGCTGGACACGATCGCGGCCAGTTGGTCGGCCTCGGCCCGGTTCAGCCCGTCGGAACCCGCGATCAGCAGACCGTCCGAGGAGACCGCCACGGCGTCGCGGACGCCGTCGGTCTGGTGGACGAAGTTGCCGAGCAGCCAGTTGAACTGATGCCGGTCGGCTGATGCGTCAACGCTCATGGTTCATCCCCGATTTTCCTGTCGTCCGGCCGGTTCATGGCCGTCTGATGTTTCCCGTTCCGCCCCGTTGCACACCCGCGCGGAACGCGTTGAGCCGGTTGCGTACCGCCTCTGGCGAGTCGGTGATGACCGCTGACTCGCGGCTGTTGTCCGCCGGCTCCGGCTTCGGGCCGGCGGTCCGTTTCCGGCGAGGGCTGCGCCGGCGCAGGCCGTTGGGGGTGCGCTCGGCGTCGTCCGTGGACGGCGCCGACTGCGGCGGCTCCGTCGTGTCGGCCACCACCACGTACTCGATGCTGTCGGAGCTCAGCGGACGGTCCTCGCGCCGCGGCGCGGCCGGCAGCGGATGCGAGACCGCGGGGGTGACCGGCTGGCGTTCGGCGATGACCGCGGCCGGCAGCGACAGCCGGGCGGTGAGTCCGGTGACCGGTGACGGGGCGAGTTGGACCTGTACGCCGGTCTCGGCGGCGAGCCGGCCGACCACGAAGTGGCCGAGGAAGCGGGCCGGCGCCGTGATGAAGTCGCCCTCACCGCGCAGCCGCTGGTTGGCGCGCTCCATCTCGGCCGGGCTCATGCCGATGCCGGAGTCGATGACCGCGATGAGGTAGCCGTCACCGATGACCCGGCCGTGGATCTCCACGTCCACGTCGGGCGGGGAGAAGGCGAGCCCGTTCTCGATCAGCTCGGCGAGGATGTGCGCGATACTGCCGACCACGGTGCCGTTGAGCAGGACGTCGTCGACGCGCCGCAGCGACACCCGGCGGTACTCCTCGACCTCGCTCACTGCGGCCCGGATGACGTCGGTGATCGGCAGCGGTTGCGTCCACTGTCGCGGGCTGGCCGCGCCGACCAGCACGAGCAGGCTCTCCGCGTTGCGCCGCATGCGGGTGGCCAGGTGATCGAGCTCGAACAGGTTGGCCAGGCCGGTGGGGCTGGACTCCTCGCTCTCCAGCTTGGTGATGAACCCGAGCTGGCGGCGCAGCAGGTTCTGGTTGCGCCGGCCGAGGTTGGCCAGCGACTCGGCGGTGGCGACGCGCAGCCGGGCCTGTTCGGTGGCCAGGGCGTACGCGGTGTTCTGCACCTGCTCGAGGGCGTTGGCGACCTGGCGTACCTCGACGCTGGCGTCGCGGGTCACCCGGACCGGCGGGGGACGGCTGTCCGTGCGGCCCGCGGTGGCGCGGTGCACCGCCTCGGGCAGCGACTCGGCGCCGATCCGGCTCGCCTCCTCGGCGAGGGCGGCGAGCGGCCGGGCCAGCCAGCGCGACGCCACCACGGCCAGGTAGACCGCGCCGATCAGGCACAGCACCACCACGACCAGCAGCACGGCGAGCCGGGTGGTCGCCCGATCCTTGATCTTGCCGGCGTTCTCCTGCGCGGTGGCGCCCATCGCCTGGCCCGCCTGCAGCAGGACATCGAGCACCGTGCCGGACGCCTCCCAGTAGACGTCGGGACTGACCGTCAGCGCGCGGCCGTCGGCGGCGGCCAGTGCGGCGTTCTCCATCTCGACCACCTGCTTGCCGGCCGGGGTGCCCAGCACCAGGTCCTGCGCTTGCAGGGCGGCCGGGTTGCCGTACTGGTTGAAGGCCAGGATCGCCGAGTCGCGCGCTGACTTCGCCGAGACGAATTGAACGAACTCGCCAGGGCCGAACCGGCCGCGCGAGAAGACGCCGTGCAGCAGCAGGCGTTCCTGCGCGGCGGACTCCTTGGCCACGCTGAACATGCTGAGCGTCGCGTAGTTGCGGCGCAGCTCGCCGTCGTCGACGGCGTCCAGTCCGAACTCGATGTTGATCAGGCGGCTGATCAGGCCGGTGTAGAAGCCGGCCGTATCGCCGAGGTCGCCGGTGCCGGTGTCGGTGGTGGCGCGCACCGCGACGAGCTGGTCGAGCGGGGCGACCGCTGCCGCGACCCGGTCCTCCACGTCGCCGCCCGGCTCGGTCAGTTCCTCCACGACGGCGCGTGTCCGGTCGACCTCCTGGCGGGCCGGGGCGAGCTGGGCGCGGAACTGCGCAGTGCCACTGAGCAGGCCGACCGCGAGTCCGCGTTCGGTCTGCAAGCGGTCGGCCAGATCGAGCACCGCGAGGTCCAGGGTGACGGCGCGGTCGGTCTGCACGGCGGTGTCGTAGTTGTCGATCTCGCCGGCTGCGATGACCCCGAACAGGACGAGGGAGGCGGCCACCGGCAGGGCCAGGGTGCGCGCGATACGGCTGCGGATCGTGCCGCCGGTGCGGCGTCGCGGGAACCGTCCGGCAACCATCGGCCGGGCCGCGAGGCGCGCGATGCGACTGCGGATCGTGTCGTCGGTGCGGCGCCGCGGTGACGGCCCGGCGGCCTGGTCATGGGCGGGCACGCGATCAGCTCCTCGGGACGCTGGTTGTGTGATCGTGCACATAACTGAGCTTGTGCCGCTCATGGGGTGGGGAGCCGGGCGGGATTTCAAGCGGTTGGGGAAGGATCACTCTCCGCTGACCGCCGAATTAGGATCTGTGCTGGCGCGGTCCATGGTCAAGAGTTCAGCAGCACAAATCTGTCGGCATTCGGACGCGCGGCCGGGCTCATTTCCCAGGCTGTCGCGGGTGAAGCGCCGCAATTCCGGCCTTTCGCAAGTTAACCGGGGTTCGCCCGGCCGGACCCGGCCAGTGAAGGCTCACCACACATTTATTCGGACCGGGGGATGCCGGGCAAAAGGGCCCTCGGCAGACTGAGGCGGTGGGCACCGGGAGAACGGACTCGATCATGAGACGGATCCAGATCGGTACGTTGGTCGCGCTGGCCGGCCTGCTGGGGTCGTGCACGTCGTCGCCGAAGTCCGAGAGCGACCCACCGAATCCGTCGGTGCACCTGGTGACCCCCGCTCCCGGGGTGGTGACCTTCTACCTCGCGCTGCCCGCCAAGTCCGCCGAACTCACCGGCGCCGCGACCAGGGCCGCCAGCCCCGGCGCCGGGTACCGCCGCTTCGTTGCGCTCGCCGAGGCCGGGCAGCGGTTCGGTGCCACCGATGAGGACATCAGCCGGGTCCAAACTGCGGTGACGGGTCTCGGGCTCGGCTTCGCCGTCGACCCGACCCGGCTGTTCGCCCGGCTGACCGGCACACCGGCGCAATGGCAGCAGGCGCTCGGCGCGCCGCTCGAACAGCAGCCGGGTTCGGCGAAGAACCCGTTCGACGCCTACGCGCTGCCCGACCGGGTCCCGGAGGCGTTGCAGCCGGCCGGGACGACCCTGCTGGTCGGCGAGGCCGACGTCTACGACCCGGGCAGCGACGGGTCGCGCCCGGCCTCGGCCAACACTCCGGACGCGGCGACGGCGGGCCAGCGGGCGTGGCCGCTGAACGTCGGCACCCCGATCACGGCCCAGTGCGACGACCCGCTGCTGACGCAGAAGCGGGTCTACACGCCCGCCCAGATCCACACCGCGTACGGTGTGGACAAGCTGCGGGCTCAGGTGAGCGGCGCCCCGGTGGTGACGGTGATCGACCTGGGCGGCGGCTGGTCCAGCCAGGACATGACCCTTGCCGCCGAATGCTGGGGATACTCCGCGCCGCAGGTGGTGCAGTCGCAGGGCGACGGCGTGCCGTCGCCGATCACCAACGTCGACCCGGAGACCTCACTGGACCTGCAGACGGTCGCGGCCGCCGTGCCGGGCGCGCAGCTGCGCCTGGTCCAGACGACGAACGCGGACGGGTCCTTCCTGGACGCCTTCAGCCGGGCGATCGCCGACCCGAACGGGCTGCCCGATGTGCTCACCGTCTCCTACGGCGGGTGCGCGATCGCCGAGGAACAGGCCGAACCGGACTACGTCAAGACGGTCGACGCGGTGCTGGCGATGGCCGCGCTGGCCGGGGTGTCGACGCTGGTCGCCGCCGGGGACTCCGGGTCCACCACCTGCGGGGCGGCGGTGAAGGCGCCGACCATGTCGTACCCGGCGGTGTCGCCGTTCGTCACCGCGGTCGGCGGCACCCGGCTGACGCTGGGCGACGGCAACGCGCGGACCGGGGAGGTGGTCTGGAACGACAGTGTGTACGGCGAGCAGGCCGCCGGCGGTGGCGGCAGCAGCAAGACCCAGGCCCGGCCGTGGTACCAGGCAAAGGCCGGCAGCACGTCGGCTCGTACCGTGCCCGATGTCGCTGCGCTGGCGGACATGAGCCCGGGTTGGCCGGTGGTGATCAGCGGCAGTCTGCAGACCGTGGGCGGCACCAGCGGAGCGACCCCGTTCACCGCGGCCGCGCTGGCCTTGGTCAGCGCGAGCGAACGTGCCGCCGGCCGCCCGGCTGTCGGGCTGGCCAACGGCTGGTTCTATGCGGTGCACGGCACGAGCGGCACGTTCTTCGACGTCACGCAGGGCAACAACGACCTGCGGTCGGTCGGCTGCTGCACGGCCGGCCCGGGCTACGACCTGGCCAGCGGGCTCGGCGTACCCCTGTGGGAGACCCTGCCGGCGACGCTGCCGGCGCCCGGCTGATCAGCCGGTGATCTCGGCGATCGCCGCCCCCGCCTGGACGGTGTCGCCCACGGCCACGGCGATGCCGGCGACGACGCCGTCACGGTGCGCGTGCAGCGGCTGTTCCATCTTCATGGCCTCCAGGACCGCGATCAGCTCGCCGCTCGCGACGCTCTGACCCTTCTCGACGGCGATCTTGACGATGGTGCCCTGCATCGGCGCGATCACCGCGTCGCCGGAGGGCGCCGCGCTGCGGCTTCGTCCGTTGGCGCGGCGCGGCGGCGCTTTCGGGGCGGTGTCTCGGCGGGACAGCATGCCGGCCGGCAGCACCACCTCATGACGTCGGCCGTCGATCTCCACCGTGAAGGCCTGGCATCCGGCGCTTTCGGGCGCCTCGCCGACAGCTGCCGCGTACGGTGCGATCTGGTTGTCCCATTCGGTTTCGATCCACCGGGTGTGCACGGCGAACGGCCGGTGCGGGTCCGCCGGGGCGAACGCCTCGTCGTCGACGACGGCGCGGTGGAACGGGACCACGGTGGGGATGCCGTCGACGACCAGTTCGGCCAGTGCCCGGCGGGCCCGTTGCAGGGCTTCGGCGCGGTCGCGGCCGGTGACGACCAGTTTGGCGAGCATCGAGTCGAAGTTGCCGCCAACCACGTCACCGGGCTCGACGCCGGAGTCCAGCCGCACACCGGGGCCCGACGGGGCACGCAAGGCGGTGACGACGCCCGGCGCCGGCAGGAAGCCGCGGCCGGGGTCCTCGCCGTTGATCCGGAACTCGATTGAGTGCCGCCGCGGGGCGGGGTCGTCGTAGCCGAGCGGCTCACCGGCGGCGATCCGGAACTGTTCGCGCACGAGGTCGATGTCGGTGACCTCCTCGGTCACCGGGTGCTCGACCTGCAGCCGGGTGTTGACCTCCAGGAACGAGATGGTGTCGTCCTGCCCGACGAGGAACTCGCAGGTCCCGGCGCCGTGGTAGCGCGCCTCGCGCAGGATCGCCTTGGACGCGCGGACCAGTTCGGCGTTCTGCTCGGCGCTCAAAAACGGCGCGGGCGCCTCCTCGACGAGTTTCTGGTGGCGGCGCTGCAGGGAGCAGTCGCGGGTGGAGACCACGACGACGTTGCCGTGCGTGTCGGCCAGGCACTGGGTTTCGACGTGGCGGGGCCGGTCCAGGTAGCGCTCGACGAAGCATTCGCCGCGGCCGAACGCGGCCACCGCCTCGCGGGTCGCGGACTCGAACAGCTCGGGGATCTCCTCCAGGGTGCGGGCCACCTTCAGGCCGCGCCCGCCGCCACCGAAGGCAGCCTTGATGGCGACCGGCAGGCCGTGCGAGCGGGCGAACGCGACCACCTCGTCGGCGTCGGCAACCGGGTCGGGCGTGCCGGGCACCAGCGGGGCGTCGGCGCGGGCGGCGATGTGCCGGGCCTTGACCTTGTCGCCGAGCGCGTCGATCGCCTCGGGCGACGGGCCGATCCAGGTCAGACCGGCGTCGATGACGGCCTGGGCGAAGGAGGCGTTCTCGGCGAGGAACCCGTACCCGGGGTGCACCGCGTCGGCGCCGCTGCGGCGGGCGATGTTCAGCAGTTTGTCCTGCGCCAGGTAGGAGTCGGCGGCGGTGGCGCCGCCGAGCGCGTACGCCTCGTCGGAACTCTTGACGTGCAGCGCGTCACGGTCGGGGTCGGCGTACACGGCCACCGAGGCGATGCCGGCGTCGCAGCAGGCGCGGGCGATGCGCACGGCGATCTCGCCGCGGTTGGCGATCAGCACTTTGGTCAGCAACGCTGGCTCCTTCACAGGGGGATGTTGCCGTGCTTCTTCGGCGGCAGGCTCTCGCGTTTGGTGCGCAGCATCCGCAGCCCGCGGATGATCTGGGCGCGGGTCTCCGAGGGCCGGATGACCGCGTCGACGTAGCCGCGTTCGGCGGCGATGTACGGGTTGGCGAAGGTGTCCTCGTACTCCTGCACGCGCTGCGCCCGCTGGTCCGCGGGTTCTGCGCGGTAGAGGATGTTGACCGCGCCCTGCGCGCCCATCACCGCGATCTGCGCGGTGGGCCAGGCGAAGTTGAGGTCCGCGCCGATGTGCTTGGACCCCATCACGTCATACGCCCCGCCGTAGGCCTTGCGGGTGATCACGGTGATCTTGGGGACGGTGGCCTCGGCGTAGGCGTAGATCAGCTTGGCGCCGCGCCGGATGATGCCGTCCCATTCCTGCGACGTGCCCGGCAGGAAGCCCGGCACATCCACGAAGGTCAAGATCGGGACATTGAAGGCGTCACAGGTACGCACGAAGCGCGCCGCCTTCTCACTGGCGGCGATGTCCAGGGTGCCGGCGAACTGCATCGGCTGGTTGGCCACCACCCCGACCGGCCGGCCCTCGACGCGTCCGAACCCGACCACGATGTTCTGCGCGTAGAGCGGCTGCACCTCGAGGAAGTCCTCGACGACGGTCTCCACGACGTCCTTGATGTCGTACGGCTGGTTCGCCGAGTCCGGGATCAGCGAGTCGAGCCGCCGGTCGGCGTCCGTGACGTCGGCCTCGGCCGGCATGTCGAACACGACCGGTTCCTCGGCGTTGTTGGACGGCAGGAACGACAGCAGCACCCGCACGTAGTCGATCGCGTCCTCCTCGTCTTCGGCGAGGTAGTGCGCGTTGCCGCTGCGGGTGTTGTGGGTGCGCGCCCCGCCCAGCTCCTCCATCCCGACCTCTTCGCCGGTGACGGTTTTGATCACGTCGGGGCCGGTGATGAACATGTGGGAGGTCTGGTCGACCATGACGGTGAAGTCGGTGATGGCGGGGGAGTAGACGGCGCCGCCGGCGCAGGGGCCCATGATCAGGGAGATCTGGGGGATGACGCCGCTGGCGCGCACGTTGCGGAAGAAGATGTCGGCGTACAGGCCGAGGGCGACGACGCCTTCCTGGATGCGGGCGCCGCCGGAGTCGTTGATCCCGATGATCGGGCAGCCGATCTTCATGGCCAGGTCGAGGACTTTGACGATCTTTTCGCCGAAGACTTCGCCGAGTGAGCCGCCGAAGACGGTGAAGTCCTGGGAGAAGACGCAGACCTGGCGGCCGTCGACGGTGCCGTAGCCGGTGACCACGCCGTCGCCGTAGGGCCGGTTGCGGCCCAGGCCGAAGGCGGTGGAGCGGTGCCGGGCGAGTTCGTCGAGTTCCACGAAGGAGCCCTTGTCGAGCAGCAGCTCGATGCGTTCACGGGCGGTCTTCTTGCCGCGGGCGTGCTGCTTCTCGACGGCCCGGGCGGAACCGGCGTGCACCGCTTCGTCGGTGCGGCGGGTCAGGTCGGCGAGCTTTCCGGCGGTGGTGTGGATGTCATCGGCGGAAGTGATCGTCATCGCTCGCACGCTAGCGGCACTCAGTGCCATCAGGCAAGCACCTCGTGCCATTCAAGTGGCACTGGATGCCACCTGTGTTATGGTCCGGCGATGGACGCACCCTCCACCGTCGAGCCGGTTCGCGAACGGCTGGCCACCGCCGCGTTCGCGCTGTTCGCGGAGAAGGGGTACGAGAACACCACGATCGACGAGATCGCGGCCGCCGCCGGCGTCGCCCGGCGCACCTTCTTCCGCCAGTTCCGGTCGAAGGAAGACGTGATCTTCCCGGACCACGAGCCGGTGATCGAGCGCGTCCGGTGGTACCTGGAGTCCTCCGGGTCCGCCGAGCCGGTCTTCGCCGTGGCCGAGGCCACCCGGCTGATCTTCGCAGCGTTCATGACCAGCCCGGAGCGCACGCTGGCCCGCTACCGGCTCACCCGCGTCGTCGGGCCGCTGCGCGATCGCGAGATCGCCAGCGTCGCCCGCTACGAGCGCACACTCAGCGACTACCTGCGCGGCCGGCTGCCGGACACCTCGGAAGCCGCGCTCGCCGCCCACGTCGCGGCCGCCTCGTTCGCGGCCGCCCACAACCAGGTCCTGCGCGAGTGGCTGCGGGCGGGCGGGACCAGGGACGCCCATCCCGCGCTCGACGCCGCGCTGGCCACAGTTTCGGCAGTCATGACGCCGCTGATCGCCGGCGTCGCCCACGACAGGAGGTCATAGCACGGTGAACATCGTCGTACTGGTGAAGCAGGTACCCGACTCCGGTGCCGAGCGCACCCTGGCCGCTGATTTCTCGGTGGATCGGGCGTCGTCGAGCAATGTCATCAACGAGATGGACGAGTACGCCATCGAGGAAGCGCTGAAGATCAAGGAAGCGCACGGTGGTGAGGTGACCGTGTTGACGGTGGGCCCGGCGGGTGCGACCGACTCGATCCGTAAGGCGCTGTCGATGGGGCCGGACAAGGCGGTCCACGTGCAGGACGACGCGCTGCACGGCTCGTGTGCGGTGGCTACCTCCAAGGTGCTCGCCGCCGCGCTCGGCACGCTCAGCGCCGACCTGATCCTGTGTGGCGCGGAGTCGACCGACGGCCGGGTGCAGGTGATTCCGCACATGCTGGCCGAGCTTCTGGGCGTGGCGGCGCTGACCGGGGCGCGCAAGCTGAGCGTGGACGGGTCGCAGCTGACCGTGGAACGGCAGACCGACGAGGGCTACGAGGTCGTCACGGCCGCCACGCCGGCGATCGTCAGCGTCTGGGACACCATCAACGAGCCGCGGTACCCGTCGTTCAAGGGGATCATGGCCGCGAAGAAGAAGCCGGTGCAGAGCCTCGCCCTCGGCGACCTGGGCGTGGCCGCCGACGAGGTCGGCTTCGCGGGTGCCACCAGCCAGGTGCTGGAGTTCTCGAAGCGGCCGCCGCGCTCCGGCGGCGCGAAGGTCACTGATGAGGGCAACGGCGGCGAGCAGCTCGTCGCGTACCTCGCCACCGAGAAGTTCGTCTGAGCCGGAAGGATTGAAAGGACATGGCTGAGGTTCTGGTCGTCGTCGAGGCCGGCGTCAAGAAGGTCACCCTGGAGATGCTCACGATCGCCCGTGGGCTCGGCTCGGTGTCCGCGGTGGTGTTCGGCGGCGCCGACACCGCCAAGCTCGCCGAGTTCGGCGCGGAGAAGATCTACGTGGCGTCCGGTGAGGACGTCGAGGGCTACCTGGTCGCGCCGAAGGCGACCGTGGTCGCCGAGCTCGTCAAGCGGGTGCAGCCGGCGGCGGTGCTGCTCGGCTCCACGCAGGAGGGCAAGGAGATCGCCGGTCGGCTGGCGGTCAAGTTGGACAACGGGCTGTTGACCGATGCGGTCGCGGTCGAGGCGGACGGCACCGCGACGCAGGTGGTGTTCGCGGGTTCGACGATCGTGAAGTCGAAGGTCACGCGGGGTCTGCCGATCGTGACGATCCGCCCGAACTCGGTGACCCCGGCGCCGGCCGCGGCGTCGCCGGCGGTCGAGGAGCTGACGGTGGCGGTGTCGGAGGCGGACAAGCTGACCAAGGTGGTCGAGCGGGTCGCCGAGCAGAAGGGTTCGCGCCCGGAGCTGACCGAGGCGTCGATCGTGGTCTCCGGTGGCCGCGGTGTCGGTAACGCCGACAACTTCAAGCTGGTCGAGGAGCTGGCCGACCTGCTCGGCGGCGCGGTCGGCGCGTCGCGCGCGGCGGTCGACTCGGGTTACTACCCGCACCAGTTCCAGGTCGGGCAGACCGGCAAGACGGTGTCCCCGCAGCTGTACGTGGCGCTGGGCATCTCCGGCGCGATCCAGCACCGGGCCGGCATGCAGACCTCGAAGACGATCGTCGCGGTCAACAAGGACGCCGAAGCGCCGATCTTCGAACTCGCCGACTTCGGCGTGGTCGGCGACCTGTTCAAGATCGTCCCGCAGGCGGCCGACGAGATCCGCAAACGCAAATAACGCCCAGGACAGGTCGCCCTCACCCTATTCCCCCGTTACCACCTGAATGGGGTGAGGGCGACCTGTCCCCTTGTCGTGACGTCAATGCTCGACTCCGGATCTTGTAGGAAGCATGCGAGACTCTTACCGATCCTTGTGGATTTCTTGAATCCCCTGGTCAGGTCGGGGCAAGCGGAGGACAGTTGACGGCGCGGTTCGGTGTGCTGGGCAGTGTGGAGGCCTGGATCGGCGGCGATCCCGTCGACCTGGGACACGCCCGGCAGCGGTGTGTGCTGGGCGTGCTGCTGGTGGAGGCGGGCCATCCGGTCACCGTGGACCAGCTGATCGACCGGGTCTGGGGCGAGCACGCGCCGCAGCGGGCCGCCGGCGCCCTCTACAGCTACCTGTCGCGGCTGCGGCGGGCGGTGGCCGGTGCGGCCGGGGCGGGGATCCGGCGCGAGCCGGGCGGCTATCTGCTCACCGTCGACCCGCAGACAGTCGACCTGCACCGGTTCCGCTGGCTGATGACACTGGCCCGGGCCGCCGAGTCGGACCGCGTGGCCGCCGACCTGATCGAGCAGGCGCTCGCCGAGTGGCGCGGTGAACCGTTCGCCGCTCTGGACACGCCGTGGCTGAACGCGACACGGCGCACCCTGCTCGGCGAGCGGTTCGCCGCCGAACTGGACGGCAACGACGTGCTGCTGCGCCTGGGCCGGCACGGCGAACTGCTGCCCGCACTGTCCGCCGCCGTCGCCGAGCAGACCCTGGACGAGCGGCTGGCCGGGCAGCTGATGCTGGCGCTGTACCGGTGCGGCCGGCAGGCCGACGCCGACGAGCAGTACCGGCGGATCCGGCACAGTCTCGCCGAGGAACTGGGCAGCGACCCGGGCGCGGACCTGCAGCGGCTGCACGAGCAGATCCTGGCCGCCGATCCCGCCCTGGCCGGACCGCCCGCCGACACCCGCCGGCCCGGTGTGGTGGCGCCCGCTCCCGCGGTGACGGCGCCGACCCAGTTGCCGGCCGACGTGCGAGCCTTCATCGGGCGTACCGATGAAATGTCCGCGCTGGACCGCCTGCTGGCCGCGCCGGGCGACGAGCCGCCGCTGACGGTCGCGTTGCTGTCCGGCACCGCCGGGGTCGGCAAATCCGCGCTGGCGGTGCGGTGGGCGCACCGCGTGCGCGACGCGTACCCCGACGGGCAGCTGTACGTGAACCTGCGCGGCTACGACGCCGAACAGCCGGTGGCGGTCGCGGACGCGCTGGCCGGGTTCCTCACCGCGCTCGGCGTCCACGGGCCCGAGATCCCGGCGGGCACCGACGAACGCGCCGGCCGGTACCGTTCCGAGCTCACCGGCCGGCGGATGCTGGTGCTGCTGGACAACGCGTCCTCAGTCGAGCAGGTCCGGCCGCTGCTGCCCGGCACCGGCTCGTGCCTCGTCCTGATCACCAGCCGTGACTCGCTGCCCGGTCTGGTGGCCGTGGACGGCGCCGAGCGGGTCAACCTCGACCTGCTTCCGCTGCCGGACGCGGTCGCGCTGCTGCGCCAGCTGATCGGCGAGCGGGTGGACCGCGAGCCCGCCGCGGCCGCCGAACTGGCCGCGGCGTGCGCCCGGCTGCCGCTGGCCTTGCGGATCGCCGCCGAGCTGGCCGCGGAACGCACCGGCGTGCCGCTGGCCGAGCTGGTCACCG
The DNA here is from genome assembly GCF_036053395.1 of Actinoplanes sp. NBC_00393. NCBI lineage: Bacteria > Bacillati > Actinomycetota > Actinomycetes > Micromonosporales > Micromonosporaceae > Actinoplanes > Actinoplanes sp. NBC_00393. Next base: position 3,563,703 of record NZ_CP107942.1, on the reverse strand, counting down.
AGTTGGGCGACCACCAGGACCGCCTCGATCTGCTGGACGCGGGCGGCGACCCGCACGCCGAGGTCCGGGCGGTGTTCTCCTGGTCGTACCAGAACCTGCCCGCTGCTGCCGCCCAGGTGTTCCGGCTGCTCGGGCTGCACCCGGGGGAGACCGCGCACGTCGACGCGGTGGCGGCGCTGACCGGCGCCCGGGTCGGTGAGGCGCGGCGGCTGCTCGGGGTGCTGGCCCGGGCCAGCCTGGTCCAGGCCGGTGCGGGCGGCCGGTACGGCATGCACGATCTGCTGCGCGCGTACGCCGCCGAACTCGCCACCGGCCACGACGCCGAGGCGGACCGGCGGGCCGCCCTGACCCGCCTGTTCGACCACTACCTGGCCCGCTCCGTCACGGCGATGCGCACGCTGTACCCGGACGGCGAACCGGCGGCCGGCGACCCGGATGTGGCCCGGGCCTGGATCGAGGCGGAACGGCCTAACCTGGCCGCGGTGTGCACGTACGGCGCCGCACACGGCTGGCACCGGCACACCATCGACCTCGCCGAGACCCTGTTCCGCTACCTCGACGCGGGCGGCCCGGTCACCGAGGCGGCGACCGTCACCGCGTCCGCGGTGTCCGCGGCCCGGGCCGTCGGCGACCGCGACGCGCAGGCGCGGGCCCTGTCCAACCTGGGACGGCTGCACCGCCGCCAGGGCCGGCTGCACGAGGCCGCCGACACCTACCGGCAGGCGCTGACCCTGTACGCGGGCCTCGAGCAGGGCGCGGCCGAAGCGCAGGTGCTGCGCAACCTGGGCAGCGTCGCCTGGCGCCTCGGCGACTACCGGCAGGCGGCCGAGCACTACCGGCGGGCCTGGACGGTGTACCAGCAGCTCGGTGACGACGCCGGGCAGGCCGACGCGCTGGTGCGCCTCGGGCTGGTCGACGCGCGGCTCGGCGAACAGAAGCAGGCGGCCCAGCAGTTCGAGGCCGCCCTGCAGCGGTACGCCGGGCTCGGTGACCGGTTCAGTGAGGCGTACGTGCTGTCCCTGCTCGCCCGGCTGCCGGACCGCCCGGCGCCGCTCGATCGGGCCGCCGCGCACCTGGAACAGAGTCTGGCCGCGGTGCGCCGGGCCGGCGATCGGACCGCGGAGGCGTACGTGCGGCACGATCTGGCCGCGGTCCACGCCCACCTGGGCCGCCTCGCCGAGGCTGCCGGCCACCTGCGCGGCGCCCTGGTGCTGCACCGGCGCATCGGGGACCGCGCCAGTGAGGCCGAGGTGCTCAACGACCTCGGGCAGGTGTTGCGCGACGCCGGGGACGCGGCCGAGGCCCGGGCCCAGCACGAGCAGGCGCTGACGCTGGCCGAGGAGATCGGCGACCGGTACGAGCAGGCCCGCGCCCACGGCGGCCTCGCCGCGGCCTGGCAGGACACCGGCGAGCTGGCGCGGGCCCGGCCGCACCGCGACCGCGCCCGCCGCCTGTACGCCGACCTGCAGGTGCCGGAAGCGCCGCAGGCCGGTGCCGCGGCGACCGGTCAGCAGGTGGGCTCGTGCGGGAGTTCGGGGACGTAGCGGTTCCATTCCTCGGCGGTCAGCCCACGCCCGGCGACGTCGCAGGCGTAGCGGGCCGGGTCGGCGGCGAGTTCGGTCGGCGCGGTGGGATCCCACAGCGTGACACTCTTGGTGGCGCCGATGGTGCCGCCGGCCGCGAGGGTCTTCCCGTCCGGGCTGAACGCGGCGTGCAGGCTCTGCGAGTCGGCGCTCTTGAACGTCGCGAACCGCAGCGGGCTGCCGGGTTCCACGACGTCCCACAGCATGACGGAGTTGTCCAGGCTGGCGGTGGCCAGGGTGCGCCCGTCCGGGCTGAAGGCGACCGAAAGCACCATGCTGGTGTGCCCGGCCAGGGCGGCGACCTTGCGGGGCAGCGACAGGTTGGAGACGTCCCACAGCACGGTCGTCGAGTCGTCGTCGGTGCCGGCTGCCAGGGTGCGCCCGTCCGGGCTGAACGCCAGCACCTGGGCGGTGTAGCTGACCCAGCTGCTCAGCGGGATCGAGGCCAGCTGCGCCGGCGCCGAGCGGTCGGTCACGTTCCACAACGACACGTTGTAGCCTTCGCCGGCGGCCAGGGTGCGCCCGTCAGGGGCGAACGTGAGCGCCGTCAGCGTCTTGCGCAGCGTGAGCTCGGCGAGCCGGGTGGGCTGTTGCCGGTCGGCCAGGTCCCACAGGGTCGTCTTGCCGTCGCGGCGGCCGACCGCGAGGGTGCGGCCGTCCGGGCTGAACGCCACCGCGTAGACGGCCTCGCCTGCCTCGGTGATCGTGGCCAGGGGTGTGGGCTCGGCGGGACGGGTCATGTCGAGCAGCGTCACCGTCTTGTCCGAGCCGGTGACCGCCAGGGTACGGCCGTCGCGGCTCAGCGTGATCCCGGCGACCTTGGCGTTGTGCAGCGGCAGCTTGGCGCCCTGCACGGGCGCGGCCGGGTCGGACAGATCCCACGGTACGGCCGTGCCGTCCTGGCCGGCCGCGATCAGCGAGCGGCTGTCCGGCCCGTACGCCAGCCCCACCATCCTCGCCGGATACGGTCCCGGCAGCGTGGCGATCGCGTCGTGCGCGAACCGGCCCCGGGTGTACCACAGCGCCGCTGTTCCCCGGCTGTCCACGGTCGCCAGCGTCCGCCCGTCCGCGGCGAACGCCAGCGACCGGACCGGCCCGTTGGGCTGCGAGACGGTGGCCAGCAGCGTCGACAGCCACGCCCACGTGTCGTTCTCGACGGTCCACATCGTCGTCGTCCCGTGCGAGTCGGCGAGCGCCAGGGTGCGCCCGTCCGGGCTGAACCCCATCGCGCTCAGATGCGCGTCTCCGCCGGCGGCGAGCTGCGACATGCCCTGCCGCGGCTGGGCCGGGTCGGCGAGGTTCCACAGCCACACGTAGTCGCCGGCGCCCTCGACGGCCACGATCGGCAGCTTCGGGTTGAACTCGATGGCCGCGTCGACGATCGTGCCGGAGCTGAAGGCGGGCTCGAGGGTGGCCCCCTTCACCGGCTGGGCCGGGTCGGTCAGCCCCCAGACGGTGACCGCGGCGCCGCTGGTCACCCCGGTCCGCCCGTCCGGGCTGAACTTCAACGGATAGGCCGCCGGCAGCGTCGCCAGCGGGGCCGGCGTGTCACCGGAGACGTCCCACAGCACGGTGTTCTTGGCACGGTTGCTCGTCGCGACGGTCTTTCCGTCGGGGCTGAACGTCACGGTGACGATGCCGGCAGTGTCGGTCAGCGTCGCCTTGCGGACCGGGCCGGCCGGATCGGTCACGTCCCACAGCACCGCCTCCGAACGGCCGTCGACCACCGCGAGCATCCGCCCGTCCGGCGCGGCATCCAAAGTCTTCGCCGTGCTGTCGCCGGCCGGCAGCTCGGCGAGCCGGACCGGCTCGGCCGGGCTCGCCGTGTCCCACAGCGACACCGTCCCGGCGGCCCCGGCGGTGGCGACGACGTGTCCGGCCAGCGCGACCACATCGGTCGCGTCGGTGAGGGAGCCGGCGTCGTGCGTCGACATGACCAGGCGGCTGAGCTGCTCGCGGGTCGGCGCGTCGGAATGCAGCCGCTGCGCGGCCACGCCCAGCATGAGCGCCTTCTTCGGGTCGTCCGCCATCAGCGCGCGGGCCCGTCCCATCAGCCGCTGGTTGATCGAGATGCGCTGCTGCAGGCGGGCCTGCTCCGCGTCCTCGCGCTGGCGGCGGGCCTCCTCCTGCGCCTCGCGGGCGAGCTGCTCCTGCCGGGTGCGTTCCTCCTCCGCCTTGCGGGCCAGCTCGCGGTGCTCCGCGGCGAGTTGTTCCTGTTCCTGCGCCCGCGCCGTCGCCTGGTTCGCCAGCTCCTGCTGCCGGCGGGCGTTCGCCATCTCCCGCTCGGCGTTGGCTTTCTGCAGCTCGGCCTCTGCGGCGGCGTCCTGCGCTATGGCCTGCTGCTTCTCGGCGTTGGCCTTCTGCTGCTCGGCGTCGGCGGCGGCGTCTTGCGCCAGCTTCTTCTGCTGCTCGGCGTCGGCGGCGGCGTCCTGCGCCGCCTTCTTCTGCTGCTCGGCGTCGGCAGCGGCGTCTTGCGCCAGCTTTTTCTGCCGCTCGGCCTGCGCAGCGGCGTCCTTTGCCAACGCCTGCTGGCGTCTCGCGTTGGCCTGCTGGCGTTCCGCGTTGGCTTTCTGCCGTTGCGCGTCGGCCCGGTAGCGCTTGGCGTTGGCCTGCTCCCGCTTCGCCTCCGCGGCGGCGTCCTTGGCCAGCGACTGCTGGTGATCGGCGAGCTGCTGCTGGCGGCGGGCCGAGGCGGCCGCCGCCTGCGCCCGGCCCTCCTGCACCCGGGCGTTCTCCTGCTGGCGTTGCGACTCCTGCGTCGCCCGCTCGGCGGTGCTGCGCTGCTGCGACGCCTCCTGCTGCTGCAGCCGGGCCTGGGCCGCCGCGGCCGTGGCCCGGTCCGCGTTGCGGACCGCGACGACGCCGGACAGCGACGCGACCAGCGTCAACGCCACCAGCATCGCCGCCGCCGCGGCCGACAGCCGCCGCGTCCGCCGGTGCTGGCGGACGTCCTCACCCTCCAACTCGTCCTTGCTCACCCCGTGCATCGGCGCGGCGAGCTGCGCGATGGCGTCGCGGAACCGGATGTGCTGCAGGCTCAGCTGCAGATCCTGGCGGGCCCACCGTAGGTCCAGGAACAGCGGCTCCTCGGTGAACACGCCCCGCAGCGCCTGCGGCACCGCCGTCGAGTCGGCGCTGAAATCGTGGGCGACCGGGTCCCAGCGCCACTCGCCGTCGGTCACCACCGGCAGGATGCTGCCCGGCGACTTGGTCGCCAGCCAGTGCTCGATCTCCCGGTTCACCCACGGCGAGCCGGCCGCCTCCGGGGAGGCGAGCAGCACGAAGTGTTTCGAGCCGTCCAGGGCCTGCTGAATCGACGTCCACAGGCTGGGGGTCACCGCCAGCCCGGTCTGATCCCGGAAGATCCACAGTGCGCGGCGCCGGTGCCACGGCTTCGCCAATCGGTGCAGACCACGCTGGACAGCCGGGGCGAGACGGCCGTCGGCGGCATGACTGTAGGAGATGAAGCCATCGAATCGCATGGTGTTCCCGTGGTCGGCATGATCGGCGGGGGCCGATTCTCCATGTCACCGGCCGGCGGGTAAAGCGAGGGGCCGTCACCGCCGGGGTGCGGTGCGACACGCCGGCGGGTCCCGCATGGTGCGGACCCGGCCTGATGTGCTTTGATCTATGTGGGCCGGGCATCTTCCCCCGTGGATGCCCGGCCCCCTACGTCGCCTCATTGGCCGGCGGCATTCATAATTCCCCCGCCATCCGCCCGGCGATATGGTCGGCGGTATTCGCGGAAAATGCCGTCGCAAATGGCGCTCAGTCGCCATCAAGCGCATTGACGTGCATCAAATAGCTGCCTAGCGTTCAGCGCGCACCCGGCGCGCGCCACACCCTGCCCGCGCCGGCTCCTCCGCGCGAAAGGGCGTCGACCATGCTCCGGGGAGTCCGTCGCACCACACTGGCCGCCACCGCACTGCTGCTGTTGCTCGCCGTCGCCGTCGCCGTCGCCGGCCCACCGGCCACCGCGCACGATCCGGACACCCCGGAGGGCAAGGCCGAGCAGGCGGAACTGCTGCGCATCTACGAGCCCACCTGGCGCAGCGGCGAACGACTCGCCGGCGCGCCGGTGACCTGCGTCAACGGCATGGCCGACCGGTATCCGTGCAAGAACGTCGAGCTGCTCAGCTTCCTGCCGCAGTCCGCGCTGGGCGGCGGCGGCTCGTCGAGCATGTGGTACTGGAGCGACACCCGCGACAGCAGCGAGTACATCCTGTACTGCCGCTCCAACGGTGTCTCCTTCGTCAACGTCACCGACCCGGCCAACCCGCGATACCTCGGCAACCTGCCGGCCGCGAATGGTCTCAGCTCGTCCTGGTGCGACATCCGGACGTACCGCAACTACGCGTACATCGGCAAGGATTCCGTCGCGCACGGCATTCAGGTATTCGACCTCAACAAATTGCGCGGCGTCACCACCACGCAGACCTTCACCGCCGATGCCCGTTTCACCGGACTGACGAACAGCCACACCCTGTGGATCAATCAGAACACCGGTTTCCTGTACGTCTCCGGCGCGAACACCTGCCGCAAGGGCCTGACCATCTACGACATCAAGACGCCGCTGTCGCTGCGGCAGGTGGCCTGCTACGACCGTGAGGTGTATTCGCACGAGTCGGTCGTGGTGAACTACGCCGGCCCGGACACCAGGTTCACCGGCCGGGAGATCGCCTTCAACTACACCGGCCAGGGCAAACGGTTCCAGATCCTCGACGTCACCGACAAGGCCAACATCAAGGTCCTGTCCAGCGTCACCCATCCCGGCGCCAGCTTCATCCACCAGGGATTCGCCACCAGCGACTACAAACACATGATCGTCAACGACGAGACGATCAGCACCCGCGGCGGCAGCCCGGACTTCGTCTACAACATCGAACGGCTCGACGCCGCCCGGTACGTGGGCAAGGACGTCGCGGCGCGCGGCGAATTCGTCAACCACAACGGCTACACGGTCGGCAACCGGCACTTCCAGGCGTCCTACCGCGGCGGCCTGCGCATCCTCGACACCACCGCCGCCGCGTCGGCCAGGCTGCCCGAGGTCGGCTACTTCGACGTCGACCCGGCCTCCAACGCCGCCGGCTACAGCGGCAGCTGGATGGTCCTGCCGTACCTGAAGAACGGGGTGGTCGCCGTGCAGAGCATCGGCGTCGGCCTGTTCCTGGTGCGGCCCACCGGAACGGCGGCCGTGAGCTGACCACCGACACCAGTACCCGTCACCGCCGCCTGATGGCGGCGGTGACGGTCGCCGGGTTCGTCGGGGCCGCCTACCTGTTCACCGACAGCCGCAGCCCCGCCGCGACACCAGCGCCATCGCCGGCCATCTTCCACAGCGACGGGCTCTCCGACACCTACGACGGCTTCCGCGCCGAGCCCCTCGCGCTGCCCACCGGCCGCGGTCCGGGCACGGTGTCGCTGCGCATCACCGGCCCGGACGGGCCGGCCACCGACTTCCAGCAGATCCACACCAAACCCGTGCACCTGTACGTGCTCCGCGACGACCTGTCCGGCTACCAGCACCTGCACCCGGAGGTCGTCGACGGCGCCTGGACCGCCCCGGTGACCATCGCCGACGGCGGCGCCTACCGGGTGTACGTCGAGTTCGTCCCGCACGGCCGCCCAGCCGGCGCCGACCCCACCGTGCTCGGCCTGCCGTTCGTCATCGCCGGCGACACCAGCATGATCCCGGTCCCCGCCCCGCAGGCCGAGGCACGCTCCGGCCCGTACACCGTGCGCCGCCTCGACGGCACCGCCGACCTGACCTCCGGCACACAGACCGCCCTGCAGTTCCAGGTGCTACGCGACGGTCGACCCGCGACGCTGGAACCCTACCTGGGCGCATACGCCCACCTGTCCAACTTCGAGGTCCGCACCCAGGGCCTCAAACACCTGCACCCGCTGCCGGCCAACCCCACCGGCGACCCACCGGCCGACGGCGTCCTCGCCTTCCACGCCGCCTTCGCCGAACGCGGCGACAAACGCCTGTTCCTGCAGTTCCAAGCCGGCGGCGCCGTACACCAGGTCGCCTTCACCGTCTTCACCACCTGAGCCTCATGGTGATCGTCCGACCAGCGACCTTGGCTGATTCCCAAGCGCTTGCTGTCGTGCAGACCCGCACCTCGCAACAGGTGTACCGCGGCGTGATGCCCGCGGCGTACCTGGACCGGCTCGATACGTCCCGGCGCCGGCAGGTCTGGCAGCAGCTGCTCGAATCCGAGCGGCACCCGGCGGGAACCCTCGTGCTGGACGACGCGGCTGACGGTGTCGTCGGGTTCGTCAACGTCGCACCGAGCAGCGATGCGGACACCGACCCCGGCGTTGTCGGTGAAGTCCGCGCCGTCTACGTCCTGCCGCAGCACTGGGGCCGCGGAGCCGGCCGGCTGCTGATGGACGCCGGCCTGCGCCGGCTCGCCGACGCCGGCTACCGGCAGGTGATCCTGTGGGTGCTGGAAGCCAACCACCGTGCCCGGCGCTTCTACGAGGCCGCCGGTTGGCGCACCGACGGGGCGTCGAAGACCGACGACGCCCGCGGCGTGCCCCTGACCGCGATCCGATACCGGCGCTCCCTCGATGGAGGGAGCGGGCTACCCGCGGCGGGGGAGGCCCGGTAAGCGATCACTGCGGATCATGAGGTGGTGAATGCTGATCTGCCCGTGGCGCCGCAGTGGTTTCGGCTCACCGAACTGGACGAGCGCACCACCCTCATCGAAGAACCGCATGTCCGTCCCCTGCTGCGCGCCAACGCCTGGCACCTGCGCGGACGCGACCGCGACCTGCTCGTCGACTGCGGCCTGGGCGTCACCGCCCTGGCGCCCCTGCTGCGCAAACGCTTCGGCCGCGAACCCCTGCTGGTCGTCACCCACGCACACCTCGACCACATGGGATCGGCGCACGAGTTCCGTCAGGTCGGCGCCCACCCACTGGAGCGCGTCGGCGACCCCGTCCCGGGTTCCCTGCTCGGCCCGGTGCTGGCCGCCCAGATGGGCCTGGACGCACCGCTGCCACCGGTCCTGCTGACCGCCGTTCCGCACCACGGCTACGATCCCGGCGCCTATCGGGTCCGGCCCGCGGACGGCACCCACCCGCTGACCGACGGCGACCACGTGGATCTCGGGGAGCACACCCTGACGGTCCTGCACCTGCCCGGCCACAGCCCCGGCAGCATCGTGCTGTTCGACGAGCACGACGGCACGCTGTTCAGCGGCGACGTCATCTACGACGACGTGCTGCTGGACTCCCTGCCCGGCGGTGACCCGCAGCAGTACGCGCACTCCCTGCGGCGGCTCCGCAGCCTGCCGGTCCGGCTCACCCGCCCCGGACACGGATCCAGCTTCGGCCGGAACCGCCTGCACCACCTCATCGACGGCTACCTCGCCTGCGTCACTGGGTGACGCCCGCTGCTACGGTGCCTACTGTCGAACGGCACGGAGGCGGGAGCGACATGGAGTTCCAGTACTGGCAGCTCGCCGTGGTCGTCGCTCTTGTCGTCTTGGTGGTGTGGGGTCTTCGAGCAGCGCGGCGAACGACGTTGGCTGTCCTGGCCGCCACCTTGCTGATCATCAGCGGCTTTCTGCTGTACACCCTGGTGCTGAACGAGCCGTACCTGGAGCAGGACGCCAACAGCCGTCTGGACGCCGTGGCCCTGATCGGCATCCCCGCTCTGCTCGGGGCGGGTGCAGCAACGCTCGCGCTCCGGCACGCCGGGAGCCGCCGAGACTGATCAGTCGCCGACGGCGCCCCGCAGAAAAAAGTCTTGCGGAATGCTCACAATCGCCGAGGCCCGGCCGATGGGCAGAGCAGAGACCCTGGTCCGCATCCGGAAGGTTTGTCGATGAGCGGGAGCCCGCGACCGCCGCGGACGCAGATCACGGCAAGTCGTAATCCGATCGTCGGAAGGCTCGCCGACTTCTCCGTCGCCACGAAGATCTTCGTCTCGGTGCTGGTCGTC